>DFIX01000015.1 GCA_002371495.1 Eggerthellaceae bacterium UBA3686
CCAACCAGCCGGTGGGCTTCCCGCCGTGCACGGCCGACGCCTGCATGCAGGTCCTGAAGCATTACGGCTACGAGCTGTCGGGCGCCAACGTCACCGTTCTGGGCCGCTCGCTGGTCATCGGCAAGCCTGTCAGCATGATGCTGCAGGCCGCCAACGCCACCGTGACCATGTGCCATACGCGCACGAAGGAACTTGCAGCCAAGTGCGCAGCTGCCGACATCCTGGTTGTGGCCGTGGGCCGCGCCCGCACGGTGGGCGCCGACGCGGTGCGCGAGGGTCAGGTTGTCATCGACGTGGGCATCAACTGGGACGAAGAGGCGCAGAAGCTCTGCGGCGACGTTGATTTCGATGCCGCCGAGCCCATCGTGGGTGCCATCACGCCCGTTCCGGGCGGCGTGGGCAGCGTGACTACCGCCATCCTGGCCTCGCATGTGGTCGAGGCCGCCGAGCGTACGCTCGCTTAACTTGCTTGAAAGGCAGTCGGGGAAGGTCTTCTCGGCTGCCTTCGCACGCTATTCGATTTGCTAACCAGCAGTCGCATAAGAGATACGCGACCGCAAGGGGGGACGACATAAATGGCTGATTCTCAGTATCACGAGCTTGACAAGCCCCGCGCCGAAGCGGCGATTCGCGAGCTGCTCCTCGCAATCGGCGAAGATCCCAATCGCGAAGGCTTGCAGGAAACACCTTCGCGCGTTGCGCGTGCTTGCGCCGAGATTTTTGCGGGCTTGTACGAGAATCCTGCCGATCACTTACGCAAGCAATTCCATGAAGGCGACCATGAGGAAATGGTCATCGTGCGCGATATTCCCTTCCACTCCATGTGCGAGCATCATCTGCTTCCGTTTACGGGGCGTGCGCATGTGGCTTATATCCCGCGTTCGGGGCGCATTACGGGCTTGTCCAAACTTGCCCGTTGCGTGGAAGGTTATGCGCGCAGGCCGCAGGTGCAGGAGCGTCTGACTTCGCAGGTCGCCGACGCTATCATGGAAGCACTCAACCCGCTCGGCGCCATTGTCGTCGTCGAGGCGGAACACATGTGCATGACGGCGCGAGGCATAAAAAAGCCCGGTTCGCTCACCGTCACGAGTGCCGTGCGTGGATCGTTCCAAGAAGACGAGAAGACCCGCGCGGAAGCGATGTCTCTGTTAAAGGGTTAATAGCTACCCAGCTAAAAGTTTAATAGGTAGATGAGAGAGGGTTAGAAGCTATGGGTTACTTACCTGTCGGCTCCTATGTCGAGGCCAACAAGCGCATCGGCGAATTCCTGGAGCCCTACCTGAGGCGTGTTGAATCAATGCCGCCTGGCACGTGCCCCATCGCCGTGCAGCAGTCGTTGTTGCAGACGTGCGCTGCCCAGACCTGCGGCAAGTGCACGCCGTGCCGCGAAGGCATCCCTAGGATCCTGGCAGATATCGAAGCGCTGCTCGCGTTCGAGGCCGATCAGTCCGTCATCGACGACATCCGCAAGCGCGCGACGCTTCTGCGCGATACCGCTGATTGCGCCATCGGCTATGATGCCGGTGCGCTCGTTCTGCAGGGCCTGGAGGCTTTCAAGGATGAGTATGCGAGCCATGTTGAGCGTGGCGTGTGCGCCGAGGAAACCGAGCAGACGGTCCCCTGCGTCACGCTGTGTCCGGCTCATGTCAACGTGCCGGCCTACATTTCGCTCGTGCAAGAAGGCGATTGCGCTGGCGCTATCAAGATGATCCGCAAGGACAACCCGTTCCCTACAGCCTGCGCGCTCGTCTGTGAGCATCCGTGCGAGGAGCGTTGCCGTCGCACGCTTGTCGACGCTCCGCTCAACATCCGCGGCATCAAGAAATTCGCGGTCGACACCATTGCGGCTGACAAGGTTGAAACGCCGGCCCGCCTAGAGTCCACTGGCAAGAAGGTTGCCGTAATCGGCGGCGGCCCGTCCGGCATGACGTGCGCTTACTTCAGCGCGCTCATGGGCCATGACGTGACGGTGTTCGAAGGCCGCAAGAAGCTCGGCGGCATGATGCGCTACGGCATCCCTGCCTACCGCTTCCCTCGTGAGCGCCTCGACGAGGACCTTAACGCTATTCTGGGCGTCGGAGGCATCCAGGTTGAATACGAGCACCAGGTCGATGCAGCCGAAATGGCTCGCATTGCGAAGGAGTTCGACGCGGTGTACGTCGCCATCGGCGCACAGGGCGGCAAGACGCTCAAGCTTGAAGGTTCCGACGCCAATGGTGTCATGAGCGCTGTCGAGCTGCTCGGTAAGATCGGTGATGGCGATTATCCCGACTTCACGGGTAAGAAGGTTGCCGTCATCGGCGGCGGCAACGTGGCTATGGACTGCGCGCGCACGTCTGTCCGCGCCGGTGCAGAGGAAGTCACCGTCGCCTACCGTCGCCGCCTGGAAGACATGACCGCCCTCGATGCTGAAATCGAGAGCGCCATCGCCGAGGGTATCGAGATGATGTGCCTGCAGGCCCCTGTCCGCATCGAGAAGGACGCCCAGGGCAATGCGAGCGCGCTCATCTGCCAGCCCCAGTACATCAGCGCCGTGAAACGCGGCCGTCCGGCTCCCGCCAACGCCGACAAGCCCGAGATTCGTATCGATGCCGACATCGTCCTCATCGCCGTGGGCCAGGATATTGTCAGCGCTCCGTTCGAGGAGTTCGGCATGGAGGCCGACCGCACGTACTTCGTGGCTGATGAATACTTGGCCGCCAAGGGCTTCGACAACGTGTACGTCGGTGGCGACTGCCAGTGGGGTCCCAAGACCGTCATCATGGCCATTGCCGCTGGCAAGACGGCAGCCCGCAACATCGACACGATGCTCGGCTTCGATCATCAGATCGATTTCGGCATCGAGGTGCCGCCCGCCCGCTTCAACGACCGCACGGCTTATGGCCGCGTTCAGGTTGCCGAGCGTCCGGCGCGCGAGCGCAAGAACGATTTCGATTACGTCGAGTGCCCCGTCAGCGCAGAGGAAGCAGCTCAGGAATGCGGACGCTGCCTGCGTTGTGACGTGTTCGGCATAGGCGCGCTGACCGGAAGGGGGCTGGAGCAATGGTAAACCTGACGATCGATGGCAAGGAAATCCAGGTCAACGAAGGCATGACTCTGCTCGGCGCCGCCGGAAAGGCGGGCGTTGACATCCCCACCCTGTGCTGGATGAAGGGCCTTAACGACATCGCTTCGTGCCGCGTGTGCCTCGTCGAATGCGACGGCGAGCTCGTCGCGTCGTGCAACACGCCGGTTCGCGAGGGCATGGTCGTGAACACCGCCACGCCGCGCGTGGTTGCGGCCCGTCGCGCCAACGTGCAGACCCTCATGGAGGGCCACCGCTACGAGTGCGGCACGTGCGTGCGCCAGGAGACTTGCGCTCTGCGTACGCTCGCGAGCGAGTTCAACGTGTCCGATTCGCAGTTCTACCTGCCCGAGAAGGCGCCGTGGGACGAGTCGTTCCCGCTCATCCGCGATGCGTCGAAGTGCATTAAGTGCATGCGCTGCGTTGCCGAGTGCAGCAAGGTGCAGTATTGCAGCGTGTGGGAGCATTCCGGCTCCGGCCCGAACATGAATGTGTTCGCCAAGGACGGCCTGCCCATCGACGCGGCTGGTTGCGCGCTGTGCGGCCAGTGCATCACGCATTGCCCGACTGGTGCCCTTACGGCCCGCGACGATACGGGCAAGGTCATGGAAGCGCTGCTCGATCCCGAAGTGATGACTGTCGTGCAGGTTGCTCCTGCAGTGCGTGCCGCTTGGGGCGAGGGCGTAGGCGTGGCTCGCGAAGATGCTACTCCGGGCCGTATGGCTTCGGCCCTGCGTGCTCTTGGTTTCGACAAGGTCTTCGACACCGATTTCGCTGCCGACCTCACCATCATGGAAGAGGGTAGCGAGTTTGTTGAGTTCCTCGGCTCCGATAAGCCGCGTCCGATGTTCACGAGCTGCTGCCCGGGTTGGGTGCGTTTCGCGAAGCTGCATTACCCGCAGTTCGTCGCCCAGCTCTCCAGCGCGAAGTCTCCGCACCAGATGGAGGGCGCTGTCGTGAAGAACACGTTGGCCGCCGAGGCCGACGAAGCTGGCAAGCGCATCTTCGTCGTATCGATCATGCCGTGCGTCGCCAAGAAGTACGAATGCGACGTTCCGCAGCTGGCCACTGAAAAAGGCTCGGATGTCGACGCCGTTTTGACGGTGCGCGAATTCGACCGCATGCTTAAGATGTTCCGCGTCGACTGCGGTGCACTCGAGGAAACCGATTGGGACAGCCCGCTCGGCCTTTCCACTGGTGCCGGCACCATCTTCGGCCGTACAGGCGGCGTTATGGAAGCAGCGCTTCGTTCCGCAGTGTTCCTGATCACGGGCGAGAACCCCGATTTCTCTGCATGCGACACCACCGATTCGACCCCCGAGAAGCCCTGGGTGTCCAAGCACCTCGAGGTAGCAGGTACGCCGGTCGACATTGCCGTAGCCAGCGGCTTGGGCAACACGGCCAAGTTGCTCGACGCCCTCGAGGCGGGCGAGGTTCACTTTGACTTCGTCGAGATCATGGCCTGCCCCGGTGGTTGCGTGGGCGGTGGTGGCCAGCCCATCGAGTTCAACAAGGAGCTCGCGGTTGAGCGTGCTGCTAATCTGAATGCGCTCGACGAGGCCGACACGCTGCGCTACTCGCATGAGAACCCCGACGTGCAGAAGCTGTATGAGGACTGGGTCGGCAAGCCGCTGAGCCATACGTCTCATGAGTGGCTGCACACCGATCAGCAGACCTGGGATATCTAACGATATTCGAAAGCTATTTGGGCTGAGATGATACACGAGCTGCTCATAGACCAACTTGCGGAAGAGCATGCGCTCTCGTTAGAAGGCTATGAGCAGCTCATAGCTGGTCGAACTCCAGAATCAGCAATCAGGCTTGCCGATTTGGCTCGAGCTGAATGCGAGCGTGTATACGGTGATGTCGTGTACACGCGCGGACTCATCGAGTTTACGAATTATTGCAAGAACGATTGCTTGTACTGCGGTATTCGGTCAGGAAACAGCGAATGCAGGCGGTATCGCCTAACGGTCGAGCAAATAATGCAGTGCGCAGACGAAGGATATGACCTCGGATTTCGAACCTTCGTACTGCAGGGTGGCGAAGATCCGGCGACTACCGACGAATGGCTCGGCGCTGTCGTGGGCATGCTCAAGCGAGCGCACCCTGACTGTGCGGTTACTCTTTCGGTCGGAGAGCGCAGTCGCCAGAGCTACGCGCGACTACGCGAAGCCGGAGCTGATCGTTACTTGCTGCGGCACGAAACGGCGTCCCCGTCGCATTACCGTAAGCTACATCCTCGTAGCATGTCCTACGACAACCGGATGCGCTGCTTGCAGGACCTGCGAGACTTAGGCTATACGGTTGGTGTGGGCTTCATGGTCGGGTCGCCGTTTCAGACGGCTGCCGATTTGGCGGCGGATTTGAAGTTCATCGAGGGCTTCAAGCCCGAGATGTGCGGAATCGGGCCGTTCGTGCCACATCATGCGACGCCGTTTTCGGGGTTTAAGGGCGGCACGGTCGAGCTTACCTGTTATCTGCTGTCGATCATCAGGCTCATTCAGCCCAACATTTTGCTTCCTGCTACCACGGCCTTAGGGACGATCGACCCCGAAGGGCGCGAACGGGGCATCTTGTCGGGCGCAAACGTGGTCATGCCGAACCTTTCCCCGGTAGAGGTTCGGGCTGATTACGAGCTGTATGACAACAAGATTTGCACGGGCGAAGAGGCTGCGGAATGCCGTGGTTGCCTCGGTGCCCGTATGATTTCGATTGGACGGCGCCTTGCCGTCGATCGCGGAGATCCGAAATAACCAAGAAGGGACGTACCTTTTTGGTTATCGCGGTTGGAAAGAGGAGCAACGACATGGCGGTGTACGATCCTAAATCGCCCCATGCAGACGAATTCATTAATCACGAGGAGATCCTCGAGACTCTTGCCTATGCGCAAGCCCATAAGGACGACCTCGACCTATGTCGTAGGATTCTGGCAAAAGCCCACCCGAACGTGGCGCCCAAACAGGAGCATTGCACCTGCATTACTCATCGCGAGGCGGCTGTGTTACTGGCGTGCGAAGATTCTGGAATCAACGCAGAGATCAAGCAACTGGCGCGCGACATCAAGCTTGCTTATTACGGCAACCGCATCGTGCTGTTTGCGCCGCTCTACTTGTCGAACTACTGCGTGAACGGGTGCCTATACTGTCCCTATCATGCGAAGAACCGCGATATTCCGCGCCGGAAGCTGACTCAGGACGAGATTCGGTCCGAGGTCATCGCCTTGCAGGATATGGGCCATAAGCGCCTTGCAATCGAGGCGGGCGAGGACCCCAAGCACAACCCGATCGACTACATACTCGAGTCGATGCAGACCATCTATTCCATAAAGCATAAGAACGGGGCCATTCGCCGCGTGAACGTCAACATCGCGGCTACGACCGAAGACGAGTACCGGATGCTCAAGGCTGCCGAAATCGGTACCTACATCCTCTTTCAGGAAACTTACAATCGCGCCCGTTACGAAGAGCTGCATCCTACGGGACCCAAGAGCGATTACGCTTGGCATACCGAAGCGCACGATCGGGCGATGACTGCCGGCATCGACGATGTGGGGCTTGGCGTCCTCTTTGGCTTGGAGGGGTATGATTACGAGTTTGCCGCGCTGATTATGCATGCCGAACATCTGGAGGCTTCGTTTGGCGTAGGACCTCATACCATCAGCGTGCCGCGCGTAAAGCCGGCAATGGATATCGATCCCGACACGTTCGACAACGGCATTCCCGACGAAGTGTTCGAGAAGATTATCGCGCTTATCCGCATTGCGGTTCCCTACACGGGCATGATCATAAGTACGCGCGAATCGCAGAGCGTGCGCGAGGCGGCGCTGCAGTACGGCATCAGCCAGATTTCGGGTGGTTCGCGCACGAGCGTAGGTGGCTATGTCGAGGAAGCGCGCCCGCACGATACCGAGCAGTTCGACGTGTCCGACCAGCGCACGCTCGACGAGGTCATAGCCTGGCTCATGCAAAACGGGCATATTCCAAGCTTCTGCACGGCGTGTTACCGCGCCGGTCGCACGGGCGATCGTTTCATGAGCTTCTGCAAGGGGGGCGAGATTTTGAACTACTGCCATCCGAATGCGCTCATGACGCTTTCGGAATACCTGGTCGATTACGCTTCACCGAAGACGGCCGAACTCGGTTGGAGCATGATCCAAAGCGAGCTCGCCAAGATTCCAGACGAAAAGCGCCGCGATCTCTGCGCGCATAATATTGACGATATACGAAACGGCATTGGCCGGGACTTCCGGTTCTAGTACCTGGCGCAGGAGTCGGTGCGGCTTAGCGCCACATTATGAAATGGGAAAAACGCCCGATAGGCGTGAAAGGAAAAGAAAGTGAGGAACTGAAATGGGAATGGCGGAAATAACGGTAGAGGACATCGCGGCGACTAAGCCGGATTGCCGCGGTGCGGCCGCGCTGTTCGCGCAGGCGCAAAACGTCGCCATCGGCAAGGCGAAGCTTCCTGCGGGCAGGGCGTTCGCGCTTGCCATTATGGCGGGCATGCTCATCGCCACCGGTGCGACGTTCATGCTTTTGACCAAGGGGGATTCGACGTTGAGCTTCGCACCTTCGCAGGTGCTCGGCGGCGTAGCGTTCTCGCTCGGCCTTCTGTGCGTCATCGTTGCAGGTGCAGAGCTGTTCACCGGCAACTGCCTGATGGTGTGCGCGGCAGCTGACAAGAAAATCAGCTGGGTCGACGTGCTGAAGAACTGGCTCGTCGTGTATGTGGGCAATTTGGTGGGCTCCCTCATCATCGTTGCCATCCTCATCGGGGGTAACTTTGCAGGCATGAATGGCGGCGCTGTGGGCGACGCGATGATCAACGTGGCCTACTCAAAGATCTCGCTTGCTCCGGGCGTCATCTTCTTCCGCGGCATCATGTGCAACTGGCTCGTCTGCCTGGCTGTTTGGATGGGCTTTGCGGGCCGCACGGTCATCGACAAGGTGTTTACGTCCATGTTCCCGGTCGTTGCATTCGTGGCTTGCGGTTTCGAGCACTGCGTTGCCAACATGTTCTTCCTGCCGATGGGCATTGCCGCTCTTAACACGTACGGCTTCAAGGGCGACATCGATCCGGCCAAGCTCGATGCCATCATGCAGACGGTTAACGTCGGTGGTGCTTGCTACAACATCGGCCTTGCGACGCTTGGCAACATTGTGGGCGGCGCGATTATGGTGGGCATGGTCTACTGGGTTGCCTACCACAAGAAGCAGGCGTAACGGACGCTTAATATGCCTTAAACGAGGGGCCGCATCGAGCGGCCCCTTTTTCATGATGAAGAGATCGGCTAATTTGTATTCACGGGTTGTTTCTGTGGCTGTAGCGTGCCGCGAAAACGCAGGTGGCAGCACGTGTTCGCTTGGCTTCGCCTAGCATTAGTATTATCTGAATACAGTGGCTGCAGAATCGCTCACACATGCTGCCACCTGCGTTTTCGCTACTATTACTGGTTGGCGATGGTGCAGGTGGCAGCAAGCAGCCATTTGACGCAGCTCTTGAAACGTTTATGAGCCGAGCAGAAACGAGAGGCGTAGGTATGCGCGTTCAGTGGGATCGTCTAGGTTGATGCCGGCGATTTCCTGGATGCGGCGAACGCGGTACTGAAGCGAATTACGGTGCAGGTAAAGCATGTTCGCGCAGCGCTGAGCATTTCGGTCGTGCTCTAGGTACACCTTGAGCGTGTGGAGCAAATTCGACTGGTTAGCTTCGTCGTAGCGAGCAAGCTTGACGAGAGCCGGATGCAGGAGACCATCGAGCTGCACGTTGTCGATTATTTGGGATTTAAGGAACGAAAGGGCCAATTTCTTTGAATCTACGAGGCCTTTCTCGCTACTATTATAGAGGCAGAACTTGACTAGATCGTATTGCTGCGGAATCATATCGACCGAATCGAACGGCAGTGATGCCACTGCTATGTATTTCGGCAGCTTGTTCTTATCGAAGGCGCCGTCTGCTAGACGACGAACATCGGAATACGATACGAACACGCACGCGAAGTCATCTTCGGCCGATATGATGTGCCGTATGGCGGCATTTTGCAGCGCCTCGACGATTTCCGATGCTTCCGATTGCCCGCGGTGGCCATTGAGCCGCATTGCAACGAGGGCATAAGGTGTGGTACAGGCGCGCTCCAGCAAGCGCCGTTTATCGTCTGCGATCGATTCTTTGCGCAGGAGTTCGGCTAATGCGTGGGAAGCATCTTCAAAGGAACGCGTACTCTGCTCGGCCATAGTGGCTTCTCCGATTCGGTCCGTGCCCGGCTCCAAGACGTACCCCCTACGCTTGTACCGTCAACTGAATGCTGTAGTAGGTTTTTTAAGGGTGAACCAACTACATAAAATATTTTTATAGTACGACTTCAAGCAATACTAGTTGATTTTCGTAACGGGTCAATCATATCGGCTAATTCTTAGTCGTTTTGACCAAAAATAATGACCGCACATCCTTTGCAGAAAATGAAACCGTGGTCTCCTTTGCATTAGAGGATTATAATCGAAATGTTGTGTTGAGAATCGCATACGGAACAGCTGTCGTACCGCAGAAACGGACGCGCCGGGGGAATCGGGTGTGAATCCCGAGCAAGGGCCATTACTGTAAGAAATTATTGATTTCAAGCCAGGATGCCCGGTCTGTTCCTCTAAGCAAGATTCGCCGTGAACCCCGGCGAGTTGCTTTGGGGGGCATCCCGTTATACCCATTTGCGTCAAGGCTTTGCGTTGCGTGGCGTTTGTTTCGTAGCGTAGCAACATTTTTGGGCTTAACAAATAGGTATAGTGGGGTGGACATGAAAAAGAGCGCAAAGTTTTTCTTGTGCATGATGCTTCTGGTGTTTTCGCTTGCGGTTGTCGGCTGCTCTTCAGGAAGCGGTTCCGACGCATCGGCGTCCACAGCGTCTTCGCCTTCTGCTTCAGAGATGTCGTCATCTGCGGTGTCTTCGGCTTCTCAATCTGGTGAGTCTGTTTCGGCAAGCCAAGCATCGCAGCCGTCCCAGGCTCCAGCTCTCGAAAAAGGTACTTATAGCGTACAGGTCGAAACCGACTCGACGATGTTTCACATTAACGAAGCCGATAAAGGTCTTGGCGAATTAACCGTTTCCGATGACGGCATGACCGTGCACATCCGCTTGGCTTCAAAGAAGATCACCGTCCTTTATGCCGGCTTGGCCGAGCAGGCCCAGGCCGATGAGGCGGGCTGGATTCAGCCATCTACCGATACTGTCACCTATGACGATGGATATACAGAGGAGGTGTATGGATTTGACGTTCCCGTGCCAGCGCTCGACGAACCGTTCGATGTTGCTATCTTGGGCTCGAAGGGCAACTGGTACGACCATAAGGTGACCGTGTCTTCTCCGAAATCGGAATAAAACAAGTAATTGAAAGGGAAGGAAAGCGATGAAATTAGTAAAGTCCGTTGCCGCAGTAGCCGTTGCGGCATGCTTGGCCGTCGTATGTGCAGGCTGCTCTTCGTCGGGCGCCTCTTCTTCCGCGGCAAGCGCAAGTGCAAGCGCGAGTGCGTCTGCAGCCTCTGCTGAAGCCGCTTCTTCGCAGGCTGCCTCTTCCGAGGCCGCATCGTCCGAGGCCGCCTCTTCTGAAGCTGCTTCGTCCGAGGCTGCTTCGTCCGCCGCTTCCGACGCTGACGCAGCTGCTGCTGCAGAAGTCGACAAGCTGATTGCGGCTATCCAGGTGCAGGAGCGTACCGACACGACCGATGCTGATTGCAAGGCTGCCAAGGCTGCTTGGGATGCCCTGACCGACGCTCAGAAGGAGCTCGTCGAGGAGGGTGGCTACTTTGCTGACGACACCGGCGATGCTTCGAAGGACGATCCGCTGGCAACCGCTCCTGACAAAGAGAACGAGATTCTGGTCGTGAGCTTCGGCACGTCGTTCAACGACAGCCGTGTTGCCACGATTGGTGCTGTCGAGAAGGCTCTGCAGGCTGCATACCCCGAGTGGTCCGTGCGTCGCGCCTTCACCGCGCAGATCATCATCAACCACATCGCCGCCCGCGATGGCGAGCAGATCAACACCGTTGCCCAGGCTCTTGACCTCGCCAAGGAAGCTGGCGTGAAGAACCTGGTCGTTGCCCCGACGCATCTGATGCATGGCGCCGAGTATGACGAGCTCACCGGTGCCCTGGAGCCCTACAAGGCTGACATGAACATCGTTGTCTCCGAGCCGCTGCTGGGCGAAGTTGGCGCTGATGCTACCGTCATCAACGACGACAAGAAGGCTGTTGCCGAGGCTCTGTCTGCTGCTGCAGCTAAGGAAGCTGGCTTTGACGACGTTGCCGCAGCTGCTGAGGCCGGCACCGCGTTCGTGTTCATGGGCCATGGCACCTCGCACGAGGCCAACGTCACCTATGACCAGATGCAGGCCCAGATGGATCAGCTCGGCTACAAGAACGTCTTCGTTGGCACGGTCGAGGGCGAGCCTGAGGACACCGCTTGCGACGTCGTCATCGACAAGGTCAAGGAAGCTGGTTACAAGAACGTCATCCTGCGCCCGATGATGGTCGTGGCTGGCGACCATGCCAACAACGACATGGCCGATCCTGAGGATCCCGAGTCCTGGGTCAGCCAGTTCACCGCTTCTGGCAACTTCGACAAGATCGATTGCCAGATCAACGGCCTGGGCGAGATCACGGCCGTTCAGGATCTGTACGTCAAGCATGTTGCCGACGTGCTTCCGCAGGCTTAACAGCTACTCGTAAGAGCTGCTTATTTGTGCGGGGCGCTGTTCTTTGCGCCCCGCACTTATGATTTGATTTCATACAAGGGGATAGTTCACTATCATGTAAACACCCTTTTGCGGTTCCACCGTCTGTTGCGGCCCGCGAAATCGCAGATGGCGGCATGTGTTCACTTGGCTTCGCCTAACCTAGGCGGATAAACAGGAACAGTGGCTGCAGAATCGTTCACACATGCCGCCATCTGCGATTTCGCTTGTGATAGCAGTCGACAGCGGTGTTGGTATCGGCAATGGGTGAGGTTTAGTCTGTCCCCTTTTATGAAATCAGGGGTGTTGTTGGTGACGACTGTACGGAGGTAGCAAAATGAAGAGAATAGCGCTTGGAATAGTAGTTGCGCTCGTTGGCTGTGCGCTTGCGGTTTGCGTCGGCTGCTCGGCGCCTGCGGCAAGTGGATCGTCTGCTGCAAGCGGTTCGTCTGCGGCGGCTTCGTCCTCGGCATCGACGGAAGCGTCGGCGGTTGCGTCGGAGCAAGCGAGCAACGCGTCGGCGGCTGCTGTTGACCCTGCGAATCTGGCTGATGGCGAGTATCAGATCGCGGTGACGCTTCAGGGCGGCAGCGGCAAGGCGACCGTCGAGAGCCCTGCAAAGCTCATCGTCGAAGAGGGCGCCATGACCGCGGTCATTGTGTGGTCGAGCCCGAACTACGACCAGATGATCGTTGACGGCCAGGAATACTTCCCGGTGCCGCGCGGAGGCAATTCAACTTTCGACATTCCAGTGTCAGCGCTCGACGTTGACTTGCCCGTTCAAGCCGAGACGACGGCAATGAGCGAGCCCCATATGATCGATTACACCCTCCATTTCGATTCGAGCACGATTCAGCAGTAATGTTGTCGAATCGGTTTTGCTATTGGTTGAATAGCGGAAAGGTATGTCTGTGAACACGCGTTTTGGACGCATCGGCGTTGTTTTTGTTATTGTCTGCATGCTCGGTGCGACTCTTTTGGTGGGTTGCTCATCGGGGGCGAACGGGCAGAGCGCTTCGGCCCAGGGCTCGGAAGGCTCTGTTGCGTCGGCGTCAAGCGCATCGGCCGATGAACCGACTACCACCCAGGTCGAGAATTTCCATAACCCCGATCTTGGCAATGGGTGGAAGGTCGCCGATTCGCTGGATCTGGAATATGCGACCTGCTTCTCGGTTGACTACTACGAGGGCGGGTACAAACTGCTTTGCTTGTCTGATGGCGCCCGGTATCTGACGGTGCCCGAAGGCGCTACGGTTCCCGAGGGCATTGCCGACGATATAACGGTTATCCAGCAGCCGCTCGGCGATGTGTACTTGGTTGCATCGGATACTATGTGCCTGTTCGACGCGCTTGACGCGCTCGACCGCATTACGGTGTCGGGCATTTCGAAAGAGAACTGGTATATACCCGCGGCACAGGCTGCTATGGACTCGGGTGCAATGGTGTACGGCGGCAAATACAGCGCCCCGGATTACGAGCTCTTGCTGGGCAAGGGTGTGCGGCTCGCCATAGAGTCGACGATGATCAACCATACGCCCGAAGTGCGCGAGAAGCTCATCGAGCTTGGTATCCCCGTGTTCACCGAAATGTCGAGCTACGAGGCCGAGCCGCTTGGCCGTACCGAATGGGTCAAATGCTATGGCGCCCTGCTCGATATGGAGGATAAGGCACAGAAGCTTTACGACGAGCAGATCGCCCAAATTAAGGATATCGATAGTTCGGCGACGGGCAAGACCGTGGCGTTCTTCTATATCAACTCGAACGGGGCGGCGATCGTGCGTAAGCCCGGCGATTACGTGACGAAGATGATAGCCCAGGCAGGTGGCGACTACATATTCAATTCGCTTGACGAGGGCGATGGTTCCACCTCGAACGTGACCCTCGAGATGGAACGGTTCTACGCCATGGCCAAAGACGCGGACATCATAATCTACAACGCTTCGATTGACGGCAGCGTCGATAGCGTGGCTTCGCTTGTCCAGAAGAACGAGTTGCTGAACGACTTCAAGGCAGTGCAGAATGGCGAGGTTTGGACAACGGACCAGAACATGTACCAGCAGATGATGCAGACCGGTCGCATCATTGCGGACTTCAATACGATAGTCACCGGTTCAGATGCCGACACGACGTATGTGCATAAGCTGAAATAAGGTATAACCGCTCGAATGATCTTGGATTCGGTCTTCGCGTTTCGTTCGGGCAGGATGGGGAGTTATGCAGAAACAAAGCGATATCGATGTGGCTTTTGGCCGCAGCGTACGTCATCGGCGGGTGACGATCGTCTTTTCGGCACTGGCGGTGCTGCTCATAGCGTTGGCTACGTTAAACCTGTGTATTGGAAGCCTGAATGTGCCCTTGGCGGATTTGTGGGCCATCCTTAGCGGGCAAGATACGACCAGCACGAACTATCAGGTCATTTGGAGCATTCGCTTGCCGCGCTTGATTGCAGCTGCGCTTCTTGGCGGCGCGCTGGCGTTGGCGGGTTTTTTGTTGCAGACGTTCTTCAATAACCCTATTGCCGGCCCGTTCATTTTGGGTATTAGTTCAGGCGCAAAGCTCGTGGTTGCGCTCATGATGATTGTAGTCGTGGGTAACGCAGGAGTTATGACGAGCGGCATGCTCATCATTTCGGCTTTCGTGGGCTCGCTCATCGCTATGGTGTTCGTGTTACTTGTGTCGCGGCGTATCAATAGCATGTCGATGCTCATCGTTGCAGGCGTCATGATCGGCTACATCTGCTCGGCTGCGACCGACTTCCTGATCACGTTTGCCTCCGACTCCAACATCGTAAACCTAAAGAACTGGTCGCTCGGTAGCTTCTCGGGTATTAACTGGGGCGATATAGGAATCATGACAGCAGTGGTCGTCATTACGAGCCTGGCGGTCTTCTTTCTGTCGAAACCGATTAGCGCATTTCAGCTAGGTGAGCAATATGCGCGCTCGATGGGCGTGAATATCCGGGTATTTCGCATTGCGCTGATTTTGCTGTCGAGCTTGCTTGCGGCAACGGTCACGGCGTTTGCGGGCCCCATTAGCTTCGTGGGCATTGCCGTGCCGCATATCATCAAGCGTGCGCTTGGCACATCCAAGCCGCTCGTGGTAATCCCGGGAGCGTTTTTCGGCGGCGCCATTTTCTGCTTGTTCTGCGACTTGATTGCGCGTTCGGTGTTTGCCCCGACCGAGGTTTCGATCTCGGCGGTTACCGCCATCTTCGGCGCACCGATCGTCATCAGCATTTTGCTCAAGCGCGAGAAGGCGAAGCGCTAGTGCGTAAAAGGGCTAAAAAATGTGAAAAAAGGGTCAGACCCTTTTTTCACATTCGGTAAAAGAAGGAGAAGAATGGCTGCGATCCAGACAACAGCCAAAGGGATTTCGGCGGAGGGCGCAGCGCCTTTGGCCGCTTTCGGGGAAAAGCCCGTCTACCTTGAAACCAAGGACCTCGTTGTTGGCTACGATGGCGTTCCGCTTATCAGCAACGTCAACATCCAGTTGCATGCGGGTCAGATTTTGACGCTCATAGGTCCTAACGGCGCGGGTAAGTCAACAATCTTGAAGAGCATCGTAGGCTACCTTGATTCGCTTGGCGGTGCCGTTTACATTTCGGGGAAACCCGCTGGCGAGCTCTCGGCTCACGAGATGTCGCTCGAGCTGGCGGTCATGCTCACAGAGCGCATGCGCACCGAGCTTCTGACATGTGCGGATATAGTCGAGACAGGCCGTTACCCTTATACGGGCCGTCTTGGTATCCTCACCGACGAAGACCGCGACAAGGTGCGCGAAGCTATGGACATGGTGCACGTTTGGGATTTGCGCGACCGCGATTTCATGCAGATCTCCGATGGCCAGCGCCAGCGCATCATGCTTGCTCGCGCCATAGCGCAGGAGCCGCATATCATCATGCTCGACGAGCCTACGAATTACCTCGATATCCACTACCAGATCGAGCTCCTTAACGTGCTGCGTCGCCTGGTGAAGACACGCGACGTGGCCGTCATCATGTCGCTTCACGAGCTGCCGCTAGCCCGCAAGGTCAGCGATTGGGTCATGTGCATTAAAGGCGATTGCGTCGTGGCAGCTGGAGAGCCAAAAGACATCTTTACGGCCGAAGTCATAAACGAGCTTTACGATTTGGAGTCGGGAGTGTTCGACCCCGTATCGGGCAATATTAGGCTTGAGGAAGAGCTGACGTATGCAGATGGGGCAAATTCGTAATCTATTTCTAAACTACATGGATATTTAACGGCTTGGCGCATACCGTCAACCGTTAGAAATAATTGCAGCTACAATGCAATAAAAAATTTTTATGAAAGGTGGTCGGCGGTGGAAAAAGGAATACTGTACGGTGTGAGCGTAGGGCCTGGCGATCCCGAACTGCTGACGCTGAAAGCCGTGCACGCCATTCAAGAAGCAGACGTTATTGCGGTGCCCAACATCGGGCACGGTCGCCAGACGGCGCTTTCGATTGCGGCCGAGTACATCGAGGGCAAGCCCCAGATCGAATGCTCGACGCCCATGACTCGCGACGCGGAGGTTCGCCATGCTGCTTATGCCGAAAATGCGCGAGTGATTAGCGAGCTTCTAGACGCTGGGAAAAACGTTGCCTATCTATGCCTCGGCGACATCGGCGTGTACGCCAGCTTCGCGCCCGTTAACGAGCTGGTACGTGCTGCCGGCTACGACGTGCACATCATTCCGGGCGTCACGTCCTTCTCGGCGAGTGCGGCGCGCTTGGGCATTGTCCTGTGCGAAGGCTCCGAGCGCTTGCTCGTATCGCCGGTCATGTCGGGCAATGTCGACGAGATTTTGGACGTTCCTGCCAACAAGGTGTTCATGAAGTCGGGGAAAGCTGTTGCCGAGCTGCGCGACAAGTTGGCCGAGCGCGGCGAGCTGGAGCATGCCAGCATGGTTGCCAACTGCGGGCTTCCCGACGAGAAGGTTTTCCCGCATTTCGCCGATATCGAAGACGATACCGACTACTTCTCGGTCGTCATCGTCAAGGAAAATGTGTAAAAAGGGTCAGACCCCTTTTACACATTTAGGGAAAACGCGCCATGATAGAGATACAGAACCTCACAAAGACGTTCGGCGATTTCACAGCGGTGGATCACCTAAACCTGACCATCGAGACGAACGAGTTCATGGGCCTGCTTGGGCCGAATGGTGCTGGCAAAACAACGACGATCAGCATGATGTCGACGGTGCTTTTGCCCACGGAAGGGCAGATACTCATCGACGGAGAGCAGCTCAACCGCAAGGCAGCCGCCGCCAAGCGCAAGCTTTCGGTCGTTACGCAGGAATACTCGATGCGCCAGGACATGACCATGAACGAGGTCATGGAATACCAGGGGCGTCTGTACTACATGCGCAAGAAGGAGATTCGCGCCAAGACCGAAGAGCTCTTCGAGTTTGCGGGCCTAAGCAAGTTCGGGCATCGCGTGGTGCGGCATCTGTCGGGCGGGATGAAGCGCAAGCTCATGATTTGCCGCGCGCTCATGGTCGAGCCGGAGGTTCTTCTGCTCGACGAGCCGACGGCTGGCATGGACGCATTGGCCCGTCGCCAGATGTGGGATTTGCTGCGCAGCCTGAAGGACCGCAACCTCACCATTCTGCTGACGACGCACTATATCGACGAGGCGCAGGCGCTGTGCAACCGCGTTGCATTCATTGATGGCGGCAAACTCGACGTTGTCGACGCGCCGCTTGCTCTCATTAACCGGCTCGGGCCGTTTGCCGTCGATAATCTGGAAGACGGAAAGCTCATTAGCCGCTATTTCCCCACGAGGGAGGCAGCTATCGAAGCGCTGCGCGCATTGCCCGAAGACGCCGCTCTTCGGGCAACGACGTTGGAAGACGTGTTCGTGGAAAGGGTTGGGCACCGTATTACGAAACGCTAGCGTATGCGATAGGCGATGAGTCACCTTACCAGGTAGCCTGACTCATCGATTTGCAAGTAGTTGGAGTACGGAAAACGCATGGGGATCATTACAGTACTTTGGGAAAAATGGGCGGAGTTCAAACGCGACTTCTACAAAATTACGGTCGCGGCAATGATTTCGCCGTTGATGTACTTGCTCGTGTTCGGGTTGGGCATTCAGACTACGTCTCATGGCGAGCCGTATCTGAACTTTCTGATCCCGGGCATTGTGGCCATGGTGACGATGACGGGCAGCTTCAGCGCGGTGTCTCAGAATATGAGCGTCCAACGCTTGTACGAGAAAGCGCTCGACCAGGTCATGGTCTCGCCTACGCCGTTATGGCAGTTCATCGTGGGCCAGATCGTGGGCGGCGCATTGCGCGGCATGTACGCGGCGGTGGTCATCTTGCTCCTAATATCGCCAATTCGTACGTCACTGGTATTCAGCCCGCTGTCGTTCGCCATCCTGTTCCTGAACGGCACGGTGTTCGCGACCATCGCGGTCGCGCTGTCGTTCCTGGCGAAGAGCTACACCGATGCTCCGCGCTTCAACACGTACATCATCATGCCGATGTCGTTTCTGTGCAACACGTTCTTCTCGACCGACCAGATGCCGCATGGCATAAAGGAGTTCGTGCAGGCGTTGCCGCTTTCGCAGACGTCCGATATGATTCGCGCTATCGCCAGCGGCCTCGAGCCGAACCTGATGGGCGTGCTCGTGCTGTTGGTGTATCTGGTCGTTTTTTCGGCCATTTCGTTCATGTTCATCTACAAGAAGAAGAATCTGTAGGAGGCGCTTGGTGAAAGCATTGCTATCGGTGAGCTTCGGTACGTCATACGAAGAGACCCGCATCAAGACTATCGACGTTATCGACGAACTGCTGGCTTCGGCGTTCCCGGGCCGCGCGCTCTACAGCGCTTGGACGAGCGGGCGCATCGTGGCGCGCGTGCGGGCCGAGCGAGGCGAGCACCACGATACGCTCGAGGAGGCATTCGAGCGCATGGGGGCCGATGGAGTTGACGACCTTCTTGTTGCCGTGACCTGCCTGATGGACGGGCATGAAATGCGCAAGATTACCTCGGCGGTGAAAGCGTGGGAATCCGAAGGCGCTGGTCGTAATGCGCGCGTGGCACGTCCGCTCTTGTCGAGCCAGGAGGATCGCGAAGCTATGGCAACGGCGGTGTGCGAAGAGTTTTCGGACGTGTCTGCCGATGAAGCTGTGTTGCTCATGGGTCACGGGTCGCCGAAGGGCCCCAACGAGGTGTATGGGCAGATTCAGGACCTTCTTGCAGGTCGCGGGCGCGCGAACTTTCTCGTCGCGACCGTCGAAGGCGAGCCGGTATTCGAAGACGCGCTTGCCGCCCTTGAGCAGCTTGGGCCTTCGCGTGTGTACTTGGCGCCCTTTATGTTCGTAGCGGGCGACCATGCGATCAACGATATGGCGGGCAAAGACGACGATTCGTGGGTAAGCCGGCTGAAGGCGCACGGCTTCCAGGTCGAGGTCGTGCTGAAAGGTCTGGGCCAGTATCCGGCAGTGCAGCGTCTCGTAGTCGACCACGCGCTTTCGGCTGATTGTCTTGCTGACTAGAGGTGTTGGGTGTGACATTGCTTACGTACAGAGAAATGTGTAAAAAGGGTCAGACCCCTTTTACACATTTTGCGCGCTTGGCCTTGCTCGTGGGCATCATTTTCTGCCTTGCAGCATGCATGTGCGTTCATCGGGCTTATGCCGATGATGCCCACAACGGTGTGGCGAGCGACAAAGAGATGGCGTCGAGCAAGGCGCTGCTGCTCGAGGGCATGCAGCCCATAACCGGTGACAAGGTGAAAGACGGCGTATACGACATCGATGCGGAATCGTCGTCGCCATTCTTCAAACTGGGTGATACCAAGCTGACCGTCCGCGACGGCAAGATGACAGCCAGCATCGCCTTGGATTCCAAGAGTTATCCGCTCGTATTCATGGGTACAGCCGAGGATGCTGCTGCGGCGCCGTATGAGGAATACATCGAATTCGACGGCGACGCTTGGACGTTCACGATTCCCGTCGAGGCGCTCGATCAGGAGATCTACTGCGCGGCGTACAGCAAGCGCCGCAAGCAATGGTACGACCGCAAGCTTATGTTTTACGCGGCGACACTGCCGCAGGATGCGCTTTCGGTGGAGCTTCCCGAATACGGTGAACCTGTCGAGAGCTCGGGCGCCAGCGTTGCTAAAACCGCCAGCGACGTTTCGCTCGGCAAGACAGGAAGCGAGAATCCCGAGACGGGCGCCGTACCCATCGACATGCCCGATGGCACGTACTCTATCGAAGTCAATATGACCGGCGGCAGCGGTCGTGCTTCGGTGAGCTCGCCAACGTGGCTCATCGTCGAGGACGGCTATGCATATGCGCGCCTGCTGTGGTCGAGCTCGTACTACGATTACATGCTCGTTGACGAGAAGCGCTACGACAACATGACCGACGACGGCAGCAACTCCACGTTCAAGATTCCCATCCTTGCCATGGACGAGGAGATTCCCGTTGTCGCCGACACGACAGCTATGGGCGATCCGGTCGAGATAGAGTATTACCTGACGTTTTATTCCAGCACAGTCGACGACGTTGATGCGATTCCGCAGGAGGCAGCAATTAAAGTATTGATCCTTGCCATCGCCATCATCGTTGCAGGCGGTATCTTGAACTATGTGCTGAAGAAGCGACGCAAGCAATAGCCATTCAAGGACCGTTAAGTGGGTTATTCGCAATGCGCAGAAGAGAAGTGAAAATGAGTGATATAGCTGATAACACGCAAATCATCTACATGATTGGCACCGACCACAGTTTGGCTTCGGCGGAGGTGCGCTCTGCGTTCTCGCTGCCAGTCGACATCCGCGAGGCGGTGCTCTCGCTCGCTCGTGCCAAGCTCGGCGCATCGGGCGTGGTTTTGCTTGCGACTTGCAATCGAACCGAGCTTTGGGTGAGCTATGACGGTATGCGGGAGCCCGAGCGCAGCGTCGACGAGCGCGGCGTTCCCCTGGTTGGCGATCCGCTGTTACAGGCGATGTGCGATATGCACATGGTAGCTCCCGAAGAGTACGCGCAGTACTTCACGTGTCGTTCGGGCGAGAACGCGGTGAGCCATCTGTTTCATGTTGCCTGCGGCCTGCGTTCGGCCATTGTCGCCGAGGACCAGATTATCTCGCAGGTGAAGCAGGCCATTGCCTTCTCGCGCGAGATAGGGGTGGCCGACAGCGTGCTCGAAGTGCTGTTCCGCCAGGCTGTAACGTCGGCAAAGCAGGTGAAAAGCGGAGTACGTTTCACGCGCGCTTATGCGACAGCCATCGACCAGGCGGTAGCCCTCCTGAGCGATAGGGGCGTGGACTTGGCCGATTGCACGTGCATGGTTATCGGCAACGGCGAATACGGCCGCCTCGCGGCGTCGACGTTGGTGGAGCAAGGGGCAGAGGTGCTCGTTACGGTTCGCCAGTATACTCACGGCGCCGTTGCGGTGCCGCGCGGGTGCACGGGTGTACCCTATACCGAGCGATACGGGCATCTCGATCGCTGCCAGGTCATTATGAGCGCTACCACGAGTCCGCATTACACGCTCGAGCGCGAACGAGTCGACGAGGTGCATGATTCCGGGCACGAGCTCCTACTGTTCGATTTGGCAGTGCCGTGCGACATCGAGCCGAGTATCGCGGACGCGCCTGGATGCGAGCGTTTCGACATCGATAGTTTTGGGACGCAAATTGGCGAAGAGAACAAGCAGGCCATCGCTGCAGCCCAACGCATGCTGGCATCGGGCATGGATGATTTCTGGGATTGGATGCGCAGACGCGAAACGATGGCGCAAGTGAAGCCGCCTGTAGCCGCACTGTTCCCCATGTTTTTCGATATCAGCGACAAGCATGCCGTGTTCGTCGGGGGCGGTACGATTGCCATGCGCCGCGTGCGCACCTTGCTGCCGTTCGTGAACGAGATTACGGTCTATGCGCCTGAGTTCTCGCCGGAGCTCGAGAGGTTTGCCGTCGATGGAGCTGTGACGCTCGTTCGCCGCGCGTACGAGCCCAATGTGCTCGACGGAGCCGACATGGTGTTCGCCTGCACGAACAGCCGTGAGCTCAACGACGAAGTGTGGGCCGAGTGCAAGCGGCGCCACGTGCTGGTCAACGTGTGCAGCGACCGCTTCAAATGTGATTTTCATTTTCCGGGCGTTGCGGTTCACGAGAATATGGTTGTGGGCGTCAGCGCCGGCGGCAAGGATCATCGCGCTGTCAGGCAGCTGCGGGCGCGTATCGAGAGGTTGATGGAAGAAGAGGACGTGTAGCCATATGCGGAGGCGTGCTGAATCTCGAGCCCGCCGCGCTTCCGCCCTTGGAGGCGCGCTCTGGCTTGGCTTCGGCTTAACCTATATGTATGTTGGAAGAAAGTGCCTGCAGAATCGCCGGAGTCACGCCTCCAAGGGCGGAAGCGCTTCGGTAAGCTGCCCGGTGCGTTCTATGGAGGTTAATCGTGGGTAGGGTAATCATTGGTAGTCGCGACAGCAAGTTGGCGGTGCGACAGAGCGAGATGGTCATCGAGTTTTTGCGCGGGGCGCATCCTGGGCTTGAGGTCGAGCTGGCCACGTTCAAAACGACGGGCGACAAGATTTTGGACCGTAGGCTCGACCAAATCGGCGGCAAGGGTCTGTTCGTGAAGGAGCTCGATGCGGCGCTGCGTGCGGGCGAATGCGACTATACGGTGCACAGTTGCAAGGACCTACCCATGGAAATACCCGCTGACCTGCCGCTCGTGTGCTTTTCAGCACGCGAGGACCCGCGAGATGTGCTGGTGTTTCCGAAAGGGGCGGGCGAGCCGGATTGGTCCAAGCCCGTCGGCACGTCGTCGCGCCGACGCGAAATTCAGCTGAGGGCGCTCTTTCCCGAAGCGACGTTCGAAAGCGTGCGCGGCAATTTGCAGACCCGTTTGCGCAAGCTTGACGAGGGCGGCTATGGCGCGCTCGTGCTGGCAGCCGCTGGGCTCAAGCGCATGGGGCTGGCTGACCGCATCGGGCGCTATCTTGAGCCCGACGAGGTCATCCCTTCGGCAGCGCAGGGCGTGCTGGCGGTACAAGGGCGCACGGATGCCGATTCGTCGCTGTTCGATGGCTTCGCGGACTCAGAAGTCGCGGTGGCCGTGAGCGCCGAGCGGGCGTTCGTCACGCGGCTCGATGGTGGCTGCTCGTCGCCCATTGCGGCGCATGCGCGGCTGCTGGAAGGCGGGAATCGAATTGAGCTTTTGGGCCTGTACTATGACGAGGAGGGTCAGAAAGCCTACCGCAGCCATATCGAGGGTGCTGCAGTCGATGCTGTTGAGCTAGCCTACAAGCTGGCTGACGATTTGCGTGCCGGCAACGGCGATTTGGTGGAGTAACGGTAAGGACAAGCCAGATGAGCCGGGCAGGTGGCTCTTCGAAACTCGTCTGGCTCGCAAAGAAGCTGGAGCAAAAGATGGAAAACCAAATGGGCAAAGTATGGCTCGTCGGCGCGGGTCCGGGAGATGCGGGGCTGTTTACGCGCAAGGGCTACGACGTATTGCAGGACGCCGACGTGGTCGTGTACGATG
The DNA here is from genome assembly GCA_002371495.1 of Eggerthellaceae bacterium UBA3686. Lineage (GTDB taxonomy): Bacteria > Actinomycetota > Coriobacteriia > Coriobacteriales > Eggerthellaceae > UBA9715. The sequence continues at coordinate 23,293 of DFIX01000015.1, forward strand.
CGCTCGTCGGCGACGGCGTGCTGGCGCTCGTGCCGCGTGGCGCCCGTACGATCGACGTCGGTAAGCGTGCTGCCAATCACACGATGCCACAGGAGCAGATCAGCCAAGTTCTGCTCGACGAAGCGTTGGCGGGCAACAAGGTTGTGCGCCTGAAGGGCGGCGATCCCTTCGTGTTCGGGCGCGGTGGCGAAGAGATTGAGCTGTTGGTCGAGCACGGCGTGCCTTTCGAGGTGATTCCGGGCATAACGTCGGCTATTGCCGTACCGGCATACAACGGCATTCCCGTGACGCATCGCGATTTCACTTCGTCCCTTCATATCATCACCGGGCACAAGCGTGCAGGCGCTGATTACGACATCGACTTCGAGGCGCTCGTTCGCACGAAGGGTACGCTTGTGTTCTTGATGGGCGTACGTTCGCTGCCTGACATTATGGCGGGTCTGCTTGCTGCCGGCATGAGCGCCGACACGCCTGCCGCCGTGCTGCAGGAAGGCACGACAGCAGGCCAGCGCCGCATCGTGGCCACGGTGGACACACTAGCGCAGGCGGCGGAAGAAGCAGGAATCAAGGCGCCGGCCATCATCGTGGTGGGCGGCGTGTGCGGGTTGGCCGACCAGTTTGCCTGGCGCGAGAAACTGCCTTTGCAGGGCTGCAAGGTGCTGGTTACGCGCCCAGCGGATGTCAGGTCCACGATGTCGGAGCGCCTGCGCAAGCTCGGCGCTGAAGTGCTGGACGTTCCCGCCATCGCCACAGTGCCGATCGAGCGCGCTGCTGAAGATGTGCTGGCAGGCGAAGCCGAGGCGCAGGAGCTGTTGGCTGCGCGCGATGGCATGGCCGACCGCCAGGCGCTGCTCGCGGCGCTTGCGAAGCTCGACGAATTCGACTGGCTCGTCTTCACGAGCCCCTCGGGTGTGCGCATCTTCTTCGATCAGCTCATCGAAGAGGGGGTCGACGTGCGGCGCATGGCGCGGGCACGCTTTGCAGCTCTCGGCCAGGGTACGGCAAAGGAGCTGCGCTGTCGCGGTATCGTCGCAGATTTGGTGCCTGCCAAGGCCAATGGCGAATCGTTGGGAATTGCGCTTGCCGAAAAGGCTGCTGCAGGAAGCAAGATCCTGATTCCGCGCGCCCGCGTCGGCAACGCCCAACTCGTAGAGGCGCTCGTAAACGCCGGCAACGAGGTCTGCGATCTCGCCACATACGACACGGTTCCGCTCGTGGGCGGCCTGGTCGACGTGGCTGGCGAACTAGAGTCGGGTAAAATCTTCTGCGTGGCCTTCACCAGCTCATCTGGCGTGCGTGCCTTTGCCAAGGCGAACCCCGGCCTGGATTTGTCGCAGGTACGCGCCGCCTGCATCGGCGAGCAGACGCGTGCAACGGCCGATGGCCTGGGCATGCGCACCTGGATGGCGGCCGATGCCACGATGGACGCGTTGGCCGAACTGATCGTGAGCATGTTTGCGAACGCGCGAGAAATGTGAAAAAGGGGTCAGACCCCTTTTTCACATTTCTGTTTTGTGGTGATGCGATAAGGGTTTCCTTATCGCATGCTGTCGGCAAGGATTACGCTGTCGCAGTATTGGGCCATGACGTTGCTTTCGTCATAGATGGGCGCGTAATGGCCCGTTTCGTCGTAGAGGCGGTCGCAATGCTTGAAGAAGACGCCGCTCACGCGCCCGTCCTTGTAGATGTCGGCGTGCATGGGCGCCCAACCGCGGATCATGCGCGCGCCAAGCTCTTGCGCTTCGGCGACTTTTTCGGGCGCCGCTTGTATCTCGGTTGCTCGTTCCCGGCAGACGATAACCACCTTTTGCGCACCGCAGCGCGCTGCGATGCAGGCTGCTTCCAGGGCTTCGTCGGTGCTGCCGATAACCAGCGTCTCGCCGTATCGTTTGTAGCCCGCTGCATTTGCCTGCTTTTGCAGAAAAGCGTCAATTTCGATAACGCCTTTGTCGTGCGCCCGCGAGTCCGTTATTCCCAAATCTCTAGCTGTTGTCATGCTGGTTCTGCTGCTTTCAATCTCTTTCCGTATGCTTTCAACAACACGTCAATTGTAAGGGTGAAGCGGAGCTGCCAGGGTGCCGCTGTTTTATTTCTAACGATGAAAACGGGTGCGCGCATCCTTATACTGGAAGCAGCCTAAAATGCAAAGAAGCGCCGCTTCGAAAAGCGGTTCCGAGAAAAGAAAGGTGCTGCAAATGGAACTGTTGCAACGTTCGCGTCGTCTGCGTGGAAACGACGCCTTGCGCCATATGGTGCGCGAGACGCGCGCCGATGCCTCGTCGCTCATCTACCCGACATTCGTATGCGAAGGCAAAAACGTCAAGGACGAGATTCCCTCGATGCCCGGGCAGTATCGCTGGTCGCTCGACCGTTTTCCCGAGAAGCTCGAGGAGCTTGCTTCTGCAGGCGTGAACAGCTATATGCTGTTCGGCATTCCCGATGTGAAAGACGAGGTCGCATCGGGCGCCTATGCCGAGGACGGCATCGTGCAGCGCGCGGTTCGCATGGCAAAGGAACGTTATCCCGAAATGTACTGTATTACCGACGTGTGCCTGTGCGAGTATACGAGCCATGGCCACTGCGGCATGCTGAAGGGTCAGGAAGTCGACAACGATCCGTCCGTCGAGCTGCTGGCGCGCACAGCGCTTTCCCATGCACAGGCTGGTGCCGACATGGTCGCACCGTCCGACATGATGGACGGGCGCGTGCTGGGAATCCGTCAGGCGCTCGATGGCGCGGGCTTTGCGACTGTACCCATCATGGCGTATTCGGTGAAATACGCGAGCGGCTTTTACGGCCCGTTCCGCGAAGCAGCCGATTCGGCGCCGGCGTTCGGCGATCGTCGCGCTTACCAGATGGACGTTCACAACCGTCGCGAGGCCATAAAGAAAGCGTTGCAGGATATCGACCAGGGTGCCGATATCGTTATGGTGAAGCCCGCCATGTCGTTCCTGGATCTGGTGCGCGAAGTGTACGACGCCGTGAACGTGCCGGTGGCAGCCTATAGTGTCAGTGGCGAGTACGCCATGGTCAAGGCGGCGGCCGCGCAGGGTTGGATCGATGAGGAACGTATCGTGGGCGAGATGGCAACATCGGCTTATCGCGCAGGTGCGAGTATCTACCTAACGTACTACGCCGAGCTCGTGGCGAAGCTTATTGCCGAAGGGGTAGTAGGGTAAGGTCTATCCCTCCGCCCCGACGGGCTCGGGATGCCGTTTTCGCGCTAGTCCTCGCGC
>DFIX01000039.1:0-28506 GCA_002371495.1 Eggerthellaceae bacterium UBA3686
GGGCGCGGTCTCCACAATCCCGACACATCAAGGATTTGGCCATTGGGGACACCCCCTAGCGATGGTGGTGCGGAGCCGAAACACCCAATCTGTACGACTGGGATTTAGGTCATCGAATCACAATTCGTTCAAAGTAGAAAGATATACCCGAACGCTGACTACGGTCCTGCCCGGCGGAGGCCGAGCCAACAAGTTTTGAAACGCAGTTTGGAACGCGCCCGTGTTCTACCTATATATATGTTAGCGATCGGATTGGTGGCGGAGGATCGCCTGCAGCAGGTATTCGCCGGATACTTCGGCTCCCCTACCTATATTGAAGATGAAACCGTCGCGCACGCCCTTGATGGTATCGTGCCAGTCTTCGGTACTTGAGAGCATCGAAGCTACGGTCTGGCCGATCTCGGATGCGCGCTCGGGCGCGAACGATACGCCGATCTGGTTGCGCAGCGAGATGTCGGTGGGCTCGATGCCGAGGTCCTTCCAATCGGGGTTTCCCACCTTCATGGGCGTATCGATGAAAATGCAGGGCTTGAGCGTCGAGAACGAGAACTCGCAGGCGACCGACGACCAATCGGTTATGAGAATGTCGGACGTCCAGATGGTCGCGTTCGACGAGAAGTCGTGTTCGAAATAGAGTTCGTCTTCGCTGCGATCGGTATAGCGCGCTTGCAGGGCCTCCCAGCGCGCTCGGAACCTCTTCGTGTACTCAGGGTGTGGGCGCACGATGACGCGCCAGCCGCGATCGAGCAGGCTCGAGGCCAGATCGTCGAAGCACGAGTCCAGCAAATTGCCATCTTGCCACGAAGGGGCGATGAGCACCACCGGTTTCTCGTTGGGGCCCGAAGAGCTCGCGGCAAGCTTGTCGTAAGAGGCGATTTCCTCATCTATCAGGTCGTAGCCCGCTTCCACAAGATTCTTTGCCGGCAAATTGTAGAGCTCCTCGGCGCGGCGCACCTCGGCAACCTGATGAGGTCCGATGCACAGGAGCGTATCGTAGTGGTCGTACGCGGTGCGCGTCGGCGTCAGATGGCACGACATCATATGATGGAACATGAACACGTATTCGATGTCTTTGCGCACGTACGAGCGCTTGAGGTAGAACGTCTCGAGATCCTCGAGGGTGGTGACAACCACGTCGGCGTCCATCTTCATCATGAGCGTAATGGCGCGCTTGGCACCTATATAGTAGGGGCGGATGCGCGGCTCTTGCTCGGCAAGGGCGAATATCTGGTCGTTTGGATCGTTGGTCACGTAATGCACGATGACGTCGGAATGTGACAGCAGGTACTCGATTGCGCCCTTGAAGTACTTGTAGAAGCCCGAGCCCTCGGAATAGAAAACGATGTGCTTGCCCACGACGTTGAAGAACCGCTTGTAATCGGTTTTCTCGCGCTTTGAAAGCGGATCGCGCTGGTACCACTTCTTCTTGCGATCGCTCTCGAGCGACTCGAGCTCGGCGAGCTCGGCACGGCTCGCCTCCAAGTCGGCGTAGTCGATGTACTTCTTGGGAGGAATGCAGACGTTCGCGAGCGCCTGGATGGCAATGGCCGACAAGTTGGAGCAAATCCAGTAGAACGCCATGCCTGCCGCCACGAAAATGCCGAGCACCAACGACAGCGCGATGGAAAGGCCGTTGGTCATGTTCTTCTCGGCGCGGGATTGCTCGCGCTGAAGCGGGTTGATACGGTTCTGGGCGAAACCCATAGCGACCGCCGAGAGGCCAGCCAAAAGCGGCATGATCCACGATAACCCGCCGTCTTCGATGGGCACCATGCCCAGAAACTCGGTACCGGGCGTTCCCGAATCGGTGATGGAATGGATGACGTCGACCAGGCCGAACAGGATGATGATCTGGATAATCAGCGGAACGAGCGAGAGGAGCGGATGGTAACCCTTCTCTTTATTCATCTGGTTCTGGCGCTCGCCAATGGTCTCGCGGTCGCCGAAATACTTTACCTTCAGGCGATTGATTTCGGGCATGATCTGAACCATCTTGATGGAATTCCACTGCACCCACAGCGACATGGGAAACAGAATGACCTTGGTGATCAGCGTGAAGAGCAAAATAGCCAACCACCAATTGCCCGTGAGCTTATAACACGGCTCTACTATGATCTGCAGAACACTTGCTATTGCCGAGAACATGAACGCTCCGTTGCTAGACCGTGCGAAAACCCATTAGCTGCCGAGGCGCAGGTACCCCTGCCAAATTGCATAATACGGTCCCACGTCGATCTCGTGCCCTGTTTGGTCGCCCGCCAAGCCGTAGATGGTTCCGGTCTCGGCGATATGCGCGCCGACCGTCTGACCGTTGCCGAGGTAAATCTCGGTATGCTGACGGCCGCCGTCTCGATGGACGAGCAGGATATCGCCGCGCCTGAGGTTCTTGAGGTTGCCATGCCACTTAAACCCATGATTCGTGAGCTCGCTGCGCATGTTGCCCGTATAGGTGGCGCCACCCACCTTCAGACCGGTATTCGTTAGCGCCGAGACGACAAGCGACGAGCAGTCGTAGTCGGGTCCCCAGCGGTCGTACTGGCTGTAGCCGTGGCTATCGTCTTCGGCTATGTCGATTGCCCACTGCACATAGCTCTCAATTCTCGCAGCTGTAGACGTGGCCTTGCCGAGCACGCCAGCAGCGCTTACCGTGTACCAATTGCCCTCGATGAATACGACGTCATCGCGTACGATGTAGCCTTCATCAGGTAAACCGTAATACTTCTTGCCGCCAATGGTAAAGAAACCCGTCTTGGCGACCGAGTACGAGCCTATGCTCACCATGTAGTACTTCTGGTCGTTCACGTCATAGGCGCCGGTTTCGAGCCATCCGGTTGCCGAGGACAGGGCGCCCTTGTTATCAGCCAAAACGATGCCCCTGGACGTTTTCTGCTTGCCGCTTTGCAGAACATAGCCCGACTTGGTGGCAAGCGCTACGTACCCGGCAGCGGAATCGCGTGCCGCAGTAGGATCGATGATGCGGTTGACGGCGAGCCTGCCGTCGGCGTCGATCCAATAGCGATGCGACCTGGCCGTCATGACGTTGATGGGCGATTCCTTGGTCGAGACCCACTGGTTGGCGACCATCGTGCCGTTCTTGTAGTACGACCAGGTTGTCTTGCTTCCGACCCAGCCGGAGCGTGCCGTCTTGGGAACCAGCTGAACCTGGATAGCCTCGATGCGGCGGCCCTTGCCGGTACCCGCCGTGGCACCGTTGCGCACACGCGATTGCCAGCCAACCTTGCCCGCATACGTACGGTAAACGACATCGTACTCGTCGGCAATGGAGCCGGTCAGCTTGATCTGAATGGCCTCGATATTCTTGAAATTGCCGGTTGCGGCACCGTTTTTCTTCCATGCCTTCCACTTGCCACTGCTCAGGCGGACGCGATACATGATGTTGCCGCTGTAGGCGCCCCTGTCGAGGGCGATGGCGAAGTTCGAGATGCGCTTTGCCCTGCCGGTCCTGCCGGCCTTGCCGTTGTTCTGGGTATAGGTAAGCCACTTGGACGAGCCCTTGAGCTTAGTGCGGTAACGCACGTTGACGAGGCCTTTGCCCGCGGCGGACTGCCGTGCTTTCGGCACGAGCTTCACCTGCAAGCCCCGAAGCTTGCTGCCCGTTTTGCCAGCCGTCTTACCGTTGGCCTTCCAGCCCTGCCATTTGCCGTTCGAGCCCATCACCTGGTACTGCACGTCGTACCAGGAGGCCAGCTCGCCAGTCAGCGCAATACGAACCGCTTCGACGCGCTTGGCCTTCTTGCCCGTGGTGCCGGCGACCTTTCCGTTTGCCTTGACGGCCTGCCAGCCGTACCCACGCACGTACGCCTGGTACTGAATCGCGCCCGAAACCTGCCCGCTCGCCTGCAGGCGCAGCGCGGTGAACTGCTTGCCCTTCGCGACGGAGCTTGTAGCGCCATCGGCCCCCCACGACCAAGCGCCGCCGGCGTCGACGGCGTACCTCACCGTGACCGCAGGTGCCGCCTGAAACTGCCCGCCCTGAAGCGCCGCAGCATCCTCCGAGTTGCCTTCGGCCGCGAATGCCAGTTGGGGCACAGCCATCACCAAAGCCAACAGCACCACGGCCAGCAATGCTGACGAACGCCTTTGTATGGAAACCATAGTGAACCTTTCGCAGATTATCATGTAACGCTCTATTCTAATGCAATCGCCCCATTTATGCTGCGCGCAACTTGGCGTTCGATTGCGGCTCCGCAGACCATGCGTACGTCGATTTGAACCGCATCGTCTGCGCACTTTTCGTCACTTCAAGCGCCTGCGCTTTAGGCTTCGACCAGCCAGACGGCACACCGACGACTTTCACGGTGACCAGAACGCCCGACGGTATGCCCGCGAATTTCTTCGCAGTGCCGGCCTTGAGGGAAAACGTCGAACCGCTCGCCACTCCCCCGTACGTACCGCCATCCGAGAACGTAATCTGATACGTGAACTCCGCAGGTTTCGGGTAATCGGCCTTCGTGGGCACCGAGCGAACCGTAATCGACGAGCGCGCTTGCTTGAACTTCCAGATCTTGTCGACACGGCCCTTCGTCGTGTTCCATTTCCTCAACGTCATAACTCCGCTATCGGTTATGCGCAGCGAATCGGCGAAGCTGTAGCTGCCGCTGCGATAGCGCGAGCAGGCATTGACGCCGATGCTGCGGAACGGATACTTGGTCTTTTTCTTGAATCCGGTGCGGCCGTACGGCGTCGTCCTGCAAGAGGGCTTGACCACGCGGCACTGCGCTTTCGTCGAGTACGTATGCATATGCCCCGAGACGAACAGGACGTTGGGGTACGAGCGCAGCACGCCCATGAGCTTGGCGTGCATGTTGAGCACGCCCGAACTGTACGGGTAATGGCACACGACGATGGCGACTTTGCCCTGGCGCATGGTCGTGCGCAGGCGGTTGTTCAGCTGCTTGATCATGCTGTTCGAGATAACCGAGTGCCCTTTGGCGCGGATACCGCCCAGGGTCATGATGTTTACGTGCTCGAACTCGGTATACGACGTCGTGGCACCGCCGTTGATCTGCTTGAAGTTGCGAAAGCCGTTCGCGACGGTAAGCGAGCGGTCGGCGCCGAGGTAGATGCCGTTCTTGCCGGTATCGTGGTCGCCGAGCGCCTGGATGCGGGCTGCGAAGGGCACGATGCTGTCGCACAGGTACTCCCATTCGCTGAACGACGCGGCATCGCCGCGGTCGGTCACATCGCCGGCGACGCACACTGCCTTCAGGTTGTCGAGCTCGCCAGCCCAAAGCAGGGCGGTTTCGGCATCTTCGTACGACGTTTGGAAAGGCTGTCCAAAATGCGTGTCAGCCAACAGCACGAAGTCCTCCGAGGCGGCATGGGCGCGCGGCACCGCCGCCATTAGGGCAAAGACCGCGCAGCACGTCAAGGTTATGAAAACGGTAAATGCGGATTTGCAAAGCTTGTCAGCAATGACCGACGCGCCAGCAGCCGAAGCCTGCGCCTGTCTTCTATGAAACATAAGGGGACTTCCGATTCTTCTCGATGGACAACATCAGCGCCACGTTCTTTGACTCGGTCTTGCTCAGCCTGATTCGGGCGCCTGGATTAGGGCGATACCAATCTTTCGATGCGAAATACGAGCGCAACTCGTCAGAGGAGAACGCCAAACCGTGATGCGCATACACCTCGTTTCGGGCTATGAACAGCGAATAATTGTCGAGTTTCTGCAATGCCGAAGCGCCGAGGGCCCTTGTCGTCGAATAAGCCGGCACACTTGCCGAAAGCGGCACGCTACCGTACGTGCCCGAGAGCAGGCGGCCGCTCTTGGGCGACCCCGCGGCCGGACACGCAACCCACCCGAGCTTGCTTCCGTACTGAATGCGGTATGCAAGCCCGTCGCTCGTAAGCCGCACCGCCAGGGGGCGAACGACTTTGCCTGCAGAAACGCGGAACGACGAGCCCTTCAGCGATGCGGAGCTATAAGCCCAAAACGCTTGCGCGACCTTGCGTTTCTGCTTGGTGTAGCCTCCGGTAGAAGTTGCGGCGAAGCGCAACGCCGAAGTGGCATTGCTCGTGCGCGACAACCTACCGTTTTTCCATGCGTAGGTGAAACTCGTGCGCGAAAGGCCCGTGACCGTCGAAGAGAACTCGAACTGCACGATGATACGGTTGCCGGAGGGCTTGACCGAGCTTATGTAGGCATTTGAGGCGCCGACCCTGTTCATAAGCTCGTTGCCGACGGCGTTCACGAATTTCGAACCTTGGCAGTAATACAGGGACTGCAGCGCCCCATTGGGAGTGAAGGCGCTCACGAAAAGAAGGGGTTTGTTGTTCTTGAGCGTGATCAACCGCACGCTGGCCTGGTCGATGCCCCTTTCGCCACCCGATACGCTGCAGGAGAGCCGCCCGTTGACCCAGACCTGAATCGCAGACGCAAGCGCCTCGTCGGATACAAGCGGCACCACTTTGATCTCGATCTTGTCGGCACGCGCATCCCCCGTCACGTCATATGCTGACGAAGATGCGCCCTTCAAGTCGTGGTACGTCCCGTTGGCCCACCCGTAGTTGAAAAGCGTCTTGACAGAGGCCTTGCCCTTGCAGTTGGCGGCTTGAGCTTCAGAGCGGGAAACGTTCATCGTCGCGCCGCGCAAACTGCCCTGCGCCGCTTGGGCTTGAATTGCGCCAAGAACGCTTAACGCGACAAAACAGCAACTGATCAGGGCAACGCCGATGGCAATGACACGCATGCGGCTGCGCAGACCTTGTGCAGATGCCATAATCGGGACCCCCAAACAACGTTGCGGAAACTTTGATTTGAAGGTCTTATTATACGACGAACCCACAGCCAGCCGAAGGGCAGCGGCGAACCACAGGCTGCGCAAGGGAAACGATTCTTCATCCGCTGGGCTTTAAGGCGCCCACTTACGCTCGACGATGACGCGCGGTATTGTATGTTCGGAAAACCCTGCGCGAGCATATCGCCAACTAAGGCAGGAGCACAGACCATGGCAAACGAGGCGAACATCACACTGCAAATCCAACAGCTCAAGAAGACCGTCGACGAGACGGACGCCATCGTCATCGGGGCCGGCGCCGACGACACGTTCGTCGAAGACGCCGGCTGGAATGCCGCGGCGCAACGCTACAGCGCTTTTCTGGAAGCGCATCAGACTGGCAAGGTGCTCTACCTCGAGCTTGGCGTCGGCGGCAACACGCCGGTCATCATCAAATACCCGTTCTGGCGCTACACGTATGCCAATCCCGATGCCACGTATGCCTGCGTGAACTTCGGCGAGGCTTATGCGCACACCTCGATACAGGACCGCTCGATCCTCATCGATGCCGATATCGACCTGGTGCTTGACGAACTGGTCGGCTAGACCCGCAAATGGAACCAAGGGGCCCTGTGCAGAAACAGGGCCGCACCCTTTTGCCTATAAGATACAATCTCTGCTTGTTTGCAACCGAAACTATTGCAGGGGAACATTCGCGTGCCAGGATTGGGAACCATAATCAACGTCGCGGCCATCGTCACAGCCGGCCTGCTCGGGGTCGGCGCGGGCCGGCTGCTAAACGAGCGCATGCAGGAAGGCCTGGCCAAGGCAGCAGGCGCATGCGTGCTGTTCATCGGCATCGCAGGCGCGTTGCAAGGGATGCTCTCGGTGAGCGGTGGCGTGCTCGTTTCGGGCATGTCGCTCTACATTGTGGTAAGCATCGTGGCAGGCACCCTCATCGGAGAAGCAATCGACATCGATGCGCTGGTCCGCCGTTTCGGGGAATGGCTCAAACGCAAGACCGGAAGCGCCAAGGACCGCACGTTCGTCGACGCCTTCGTCACCGCATCGGTCACGGTCTGCGTAGGAGCCATGGCGGTAGTCGGAGCCGTCGAGGACGGTATGGCAGGCGACATCTCGATCCTGTGCACGAAGGCCATCCTGGACTTCGTCATCATCCTGGTCATGACCTGCTCGCTTGGGCGCGGATGTGCGTTCTCGGCGATTCCCGTGGGAATCTTTCAGGGATCAATTACGGCGCTTGCAGTGCTGATCAGGCCGTTTATGACCGATCCAGCAATGGCGGGGCTGTCGATGGTGGGCAGCATCCTTATATTCTGCGTAGGTGTGAACCTCGTATGGGACACCAAGCTGCGCGTCGCCAATATGCTGCCCGCCATAATCGTCGCCCCACTACTCACCTTCCTGCCCATCGTCTGGTAGCAGGGCGCCCAAGCGAAATGGCACGCCCTACAGGGACGAACCCAGGGCACGCGCGCTTGCCGGGAAACCCGAACGGGCAGTCATCCCAGGCGTGCCGCAGCCACCGCCGAGCACGCGCCCGCAATCGCGCAGGTTCAGGTAGCGCACGAGCGTATCGTAGTGTGCCTCGAGCGCGTCGAAAGTCCAGTCGTCATCGTTCCATGCCACGGCGAGCAGCGCCGATTTCAAGCGTTTTCCCGATATGCGGGGGTTCGCCGAGCAGAAGCGGTCGACTACCGCCTTCAGCTGCGCGGTCATACCGTAGTAGTACAAGGGCGTGGCGAATACGAGCATGTCGGACGCGAGTATCTGCTCGCGCAAATCGTCGAAATCGTCGTACTGCGCACAGGGACCACCATAGCCACACGCCACGCACCCCGTACAGGGAGCGATGTTGAGCGCGGCCACGTCGACGACTTCCACCGAATGCCCGGCCTGTCGCGCACCGTTTGCGAACTCGCGGACCAGCAGCGCCGTCGAGCCGTCGGCATTCGGGCTCCCCTGCAATACGAGAACCTTCATCGCTTCTCCTCCTTCAGGTACTTCGCATTGGAAAGCCAAACGTGCTCTTTGCCGGCGTCGGCCGGCTTGTTCTGCGCCATCACGCCCACGATGGCATGGGGGACGTAGGGTTCTTCCAGGTAGGCGATCTCGTCGGCGGAAAGCTTCAGGTCCACGGCGGCCACCGCACCGTCGACGTGGTGCGACTTGGTCGCGCCCACGACGGGCGATGCAACCTTAGTGAGCAGCCATGCGAGCGACACCTCGGTCATGGTGGTGCCGCGCGCGTCGGCGACCTCGGCCACACGGTCTATCACGAGCGCATCGGCATCGGCCGTGGCGTCGTACTTGAACTTGGCGTAGGAATCTTCCTCGAGCCGCTTGCTCGTTTCGCCCGGCCGGCGCGAAAGCCGGCCGCTGGCGAGCGCGCTGTAAGGCGTCAGTGCGATGCCCTCCTCTACGCAGCAGGGCGCCATCTCGCGCTCGTCCTCGCGAAAGATCAGGTTCATGTGGTTTTGCACGCTCACGAATTTGGGGAAGCCCTCGCGCTCGGCCAGCGCATTCGCCTTTTCGAGCTGCCAGGCATACACGTTGGCGATGCCCACGTAGCGCGCCTTGCCGGCAGCGACGACCCGCGAAAGCCCCTCCATCACATCGTAAAGCGGCGTGTTGTAGTCCCACATGTGGTAAATGTAGAGATCGACGTAGTCCATTCCCAGATGCGAGAGGCTCGCGTCGATGCTGTTGGCGATGTGCTGCTGGCCGGTAACGCCCGCCTCGATCTCGTCGGCGGTGCGGGGCAGGAACTTCGTCGCCACCACGACATCGTCGCGCTGCGCGAAATCGCGCAACGCACGGCCTAGGTACGCTTCGGATGTTCCTCCCTGGTAGCCGATTGCCGTATCGAAGAAGTTCACGCCAGCGTCAAGAGAGCGCTTGACGATGGCGCGCGTCTCGTCCTCGCCGACCGTCCAGCTATGCTGGCCGGCATGAGGATCGCCAAAGCCCATGCATCCGAGGCATATGCGCGAGACCCGAAGGTCCGATGCTCCAAGCTTTGTAAACTCCATACCACCTACGCCTCCAGCGCCCGTTCTGCCCATGGCGCAAGCTCAAGCTGCGAGGGGCGGCCGTTCAGCAACCCGCCGGCAAGAACCCTGGCGCCGGAAGCCAGCGCCTGCATGCGCTGCGGCGCCTTGCCCAGCCCGCTACCGCCGCTCGTGGCGAACGGCACCACGGTCTTGTCCGTAAAATCGTAGCTCTCCAGGAACGTGTCGACGATGCGCGGTTCCACGTACCACCACACCGGGAAGCCCACGAACACCGTATCGTAGGCCGCCATATCGGCGACCTCGCCGGCAATGGAGGGACGGCATGCCTCGTCGTTCATTTCGATCGTGGTGCGGCTTTTCTTATCTTGCCAGTTCAGATCGGCGCCCGTATAGGGCTGTTCGGGAACGATTTCGAACAGGTCGGCGTCCAGCGCCGCTGCCAGGTCCTTCGCCACCTTCGCCGTCGTCCCGCTTGCGCTGAAATACGCAACCAACGTCTTTGCCATGTTACTGTCCTTTCTCTTCTGTCCTGCGATCAGGGGCCGAAGCTGGCATTCCCAGCTCCGCCACCGCATATGGCACGACCTCGGCGAGGCCGCCGATGCAAATCGATGCTGCCCGAACGTCTTATGACGTATCATATCGGAGACAAATTTTACAATGGCAACCAGTAGGAACGTCCAAAAAGGCAAGTAGGGCGGGCAGAGGAGTGTCAGAAGCTCCTCGGGAACGGGCAAAGAGACTACCGACAAGTAAATTCGAGGACGTCTGCATGAACGAGACGACGCTTAACCAAGGAGCCGACCAGGGAAATCGCGGCGCGGGCTCCAGTGATATGCGCTGCATTACGCGGCGCCGATTCGTGACGGCTGCCGCAACGGCGGCCGGGGTCGCCCTCTTTGCCGCAACCGGTTGCGCGAGCGGCTCGTCCACGCAATCGGGCAGCTCTTCGGGCGCCCCCGCCACAAGCGCCTCCGCAGCGAGCACCCCTGCCGCGGGCAGCGGCGTCACGAGCGTTGACGAGCTCGTCTGGTGGCAGAAGACAATCGCCTACGAATGCTATCCCAAGAGCTTCCAGGACACGGGCTCGTCGGGAATGGGCACCATCAAGGGCATCACCTCGCGACTGGACTACCTGGCATCGCTTGGCGTGGGGGCGCTCTGGCTCACCCCGGTCTACGACTCGCCCCAGAAGGACAACGGCTACGACGTAGCCGACTACAAGAGCATCTGGCCCCAGTTCGGAACCTTGGACGACATGGATGAACTCATTGCCGAAGCAGATGCGCGCGGCATCAAGATCGTCATGGACCTCGTCTTCAACCATACATCCGAGGAGAACCCCTGGTTCGTCGAATCGCGGAGCTCCCGCGACAACGACAAGACCGACTGGTACATATGGCGCGACGGCAAAACACCCGGATCTCCCGAGCAAGGCGGTACACCCCCGAACAACTGGGGATCCTTTTTCGGAGGGAGCGCCTGGACGTGGGACAAGACACGCGAACAGTGGTACCTGCACACGTTTGGCTCGTACCAGCCCGACCTCAATTGGGAAAACCCCGACGTGCGCGCGGCCCTCTACGAGGCAGCCAACTTCTGGGCGGACAAGGGCGTGGGCGGTTTTCGCATCGATGCCGTCACCTACATCAAAAAGCCCGACGGCTTGCCTGACGCAAGCAATCCCGACGTGCAAGGGCTCTGTCCCATTCACGACGCGACGGCAAACACGCCAGGGATCCTCGACTTCCTCCACGAGTTCAAGCGCGAGGTGCGCGACGGACGCGATATCTTCTGCGTGGGCGAGGCCAACGGCGTGCCGGCAGACGAGCTGGGCGACTGGGTTGGCGATCAGGGCGTGTTCGACATGATCTTCGAGTTCAGCGTCATGCACGTGCCCATGGACGCAAGCGAGAAATGGTACGTGAAGAAGGACTGGAAACTCACGGATGTGAAGGCGGCCATACGCGACAGCCAGAACAACACCGCCCGAGAAGGCTGGTATCCCGCCTTCTGGGAAAACCACGACCAGCCCCGCAGCGTGTCGAACTTCTTCCCGGAGGGCGCAGACCAGCGGGATGCCGCCAAAGTGCTCGCCACCGTGCTGCTGACCATGCGCGGAACGCCCTTCGTCTACCAGGGCGAAGAGCTCGGACTTGCCAACGTGGCCTGGGACTCCATCGAAAGCTACAACGACGGATCGAGCCAAAACCAGTACAAGGAGGCCATCGAGTGCGGCCTGTCCGAGACCGAAGCGCTGGCTTGCGTGAACCGGTATAGCCGCGACAACGCCCGAACGCCCATGCAGTGGGACGCAACCGCCAACGCGGGGTTCACAAAAGGCGAGCCATGGCTGCCCGTTCACGACGACTATGCAAAGAACAACGTCGCTATTCAGGAAACCGAGGCGGATTCGGTCCTTGCGTGGTACCGACAGCTGGCCAAGCTGCGCTCCTCGCGCGACGAGTTGCTTGCCGGTACCTGGGAAGAGCTCCTGGCCGAATCGGAGGAAATCTTCGCATTCCAGCGCACGCTCGGCGCTGCGCGTTCGGTCACGATCGTTAACTGGACGCAGCAGGAAGTCACCTACGACCCTGCCCTCGTCGAGGGGCTCGAACTTGCCGCAGAAAGCCACGGCGGCGCTACACCGGGAACGCTGCGCCCGCTCGAGTCGACCATCTGGACGACGTAAAACCCTGTCACGCGTTGATCACGTTACAGTACACGAGCTGATGCTCCCCGAAATCCGATGAACCGACAAAGCCTGTTCGCATCTTTTCAGGCAGGTCAGTTGACAATCGGCAAGGCTGCAAACGAGATGTCTTTTTTGAAGCCTTGCTACCGAGGGTGCAATCCTGTAGCCTAATCTCGACTAAAGACACATGCGTTATTGCGCGTATGCCGAGGGGAACCCTATGCCGAACAAGGGGAAGTCAGATTCTTTGCACGAGATTTTCACGCGCGACTTTCTGCTGCTCGCCACCGTGAACCTGGCCATGTTCTTCGGTTTTCAGATGACCAACGTTGGCTTGCCGGTCTACGTTGCCCAGCTTGGGGCAAACGCGCAGATGGTTGGCCTCATCGGCACGGTCATGACCATCACCGCCGTCGTCGTTCGCGTCTTCGCAGGGCCGCTGCTCGACCGATTCGGACGCAAAGGAGCGCTTGTGGGCGGATCGGTCATCATGGCGGTAAGCATCTTCTCGTATGCTGTCTTTCCCATCGTAGGCGTCATCTTAGGCGTGCGCCTGCTACAGGGCATCGGCTGGGGGCTGGGCTCCACCGCATCGTCCACCATGGCGGCCGACGTCATTCCCAAGCGGCGCTTTGCCGAAGGCATGGGCTACTTCGCCCTGACGAATGCCGTGTCGAGCGCTTTGGCTCCGGCAGTCTCGATTTCGCTCGTACAGGGACCGGGCGCCCATTACATGATCTACGTCGCTGCCGGATGCACGGCGCTCGCGTTCGTGTTGGCGCTTTTTCAACGCAACACCGCTAGCCGCCAAGCGGCCGCAGAGCGCACTGTCGCCGAGAGTGATGCGGGCACTAGACCTGATGAGCGGAAACCGCGATCGTCCGCGCCTGCCGGACAACATCCCGCGAACATCGGGCAGGCGGTGACGGCACAGGCAGGACCGCCCGCGTCCACATCCATCCTCGATACGGTCTTCGAGCGAAGGGCGGTGTTCCCCGGCATGCTCATGCTGCTTGTGAACATCGGCTTCGGCTGCATCACCACGTTCATCGCATTGCACGGCCTCGAGCAGGGCGTCGACAACGTTTCGGTCTACTTCATCGCATACGCGGTCGTCACGCTTGCAAGCCGCCCGTTCATCGGCCGACTCATCGACCGCTACGGCTACCGCCTGCCGAGCATCCTGTCGTGCGCGGGAACCGTCCTCACGCTCGTCCTCATCGGCCTGTCGAACAGCGCGCCCCTATTCGCCTGCGCAGGGGCGTTGGCGGGGCTCGGCATCGGCACGGCAATGGGCGTGTACCAGGCCATGGCCGTGGCATCGGTGGAACCGTGGCGACGCGGCGTCGCGACCTCGACCTACTTCATAGCGTTCGACGTGGGCATAGCAATCGGGTCGCTCCTTGGAGGCATGGTGGCGGGAGCACTCGGCTATACCGCCATGTACATCGTCGTGGCAGCGTTCCCCCTTGTAGCCGGCATACTCTCGGCCGCCAAAGTGAAAAACTAGTCTGCCTATCTCATCGGCCATCACCATCGCAGCTAGATGGTCCGGTAAGCACGTCTTCGAGCCACGTCCGCAGCCAAATGGAGCACGTCGACTGCCCAGAAGGCTCTGCCATCTTTATAATGGTGCGTAGCCGACAAATCGTCATTCGCGGAAGGACGAGCATGGAATACAGACGCTTCGAAGATACTTGCTACATTCGCCTGGACAGGGGCGACGAGATCGTCTCATCGATACTCGCAGTCTGTCGGGCAGAGCGCGTGGAATCGGCGACGTTCAGCGGCATCGGAGGATGCAGCGAGGCGAAGATCCAGACCTTCATTCCCGAAGACGGCGCTTTCGAAGAGCGCACGCTGCAGGGCATGCTCGAACTCGTATCGCTCATCGGCAACGTGATCAGCGACGAACAGGGCGAGCTCCACTACCACGCCCACGCCGCGTTCGCCTTCAAGCAAGGCGAGGAACACCACGTAGCAGCGGGGCACGTCAAATCGATCACGGTTTCCTATACGGCCGAAATCGAACTGCGCCCGGTCATCGGCGGTGCCATAAAGATGAAGCCCGATCCCGAAACGGGAACGGGCTTCTGGAGTTTCCCGGACTAAAGGATGCCATGGAGCCGTTGGCAACCGGATCAGCACGCGGCGGCAAGGCATCCATCCTCGTCAGCGCCTGCCTGTTGGGCACGCCTTGCCGCTACGACGGGAAATCGCAACCCTGCCAGACGGTCATCGAGCTCGCACGGGAATGCGAGCTTGTTCCCGTATGTCCCGAGCAGCTCGGCGGCCTGCCCACGCCGCGCACGCCATCCGAGGTGCAACCCGACGGCCGCGTTCTCGACGCGGCGGGCAACGATAACACGCGCGCTTTCCAAACGGGCGCACGCAAGGCACTCGAAATAGCCCGAGAGCATGGTTGCGATCGGGCGATCCTGAAGGAAAACAGTCCCTCGTGCGGCGTGCACCGCATCTACGATGGGTCGTTTTCGGGCACACTCGCACCCGGCATGGGCAAAACGGCCGCCCTGCTTTCGCAAAGCGGCATTGCACTCGCCTCGGAGTCTGAATTCCTCTAATTTCCTGTTTCGGAGGCAGCCGTCGCACGACAAGCCGCTCGCTCGAAGGAAATAATGCTCATCGGCCCACACTCCACGCGACATCATGGTCTAAAATGCTTACCAAAAATACTACTATTTGGAGGAACAATGGATATCATCGAAGCTATCGAGAAGCGTATTTCGTGCAGGGCTTTCACCGACCAGATACCCGACGCCGAGACGATTCGGAAGCTTGAACAGGAAATTGCAGCCATAAACGACGAGTCGGGCCTGCACTTCCAGCTGTACGGGCCGCGCGAAGACGGCACCGCCATCAACATGGCAACCAACATGTTCGCGGCAAACCCACCCTACTATGCGGCACTCGTAGCGCGCAAGGATCCCGTCGAGGAAGAGAAGCTCGGCTTCTACGGCGAGCGCCTCGTGCTCGTAGCCGAAATGCTGGGGCTCTCGACCTGTTGGGTTGCCGGCACCTACGACCGCGAGTCCGCGCGCGTCGAGCTGGCCGATGGCGAAGTGCTACATGACGTGATACCGCTCGGATACGCGCCCGAAAAGATGCCGCTCAAGCAGCGCACCATACGAGGCGCCATACGTGGCCGCTCCAAGAAGCAAGATGAGCTGTACCGCGGCCCCGTGCCGCTTGCACAGGCGCCCGAATGGGTGCAGGCCTGCATCGATGCAGTCTGGAAAGGCCCCTCGGCCATCAACGAACAGCCCGTTGTATTCGTGCAGGACACGCTGAACGGCCCCGTCCGCGCCGAACTCTCGCGCGTGAAGTCCGGCATGGAGTATTGCGACCTGGGCATAGCGAAATACCATTTCCAGGTCGTTGCCGAAGCCTGCGACATCGTCGGCTCCTGGCAGTGGGGCGACGGCGGCGCGTTCCGATAAACGTGGCAGGGCTACGAGCGCTGTCACACACCCAGCTCGCAAGCAAGCCAACGACTCATATCGTCGAGCTTAGCTTTTGCATTCTGCAGGCTCGCTGCCAACTGTTCGCGAATCGCAGATGCGTTCTCGCAGGCATAATCGAGCGCCTCGTCCCAGCTGATGCGCTCCCATTCGCCCTTGCCGCGCAGCTCGCCATGGGGGGCATCGGGACTCCATGTCTTGCGCTTCAGCGGGTACTTGATGCGATCGGGCCCAAACACTTGCATGCGCTGCGAACGGCCGCGCACGCACCCGCGCTGCTGCGGATTGTCGACGCTGTCGTCTACGCTGTCGTCGGTCTTCTGGCGCACGACCACGCCATCGCGCACGAGCACCTTGTTCACGCACCGCCCACCGCAGTTATGCCAACATGCAGCAGGCACCCACTCGCCTTCCGTCAAGTTACGAAACCCATCGGCTGCGTTCACGGCGACTTCGGCCAAGCGTAGTTCATCGATCATGTCTTCCCCCCTCGCTCTCGAATGCCAAATTCTCTCAGCGGCAACTCGGGCACGATGCGTCAGGCAACCAGGGCCCGAATTGATCTCCCCCTGTACATTTTACCTGTATACTTGCCTATTTACGCAGGTTATTAATGTGACAGGGCACCCTCACCTGTCACATTTCCGCCAACTCCAGCTTGAAAAATCAGCAACTCTGGTCACGTTTCTTGTTTCAGGTGATACCCTGTTCCCATGGAAAAGAAACTCGAAATCGCACATTTCACCGACCCGCTGTGCTTTTGGTGCTACGCAATGGAGCCCGAGATGCGCAAAATTCGGGTGCTGCTCGGCGAGCAGCTGGATTACCGCATCGTCATGGGCGTGCTCTCGTCTGACATTAGCGAGATAATCGGCCATGACGAGGATTCCGAGCTGCGCTACGAGGTGTACCGCGCCATGCTGACCAACTACTTCAGGGAAGTCTCGAAGATGGTCGGCATGCCGCTCTCGCTCGACAACATGTTGGCGCACGGCCCGGACGACCTTGTCTCGTTGCCGTTGAGCTTGGCGTACTGCGCCATGAAGATGATTGACGAAGATGTAGCCGAGGCGTACCTGCGGCGTATGCGCGAGTGCGTGTTCGCCGAAGGGCGCAGCCTATCGTCGGTGGAAGAGCAGGTCGACCTGGCTGCTGAATTCCCCATAGATGCAGGTCAGTTTCGAGACAACCTCGATAGCCCCGAAGTGGCGACCGTCTTGCAAGAGGGCGTCGACGAGTGCCGCATGTACGGCATAACGGCCTTCCCCACCCTGATCATCAAATGGGGCGACAGGCGAATAGCGGCGCAGGGGTACCATACCTTCGAAGAACTCAAGCAGGCCATCGCCCAGGTCACCGAGGGCGACATCACGTTAAGCGATGCAGAGTTTTCGACGCACGCGCTCGAGTCCTACGTCGACAGGTTCGGCAAGGCAGCCGCGCGCGAGATTCAGACGATGTTCTCGCTGAACGACGCCCAGCTTGCCAACGTCATGATGGACCTGGTCAGCACCGGCCGCTACAAGACGCAAAGCTGCGGCACCAGCTACTTCGCCCTGCCCAAATAGCATAAGCGCGAACACTTCGCCCCTGGGGCAAAGTGTTCGTGTTTACTCTTTCGCCGATTCCGGCTTGACGTTCGAATCAGAATGGCCAATGCCCGACGCACCGCCCATGTCGAGCGCCTGGGTCTCGAGGAACTGGGCACTTTGAATCTCGTCTTTGATATCGGAAAGCTCGCGCACGCGCGTGGCCAAGTTGTCGCGCGCCTCGTCGACCTTCAGCTCGTCGCTATGGCTGTAATAGGCGTCGCTGCCGAAATGCGAGATGAACCGCATCGTCGTTGTGCGGGTGCTGAGCTCGGCCAAGAACACGAGCATCTCGCGGCCGTTGCCGAAACAGCCCTCGACGAAGGCGATGGCATTGGCAATCGCATCCTGCGCCTGTCTCACGAGCGGCTCGATGGCGTCGACCTCGGCACGATAGGTTTTGTTCACGACCTCGAAAGCCGCAGAACCCGCCTCGGCATGCGCCGCCGCGCAGGCGCCGGCGATGTCGCGCATCTTGCGTATGAACAGGTTCTCGGCGCGAATCAGCGCTTGCGCGGCCGTGCCGCCAGCCTCTTTGCGTGCCAGCGCCTCTTCGCGCGCATGCACCGCACCCATGATGACATCTTCGACCGTGCCGCCATCGAGCAGCTTCGGCTTGGCGGCGCGCAGCTCGTCGCGCAGGGCCATGACCAGCTCTTGCTGGTCGAGCGCACGCGAGCACTCGGTCGCGAGCGCGTCCAAGACCAACCCGAGCAGGGCCACGCGCTCGTCGAACAGGGCCGACTTGGCGCGATCGACCACTTCGGCGCTCGCAGCCCCCTGCAAGACCATGCCGATCTGGTAATCGGAACGGTATTTCTCGAATAGGCCGTAGTACACCGAGAACTTGTCGGCAATGTCCTCATCGCGCAAGAACTGCGAGAACAGCTCCTGGTCGCAGGGCACGCCCGCATCCTCGTACAGCGAGATGACGCTTGCGAGGTCCTCCCAACCGCGCGCCGTGACGAAGCTCTTGCCGCCGCCCGGCTTCGATTCCACCTTGTAGAAGCAATCGGGCTTGGCCTCGAGAAACGTGGTGACCGCCGGATGTATGCCTTTCTCCACGGCGTAGCGGCGCCAAACGGCGTAGTCGGGTTCGACGTCGAGCTCGCGCAGGCGGTCGAGCGTCACCACGTCGAACTCGTGCACCGACTTGTTGTACTCGGGCGGATTGCCCGCGCACACGATGACCCAGTCCTGCGGCACCTTGTGGCGGCCAAACGTCTTGAACTGCAGAAACTGCAGCATGCTGGGGTACAGCGTCTCGCTCACGCAGTTGATCTCGTCGAGGAAGAGGATTCCGCGCTCTTCGCCCGTCGTTTCCATGTAATCGTAGATCGAGCTGACGATCTCGCTCATGGTGTATTCCGAAGCGTCGTACTCGAAGCCTTTGTACTCACGACGCACGATCTGCGGCAAGCCAAGCGCGCTTTGGCGCGTATGGTGCGTCATCGAGTACGACACCACGCCAATGCCGAGCTCCTGGGCAATCTGCTCGATGATGGCCGTCTTGCCGATGCCCGGCGCGCCCACGAGGAACATGGGGCGCTGCCGCACGGGCGGAATGACGTACATCCCCGCATCGTCACGGCGCAAGTACGCCTTGACCGTATTCATAATCTGCTGCTTTGCTGTAGCAATGTTCATTCTATAAGCTCCTTCTAAAGACAACCGCTTCTCATCTTTTCGTAGCTCTATGTTAGACCAGCGTTGACATCGCAATGCGCTCGGGCGGATGAGTCGGAAGGACAGTTCTCGCGACTCATCCATGTCGACATAGAGCTTCGTAAAACAACGCACCCGAGCAGGCAGGGGTGCAACTTCGGCGATTCAAGGCCCAGCACGCAAACCGCGACCCGATTAACGAAGCGCCCGAGCTGGTGGAGGCGTGACTCCGGCGATTCTGCAGCCACTGTTCCTGTCCTTCACATAGATTAGGCGAAGCCAAGCCGGAGCGCGCCTCCACCAGCTCAGGCGCAACGGGATGGCATCGATGTCATGATTAAGGTTTTTGCAAGCTGAAGCGGTTAATCCCCTCCTCGTCCACCAGCACGCGCATCGCCCAAGGCGGCACATCCGGAATGTAATTGTCACCTTCATCCAAGAACACGAAGGCGGTATCATAATCGGGCGGCCTATCGGGGAACCTCCCGAGTCCATCGGTGAAGTAGATGATGCCCTTCATGTCGGCGAGCTCCCCCGAATCGCGCAGCGAGTTCACGTAGGCGAATGCAGGACGGAAGTCGGTGCCGCCCATACCACGCACTTCGAAGCCCTGCATGAACCGGTCGACATCGCGCAAGTCGGTGATCTTGGTGTCGGACTGCACGCGCGCATCACATTGGATGACGTGGATGTTCACGGCGTGGGCGTAATCTTCCTGCTGCTTCATGATGTTGAACGTATGCTCGATGAACTTGCGAACCAGCTCGCCCTTGCACGACTCCGACGTGTCGATGCAGATTGCGAAGTCGCGTATGCGCTGGGTCTCTTTGTACTCGAGCGGCTCGATGAGCGGCAGGTTGCCGTACAGTTTCAGGCCATAGGTGTAGAACACGTAGTCGAACTCGTCGTCGTTGATTTTCATTTCTTCGGAAAGCATGGTGAAACGACGCAGGAAATCGGAATAGTCGTACTTCTTGCGGTTCGCAACCGCAAGCGTGGCCATGAAGCCGCCCGCCTCGAGACCCCAATCCTGCGAGAACGTCTGCAGGTCCATCTCGACCTGCTTGGCGATTTCCTCCCAAGAGCGCTCTTCCTCGCGATCGCCTTCAGAGACTTCCGCATCCTGCTCGGTGTCGACCTCGGCGCTGCCCTGCCAGTCGCCCTCGCCCGCCTCGCGCGCTTCGGACGCGTCGGCATCTTCGCCAGCGTCCCGCCCGTCATCGGATGTGCCCTGGGCATCTTGCTCGTCGGATTCCTGCGAGTATTCGCTTTCGCCTCCGTCTTGCGAATCGCGCGAAGCCGACGGATCCCATATGTCCTGGCCATCCGCATCTGATTCGTCGGACTCGCCGTCGGCCATCATGTCGCGGCCATCGGACTCGCGCCGCTCGTCGGCAACGTCGAAACTGGGCGAATCGTCCGCGCCGGGCATCTTCACCTTCACGTCGAATGCCGGCCAAGCCTCATGGTTATCGCGCTCGAAGAGTGCGCGCATCTCGTTCAGGCGTCCGCCGCTCAGCATGCCGTCTGCCATTCCGGCCGGCGCCCGCAACGAGCGCAGGAACAGCCCGTACAGGTTCCCCGGCGTCAGCTTGCCGCCGCAAAGGCCTCTCAGCTCCTCGAGCGCGCCTTGCCGCTCGCCGTCGAGCGGGCTTTGGAACCTCGTACCGCACAGGTCCATCGCAGCGCTCTCGGCCAAAACGTCGCAGGCAAGCCACCAGGCATCGGTATAGCTCCGGGTCGTGTCGTACGGATGCCGAAACAGGCAGTGCATGACGGCATGCAGGTAATCGCGCACCACCTCCGCGAACCCGGCGTCGAAACGGCCGATGACGGTATACGGCTCGAAGTAAACGCGCGAACCGTCGGTGGCCAGGGCATTTCTGCCTTGCGCAAGAACTGGCCTGAGCTCCATTTTCCACACGGCAACGTCAAGGAACCGAAACTTCATCATGAGCTGCACGCGGGCTTCTTCCACTATCTCGCGGGCAAGGTGCTTGGCACGTCCGAAGCGGTTCTCGACGTGCTCTGCCGTCTCGGGCATTCATGCCTCCTTTCCAGGTGACGCCACCGTCCTACAGGTCATAATCGAAGTCGAAACTTCCGAATCTTTGGCGTTTCGCCTCGAGCAGGTAAGCGGTCGAGGCGGCATCGCGCAGCGCATTCACCCGTTCGATGACGCCGTCAAGGTTGTCGGCGTTCACGAAACCGCGCGTTATCAGCGCATCCAAGACGGCCCGATCGTCATACAGAGCCACATCGACGCAGATGTCCTCGATGTTGTCGCGCAGCACGCGCTCGAGCAACGTCGCGTTGGAAGGCGTGAGCATGACGGGGTCGTCGAGGCGCTCGAGGATGAGTTTCGCCTGTGCGTAGGCGCTGATGTTGCCGGGTTTGCCGGGCGCGTTGAAATCGTGCGCGCTTACGATGCACAGGTCGAGCTGCTCCGTTAGGCCTTGCACGTTCACCCAACTGGCTCCGCCCAAGCCGAGCGATATGCCACGAATGGCACCGGGCGTATTGGGGAAGAAGAAGTCGAACGACGTGCGCCCCTCGACCGGCTCGCTGCGCTCCACGTGAATGCGACGGATCAGGCAACGGGTCGAAAGCGCGTTAGTGCCGAGCGTGAAAAGCCGCGCGTTCAGCCCCAGGTACTCGATGCCGCGGGCATTGCAGAACGCGTAGTCATCGACGTGCGTAACCTCTTCGGGTAACTCGACGTGCGGCTCGCAGTTCGCGAAGATCGCAACAGAAGCGCCCGCACTGGTCCTGCGGCAAAGCATCCCGCACGAAACGTAGAACGATTCGTTTCCCGGCGCTACTTCGATGCGCGCAAGCGATGGCGAGCCGCTGCCGTGATGGGCCCCATACGTGACGAGCGCGCGTGCGCCGAGCTCGCGAAGCGCTGCGGGCACGCGGAATTCCTCGAGATTCGTGTCGAGAAACGCCTCATCGCCAATCGACTCGACCGTGTCGGGAAGCTCGATATGGCGCAAATTCCTGCACACGCGGAAGGCCGACTTGCCGATGGAGCGCACCGATGCAGGCACGCGTACCGACTCGATCCGGTCGTGGTAGGCGAACGCATACGGGTCGATGGCAACAGCCCCATCGTACACGTTATACCGCTCGACGTCGCCGTCGATGAGCTGTACCAGGTGAGCCCCGTCTTCGCATCGCCGGTACAGACCGCCTGCTCCATCCAGAAACAAGTCGACGCAATCGGAGTCGATCGTCAAAGAGCAGTTAGGGCCTGAATGCACTATTGCAGTAGCGCGGGTCATGGACTTACCCAAACTCGTAATAGTCGCAGGAAGCGCAAGCGCTCGAAGCCCCGAGCCCTCGAATGCGGATTCGCCAATCGAAACGAGGCCGTTGTTCAGGCGCGCTTCGCGCAAATTGCGGCAGCCGATGAACGCCTTGTCGGCAATAGATTCGAGGCTCGCAGGCGCATCGAAGCGAACGATCCCCGTGTAGGCAAGCGCAAACGGCCCTACTTCGACTAGCGAATCGGGCAGCCGCACTTGTTCGAGCTCTTCGCAGCCGTAGCAGCTTTTCTTCGCAAGCGTCTTGCAACCGCTTGCAACCACAAGCTCGCGCACAGGGTACACCAGCGCCAAAAGAGCAGAGCGGTCCCTCGTGTACAGGGCACCATCCTGCACCGCAATAAACGGATTCGCGTCGTCGACAACGATTTCCTCCAAATGCGAACCTTGGAAGACGCCCGGTTCGATTTCGCTTGCGCAGGGCCCTATGACGAGCTTTCGCAAGCCGGGGTTTTCGAACACATCGCGGCCCACGCGTTCTAATGAGCCCGGCAGCACGAGCTCCTCTAGGTTCGGGCAGCGCGAAATCCAGCTCGCCTTGAATTCAGCCACGCTTGCAGGCAACACGAGCCGCTTCAGGTTCGTGCACTGCCGAAACGCGCTCGCGCCGATCAGCTCGACGCCGTCGGGGCAGATGACCTCTTCGACGGTTTCGTTCATCGAAAACGCGCCGGCCGCTATGGCCACGACTGCCGCCCCTCCAATCTGCGCGGGAACATGCAGCGACTTGGATTCACCTGAAACACCAACGACCTGCGCAATCGGCCCATTGGCATCGGCCAACGCGTATGCCCACACTTCTCCCGACGGGGATTGCCACTCGAACTGTTTCGCGGCACTCGGAAACGAAAACGAGCGCCTCGCACGCTTCCCGTGCGCGTCCCTGATCTGCGCGCCAAGTCGCTCGAAGCTCGCCACTTGCTCGGGCGTAAGGGCCATCGCCGCGTCCTTGGCGGCAGAGCTGTTGCGGGTAGCGCCAGACGTCAGAATTGCGTAGTTGACATCGTTGACGTCAGCTGGCTTTGGCCCCTCCTTCACCCTCCGTACACCAGCCGAGTCATATGTGCGCCTCGGCTCGATTTCGTCGGCAAACAGCACACAGTAACGCAAACCCTTAAGCGTAACGATGAGGCTGGCTGCTGCCGAGGAGCCTATACCCTGGCCGTAGACCTTGCACTCGAGCAGGCCCTGCTCGATCATCTTCTGATACGCTGGGTTTTCCTCGACCCGAGAAAGGAGTACGTGCGTGCCCTCGCGCTCCCCTGCCGCACGCTGAGAGGTCTGCCGAAGCGACATGTTGTACAGCATGAGCTCTTGGTTTTCGTCGAGCCGCTCTTCCGAAAGGATCTCCTCATCTAAGAGCGCAGATCCGTGCTTTTCGGCCATCTCTATACCTCCGTCACCGACTCGCGAAACTTCCTCATGCCCTCTTCATCTCCCTCGTCGATGACCTTCGTGATGGCGGCAATGAGCTCTTCCTTCTTCTCGGGAATGAGCGCCGCGAACCCCACGGGCATCGTGGAGTGGCGCGAAAGGAACAAGGTCTCTGCATCCAGGTGACGTATGAACTCGCGCATTTCCTCGAAACGCTCGATCTCGCCCGCTTCAACGAACTCGCCGCGCTCGACCGCATGGAACAACGGTGGAACCATCTTCATGTACGGGTCGTACGCCAACGTCATCGATACACCGCCCACGATATTGGGCTGCACGGCGTTAAAGAACTCCGCCGTCTTCACGGCGTGGTCGAACCCGTAGCCGTGCCCGCCCAGGCCGAACATGATGGTGCAGGCCCACGGGATGCCCGACTCTTTCAGCTTGGCACCCGCCTCGTACAACTCGGCGGAGTCGTACCCTTTGTTCATCAGGGACAGCAGATTGTCATCGGCGCTCTCGACCCCAAAGAAAAGCTGCGAGTAACCGGCATCGTGCAAGGAGCGCAGTTGCTCGACCGACTTGTCGCGCAAATCGCTCATGCGCCCGTAGCTGCCGATGGTCTCGAGGTTGGGCAGCCGCTTGTGCACGAGCTCGGCGATTTCCATGAGCTCGTCGTAGCTCAGATGAAACGCGTTCGACGCCTGCAGGAAAACGCGCTTGACGGGAATCACCTTGTCGCAAAGCGCAATGTAGCGCAGATAGAATTCCACTTCGTCGAGCGGCACCTTGCCGTACTGCACATTTTTGAAGAAGGTGCAGTACCTGCAGCCGTTGTGCGAGCAGCCCGTCGTCACCTGCAGAAATTGAGTGTTATCACGCCATTCCCACGAAGGCGAGTTAATCGGACTGACAAACCTGGGATTGTACTTAGATGCATTCGGCAATGCAGCTCTCTTATTTTTGTCTTTACCGGGCACAGCATCGACCTTTCCCTCGTGTACGGCAACAGCATACCGCTCTGCCATTCTTGGTGGTCAGACTTTGTTTTCGTGGGCTATTTCCCAAAAAGACGGTACACCAAGAACGGCCGTCCTTAGAATCACCTAGTTTGTTATAGTATGTTAACCAAAAGTTTACACGCGAGGTGATAATCGATGTACGACAAGCGACTCGACGCAGTCGTTAAGACAGCCGACTTGGGCAGCTTCAGCAAAGCCGCCCAGGCAATGGGCTATTCCGTACCCGCGCTGGTAAAGCAGATCAACAGCTTCGAAGCGCAGACGGGCATCACCTTGTTCGAGCGCTCGAACAAGGGGGTGAGGCTCACGTCGGGAGGCAAGGCACTCGTCACTGATGCGCGCAGCATCATCGCCCAATGCGAGCTTGCCGTTCAAAACGCAGCCAAAGCCCAAGCCCAGGCCGACAGCTTGGTGCGAGTGGGAATATCGTTGTATCAATCGGGACAGCGCATGCTCGGGCTGTGCCAGAGGCTCTATATGCAGAACACCGAGCTGAGCATCCAATTCGTTCCGATTGGCGACACCTTCGAGTCGTATAAGGAGGTCGTCGAGAACTTCGAGGAGCGAATCGACATCTTCGGAAGCACGTTTCTTTCCGAAGTGGATGAGCGCATGTGCAGCATCGTGCCCATCGCCGAGCCGCTCCTGTGCATCTCGGTGCCGGTGAACGACCCGCTGGCACTGGTCGAGCCCCTTGACCTGGCGAGCCTCGCGGGCAGGCGCGTCCATGTGCCCAAACGGGGCAACCCCTACGTCGATGAGGCGCGCGACGAGATAGAGCGCATGGCGCCAGGGGTCGAGTTCGTCGAGTTCCGCCACTACGACATCAGCATTTTCGACGAGTGCGCGCGGCTCGGCGATTTGCTGCTCAGCAAAGACATCTGGCGCTCGGCACATCCGCTCATGAGCACGATGAACGTAAAATGGAACAAAGTCGAACCCTACTGCCTGTACTACGCGCGCGAACCGCGCCCCGCCGTGAGGCAGTTCGCCGAGATTCTGAAGGAGCTCGCAAAAAAACCGCGCTAGTCTCACCTGCAATATCGGGGTATGAGCCACCGTACCAGGTATAGTGACTCATCCCCAGGTAACACTACTGAAGGTCGATGTAGCGGCAGGCTGCAAGAGCGGCCACGGCACCGTCTGCAGTGGCGGTCGTAATCTGGCGGATCGCTTTGCTCCGGCAATCGCCCGCGACGAAGATACCCGAGCTCTTGGTCACACACGACTCATCGGAGTCGAAGTAGCCCAGTTCGTTCAAATCGACGAGCTGGGCAAAAGCATCGTTTTCGGGAATCAAGCCAATGGCCACGAACAGGCCATCGCACTCGATTTGCTGTTCCTCGCCGGTCGTGCGATCCGCGATTCTAACGCCATGAAGCCCCTCGCCGTCAGCAATCAGCTCTTTGATCTGGGTATTCGTGATGGCACGGACGTTGGGGCTTTGGAACAGGGCCGCTTGCAGCGTTTGCTCGCCGGTGAAGAATTCCAAGTCCTGCAGCATGATGACTTCTCGGCACTTGCCTGCAAGCAAGATGGCTTCCTGCAGCGCAGAGTTGCCACCGCCCGCAACACAAACCACCTTGTCGGCGTAGAAATCGCCGTCGCATACAGCGCAGAACGAAATGCCTTCGCCCACGAGGTCGTCTTCGCCTTCGAGTCCGAGCATTCGGTGTTTGACACCCGTCGCAATGATCACGGCGCGCGCGCCATAAGTGCCGCCTTCTTCGGTTACGACGGTCCAGCCATCTGCGCCCTCTTCGATACCACAGACGGTTTCAATCTCGATGTCGGCGCCCTGCTCGATGATCTGGTTCATCATCTGGTCGGCCAGTTCGAGACCCGCCACTTGCAACGTTCCCGGGTAATTCTCGATCTTGGGCGACTGCGTCATCTGGCCGCCGAAACCCTCCTTCTCGATGACGAGCGCGCTCTTGCCGTTGCGCAGCGCATACAACGCCGCCGTCATCCCCGCCGGCCCCCCGCCAACCACAACGATGTCATGCATACTTCTCCCCCATTCCAAGGATAAGCCGCAGAAAAGCCGCGACTCATCCATCACCAAAAGTTGGGCAAGCCCCAGCTTGCCCAACACTAACTTCTCTCCCTCGCCCCAAGCATAAACAACATGGAGACGGTCCCGCGGCGACTTCCCATGGGGCTGGCGGATAGCATGAGCGATTCTGCAGCCACTGTTCCTGTAGCTCACATAGATTAGGCGAAGCCAAGCGAATGCTGTCTGCCAGCCCCATGGGAAGTCGCCGCGGGACCAGGGACCCAGGTTGATTAGCGCGCCATTATCCAGCCCTTGATGTTCGACACGCCGCGATACTTCTCGAAACCTTCGCCATCCGGCACCACGAGCGTGGGAGCCTGCTTAACGCCGTAACGCGCCACGAGGTCCTTCTCTTCGTCGGCGTTGAGCGTTTCGTATTCGATGCCCGCCTTGTCGAGCAGCGCCATAGCGGCACGGCAATTAGGGCACGTAGGCGTCTTGAACAGGATGGCCTTTGCCTGCCCCTGCTCGAGCGCGGCTTGAATTAGACTGGGCTCTTCGACTGCCTGCTCCTGCGTTTCCTCGACGCGCATGAGCGGCTGGGCTGGCTCGCAGCAGCCGCGCTCCTGCGTTGCCTCCCAAATGACATCGTCAACCGGAGCAGGGTTAGGACCCGTGTGCGTCAGGTTCGAGCGGCCGATATTGTAGACGAGGCGGTCCTTGTATTCCTGAGCCTTGCCGTCGTTCCAGTTCTGCACCGGGCGGTAGTAACCCGTGATGCGGCTGTAGATTTCGGTCTTGGCGCCGCAGTGCGGGCAGGTGGCCTGCTCGCCGGTCAGGTAACCGTGCTCCCTGCACACCGAGTATGTCGGCGACATCGTGTAGTAGGGCAGCTTGTAGTTCTCGGCAATCTTGCGCACCAAATTGGCAGCCGCCTTCCAGTCGGGCAGCTTCTCGCCCAGAAATGCGTGGAACACGGTGCCCGACGTGTAGAGCGTCTGCAGGTCGTCCTGGATGTCGAGTGCGCTGAAGACGTCTTCGGTGTAGCCAACGGGCAGGTGCGACGAGTTGGTGTAGTACGGCGTGCCGTCCATGTTTGCCGTGATGATGTCGGGATACTGCTCTTTGTCGTGCTTGGCGAAACGATACGTCGTGGACTCGGCGGGCGTCGCCTCGAGGTTGTACAGGTCGCCATACATCTCTTGGTAGTCCGACAGGCGGTTGCGCATATGGTTGAGCACGTCGCGGGCAAAGCGCTGCACGCGCGCGTCGGTCAGGTCGGCGCGCAGCCAGTTGGCGTTAAGGCCGACTTCGTTCATGCCGATGAGGCCGATCGTCGAGAAGTGGTTCTCGAATGTGCCCAGGTAGCGCTTGGTATACGGGTACAGCCCCTTCTCGAGCAGCGTCGTGATGACCGCGCGCTTGGTCTTGAGGCTGCGTGCCGCGATGTCCATGAGGCGGTCGAGGCGCGCATAGAAATCAGCTTCATCGGAAGCCAAGTACGCAATGCGCGGCAGGTTGATGGTGACGACGCCGATCGAGCCGGTCGATTCGCCCGACCCGAAGAAACCGCCGGATTTCTTGC
>DFIX01000039.1:28562-44683 GCA_002371495.1 Eggerthellaceae bacterium UBA3686
CGCAGCTCGCGCAGGTCCAGGCGCAAGCGGCAGCACATCGAGCGCACATCGGAAGGCTCCATGTCGGAATTGATGTAGTTGCTGAAATACGGCGTGCCGTACTTGGCGGTCATTTCGAACAGAAGCTTGTTGTTCTCGGTCTCGTCCCAGTTGAAGTCGCGCGTAATCGAATACGTTGGAATCGGGTATTGGAAACCGCGCCCGTTGGCGTCGCCCTCGATCATGATCTCGATGAACGCCTTGTTGACCATATCCATTTCGGCCTGGCATTCGCCATAGGTGAAGTCCATCTCTTTGCCGCCGACGATTGCGGGCAGATTCTTCAGGTCCTCGGGGACCGTCCAGTCAAGCGTGATGTTGCTGAACGGCGCCTGCGTGCCCCAGCGGCTCGGTGTGTTGACGCCGTAGATGAACGACTGCACGCATTGCTTGACTTCCTTTTGCGTAAGGTTGTCGACGCGCACGAACGGCGCCAGATACGTGTCGAACGACGAGAACGCCTGGGCGCCCGCCCATTCGTTCTGCATGATACCCAGGAAATTGACCATCTGGTTGCACAGCGTGGAAAGATGCGACGCGGGCGATGACGTAATCTTGCCGGGCACGCCGCCCAAACCTTCCTGAATAAGCTGCTTGAGACTCCAACCGGCGCAGTAGCCGGTGAGCATCGACAGGTCGTGCAGGTGGATGGCAGCGCTGCGGTGCGCTTCGGCGATCTCGTCATCGTAGACCTCAGACAGCCAGTAGTTGGCCGTGATGGCGCCCGAGTTTGAAAGGATCAGGCCGCCGACGGAGTACGTGACCGTCGAGTTCTCTTTGACGCGCCAGTCGTTGATTTTAAGGTAGTTGTCGACGAGGTCCTTGTAGTTGAGCAGCGTGGAGTTGACGTTGCGGATCTTCTCGCGCTGACGACGGTACAGGATGTAGGCCTTGGCCACGTCGGCGTAACCCGACTCCGACAGCACCTTCTCGACGCTGTCCTGGATGTCTTCGACCGTTACCTTGCCGTCTTCGATCTTATCCTCGAAATCAGACGTGACATGAAGCGAGATGAGCTCGATGACGCTCGGGTGGTACTGCTTGCCGATCGCATCGAACGCCTTGGTGATCGCCGCGCTGATCTTGTCGATGTGGAACTCGACGACGGCGCCGTCGCGCTTGACTACCTGATACATATACGACTCCTCTTAGACTGAACGCTCTCGTATGCTTTGCTTGCTGTAAACGAACGGCGTCTAATGTACCATCAGATGAGCCGAGTATCAATATATTGTGTTGCTCACTATTAAATCTAAATATATCTTGTATTAATCTTCGATGCCGCGCAATTCGACCGTTTTCACGTGCCGAGCTGCGATGTCCCTGAATTCGCGCATCGCGTCGAGGTGCGGAGCGGTAAGCTCGCGATTGGGAACCGCATCGTTTTCGACGAACGCCTGGAGGTAGTAGCGCTCTGCTCCTTCGATCCACGCGCCGATTTCTTCGAAATCATTCGCTTCGTGAAGACCGCCCACCACCGTCGTGCGAAACTCGTAGGGCACTTTTCCTGCCAGCAGCAACCCGATGCTCTCGTCTATCGGCGCAAGGTCCACGCTCGTAAGGCCGACCGTTGCCGCATACTTGGCGGGCGCGTTCTTCACGTCCATGGCGACGTAGTTAACAAGGCCCTCGCCGACAAGATGCGCGAGCATGCCAGGATGGTTGCCGTTCGTATCGAGTTTCACGTCGAAACCGGCTTCGCGAATTTTCCCGATGAAGTCGGGCAAATCCGCGCGCAGGCACGGCTCACCGCCCGTAATGGCAACGCCGTCGAGCAGTCCGCGACGCTTGGCCAGGAACGCGAAGAACTCGCCGTCGTCCACCGCTGCCGGCATCGGCCCCTCTACCAGGTCGAAGTTATGGCAGAACGGGCAGCGGAAATCGCATCCGCCCAGAAAGACCGTGCATGCCACCCGTCCCGGGTAGTCGAGCAACGTCATCTTCTGCAAGCCTTGGATCTTCATCCTCTCCTCCGTTCGCCTGCCATCCCGACACATCATATGCCAGCCAGGATGTGCATGTTGCGCAGGTCGCCATCGCCTATGCCGTCGTTGACCGCATAGGCGTGCTTCTCGAGGTCACCACAATCGGCCTGCGACAGGCCCTGCTTTCGCAGTTCGGCAATCAGGTCCACCGCAACGCCCTCTATGACCTCGAGCTTGTCATGAGCGAGCTGGCCTTCGTTGTCGGTCGTAATCAGGTACTCGAACAATTCGGCTTCGAGTGCGAGCGTGGGCAGGGCCCGCAACGCCCTGAAACGCCATTTGTAGAACGGCTGGTACGTATTGTTGAGCAGAAAAATTGCCTCCATCGCGCTCTGTACGAACGTGATGACCGCAAGCTGTGCCGCGGCCGTCTCGCCATGGCGCAGACACCTCGGGTAATTGTACTGCCCTGCCTGAGCCGCCAAGAGCAGCTGCCCCGCCAGCTTTTTGCGGCGAATGTCCTCGGGGTAGCGGGCCAAGCGCGCGCGGATGCGGCTTACCTCACCCAATCCGTCATAGAACACCTGGCCATTCGTGGCCTCGGCCAACGCGTACGAAGGCAGGGCGAGCCATTGCCGCATCGTCAGCGCGCCGTCTGCGCTGCCCACCATGCGCTCGAACGCCTCGTGCGTCCGCATGACGCCGCGGCGCGAACCGCCGACGGGCGCCAAACCTGGATGCTCGATGCCCATGAACTCCTTGGGAAGCGCTGCATAGGCCCGCTCGAGCGCGAACGCCATCTTGCGGCCGACGATGTCCTCGTCCGGCAGCAGCAGCATGAACCCGGGGTCGAAGTCGTGGTCGCGCGACACTTCGTCGTCGAAGCCGAAGCACTCCGAACCGCTGCCGAACAAGCCTGCCGCCATATGCGGCAACACATCGGGAAATCGCTCCTCGAGCATGGGAAGGCCGTACGCGCGGAAATACGCCTCGGAGATCTCAAGCCCTTTCATAAATCTCCTTTGCCCGCTCGCGCAAGTCGGCATCGACCAGGAAGTAACCGTAGTACGCGAAGGTCGGCGCGCATTTCTCGCAGACGAACGCATAGTAGCCGTCGTGCGGCAAAGATGGCGCGTCTAGTAGCGCAAGCGCCGCGTCCAAATACGATTCGACAGCTTCCTCGCAAGAGGCATCGGCCATGAACGCCTCGGCCGGCGGAGCATCCGGAGCAACGCCCAAAGCGGCACGCACGCGCGCAACGGCCGCGTCGGCCATGTTAAGGTAGGTGATCGCCTGCTCGAGCTCGCCGTTTTCGACGCCGGCCATGGTGGCGAGCGCGCGCTCGTACAGCTTGTCGGCCCTTTCGAAGTCCCCGGTCGCGACGCACACGAGCGCCATGTTGTTGTACAGGCCGCCGAGCAGATGCGGCGCCGTGCCCGAATTCTGCTCGTAGACCTGCGCGGCCTTCTTGAACAGCTCAAGCGACCGCTCGTCCCGACCGAACGCATTGCATGCGGTCGCCGCGTTAACGTACGTCGTACCGGCGCTGACCGTAGCACCCAAACCCAGCTCGTCAACAAGCCGCAGCGCCTCGTCGACGTTTGCAAGCGCGCGCTCTTTGTTGCCCACCTTGCGGAAATGCCCCACGAGCTCGTTTCGCACCATCAGCTCGCCACGCCGGTCGCTCACGGCGCGGGCCTCCTCGAGCCAGTACAGCAGGTGCCGTTCGGCCCCTTCGTAGTCGCGGCGACCCATGTACTCGTCGAGCTTCTGGACGATGCGCTCCTGGGGAATCGATCCTTTGCCGGCGCCGTATGCCCCGCGGTCCATTTTGCCCCCTACACTAGCCAATCATGGCTTGCCATTCGGCTTCCTTGAACCCGACGAGCACAGTATCGTCAAGCACGAGTAGCGGCCGCTTGACCAGCATGCCGTCAGTCGCCAACAGCTCGTACATCTCATCTTCGGTCATAGAGGGCAGCTTGTCTTTGAGTCCCAGGTCGCGGTAAAGCATACCCGATGTATTGAAGAACCGCCGCAGCGGCAAGTCACTCATCTTGTGCCACAGGCGCAGCTCGTCGACCGTGGGGTTGTCTTCGACGATATGGCGCTGGTCGAACTCGATGTTATGATCGTTAAGCCAGCTCATCGCCTTTTTGCAAGTCGAGCATTTCGGGTAATGGACAAACAGCATGGGCGGTCCTTTCCGCTTAGTTCGGCTTCTCAACGTCTTCGCCATGCTATCACAGACTGATGCGACTTAAACATCGGCACCAGGCATAGCCAAGTCGGAAAAGGGAAAGACAACATGGCATGAAAGCGACCACCCCTTCTTTGCCGCCCGACGCCCTGCAAACGGCGCAGCATCAGGGCTCAGCGCGCCAGCTTACTGTTGGGCAACGAACGTATCGCGGTCGGGGGCAAAGGATCGCATGGCGTCGATTGTGCGTTGCATGAGCTCGTCGAGCTCCCAACCGCACAGTTCGGCGCCCTGGCGTATGACATCGCGCGAGCAGCCGGCCGCAAAGCGCTTGTCCTTGAACTTCTTCTTAAGGGACTTCAGCTCCAGGTCCATGACGCTCTTCGACGGGCGCATGAGCACCGCCGCGCCGATGAGGCCAGTCAGCTCGTCCACCGCATAAAGTACTTTCTCCATCGGAAGCTCGGGGTCGGGGCATCCCTCTGCCGCGAAGTTATGCGACTGTATGGCGTGCACGAGCTCGTCGGTGCCACCTGCCTCGCGCAACCACGGCTCGGCACGCAAAGTGTGTTCTTCGAGTTGCGGAAACTCCTCCCAATCTAAATCGTGCAACAGCCCGACGCAGCCCCAGAACTCCTCGTTTTCGGGATCGAGCTCGCGCGCAAAATAGCGCATCGTACCCTCGACTGTCTGGCCATGTTCGATATGAAACGGCTCCTTGTTATGCTCCTGCAATAGCGAAAACGCGTCCTCGCGCGTAATTCCAGCTTCTAGTTTCGGCATGCATCCTCCTTTACCATTGTGCCTTGGAAGATGATATCGCAGCTGAACGTATCGTGTTGCTTGCGAGGCTGTCCGCAAAACCTCTAGAGCCCGAAACGTACGCATGAGCTCCCTTTCATCCCCTATCCTCAAAAAGGCGGTGTGGACCCCCAGACTCCCACACCGCCCGATATATGGCTTATTTCTTTAAGATGAAACCGTTTACCCAAGCGGGACCATCTTGTACAGGCCCACGCGACCGATGTTGGCATCGGCTTCGGTGGCGTCGACGTCGGCGATCTCGCGCTCGACGTAGCCCTCGGCGTCGAACCACAGGTGGTACTTCTTGCCCTCGACCTGGCGGAACCAGAAGTCGCCGAACTCGTCGGTCGTGGTGGTGAGCACCTCGGCGGCTTCGTTGCCCTCTTCCTGCATGGTGACCTTGGCGCCGATGATCACCTCGTCGGCCATCGGGTCGATGGCCTGGCCGGCGACCCAGCGCTTGGGGAGGTTCAGGTAGTACACATTGGACTTCGGGTCGAGCTTCTCGGCCTTCGCGAGCTCGTCGGCGAAGTCTGCCTCGTCGCCGAAGCGCAGGCCGCCCACGGCGCAGGCATCGACGCAGCGCGGGACCGTCCAGCCGTCGTCGAGCAGGTGCGCGCAGCCCGTGCAGCCCTGCGGGATGTTCAGCTCGGCGTTCCAGTACACGCCCTCGAACTTCTCGGCGATGTCCTCGCGACCCTTCGCCTTCTCGGGGTCGATGACGACCAGGCCGTCCTCACGCTCCATCAAAACCTCGGGCGCATACTCGCGCAGGCCTTCGGTCTGCGCGCCGATGAGCGGCATGTAGGTCATGTTCACCTTCGGCACGCTGCCGTGCACGGTCTGCTCGACCTTGCACCAAAACTGGCCGGTGTCGGGCTGCTCGGCCGCGTAGGGCAGCCAGCTCGTTCCGCAGTGCTCGTCCTTACAGGCGATCTGACAGTTGTGGCAACCGTTGCAGCGATTCACGTCCACCAGGAATATCTTCTTCGACATTTGTCGTTTCCTCTCTCGTATGCGTGAACAGGGGACGGAGGAATGTTCACGCGTTGGGCCCTCCGGGCAAACTTGCCCCCATTAGCGTGAACATTCCTCCGTCCCCTGTTCACGCTCGTTACGCTGGTCCTTGCTACTTGACAATCCTCGCACTGGCGACCATGCCGCTCGCGGGGTCGTAGTCGCGGTTGAACTCGGCCGGATACCGCTCGGCCAGCGCCAGCACGTCGACCTTCTCGATGTTGACGAGGAAGCCGTTGGTCACCTCGCCCGGCGCGTTCTTGGAAGTGGTCGCGTTCGGGCAGATGAGGTTGTTCGCGCCGCCGCGGTCGAGGCCGCCCAAACCCGTCACGATCGAATCGACGCGGGCGCCGTGGTCCTGGCTGATGACGCTCGGGCGGATGCGCTCGGTCACGTACGCGCCGCCGAGCACGCTGCCGCGCTCGTTGAAGATGCGCACGATGTCGCCGTCCTTGATGCCGAGGCGGCGGGCGTCGGCCGGGTTGATCCACACGGGCTCGTACTTGTAGCCGTCAGGGCCGGTCACCTTGCAGGTCTCGATCTCGCGCAGCCACGTGATGTCGTCGTGCTCGGCGTGCACGCGCCAGCGCGGGTGGTTGCTCATCATGAGGAACGGGTAGTCCTTGCCGCGGTCGCAGGTCAGGCGCTCGTGGTGCGCCTCGCTCTCCTCGATCCACTTCGGCACGGGCGGGCGCTCGCCGTCGTCGCCCCAGCAGTCGGCGATGCCGGTCGCGTAGAACTCGATCTTGCCGGTGGGCGTCGCCAGCGGGTTGTTCTCGGGATCCTCGTAGAAGGCGCGCATGCCGATAGGCTCGGCCTTCCACTTCTCCTCGTCCATGAAGCGGATGGGCAGGTAGCCCTTCTGCAGGAACTCGCCGTAGGGCATGTGCTCCTGGCACCCGCCGAGCGTGTAGCTGCGCAGCTGCAGCGAGTCGAAGCCGGGCTCGCCGAACACGTGCTCGGTCGACATTTCCATCTGGTTGACAAAGTCGTCCTCGTCGGTGCCGGCCGATTCGGTGTTCTGGGCGTTGGCCATCGGCGGGTACACCCAATGCTCCCAGAGCTCGTCTGCAAGACCAAGCTTCTCGGCGATGGCCAGCACGGCCTCGGCGTCGGACTTGGCCTCGCCGACCTCCTCTACCGCCTTCTCCTCGAGCACGACCATGTCGTTTTCGCCGCACTGGCTGGACGTGGCAATGTCATGCTCCTCGAACTTGGTCGAGATCGGCAGGATGATGTCGCCGAACATGGTGTCGTTCTCCATCCAGGGATGCTCGACCAGGTAGAACTCGATAGAAGGATGACGCAGGGCCTCCTGCATGCGGTTGCCGCCGTTCCAGCACGTCGACCAGCAGGGCGTGTCGGTCCAGATCATGTGGATCTTGGAGTCGCCCTTCATGGGGTACTGCCACTCGGTGAACTGGTCCTGACGCGGCAGGCCCGCAACCACGCGGCCGTACCAGGTAAGCGGATGATCCTCGTCGTAGTCGCCCAGAATCGCCTCGGGCACGAGCGTCTGCGGGATGAAGTTGATCAGGTCGGTGCCCGCCACGTGACCCGTGAAGCCGGCCCACATGAACGTGCCCCACTCGCCGTGCGGAATCGGGTTGAGCGAGCCCATGCCGTACAGGCCCCACTCCATCATCTTGAACATGTTCTGGCCGGGCTTGCCCACGCCCTGCATGGCCAGAAGCGCAATCTCGAGGCGCGCCGGCTCGGTCGCGAACGCCGAGCGGATGTAGCCGCCGCCGTTGCAGTGCACGGTCGAAACCTTGTGCGTGGCCCAGTAATGCGCGAGCGCCTTGATGTCGGCAGCCGGCACGCCGCACTTGCCCTCGGCCCACTCGGGCGTCTTGGGCTGGCCGTCCTCGCCGCCGAGCACGTAGTGCTTGAACCAGTCGAAGCCCTCGGTGTGCGTGGCAATGTAATCCTTGTCGTAGGTACCCTCGATCAGCCACGTCCACGCGATGGCGAGCCACAGCGCGGCGTCGGTGTTGGGGAGCGGCGCGATCCACTTGTCGGCGTGGATGGCGGCGCCGTAGTTCAGGTCGGGGCAGATGTAGATCTGCTTGATGCCGATCTCGGACCAGAAGTAGCTGATCTTGGAGGCCATCTGGCCGCCCCATCCCCACGGTGTGGTCTCGGGATCGCAGCCCACGCAGATGACCGCGTCGGCGTTCTCGGAGATGTCCCACAGGAGGTTGGACTGGTAGGCCTGCTGGCCGACCGGGTCCATGCCCCACATGTGCTTGGCGCCCCAGTACCAGCCTTCCCAGCTGTCGGGCTGGCGGGCCTGCAGCGTGAAGCCGCCGAGCAGGTTCATGAGATGCGTGTTGCAGCCGTGGCCGCCGTGCATGACCTTGGTCTCGCCGTGGCCGTCGCCCTGCACGAACACGGCCGGGTTGCCGTACGTGTCGATGATGCGGCGAATCTCGTCGGCGCAGATCTGCGCGGCCTCGTCCCAGCTGATGCGCTCATAGCCCGAGATGCCACGGTTCTGCGGGTTGCGCTCGCCGTTGGGGTCCCAGTCGACGCGCTTCAGCGGGTACGGCACGCGGTTCTTGGAATACACGCGCTTCTTGTAGCCGATGGCCATCGGCGGCAGCGTGGTCACGGTGCCGCTCGTCAGCGTATGGCCGCGCACCTCGAGCTTCCAGGGGTTAAGCTCGTCTTCGGTGTACTTGTCGTCCAGGTGCAGCGGGCGGATGCGCGCGATGCGCCCGTCCTTCACGTCGACAGCCGCCGTGTTGGAGCCCGAACCGAAACCGCACCAACCGGTGGTCTTGTACACGGTCTTATCGGATGTCTTGCCCATGTGTCTCCCTCTCATCGTGTTTTCACTCGTCGTGAGCGGGGGAAGCAGCCGGCGTGGTCATCGTCTGCCCACTCCCCCGAAATGCTAGGGAAAGCTTAGAGCGCACCTTGGCGATCGCGTTCCTATCACCCATCTATAGGGTGATAGACAGCTTCTATCACCGCAAATGAACAAAGGGGCGGAGGAATGTTCACACGGGGATGGCGCACTCAGCCATGCGTGAACATTCCTCCACCCCTTTGTTCAGCTGAGCGAGCTGATGTGAAGGTTGGACGCGTCTTCCGGGAAGAGGAAATACGGTATGAACGCGTTTCCGCTGAACACGGTCGAGGCATGGGACCTCATGTACTTGACGAACGACAGCACCTTCTCTGACGCATCCGCCCGATAGATGATGCCGATGCTGCGCTTGGCGTACGGCTCGTCGATAGCAATGATGGAGCGCGCATCGCTCGTGCGCACGAAACCCATGATGAGCGATGTGATGAGATTGCACGTGGGCAAGGCGTCCTTCACGCGCAGGTGCTCTTTGAAGGGGCGGCGCTCGACAGCGTCATCGGGCACGCCCGCGTTGCGCAGTATGTTGGCGAACCAGTCGCTGTAGCCGAACAACCCCGATTCGATGTTGAATTGCACGCTTGCAAGATCGGCGGCTTTCACGCTTTGCCGGTTTGCGAGCGCGTGATTGCGTGGAACCGACACGTATGCTTGCTCGACGTAAAGCTTCTGCCACTTGAACGGCTTGCCACGCAAGAGGTCCGTCGCGAGCAGCGCGTCGAACCTCCCATCCGCAAGCCCCTCTTTCAGCATGTCGGTAGGACAGTTATCGACGGCAAACGTGCTGTCCTGAAACTCTGCCGCGACAGGAGACATGACGAAACCAGAGGCGATGATCGAAAACGATCCGATATGCAAGGTCGCTTCTTCCCGGCGCTTCGCGTCTTCCAGGTCGGCGAGCATCGCCTTGAAGCTTGCGTCCATCTCGCGCGTGCGTTCCAGCACCAGCTCGCCGTAGGGGGTCAACCGCAGCTTGTTGCCCGCCCGCGTGAACAGCTGGCATCCCAGCTCGGATTCCAGTTTCTTTATGTTGTGGCTGATGGTGGGCTGGGACAAGTACAGTTTGTCTGCTGCAGCCCGCATGCTGCCGCATTCCGCGATTGCTTGAAACTGCTCGAATTGGAAGATGTCCATGTCCACCCCCTTCCAAGATTGCCCAAGCGCAGTGCAAGGAGAGCCCCAGCTCCGCATTTCGGGCAGCATCCCTCAGCTCATTCATGATAACGCAAGAAAACGTGCACCCCGCATTAGGTTGCGCGGGGCGCACGTTCGTTCAGTTTTTTCTAAACCGTACCATCGGCCGTCAATTCTTACGCAGCCGGCCTGGCCGCCTTCAGCACGTGGTTCACGTATTCGTCGATGACGATGCCCATCACCTGGCCGGGAGCATACGCCGTCGGGTCCTGCTGGCGTACACTGGCGCCGTACAACATGAAGGGGCCCTTGCCGCCATACGTGTCGCAAGCGCGACGCACCTCGGCGCGGATGGTCTCCTCGGTTGCGTCCGGACGGTCGATCACGTTCTGGAAGTCGAGCCCGCCCACAAGGCCGATCTTGCCTTCCGCCTTGTCCAGCATCGACACGATGTCGTTCACAGGCTGCACGGGATCAAGGCAGTCGACGCCAAGCTCGATGTACTCGTCAAGCAGGTCCTCCATCTTGCCGCAACAGTGGATCTTGGCGATAACGCCGTGATCGTGCACGAGGTCGACCACGCGCTTCAAGTTGGGCTTGAAGATCTCGCGGAACGTGTCCTTCGAGAAGAACAGGCCATCCTTGAACGCATAGTCGTCCTGGAACGAGAGCATGTCGGGCTTGTAGTAGGCGAGCATCTTCTCGATCCACGCCAGCTTGATGTCGGTCACGGCGTCGGCGAACGCGCGGGCCTCGTCCTCGTCGGTCAGAAGCGAGCACACCGTGTCCTCGAAGCCCATGAGGAAGTGCATGCGCTCGAAGATGCCCTTGGTGCACAGCAGGTCCACGACCATGTTCTCGCGGTCGGGGTGGAAGATCTTCTCGTCGATGGCGCTCACCTGCTCCCAGTCGACCGCCTCGGGGTCGGGGAAGACCAGCTGGTCGCGCCAGGAGTCGATGTCGTCGATCACGGAGGGAACGGAGGTGTCGACCGTCCAGGTGCCGCCCTCCTGCACTTGCGTGACACCATAGGCGTCCTTGCCCTGAACGCCCGCATCGTGCGGGGGCATGTCGGGGTAAGCCGAGCACACCATTATCTGGCATGTCGTGAAATAGCTGGGCAGAATATCCGGCGTCTGCCCGTGAAGGACCTTCAGGGCCTGCTCTTTCATGTTCATTGCGCACCTTCTTCTCTCGATTCCATTCCCGATGAGAAGAATGTACGCGAACAGGCGAGAGGTCTTTACTGTACACAATCTATAGGCCAATAGATTGCTTTTATCGCCCGCTTTGCAGGCACTCAGACTGACAATGAACAGGGGGGCGGGGGCAACCGTGAGCGGCACGACCGCGCCTTCGCCGTCATGGACGGCAAGGCCATTGCCTACGGCACGAATAATCGCGCGTGAGCGCACAAGATCGAACTTCCCGCGAGATACACCCCGAACAGTTCGACCATTGAAGAGACCTTCGCCCATCTCTTGATACGATAGTACTTATAAGTTATATTATGGAAAACGATAGCCGAAAGGATCGCGTTCAAGAGCGTTGTCGACATACAGCCGGTCTTGCAAGACCTCACGAATCTGGATTGGTCGGAATCGGCCACCAGCTCGGCAACGGGCGGCTCGTACCTCAAAGCGCGCCGCGGCGAAGGAGTGGCCGCCACGTATTACAAGCTTTCGTGCTACGACGAGGTGAACGGCGTATACGGGCACGAATGCGTTAACGAACTCATTGCTTCACGCCTCATGGACGTGCTCTGCATAGAGCACGTCCCCTATCGGCTCGTACACGCCCGCATCACGATTGACGGAGAATCCTTCGAAACATGGCTGTCTGAGTCAGATTCATTTCGCAAGCAGGGGCAAAGCAAGATAGCGCTCGCCCGGTTTTACGGACTCAACCGCCTACCCGGCGAGGGGCGGCTGGAATTCTGCCAGCGTTTCGGCTGGAGCACAGCGGTTCAGAAGGCGATGCTCGTGGATTACCTCATCGCGAATCGCGACCGGCACGGCGCCAACCTCGAGGTGCTGAAAGAGCGTAGCGGCAACGTTCGCCTTGCTCCCCTGTTCGACAGCGGCCTTTCGCTGTGCTTCTCGTCATTCAACTCCTCGCAGCTTGCCGATGTTAAGCCGACGGACGATGTTGTGGCCAACAACTTCCTGGGAACGCGCTCGCTCGAGCAGAACCTTCTGCGCTTCGTCCCGCCTAACCTTAGCATTGCCCGGCTAACCGAAGCGCACGAGCGCACGCTCTTCCAAGGCCTCGAAACCGCGCTCGACGGCGCAGTTCAAGGCGTTTCGGGGCAAAAGTTCGCCCAGTTCCTCTGGCGCATGATTTGGGAAAGGTGGTGCCGGTATGAGGATTTTCGCGATAGCGGACGCCTCCAAGCGCAAAGCTGACCCCATCGGCGTTCTCGTATGGCAGCCGTCTGAGACAAACCGCCAGGGCTGCTTTTTGCTCCAG
This sequence comes from Eggerthellaceae bacterium UBA3686, assembly GCA_002371495.1. Lineage (GTDB taxonomy): Bacteria > Actinomycetota > Coriobacteriia > Coriobacteriales > Eggerthellaceae > UBA9715. The sequence goes on from DFIX01000039.1 coordinate 41,023, forward strand.
CTGACGCAAGCCTGCACCGAGCGGCGTCTCCCCCTGTCGGTTTCGTTCTGCATGCAACGTGAAGGCCGATGCGCCACCCCGTGCGAGAGCGAGGATTGGGCGCGCTCGCGCATCGTGCCCGAAAGCCGCCATAACATCGGCGAGGTGCTGCGGGCCAACGGGCTTAACGACTACGACGAGATTTCGCTGTTCGCAGCCTGCAACGGCCGCTCGTCAGACGACGATCTGCTCGCCTACGAGCTCGACTTGCCCGAAGGCTTCCATGCCGCAGCCATATCTACCGAACACGATTCGGGCGCAGCCCTTCCCCCGCTTTTCGCCGACGAAGTGCTTGCGCACGTGCGGCGAGCGCGTCGCGCAGGTAAGGTGCACTACGCGTTCGTCAGCTTGGGCGACAAACGCGACGATTCCGCGCACGGCGAACGCGCATCGAAAGCAGCGCGTATCCCATCGCCGCCAAGCGCCGCAGAGCGCATAGGGAAGCAAATCCGCGCAGCCCGCCAGGAAGCAGGCTTGACGCAAATACAGCTCTCAGCGCGCGCGGGAATCACTCAAACGGTTCTCAGCCGCATCGAATCGGGCAAGGGCAACCCGACGCTCGGCCTGCTGGAAGACATTGCGGCAGCACTCGACGCGAGATTGGAGGTGTTCTTGCGATTATGAACGGGGGACGGAGGAGTGTTCACTCAACCTGCTTGTATGAACATTCCTCCACCCTTGTTCATTTACTTATTGGAAGGACAAGCGCTCGCACACGTTGTCCTCGACGGATATCGCCGACGCTGCAAGCACTGTGCCCATCTCGCAGGACTCCGCCAGGGACTTCCCCCTCGTAAGGCCTATCGCAACGCCGGCGAAGAACGCGTCCCCGGCTCCGGTCGTGTCGACCACCTCGACCTCGCGCGCGGGGCACCAACCGCTCTCGCCCTCCATCTGGGCGAAGACGGACCCCTGCGCGCTCATGGTCACAACCATGCTCGCCAGCCCGATCCGCTCGAGCTCCTGCGAAAGCGCGCAGCGAACCTCTTCGGGCGATGAGGCGCCGATGTTTAGCGAGAAGAGCTTTGCTGCCTCCTGCTGGTTGCACACGAGGCACGCGACCCGCCGCAGCAGGTCGCGCCGCTCGCTGGCGATCGTCATGTTGGTGACCGGTGCGTAGACCTTCTTGCCGTGCCGCTCGGCCAGGGCAAGAACCCGCTCGAGGATCGCCTCGTCGATATCGAACTCGACGCAGACGCTGTCCGCCTGCGCGATGATCTCATCGCCTCTCTCCACGAGGATGCGCTCGATTCCGCCTGTGTCGGGACGCCGCGATATCGAAGCCACCACATCGCCGTTCTCGTTGAAGATGGCGAGCCACATGCCAAGGCCGTTTTCCGCACGGCCGACGTAATCGATGTTGCAACCGCGCTGCGCGAGCCTGTCGATGATGTCGGCCGACAGCCCGCTTTCGTCCACCACGCTCACATACGTCGAGACAAATCCCGCGTTCGCAATGTCCTCGGCAATGTTGCGCGCCACCCCGCCATGAGTCTCGATCACGCGACCGGCATTTCTGCCCTGCGGGATGAACTCCCCGAGCGGATACCCCTTCACGTCTACGAACGTGGTTCCGATTACGACGATTCCCATGTTTTGCAAACGTCCCTTCCGCCGACCTGCGGCATCTGGCGGCTACGCCTAGCCAACGACACCCTCACCATCATACCCGCTTCCCCGCACAATAAGCGACAGAGCGGACGCCCCTTTCTGACAGAGCTTAAATATCGTTAATGCGCAACGATAGGTCCAGGTGGAAGCGCGTATCGGGATCGGACAGGTCGACGTTCCCGATTTCAGCGATTCGGTCAAGGCGATAGAGCAGGGTGGAGCGGTGCACGAAGAGCGCCTCTGCGGCGGCAGTGGCGGAGCAGGCGCAAGATAGGTATGCCCGCAAGGTCTCTACCAGGTTGGTTGCATGCTGCTCGTCGTAGGCAACCAGCAAGTCCAAAGCGTCATGCCGCACGTCGGCGACCGAGTCGGAACGCAGAACCGACAGCGCGTAATCCAGCTTGATTTCGCCAAAGCCTTTTATCGGGTTGCGTGCGTCCGCGCGCTCAGCCGCTTCACGCGCCGTGCGAAGATGCGACGACGCTTCCTCGGTATCCGTGAAACGCATGCCCTTTCCAGCAACGCACCCGCACATAGCCAAAAGCGGCGCCATCGCAGACTCGAGCTGTCCTTCCTGTACCAGCAGAAGATCAGCGAACAGCACGGTACCGCCCTCGCCTTCGGTCACGACGAGCGTCGGGTCGATACGCTCGAGGAAACGGCCGATAACGTGGCTCGGATTCTTAGAAGGGTCGTATTGGCGAACGGCGTAAATGCACTTTGGGTCGTCACGCCCCCATCCCAGCGACGCGAGGCGGACGTCAGCCGTTTCGCGGCTCTCCGGGCCGTTCTTGAGCAAGTCGGCAAGCACGGCCGACCGGTCCGTCCTCAGCTCGTCATCGGCACGCATGCGCATCCATTGCAGCACGATAGCCGATACGCCGTCTTGAACGTGCATATCCCCGCGTGTGAACGGCGCCTTGATCCCAATAGAGACAAGCCACCCGTCATGGCGGTTGCCGTTGAAGAGGTTCGTCGCCAACGCGTAGGCGCCGAGCGGCTTGACGTCTACTTCATATGTTTCGCGACCACGTGTGCGAATCCCCTGCTGCTTGTTCACGTGCATGATTGCAGCAAGGGGCATGCTCTTGCTGCGCAGCGACTCCAGAGCCTCTTCGTTGTCTCCCAGCTGACTTACATCGCCACCGGCACCGTGTATGTAATAAGTCGCATCCGCCACGACAAAGAAACGCCCGAGCGTGCAACCGGCTTCGTTGAGCAACGCGTCGAGCCCCGCGCCAGTTGCGACCAAATCCCGCAACCTCGCATCGAGATCGTTGTAGTGCTCAAAGCAGTCGAGAATGCTCGTGAGCACGGTGTCTACGTCTACGCCGGGCACGACGATGAAATCCTTGCCGCAGGTGCAAAGCACATTGCCACTCTCATCGCTGTCGAGGTAGACGGTGGAGCGCGACAGTTCCCCCGAACTCGGTAAAAGCCTTGCATTGCGAAGCTCGCGGTTGCCTTCTTGGATATCGGCGCGCAGGCCTTCGAAGGGCAACCATTCTGTTACAACCCACATGCTTAATCTCATGATGTCTCCTACAAATTGTAGTAACAAGTTCTCTCATCGTCTTTCATTTTCATCATATCAGACGATTACACCAGTTGAAGAGCGCATTACAGTTCAATTGCTCGTACGAAGCATTCGCATATCTTAGAAATGTGACAAGTGCAAGGGTTGTGCCGTCTGCGAAGACGGCGGAATGGGAGGAAGCATGAATTCACTCGAGAAATACCGGAAAGCCATAAGCCTCGAACCCTTCAAGGACCGCACCGAAATCCCCGTGTTCCCGCTCATGATCACGTCGCTCACCAAGTTCGGCGGGGCAACACAGGCCGATGCCTACAACAGCATTGACGTGTGGCTCGAGGCCGCCGAGAAAACATTCCAGCTGGTAGGCCAGCCCGACGTCATGGCAGTCGCCTATCCCGCCGACACCGTCTTCAACATGTTCCTCCCGGCCCGCGTGCCAGGCCGGGAGCTCGGCGACGAGGAGCTCTACCAGTT
>DFIX01000060.1 GCA_002371495.1 Eggerthellaceae bacterium UBA3686
GAGTCATGCACCGTGCGCGGCGAGCGGGCCGACCCCGAAATTGTCATCGCGTTGGGCATGTGGGGCCAGATGCAGGTCGAGTTCGTCCAGAAGACGAACGACGAAGCCATGTTGTTCGACGAGAACGGTTACGGCTTCAACCACGTAAACGTCATCGTCGACAACTACGATGAGGCCATCGCGTTCTTGAAGGAGCACGGCTACGAAGTTGGCCAGGAAATGACCAGCAGCGGCAAACCCATTGCCTATGTCGACACCATGTGCGGCGAGAACATAGGCCATCACTTGGAGATTCACGAGTACAACCCCGTGATCGACATGACCAAGAAGGCGCGCGAGATCTGGGATGGCAAGAGCCCCTGGATGGATTTGCAAACCGTCATCGCCGCGATGAAGGAGGGGTAGGGAAATGTTTGTGGGCCCGGCTGGCCGATGTGGTCGACCAGCCGGGCCCGACAATGACATATGTTCCAGCTGACCAGCAATGTTGCTGGTCAGTGCCTTGGTTAGAGCTATGAGGGCAGTCTTCGATACGAGGGGGAATCATGGAAGGCACTATGAAGCAGCTGGTTTTCAAGACGAAGGGCGAAGTCGAACTGAACGATGTGCCCGTTCCCGATTTCGGGCCCGACGGCTTGCTGATAAAGGTGGCTTATGCGGGCATTTGCGGGTCCGACGTGCACGGCTACACGAAAGGCGGCCTTTACGGCGGCATCGCGGACGGCTCGAAATTCGGACACGAGTTCGTGGGTTACGTTGCCGAAGTCGGCGAGAACGTCGTCGGCTTCAAGGAGGGCGACCGCGTGTGGGTCGACCCGAATTTCGTGTCGCCCATGGGCTCGCGCTTCTCGTGCATGGCCGGCGGTTTCGCAGAATACGCCGGCACGGTGAAGGCGGTTGCCGGCGAGACCGTGCACCTCATTCCCGACGACCTGCCGCTGCGCACGGCAGCGCTCATCGAGCCGTGCGGCGTGGGTACGCACTGCAAAAACCGCGCCGGCGTGCAGGTCGGTGACAACGTGCTCATGTGGGGCGCGGGCCCCATTGGCCTCATGGGCTGGGCAGCCATGACGCACCAGGGCGTGAAGAATATCGTCGTAGGCGAGCAGATGCCCGAGCGCATTGAGTTCGCGAAGGCCTGGGGCGTCGACGTGTTCGACAACACCGAGGCCAGCCTCATCGACTACGCCGGCGAGAAGTTCGGCATCGTCAACATCAACTCCTACGAGCGCGCCAACGTGGACAAGTACCTCGACTACGTGGGTCTGGGCATCCTCATCAAGGAATACATGGACCAGGGCCGTCCCGGCTCGGTCTTCGCGACGGTCGGGCTCGACGGCCGTCCGCTCGAGATCACCCCGAGCGAGTTCATGAGCAAGGAATACACCGTCATGGGGTCGCGCTCGTATACGCCCGCCGACGCGCGCGAGGTCATCGACGTGCTGCGCGACAAGGCGATTGACATGTCCCAGCTGATCACCGCCGAGTTCACGCTCGATCAAGCCGATGCCGCCTTTGCAACAGCTTGTGATAAGAATTCTGGCTTGAAGACCATCTTCCGGATGGAAGGCGAATAGCGGAACGCACAGGCCACGATCCTGGGTTTATGCGAGCGCTTCCATTGTTGGTTGTAAACTGCGTCGAGCACTGAAGGGCGCGGGCACGAACAGGTGCCCGCGCCCTGCTGTCGCGGCTAGTCTTTCGGTTGGTTAGCTGATTATGCAATCATAGGGTAACGAAGGTATCGCGCTTCGGAACGTTCGGGTCTGTTACGCTGCGCGGTGCTAACGGCGTCGTACACTTTACGAAGCATCCAGCGCTCGGAGAAAGGCACATCACATGATTGGTTCTGAATCGTCGTGGCGAAGTCGGGTGACGGCCGTCGGGGATTTTTTCAACAGCGTAAAGTGGCTTGAGGAGCCGCGCACGTTATACCAATCGATAGCCGACGAGATCCTCAACATTGTCGGTTGCGATACAGTCAGCTTGCGCATGCTTTCGGTGGCGGGTGACGAGATGATCGGTTATGCCTCATCGGGTTCCGCGAAGTCCCTTGTGAAGGAAAGCTACGCTTCTCTGCCGCTCACTGTCGGTCGTATGCCCTTGCTCGCCCAAACACACGAGCCTCTCGTCTACGATTTGAAAAATCCCGATGAAAACGACGTCAAATCGGTTCGGGGGATTGAGCTCGGTTACCGGTACGCCGTTACGGTGCCTTTGCTCTTCGAGGATGAGCTCATCGGCGTCGTCGATTATATCTATCGTGAGGGCCAGTTCTCGGCAGACGATTTGCCATGGCTCGTTGAACTGTGCCGCATCATCGGCTCGGTTATGGGCATGGTGGGCATCGCCGACCGCATGACCGAATTGCGCATCACGGACGAGGCGAAACGAATCGGCGTCGAGCTCCACGACAGTTTGGCGCAGCCCGTGAGCGTCGTGGCGCTCGAAGCAGATAAAGCGCTCATGTCCCTCGACGAGGGCGATTTCGACTCGTTGCGCCATGGCTTGACGCGGTTGAGGGAGGCAAGCCTGCAAGCATGCGATCTGATCAGGCAAGAGGTGCTCACATTGGGGGAATCGGTTGAGGAGTTCGAGGACCTTTCCGATGTACTGGGGCGTTTCGTGATGCGATTCGCCTCGCAATGGGGCCTCAAGATATCGTTTGAGCGCCCTGACGACCCCGTGATGGTAACCAAAAAGGTTGGGGACCAGGTCTTGCGAATTCTCAATGAGGCGCTCGGCAATGTGGTGCGCCATGCGCGCGCGAAAAGCGTCGTGGTCTCGCTCTCCCAAGCTAACGGCATGTTGAGCTTGCGCGTGGAGGATGACGGATGCGGCTTCGACGTACGGACGGTCCCCGCAGAAAAGATGGGTTTGCGCATCATGAAAGAACGGGCGGGGAAAGTCGGCGGCAAGCTCGTCATTGCGTCGATTCCCAACGAGGGGACGTCGCTGGTGGCGGATATTCCACTTTCCGCGTAACTCGGTTCGTGGCGAGAGGGGAGTCATGGGCGGGAAAACGACATTGTTGCTGGCTGACGATCATGCCTTGTATCGTGAGGGCGTTCGAGAGCTCATCGGCAAATGGGATGATTTCGAGGTAATCGGTGAGGCGGAGAACGGTCTTGAGGCTGTCGAGTTTTGCCGCGAAAACAATCCGGATATTGCGCTCCTCGACGTAAAGATGCCTCTCATGGACGGCGTGACGGCATGCGGTGCAATCCACCGTGAAAATCCAGATATTGCAGTGGTCATGCTCTCGCTTTATTGCGATAGCGATCGCGTTCTCAATGCTATTTCCAATGGAGCCCAGGGATATCTACTCAAAAGCATCTATGCGCACGAATTGCGGGACAAATTGCATTCCGTACTCAAAGGAGGAGCCGTGCTGTCCGACGAGGCTGCCGATGTGTGCTTCGAGGTTATCAGGGCGCAGCGTTTCACTCCCCCGATGCGAGATGCCGGTATGCAGGTCATGCTCGACATGCTTACTGACCACGAGAAAGAACTCTTGCGTCTAGTTGCGCTCGGCGCTTCGAACAAGGAGATTGGCGAGCGGCTGTACATCGGCGAGAGCACTGTCAAGAAACAGCTTAACGCCGTGACGACGAAGCTCGGGCTGAAGAATCGCGTGCAGGCGGCAACGTTTGCCCTGCGTTCGGGAATTGCCGAATAGCAGTAAGCAGTCCCGTATACGAACGTTACTGTTTGTTCCCCGAACGTTCCCCCCCATTTGGCACAAACGGGTTTGCCAGGTATACCCCTTCGTAGGTTTCGGCGAAAAACCAGGCCTTATAGCATGATGCTATGCCAAGCGAGGGACTTGGCAATTCCGGCCCCGTCAGGGGAAATTCGAGAGGAGAGCATCATGGCACTTTCGTTCGATTCCAAACTTAAAGACCTCGTCAAGGATCCCGAGGCCAAGGCCATCATCCAGAGCTACTGGCCCGACGTCGACCTCGACGCTCCGACGATCAAGATCGCGTATGGCATGACGCTGCGCAAGTGCTGCTCGTTCCCGCAGATCGAGATTGGCGATGAAGCCATTGCCAAGCTGGAAGAAGAAATCAACGCGCTCGGGCACTAAGCCAAAAGCATTGAAGAAGGGGCGCCGATTACTCGGCGCCCTGATTACGAGAGGGGACATTAATGAGCGATAAGACAATCGTCCGCGGCATTTCATGCGGCGGCACCGGCGGATCGCTTGCCCACGTCGACTCTGAAAACGGCAAGATCGTCCGCATCCGCCCACTTCGCTGGAATGAGAAGTACACCGACGAAGAGCTGAAAACCCGCCTGTGGGAATTCGAGTCCCATGGGCTCACGCTTCGTCCGACGATGAAGACGACCCCGCCTTACTATGCATTCGGCTACAAGAAGCGCGTCTACTCCAAGAACCGCGTCAGGTATCCGCTGAAGCGCGTCGACTGGGAGCCGGGCGGCGATCCCGACAAGATTAATCCGCAGAACCGCGGCAAATCAAAGTTCGAGCGCATCAGCTGGGACGAAGCGGCCAAGATCATCGCCGGAGAGATGCGTCGCGTTTCCGAGAAGTACGGCCCGACGTCGATCTTCTGCATCGGCGAGGATGGCCACAAGGAGTCCAAGGACATCCATTCCGGCGGCGGTTGGCATTCCAATCTGATGGACATGACCGTCGGCAACTTCACGCGCGAGGTGCGCACGCCCGACTCGGTCGAGGGCTGGTACTGGGGTTCCAAGCACATCTGGGGTCCGGGCCTGTACATGGGCCTCGGCATGATGGCGCCGTCTCAGAACATCATCAAGGACGTATCGGACAACACCGACATGATCGTGCTGCAGTCCGGCGACTGGGAGACCACGCAAAACTATGCAAGCCAGTACTGGTCGACTATCCTGCGCTTCTGGCTCAAGCAGGGCAAGGACTTCATCGTCATCGACCCGTTCTGCAATTACACGAGCGTGTGCCACGACGAGATGAAGTGGATCCCCATTCTGCCGAACACCGATGCGGCGCTCGACTTCGCCATCATGTACGTGTGGCTGCAGGAGGGCACCTACGACAAGGAGTACGTGGAGACCCATGTCGTCGGTTACGACAAGGTGTTCGATTACATCCTCGGCAAAGGCCACGACGGCATCGCTAAGACCCCGGCCTGGGCTTCCGAGAAGACGGGCATTCCCGAGTGGACCATCAAGGCGCTTGCGCGCAAGTGGGCCAAGAAGGCGACGTCGATCGGTCACTACTGCGGTTGCCACATCCGCGGGCCCTACAGCCACGAGCCTGCTCGCACCGAGGTTTACAAGCTGTGCATGCAAGGTCTGGGCAAGCCGGGCATCCATCAAATCCACCTGCAGAGCTGGCAGACGGCATGGCCCAAGTTCCTAGGTAGCGCCGTCGACCCGCAACCGGCGATCTTGGGGCAGCGCGCCCAGCAGTTCGTGCCAAAGGAGCAGGAGATTCCGCGTACGATGGCGCATCACGCCATCCTGAACGGCAAGGCCGAGTGGTGGGGCACCCCGCAGATCATCTACGCGCTTGCCGACGAGCAGTTCGAGAAGCACGAGTACCCGTCTCCCGAAGAGGGCTACGATGCGCAGGTGCACATGGTCTGGTCCGAGAAGCCGTGCAATCAGGGCTGCTGGAACGGCGGCTTCCTGTTCCAGGACGCCATGCGCGATCCGTCGCTCGAGTGCGTGATAACCAATCACCAGTGGATCGAGAACGACTCGCTGTTCGCCGACTTGATCCTGCCCGTTTCGACATGCCTTGAGGAAATGGATGACGTGGGCTGCTCGCAGGGCGACTCCGTCACGAGCTGCGCGATTCAGGAGGCTGCATCCGACACGGTCGGCGAGTCGATGAGCGACTATGAGATAGCCCAGCGCGTCGGTGCTGAATTCGGCGAGGATACGGTTACCATGCTCACCGGCGGAATGACGGTCGAGGAATGGCTGCCGTACGTGTTCAAGCAGTCCGCCGTCTCCAAGGAAATCTCGTTCGAGGAATTCAAGGAGAAGGGTTACTACATCCCCGAGTTCCGCGAGGACTGGGACCAGCTGCCCAGCGGGCAAGCCGATTTCTACAACGATCCCGAGAACAACCCGCTCGACACGCCTACCGGCAAGATGGAGTGGTGGTCCGAGCCGCTCGCCGAGAACTTCCCGGACGACAAGGAGCGCCCGCCCATGGCCGAGTGGATCGAGGGCGGCTCCGCCGAGGACGGCTGGACCCACGACGAGTCTCCGTGGGGCGAGCGCGCCAAGAAGTACCCGCTCGTCATGAACACGTGCCCGGGCCGCTGGCGCGTGCACGTGCAGGGCGACGACATCACCTGGCTGCGCGAGATCGAGACCTGCAAGGTCCGCGGCGCCGACGGTTACCTGTACGAGCCGATGTGGCTGGCGCCCGAGGACGCCGAGGCCCGCGGCATCAAGGACGGCGACATCGTCAAGGTCGTCAACGACCGCGGCACGATTCTGGGCGGCGCCCGCATCTCCGAGCGCGTCATTCCCGGTTCGGCGTACATGAACAAGGGCTCGCGCGCCGATCCGATCGGCCCGCACCTCGACCGCGGCGGGTGCACGAACTTGCTGTCGCCCGAAGGCCCCATATCGAAGCACTGCTGGGGCTTCGTCGTTACCGGTTACCTGGTCGACGTGCAGAAGGTCGAGGACAGCGAGTGGGATGCCTGGAAGAAGGAGTACCCGGAGGCGTTCGAGCGCGCGTACGACCCGGCGGTCGGCCGCACCTACGATTCCTGGGTTGTCGAGGGGGAATAGACGATGAAAACGTTTTGCATCGATTTGAACGTGTGCACCGGCTGCCATGGCTGCCAGCTGGGTTGCAAAGACGAGCACTGCGGTAACTGCTGGCTGCCCTATGCGGCCGAGCAGCCCGACACCGGCCAGTTCTGGATGAACGTGAGGCAGTTCGAGCGCGGAAAGCGCCCGCACGTGAAGGTGACCTACATCCCCACGCCGTGCCAGCGCTGCGAGGACGCGCCGTGCATGAAGGCCGCCAAGGACGGCGCGATGTATCGCCGCGACGACGGCATGCCCATCATCGACCCGGAGAAGTCGAAGGGCCAGAGGCAGATCGTCGATGCTTGCCCGTATGGCGCCATCTTCTGGAACGAGGAACTCGAGATTCCGCAGAAGTGCACCGGCTGCGCCCACCTGCTCGACGGGGCCGATCCGATGATCAGCGTGCCGCGCTGCTTCGACAACTGCCCGACGGGCGCTATCCAGTGGGGCGAAGAAGACGAGCTCGACCTCGAGGGCGCAGAGCTGTTGCATCCCGAGTATGGTACCAAGTCGCATGTGTGGTACAAGGGCCTGCCTAAGAAGTTCGTAGCTGGCATCGTGTACGACCCTGTCGAGAAGGAAATTGTCGAGGGTGCCAAGTGCACGCTCGTAGGTCCGAGCGGGTCGTTCACGGCAATGACTGATGACATGGGCGATTTCTGGCTGCGCGACCTTCCCGAAGATGATTGGACGCTCACCATCGAGGGCCTTGGCCGCACGAAGGTTATCGAGGTTTCCACGAAGACCGAAGACGTCGGCCTTGGCGATATAGCGCTCGACTAACGTTATCGTCCGCCCTCGGGTCCCTTGGTTCCGAGGGCGGATTTTCCTAATCAGGTAGAAGGGGAAAGAAACATGGTGAATGCGGGCCATAGAGTACTCGTGCGCATGACCGCAACGTTGGACGACGGAACCAATCTCGATATCGGATTTGGCGATGGAGGAGTGGCCGAAGTCACGTTGGGGGCCGGCGAGCTTTCATCGTACGTCGAGTCGCTTGTCGCACGTATGGATGTCGGCGAAACGCGTTCGTGGAACACGCCTGCGGTTCGCGTACTCGGTCCCAAGATGATAGGCCGTGATGTTCGGTATGAGGTGGCGCTACTTGCCGATTACGGGCGCGCGGTCTCGGCCGTTGCCGCCGAGCATATTCACCACGAGCATGGTTGCTCGTGCGGTTGCGACAGGCTGCGCAGATCTCTGGCACGGGCATAACGGTTCGCTTCCCATGTAGGAAAGGATTGTTCCATGGCAAAGGATATTTTGGATCTTACCGGCAAAGTCGCGTTCATCACGGGCGCGAGCAGCCGAGGCATCGGCAGCGGTACCGCAAAAGTGCTCGCCGAACATGGCGCGAAGGTGTTTCTGACCGCGCGGCGCGAAGAGCAGTTGAAGGAGCAGGTCTCCGCCATCGAGGCAGCGGGGGGCGATGCCGGCTACGCTGTTTGCGACGTGGCCGACGCCGAGCAGGTCGAGGCCGCGGTTGCGGCATGCGTCGACAGGTTCGGAAGGCTCGACATCATGTTTCTCACTGCCGGTATTTCGGGCGACTACACCGACGATATCGATTTCGACCTGGAGGACTGGCGCAACGTCCAGAGCATCAATCTCGATGGCGTGTACCATGCAATGATGTACGGTTACCCTCATATGGCCGAACAGGGCGAGGGCGTCATCATTCCCGTGCTTTCCATGGCCGCGCTGAAAGTTGCCGGAGCCTTGCCGTATACGGCGACCAAAGGCGCCCTTTTGCGCATGGTTCCTTGGTGCGCGAAGAACATGGGTCCGCACGGTATCCGCGTCAACGGTATCGCCCCCGGTCTTATCGATACCGACATGACCAACCCTCCCGGATGGGATACCACCGAGATGCTTCACATCCCTGCAGCTCAGAAAGCGCCGTTGCGCCGTTGCGCGACGATCGAAGATTGCGCCAACGCCGTGCTGTTCCTGGCTTCCGATGCTGCGCGGTGCATCACGGGGCAGGTTATCGCGGTTGATGGCGGCGAGTCGATGATCGAATAGCGGTATTTGAAAGCCGTGCTACTCATCTCCAATGAAAGGAAGAGATCGGCAATGGGCATTATGGGCGATATCAACCAAATCGGTATTATCACGCCGGATATCGAGCGTTCCATCGAGCAATTCAAGAAGATCGGCCTCGAAACCTGGTCGGAGATATTCGTGAACACCCCCGACAAATTCGAGGACATGGTTGCCGACGGCGAACCGTGCGAGTACGCGTCGAAGTGCGCGAGCAATTTCGATCTTAACGTCGAAATCGAGCTTATCGAGCCGCTTGACGATAAATCAGACTATGCGAGATTTCTCGCGAACAACGGAGGCAAGGCGGGCGTTCATCATCTGCGAGTCGATTTCGACGATATGGACGATGTGCATGCGACGGGCAAGGAGCTGCTTCTCGCCGGCGTCCCCGAAGGCAGCGGCATGGCCTATGAGTATTACGATTTCCGCGACGAACTTGGGTTGGTGCTCGAGTACTTCCCAGTCGATCGCGATTAGTAAACGCCACCTGGCTAAAGGGGATTCTCCCCTTTGGTCAGGCGCTTTCGAGAGAGGGCAATCATGGCAAAGGATTACACCGATTACTTCAAGAACCGCGATTTCGTGCACCAAATCGGATTCTATTCCCCCGATGGCGAGCAGTTCGTGCGCGAGCACAACCGCTTGTTCGGCTCGGGTCCGTTCTTCACGACGGTCAACAAGTTCAGCAAGGTCATCTACCGTGGCCGCGAACTCGAAACGCCGTTCTCGCTGCGCGCATACTACGGCGCATGGGGCAGCCATTCGGTCGAGGTCGTGCAACAACTCACGCCGGGCGACTCCATGTACACAGACTACAACGACATGGACAAGCCGGGTATTAACCACCTGCACATGTTCGTCGAAAGCCTCGAAGAGGCCAAGGAAGCATGCGAGGCGCTGGGCATACCCATCGTGGTCATCGGTTACAACGACCTGACGGCGGCGCTCGCCAAATGCGAGGCCATGGGCATCGATCCGGCGTCCGTTGGCCTTGACGAGTCCAAGATCGGCTTCATGGTCGTCGACATGACCGAGCAGCTGGGCATGATGATGCAGCTCATCGACGGTGGCGCGAAGTTCATCCACGACATGGTCGTCGACGTCGGTAAAAACTGGGACGGTGAAAGCGACCTCATCCGTCCGATGGGCTAGACGCAGGCCAATGCAACTCCTGCAACGCGAACCAGGTTGGCGTTGCAGAAACGCATGAGGAATGGGTCGCAGGATGGCCCCGTGACCCATTCCGACATATGCAGACAGCAACCTCCGATGCTCCCCGTTGTCGTACTGTTATAATCGCGTGCGGGGGCGGCCGAATGTCATGGTTGATGAGCCGGAGGGAACATGAACGACGTCGTTCGGGCGATTGAACAAAGCTTTCGCGACCTGTTGTGCGACAAGCGATATAAAAGCGTAACCGTGAAAGACATCTGCGAGCGCGCGCACGTGTCGCGCAAGACGTTCTACGCCAACTTTCGCGACAAGGAAGACATCATCTCCTACATCTTCAAGCGGGATGTCATCCAGCCGTTGCACCACATCAACGCTGTCTTCACGATCGAAGAGGCGAAAGCTTTGACGGTTACCATTCAGACTAAGATTTACCAGCCTATATACGACGATCGCGAGTATTACCGCAACCTTGTCGTGTCGATGAAGGGCCACGACGACACATTCATCCGCGTAGCTACGAGCGCTATCTACGAGTTCGATCGCGAAGTGCTCGAACTCGTCAATTTCAAGGGTGATGATCAGCATGCGGATTACATCTCGTATTTCTACGCATCGTCCCAGGCCATGCTTATGCAGAAGTGGATTTTCGATAACTTCACGCTCTCAGTCGACGAACTGTCGAGACTGTATTCGTCCATGACCCTCGAGTTCTGGAAGACCATCGCCGACTACATGTAAACCTTTGGGGCGGTTTCGCTCTCTTCTCATCAGTGTTGACGAAACCGGGTACACCTGAGCTAGGTGTACCCGGTTTCATCTCACCCGATTTCGTTGTGCGAAAAGCGGCAACGGGCCCGACCGTTTGAAAATTGAACCACAAAACACCAGATGCCATGCTTGTCCGCAAGGGGGAATTCCAGGCGAGCGTTTCTGTGTTGACGAGCACGTTTCCAGCTCGGCCTTTCCCATGAATTCCAAGCGAGAGCAAAGGAAGGAGAAAGTATGGCAAACGAGATGGTGACTACCACCCAAAGTATCGCGTGTGGTGGCACGGGCGGCGAGCTGACGGCTGTTGACTCCAAGGACGGCAAGATCATCCGCATCCGCCCGATGCACATCGACGAGCGCTACACCGAGGAGGAGCTGGAGGGCCACTTCTGGGAGCTCGAGAAAGACGGGAAGAAGTTCCGCCCGTCGATGAAGGCGTCCCCGAACTACTTCGCGCTGGCATACAAGAACCGCGTGTACTCCAAGAACCGCGTCATGAAGCCGCTGAAGCGCGTCGACTGGGAGCCGGGCGGTGATCCGGCCAAGATCAACTCGGCTAATCGCGGCAAGTCCAAGTTCGTCGAGATCAGCTGGGATGAAGCGCTCGACATCATGGAAAGCGAGCTGCGCCGCATCATCGAGGCGTACGGCCCCTATTCGGTGCTCTGCATCGGCGAGGACGGCCACCGCGAGTCCAAGGACCTGCACGCCGGCGGTGGTATGCACGCCAACTTCATGAGCAAGCTCGGCGGCTACACCCGCGAGACCCGCACCCCCGACTCCGTCGAGGGCTGGTACTGGGGCGCCAAGCACGTGTGGGGCTCCGGCTCCAACAAGGGCCTGGGCATGATCGCCCCGCCGCAGACCGGCTACAATTCCTGGAACGTCATCAAGGACATCACCGAGAACTCCGAGCTGATCTGCTTCGACGCCGGCGACTTCGAGCTTACGCAGAACTACGGCAGCCAGTTCTGGTCGCGCCTGCTGAAGTATTGGGAAGAACTCGGCAAGGAAATGGTCCTGGTTGACCCGTTCTGCAACTACACGGCCGTTTGCCACTCGCAGCACATGAAGTGGATTCCCATCCTGCCGAACACCGATGCCGCGTTCGATTTCGGCGTCATGTACGTGTGGATCACCGAGGGCCTGTACGACAAGGACTACGTCGAGACGCACACCATCGGCTTCGACAAGGTGAAGGCCTACATCCTGGGCGAGGACGAGGAAGGCATCGCGAAGACCCCCGAGTGGGCTTCCGAGCGCTGCGGCGTGCCGGTGCACACCATCAAGGCGTTCGCGCGCAACCTGGCCAAGAAGGTCACGTCCCACGCGCACTTCAGCTCCGGTTCCGTGAAGACCCCGTATAGCCACGAGCCCGGCCGTACCGGCGCCTACCTGCTGGCCATGCAGGGTCTGGGCAAGCCCGGCGTGCAGCAGCTGCACCTGAACGCGTCGGCCATGGCGAAAGAAGAGATCGCCCGTTCGACATCGGCACCGTTCAGCTCCATCAACCAGTGCCGCATGTTCTACCCCAACGCGCAATCAATTCCGCGCACGATGGTCGCCGAGGCGCTGAAGACCGGCAAGGCGAAATGGTGGGGCAGCCCCTGCATCGTCTACGTCGAGACCTCCGAACAGTTCCAGGAATTCAATTACCCGGCCGACCCGCAGGTCGCTCTCGCGATGCAGCAGGCCATGGCCGCCCGCTTCGGCGCCGAGCCGCCGACCGAGGCCCCGAAGATGAGCAAGGTACATATGCTCTGGTCCGAGAAGCCCTGCAATATGAACTGCTGGGACGGCGGCTTCAACTACCAGGACGCGATCCGTACCGACGAGGTCGAGTTCTTCGTGACCAACCATCAGTGGATGGAGAACGACTCTCTGTTCGCCGACCTGGTGCTTCCCGTTACCACGTGCCTCGAGGACAACGACTCGATGGGCGCCGGCATGATCGTGTCCGTCCGTCATTCGGGTCTCACGCCTCCGGCATGCGACCGCATCGGTGAGTCGAAGTCCGACTTCGAGATCGCCTGCGAGCTGGGCGAGCGCTTCGGCATCCGCGACCAGATCGACTTGGGCATGACGCAGGACGAATGGATCAAGTACGGTTTCGAGCAGTCGCGCCTGACCGAGGAAATCGATTGGGAGACCTTCCAGAAGAAGGGCTTCTACTTCCCGAAGCTCGCCGCCGATTGGGATCAGCTGCCTCCCGGCATGCGCGGCTTCTACGAGGATCCCGAGAACTGGCCGCTCGACACGCCGTCCGGCAAGATCGAATTCTGGAGCCAGGCGCTCGCCGACGCGTTCCCCGATGACAAGGAGCGCACGCCGATGGCCCGCTGGATCACCGGTGGCCCGGCCGAGGAGGGCTGGACGCACGATGAGAGCCTGTGGGGCGAGCGTTGCAAGAAGTACCCGCTGCTCATCACCGCTAACCCGGCCCGCTTCCGCGTGCACGTCCAGGGCGACGACATCAAGTGGTTCCGCGAGATCGAGACTGTGAAAATCAAGGGTTTCGACGGCTACGACTACGAGCCCATCTGGTTCACGCCCGAAGACGCTGCAGCGCGAGGCATCGAGGACGGCGATATCGTGAAGCTCTACAACGAGCGCGGCATCGTCCTGGTGGCAGCTCGCATCTCCGAGCGCATCACGCCGGGTTCGGTCATGGTCAACAAGGGCTCCCGCGTCGACCCGATCGCCCCGCACATCGACCGCGGCGGTGCTGTGAACCTGATCAGCCCGACGGGCCAGGTCTCCAAGCACTGCAAGGGCTTCGCCGTCACCGGCTACCTGGTCGAGTGCGAGAAGCTGAGCATGGAAGAGTACAACCAGTGGAAGGCCGACTACCCCGAGGCGTTCGAGCGCGACTACGACCCGGCTATCGGCATCAACCGCAAGTCTTGGATCGCCGAATAAAGAGGAGAGGGGACAGAAATGACGAAAGCATTCCTTATCGACGTCGAGAAGTGCGTCGGTTGCTATGACTGCCAGATTGGCTGCAAGGACGAGCACTGCGGCAACACCTGGCTGCCCTATGCCGAGAGTCAACCTGAAATCGGCCAGTTCTGGTGCAAGGTCAATCAGACCGAGCGCGGCGCCAAGCCCCACGTGATGGTGTCCTACGTGCCGTTCATCGGCGGCCAGGACACGGCCATCCGCGATTTCGCTCCCGAGGTTTGCATGGAGCGCGAGGACGGGCTCGTGGTCATCGATCCGGCCAAGGCCAAGGGTCGCAAGGACATCGCCGAGAAGTTCGAGGGCGTCTACTGGAACGAGGAGCTGCAGATTCCGCAGGCTTGCACCGGCTGCGCGCATCTGCTGGACGACCCGGATTCGCCGATCCGCACCCCGCGCTGCGTGGACAACTGCCACGTCGACGCCATCCTGTTCGGCGAGGAGGACGAGCTCGACCTCGAGGGCGCCGAGAAGCTCTCCGAGACGTCCCTCGTCTGGTACAAGAACCTGCCCAAGAAGTTCATCGCCGGCACCGTGTTCACGCCCGCCGATGACGAGGTCGTAATCGGCGCCAAGGTGACCGCCACCGGCGAGGGCGGCACCTACGAGACGACCACCGACGACTGGGGCGACTTCTGGCTGCGCGGCCTGGCCGACGGCGCCTACAAGGTGACCATCGCGCACGACGGCAAGGAGCTTGCGCTCGACGTTGACGTGACCGACAAGGACGCCGGCCTGGGCGATATCGCGTTCGAATAGAAAGCTGAAGGCGGGGCGCTGGGAGGGCTGGCGCCCCGCTGGACAAGGAGGAAAGAGCATGTGCTTTAGACCGGCAGAAGTGGCGATGAAGAAGTGTCCCGAGTGCGGCACGCCGAACAAGCCCATCGCCAACGAATGCGCCAAGTGCGGCGCTCCGCTCGAGAACAAGAAGATGGACTTCGACGCCGATCAGGCGAGCCTCGATGCCGCGAACACCTTCGCAGCCCCTAAGGCCCCCGGCGCCCCGAAGCCACCCGTAAAGCCCGGCGCGCCGAAGCCGCCGATGGCATAGTCATCATCAGAAAGGAACAACGATGTACGAAACTCTGCTCAACAAGTACGGCGTCAAGCAGCTCGGCTACTACGTCGAGAGCATCGAGGAGACCGCCGAGCTCATGGCTAAGACGCTGGGTGCTGGCCCGTTCTTCGACATGGGCGTTACCGAACCCGCCAAGCTCGAGTACCGCGGCAAGGAGAGCGCTTTCCGTTTCCGCACTGCTCTCGGCCATTTGAACAACATTCAGATCGAGCTCATCGAAGCGGCTGGCGATGAACCTAACGTCTACGAGGACCTCGGTCATTACGGCTTGCACCACATCTGCATTTGGGCCGACGATGCCGAGAAGGTTGCCAAGGAGTTCGTTGACGAGGGCTTCGAGATCGCCATGGAAATGGTTTCGGGCCAGGGTCTGCACATCATCTATATCGACGCACGCGAGAAGCTCGGCTCGTTCATCGAGGTGAACGCCCCGCTCGAGCAGCTCTACATGGGCATCAAGATGCAGCACGAGAACTGGGACGGCACGCGCCCGCTGCGTACGATGGCCGACCTGATGGGTCGATAGCCTCACATGGGTGCGCCCCTGGTCGCCCCCAAGCTTCTTGGGGCGCACTCGCCACGCGTGAACGGGGGACGGAGGAATGTTCACGCGAAGACAAACGAATTCGTTCGCGAAGCTGGATTACGTGAACATTCCTCCGTCCCCTGTTCACGCCATAAGGAGAAATAAGATGACGTTAGCTCAATTCAACATGGACGGTCGCGTAGCGCTCATCACGGGCGCCAGCTCGCGCGGCATTGGAAACGGCTCGGCGAAGATCCTCGCCGAGGCTGGCGCGAAGGTGTTCCTGGTGGCGCGTCGCGAGGATAAGCTGCAAGCAGCCGTCGCCGAGATCGAGGCAGCTGGTGGCGAGGCCGGTTACGCGGTGGCCGACGTTTCCGACGAGATGCAGTGCAAGGCCGCCGTCGAGGCGTGCATCGAGAAGTTCGGCGCGCTGGACGTCATGGTGCTCGCGTCGGGCATCAGCGGCAAGAACGAGCGCAGCCTCGAGGACGCGTTCGACGTCGAGAACTACCGTAAGGTGCTCGGCATCAACTTGGACGGCGTGTACTTCATGCTGAAGTACGGCTATGCCGAGTGCGCCAAGGGCGGTCACGGATCTATCGTGTTCGTCAACTCGCTGGCGGGTTTCCACGCCGCTGGCAGCATGGCATATGCGGCTTCGAAGGGCGCCATCCGCGCCTGGACGCAGAATCTTGCCAAGAAGCTCGCGCCAAGCAAGGTGCGTGTGAACGCTGTCATTCCCGGTCTCATCGATACCGAGATGACGCATCCGGCCGGTATGGACGAGCTGTTCGAGAAGTACGTCGCGCCCAATGCCGCGAAGATCCCGCTGGGGCGTCTCGGCAACATCGACGACATCGCCAACGGCGTGCTGTACCTGGCTTCGGACGCATCCGAGTGGGTGACGGGCCACAGCATCCTCATCGACGGCGGCGAACTGGCGTAAGAAAGACAAAAACCGCTCGGCGAGCTTTCCCAAGGGACTTCCGAGAGGGTGGTTAGGAGCACCCTTCCGGTTGGCTCGCCAGAGCAGACCGATACTTATTGTAAGGGGAAACCATGGAAGCAACTGAAACAAAGCAAAACGCTTTTCAAGCTGCACCGAATTCGAAGAAACTCATGACGGTTATCGGCGTGTATTGTGGCGTCTTCGCCAATCTGCTCGTTTCGATGACCAACTCGACGCTCTTTCCTGCTGCTGCAGCCGAAATCGGCGGCATGGAAATCTACGGTCTGGCACAGGGCATCAGCGGCATCCTGAGCGTATGTGCCATGCCTATTTTCGGGTTCATCGCAGCGCGAAACCCGCATCTGAAGCGCACCCTGCTCGCACTCGGCCTGGGTGTGGGCGCCATCGTGTTGCTCGTCCGTGCGATTGCGCCTTCGATGATGGTCATCATCGTGGCGAATGTGTTCTGGGGAATGGTGAGCGCCGGCGTGTTCGCCGTGGGCTTCACGATGATCCGCGACGTGTACGACCGGAAGCAGGCGGGCGTGTATTTGGGCCTGGTCGGCACTATGATGTCGATCGCCACGATCGTCGGCCCGTTCCTGGGCGGCATCGTCATCGACCGCATCAGCTGGCGCGTGTGGTGCTGGATCCTGTTCGCGATCCTGGCCGTGGCCTTCATCATTGTACTGATGGGCGTCAAGGTTACTAAGGAAGAAGTTGCCGACCTCGCTCGCAAGGGCGGCGCGTTCGATTTTGCCGGAGCTATCGTTATCACGATTTTCCTCGGCTGCCTCATCCTCGCGCTATCCATGGGCGGGAGCTACGTGCGCTTCGGCACGCCGTTGAATACCGGCCTGCTCGTCGTTGCGCTCATTTCGCTCGTTGTGCTCGCGTTCATCATTCGCAAGAAGCAAAACGACGCCATCATACCCGTCGATGCCTTGAAGGATCGCAACACGGTCGTACTCGCCAGCGCGAACTTCCTGCATAACTTCGGCGCCATGGCCCTGTCGTTCTTCATCGCCGGTTTCATCATGCGTCAACTGACTGAGGACCCGATCTGCCTGACTATAGGCCCTGCTTTGGCCGGTGGCCTCGCAAGCGTTCTCATGGCGGTGCTTGGCCTGTTCCTGAGCCCGGTTTTCGGTAAGATGATCGCCAAGTCCGGTACTGCGAAGAACGTCATGACGCTCGGCAATGTGTTCCGCGTTATCGTCATGGCGGCTTTCGTCTTCGTGCTCGTGCCAGGCGTGCCGGTATGGGTCATCTACGTGCTCATGTTCCTGGCTGGTGTCTTCGACTCGCAGCAGAAGGCTACCCAATCCGCTGCGCCGCAGATTATGTTGAGTGCCGAGCTGCGCACGATCGGCAACTCGACGATCCAGCTCGGCCAGAGCTTGGGCGCAGGCATCGGCATGGCCATCTTCACCCTGCTCGTAGGCATGAACCCTGCTGGTGGCATGCGCATGTGCATGATCGTCGCGCTGGTGGCCTGGATCGTCCTGTTCTTCATCACGTTCCTGCTGAAGAAGCCCGAAGCCGATCAGGTCGAGGACTAGTTCCGATGTGGCGGTCGATCCGCCATCTGCAAGCCAACCCCAAGCGGTCGCGTTTGCTCCTTTAGCGACCGCTGTGAACGAACGGGCTTGCCGGCTTCCCCTCCTGCTGGCAGGCCCGTTTCCCCAAACGAAATACGACGATAAGAGGAAGGATCATCATGACCGAGATCGTCTCCAAGGATTTCGAGAGCTATTTCAAGGGAAAGGACTGGGTCCATCAGCTCGGCTTCTGCGCACCAGATTGGCGCCAGTTCATGATTGAGCACAACAAGTTGTTCGGATCGGGCCCGTTCTTCTACACGACCAACACGTTCGGCAAGCTGCTCTACCACGGCGAGGAAGTAGACTGCACGGGCCTCGAGTTCCATGCGAGCTACGGCGCGTGGGGCAGCCACTCCATCGAGGTCGTCACGCAGAACGACTGGTCTATTCCGACCATGTTCACGGAGCTCAACAAGCAGGACGAGCCGGGGCTGAACCACGTGCACATCTTCGTGGACAGCTTGGCCGAAGCGCAAGAGGCGTGCGACTTCTACGGCATTCCCGTTATCACCGTCGGCTACCCCGACCTTGAGAACGCGCTCGAGAAGGCGCGTGCGACCGGGGCGGACGAGGAGATGGTCCGCGCGAATGCAGGCAAGCCGTCGTTCATGGTGGCCGACATGCGCAAGAAGGTCGGCTTCGCGGTGCAGTTCATCGAACCGCGCGCCAAGCGCCTGCACGACGCTATCCTGGGCGCCAAGGACAAATGGGACGGCAATCCCGACCACATGTTCATCCCGATGGGTGGCAAGTAATCGCTATCAACTGGGGGCTGTGATCTCGATTGGGTGACACTGTGCGCAAGTGTCACCCAATTTGCGTTAAAGCACCTCTATTGGAAATTGAACCGTCCGAGTTGAGGCTGCACAATACCTGGTAGGGAAACTAGTCGAGGGGGTTGTTCGACGTGGCTGGGCCCGTTGACATAATCGAGCAATTGAAACGTGACGGCAAGCTGAAGGCGCTTCCCATCAAGACGACCGACAAGCGCACCGGAGCGCTCGTCGCCTACGATGGGACCGAGCTTTGCGAGTTCTGGGCGAACGACAGCACATGGGTGCCGGAAGGCGAGTTAGGCGATGGTGCGGTGCGCTATCTGGGGAGCGCAACCCATGCCGGGCACATCGAGCTCAAGGCGCTTTACGTGCTGTTCGGAGGCACTTGGTACAACATCCTGACGGGCAAGCCCGACAAGGCGGCTTGTCCGCTCGCGGCCCCGATGCTGGGTGCGGCAACGCATAAAAAGGGACAGTCCCCGTTCATGAATCTTCATAGCGAAAGGGCGGCATCATGATCGAAATCGGTAGACGCGTGGGCGTGCTCTACGAAGGGCGCTTAGAAGACGGAACGGTGTTCGATTGCTCGGATTGGCACAAGGGCAATCCGCTCGAGTTCACGATCGGGAACAGCATGGTCATTCCAGGACTCGAGAAAGCCGTTGCGGATATGTCGGCCTACGAGAAGCGCACGGTCACCATTCCGGCGCGCGAGGCGTACGGCGAGCGCGACGAGCGCTTGATCGAGAGCGTGCCGACCGCCGATTTTCCCGACGCCGACAAGCTTCCCGTTGGACAGTTCATCATGCTCGACTTGCCGGGCGAGCGCAGGCGGCTGAAGGTCGTCTCGGTCGACGACCGCGAAATCGTCTTCGATGGCAACCACGAGCTCGCGGGCCGCGACTTGACGTTCGATTTGGAAGTCGTGTCGATTCTGGGCGAGACCGGTTCGCTCGTGGAAAACGAGCAGCATGCCGAGGGCTGCACGTGCGGCTGCCACCGCTTCAAGGAGCAATCGCGCGCGTAAGAAATCGAGTGAGTCGGGGTAACGGAGGCATCGACTCGTTCGGCAAAAGTAGCCGTTCGGCCACTGTTGGATGTGGGTTCGGTCGGCTAATCTGGAACATGTCGACAACGGATGAGAAAAGGGGGTTGGTGCCATGTGCTATGCGGCATCATGCAATCCGCTGTGCGGCGATTGCCGCCCGAAGCGCATCGTGCAGGCGCACTGCCCCGAATGCGGGCTTCTCGCCGAGATGTCGCGTGACGAGTACCTCATCTACTTCGAGCTTCCGCACCGCAAGAGCGTCATGGAGAAGAAGATCATCGAGCGCGGTGGCGTTTCCACGCCCGTATGCGCCGGTTGTGGTGCTGACCTGACCGAAGCGTTCCGAGAGGCCGTTCAGCCAGCCGAGTGCCATTCGAACCGCATCATATGCGGCTTTCCCTGCGGCCGCAAGAACGATTCCTACCGCGAGGGCTCACGCGGCTGCCCCACCATGGTGCCGCTCGGCAAGCTCAAGTGAACTAACGAGTCGGCCCCCGCTTGTCGAAGCTAGTCCGTCATGGTCATCGTGTGCACTATGATGAGGCCATGTCATCGGGGAAGGATGGTTGAAATGGCGAGCGTTGACGAGGCGCTAAGAGAGACGTTCTGCCACCCATTCGACGTAATATCGCAATCGTTCACCATACGAGGACAAAAGACCCCGTTTGTCCACCAAGTGGGCAAACGGGGTCTTCATTGGCTACTGTTCAGCCTTCTCGTCTGCAAATACGATGAATGCATCTTTGATGGCGCCATGAGAGGGGCGCCATCTCCAGCAAGCTCAGACGAGAAGGGGGAATCTCTATGGGTACGCTCATTACCCAGCCGGCTAAGTACCGCATCAAGTTCGATCCCACGTATTGTCGCATGTGCGAGACAGGTTCCGCCCCCTGCTGCGTTGCAGGTTCCTTTAAGGTTGAGATGGCACAATGCATTTGTGCCGGGAAGGATAGTTTCCCGGTAAAGCAGGAAAGGAACATGCATTATGAAGGCGAAGAAACTTGGAGCCGTCATTATTTCGGCCATGTTGTCTGTAATGGTGGTCACGGGGTGCAGTGGCACGAGTGGCGTCTCCGAAAGTGCGGATTCGTCAACGACGAGCGCGTCGATTCAATCGGCTTCGACGGAGTCGAGCTCGATGAGCGCACCGTCCGACGCGCCGAGCGGAAATTCGGCCCCGCCCGACATGCCGAGCGGTGGTTCGGGTGCTCCCGATGGCGGCTCGATGAGCGCTCCCCCCGATGCTCCCGGCGGTTCTGGCGGCCCCGGCGGTGCGCCCGGTGGCAGCTCGGCTGATGTGGAATACACGGCCAACACCGAAATTACGTCGGCCGATACGCAAGATGGCCAGACGTATGCCTCGCAGACGGCCGACGAGAGCGCGCTAATCGTGAACTCGGCAGACGACGTGACGCTTTCGAACATTACGCTCACGAAATCGGGCGACTCCGACGGCGGCGACAACTGCAACTTCTACGGCCTCAATGCCGGCCTGCTCGTCATGGGCGGATCGACCACAACGATTAACGGTGGCACTATTCAGACCGACGCCGATGGCGCCAACGGCATCTTCTCGTATGGCGGCAATGGTGGCCAGAACGGCGCCGAGGGCGATGGCACGACGGTCAACGTCAGCGACGTGACCATTACCACTACGGGCAGCGGGTCGGGCGGTATCATGACAACCGGCGGCGGCGTCACGAACGCGAGCAACCTGACCGTCACCACCTCGGGCGGCTCGTCCGCACCCATCCGCACAGACCGCGGCGGCGGCACCGTCAACGTCGACGGGGGCACGTACACCTCGAACGGCCTGGGTTCGCCTGCGATCTACTCGACAGCCGACGTCAACGTTGCCAACGCGACTTTGGTTTCGAACCTGTCCGAGGGCGTGTGCATCGAGGGCAAGAACTCCATCGAGCTTACGGACTGCGACCTGACAGCCAACAACACCAAGTGCAACGGCAACGCCACGTTCCTCGACTCGATCATGATCTACCAATCGATGTCGGGCGATGCCGATAGCGGCACCTCGTCGTTCACCATGAACGGGGGCACGCTCACAAGCAAGAGCGGTCACATCTTCCATGTGACCAACACGAACGCGGTCATCAACCTTGACGGCGTGAAGCTGGTCAACGAGGACGACGCCGACGTCTTGCTGTCGGTATGCGCTGACGGTTGGAGCGGCGCCGACAACGTGGCGACGCTCAACGCGACGGGCCAGGAGCTTAAGGGGACGATTCTCGTCGGCAGCGACTCCACGCTTACGCTGAACCTGACCGATGGCTCTACGTACGAGGGCGCCATCAGCGGCGAAATCGCCAACGCCAGCGGCGAGGCCGTTTCGACAGAAGTCGGCACCGTCAACGTCACGCTCGACTCCACGAGCAAATGGACGCTTACGGCCGACACGTACGTGACCTCGTTCGATGGTGACGCAGCCAACGTCATCGCAAACGGCCACACACTTTACGTGAACGGCGAGGCCCTCAGCGGCACGAGCGCGTAACGAGCGCAACGGCATAAAACCGACAATTTGGGGAGTCTCCCTTGCCAAGAAGGGGAGTCTCCCCTTCTTGGCAAGGGAGACTCCCCAAATTGTCGGAAGACTGCCACGGCATGAGGTGATTTTCTCTTAACGAGGGTTCACCGGAGCATTGCGCTTTGCTGATGCTGGCGGATGCTGAAAAATGCGAATTCGAGCCTTGTGCTAACAAGAAGATGACCCGCTTGCCCGCAAAATGGTAGAGATGGCGGAAGAAAAAGCCTCCGTTAAAATCATTCACTGCATCTGTGGTAGTTTAAGGATGTTGGTTTGGTAATAGTTTTGAAGGAAAGGATTCACGCATGTTTGATTACACGGGCAAAGTCGTGGCGGTTACGGGCGCTTCCTCGGGTCTGGGCAAGCAGATGGCCGAGGGCTTCGCACAGCAGGGAGCGAACCTCGTGCTGCTCGCGCGCCGCGTCGAGCGCCTCGAGGCAAGCGCCAAGGATTTCGCTGAGAAGTACGGCGTCGAGGTGCTCCCCATGGCATGCGACGTCACCGATGAGGCTTCCATCGACGCTGCCCTCGCAGCTGCCGACGAGAAGTTCGGCCATGTCGAAGCGCTCATTAACTGTGCTGGCGGCGAGAAGGGTACGGGCACGAAGCTCGTCGACTTCGATCGCGGCGACTGGGATTTCACCATGAACCTCGACCTTAGCTCCGTCTTCACGATGACCAAGAAGTTCGCGGGCTACATGGTCAAGAACATCGAGGCCGGCAAGCAGGGCTACGGCCGCGTCATCAACATCGCCTCGATTTACGGCCTGGTTGGCAACACGGCCATCCCGACCATCGCCTACCATGCCTCCAAGGGTGCGGTCGTCAACTTCTCGCGCGGTGCCGCCGCCGAGCTCGCGCCGCTGGGCGTTACCGTCAACACGATTTGCCCGGGCTACTTCTACACCGAGCTCACCACCGAGACGCTCGATTCCGAGTACTTCCAGAATTTCGCGAAGAGCACGGTTCCCATGCAGCGCTACGGTCAGGAAGGCGAGCTGAACGCAGCCGCCGTGTTCCTGGCGTCGGAGGAAGCCAGCTACGTCACCGGCCAGGCCATCGCCGTCGACGGCGGTTACACGGCGGTGTAGCAGGCGGCAAGACGCTTTCACATGGTCGTTAGCCTGTTGTCTGCGTCGTCCGCATCATAAATGTGGAAGGGCATAGCTTTGGCTACGGCCAGGTCCGTAACTCAAGCCCCCGCTAAAACCGATGAATCGGTTTTAGCGGGGGCTTTTTGCGAACGGCCAAACCGAATGCGGCAGGATTCGCGGCCCAGCCGTGCTCTGCGATTGGCGACATTGGGACTATAATTCTTACCGAAGCGGGCTGTGATTGGCTTATGATCCGTTTCGCAAACAACGGCAAGGCGCTGGAAGCAAAGGAAGAGAAGGAAGCAAGGGAGATACTCCTCTTTGCTTCCTGAAAAGGTGAGCGCCCCATGTTAAGGAGGATGCGATGATTTGCGAGTTTTGCGGGACCCAAGTTCCTGAGGGTAACAAGTTCTGCACCAATTGCGGTGCTCAGCTGCCGCAGGCGGACGCTGTGGGTGCTGCGGCTGCCCCGCAAGGTGCGACAACGCCGCAGGTGCAGATGCCCACGCCGACCTACCAACCGTACCAGCAATCGGCTTCTTCACCCAACGTGACTGCCGCCAACATGCCCAGCAAAGGCGCTGCGATCGCGCTGATCGTCGTCGGCTTCCTGTGCGGCATCATCTGGGGCATCATCGGTGTCGTGATGTACACGGGCATGTCGTCGGCCATGGCCGCCGGAGACGCTGCGACCGCTTCCAGCAAGTTCAGGAACATCGCCATCGCCACGGGCATCGGCGTCGTCTTGAATATCCTTATTGTCATCGGTTCTGGCATGATGTCGTAAAACAGGAGGTGAAAACGGGTCTGACCCCTTTTCACCTCCTTATCTCTATGGTTACTAGAGCTGTGTTGCAGGGTGCGTACTGTTCGTGTACGCGTCGTCTAATAATGCTAGTGTAGTGACCTTTTGAAGAAATGGGTAGCTATGATAGACGGAACGTATACGCTTGCAATCGATACGCCACTTGGTCGCAAGCCTGGGACGGCGGAGCTTCGAACCGTCGGGGACAAGA
Organism: Eggerthellaceae bacterium UBA3686; assembly: GCA_002371495.1. Taxonomy (GTDB): domain Bacteria; phylum Actinomycetota; class Coriobacteriia; order Coriobacteriales; family Eggerthellaceae; genus UBA9715. Next base: position 24,374 of record DFIX01000060.1, read on the forward strand.
TCCAAGGCGTCATAGATGCACCGATGGTCGGCAAACAGCGGCTCGAAGGCCGCGCTGAAAGCGAGGATGCCTTCAGCGCGGCGGGTACGCTCAAGATAATGCTCATGGGGAAGGTTACCTACGATTTGCGCGGCAAAGTCGAGGGCGATTCCATACGCATTACCATACAGTCGAGCAAGGGCGATTTCGAGCTCGAAGGAACTCGAGTGCGCTAGGGGGAAGACAACGGGGGTGTTGTCTTCCGGCCACGCCCGCTTGTGCGGGAGCGCGCTGCAACGCTGTATGTTTTGGCGCTTTGACACCAGGTGGTAAAGCGTATTTGGAAGCGAGGAAGCGAAGAGGATACTCCTCTTCGCTTCCTTTCGGGGCCGGTGGCCTGTTCTACGGCAACGCCGCAGGGTACCACCATCAGCGCGTCAAGCGAAACACCTGCTGAACAGCCTGCGCTTGCAATCAGATTCCCAGAGCTCTGGGCGCAGACGTTTGCCCATATCGATGAGGATTTCGAGGTCGCTTTTGGTGTCGATGGGCTCGAGCGCCTTGTTCAGAGACGACGGAAACGTCGTCTCATTGCTTTTCTTTTGTGCAAAGACGCGAAGACAGCGAGGAGGATGTCTTCTTCTGGGATCATTGCTGACCTAACCTTATATTCGGCGACGCAGTGCGACTATCCAAAAGAACGATAGGTCAACAATGGGTTATCGCAGATAAGGGTTAGCGAAAATTTCGATATCCGAGCATCGATTTAATCCGCTTTACCTAGTTAATAACTAGGGATAACGTAATGCAAGCCGCAGCTCAAGACGCGAAGCGGCTTCGCAAAGCTTATCGATAAAACGGAATGCCGGGAAAGGATACAATCATGACGGATTACAAATTCGAAACCCTCCAATTGCATGTAGGTCAAGAAGAGCCCGATCCTGCCACGGATGCGCGGGCGGTTCCCATCTACCAGACTACTTCGTACGTCTTTCGCGATTCGGCCCATGCGGCTGCGCGGTTCGGCCTCGCGGATGCCGGCAACATCTACGGCCGGCTGACGAACTCAACTCAAGATGTCTTGGAACGCCGAATCGCCGCGCTTGAGGGAGGGTCGGCGGCGCTCGCGCTTGCAAGCGGGGCTGCAGCTATCACTTACACAATTCAGGCGCTTGCGGGGGCGGGCGAGCACATCGTCGCGCAGAAAACCATCTACGGTGGAAGTTTCAACTTGCTCGGACACACGCTACCGCTTTACGGTATCGACACTACGTTCGTCGATGTGCACGACCTCGATGCGGTCCGCGCCGCCATCCAGCCCAACACAAAGGCGATCTTCGCCGAAACGCTCGGCAATCCCAATAGCGACATTCCCGACATCGACGCGCTTGCCGAGATCGCCCATGCACATGGCATTCCGCTCGTTATCGACAATACGTTTGCCACGCCGTTCTTGCTACGCCCGATTGAGCACGGGGCCGATATCGTCGTGCATTCAGCGACCAAATTCATTGGTGGGCATGGCACCACGCTTGGCGGCATCATCGTCGACTCGGGGGCGTTCGACTGGAAGGCTTCGGGCCGCTACGCTCCTATTGCCGAACCGAATCCGAGTTATCATGGCGTCTCGTTTGCCGATGCGGCGGGGCCGGCTGCGTTCGTTACCTACATACGCGCTATCCTCTTGCGCGACACTGGCGCTTGCATTTCGCCATTTAACGCGTTTTTGCTGCTCCAGGGAGTCGAAACGCTTTCGCTTCGAATCGAGCGCCATGTCGAGAACGCCAAGCGCGTCGTGGAGTACTTGGCAAGCCATCCCCAGGTAAGGGTCGTGAACCATCCGTCTCTGGCCGAGCATCCCGAACATGAGCTTTACTGCCGCTACTTTCCGAACGGGGGCGCGTCTATTTTCACGTTCGAGATCGAAGGCGGCTTGGAGCAGGCCCATGCGTTCATCGATGCGCTCGAGGTTTTCTCGCTGCTCGCGAACGTTGCTGACGTCAAGAGCCTCGTCATCCACCCTGCGACGACCACGCATTCCCAACTTACCAAGGAGGAGCTGGAAGAATCCGGTATCGGTCCGGCGACGATTCGGCTCTCGATCGGTACCGAGCACATCGACGACATCATCGCCGATCTCGATCGCGGTTTCGCCGCCGCCCGCGAAGTATAGGATGTGCGCGTGGGGGACGGAGGATGCTGCCTTCCCTGAAGTTGATTGCCTGGCAATTCGTTGCTCAGCGTTAGGCAAGGCTAAGCGGTGTCTAACGAGCGCATCCAATCGAGTTCACCAAATCGAGCGTACGTCTTGAACGGCTGAAGCGTCGTTCGCATCAGGAGCAGGTAACATCTTCCGTCACCGATGTCTTGTCTGGCGTGTTTTGGCGCTCTAGTAGCGGTCGAACATTGTCTGTATCCGCGCAGGATCGGTCGTCTTCGTCAGCGCGAGGCGCAGAAGCACGGCGGCCTTCTGCGGGGCGAGGTCGTTTCCTGTGACCAGGCTGCCGCCGTAGGCGTCGTCATGGGTGATCATGCCGGCGCCAATGCGCGAACAGCGCACGATGGGGATGCCGTTTCCTTGCATGGCGACGATGGCGTTGTTCCAGGCTTTGCTGTAGCATCCCGAACCCGCGCCCGCGATGACGATGCCGTGGGCGCCGCCGTTTGCGAAATAGGAAAGCACGCCGGGGTCAGCATCGACCGAGAAATATGCCACGGCGACGGCGGGCAGCTTGCCTATATCCGCAACGTCGAATTCAGTTTGTACCGTATGGGCCTTTGACGAGGCGTTGTAAAAATGGGGCACGCCGTCGATCATGTAACCCATGCAGCCGAAGTCGCTCGCGCTGAATGCGTCGGTCTGGAACGTGCTGATCTTGCGCACGTCGCGTCCGCCGAATATGCCGTCTGAAAACACGACCATGACGCCGCGCCCACGCGCCTGCGGGTCGGCGGCCAGCGCAATCGATTGCAGGAGGTTCATGGGTCCGTCGGGCGAGGTGGCGGTAGCCGGACGCATGGCGCCGGTAAGGACGATCGGCTTTTCTGTCTTCGCGACCAGGTTCAGGAAGTACGCCGTCTCGTCGAGCGTATCGGTGCCATGCGTTACGACAAAGCCGCTGACTGCGGGATCTGCGGCTAGCCCGTCGATGGTACGTGCGAGCTCGAGCCAATGGCGCGAGGTTATGTCGTCGGAGTTGACGTTGCAGATCTGTACAGTGCGCACGTTCGCGAAATCTTGCGCGCCCTCCGCCATTCCGACGAGCGCGTTCACGTCGAGCTGGCCCGGACGGTAATTCGTCGCCTTGCCAATCGAACCCGCTCCGGCGATGGTGCCGCCGGTCGCGAGTACGACGACGGTGGGAAG
>DFIX01000032.1 GCA_002371495.1 Eggerthellaceae bacterium UBA3686
AGCATGTGGAGCAAGTGTGGAGCCCCGGCCTCCCGGCGTCCCGTTTCGGGTACAAAGCTTCCCATTTTGGGACAAAGCCCACATCGCGCCCGATAAATGGGGTAATCTGCGCCGCATCGGAGAGCGAGGAGAAGGAGCGGGCCATGGGCGAGCTTGAAACGAGAGATACGGCGAAGGGCCGGGCGAGGATAATCTCCCTCGCCGAGGCGGCGGAGATCATCGGGACGTCGTACCCGACCGCCGTGCGGCTGGCGGAGAGCGGAGAGCTCAAGGCGTTCAGGATCAGGAAGCCCTGGCGCACGAGCGACGCCGCCTGCGACGAATTCGTCCGCCGGCAGTTCGAGCTCCAGGCCCTCAGATGCCGGTCCAGGGCCCAGGGGAGGTAGAGGATGGATTCCTTCGCGCGCTACCCGTCCCGCTCGTACACGGTCATGCCGGACGGGCTGCTCGTCGAGATGATCGAGCGGAAGGTCGGGAGGAACGGCTGGGCCGTCATGGCGGCCCTCGGCCACAGGGTGTACGCCGACGGCAAGCTCGGCAGGGTCCCCGCCGCGGAGCTCTCGGAGTCGTTCAGACTCACGCCCAGGCAGGTGGCCCACGGGATGGAGGAGCTCAGGGGCAAGGGCGTCATCGTCCCCGTCGCGCGCAAGGGTGCCGACGGCGCGTGGGCGCCCGACCGCTCGAGGTTCGGCCACGTCGCCCAGTACCGCATCGCGGGGGACGTGTGGGCCTCGGTGGAGCTCGTCTTGCGCGAGGCTCCCGGTTCCGGCCCCGCCCCTGCGGCGCGGTAGGCCGCCGCCGACCGCGATCCGGCGGCCCGCCCTACTTCACCCTCACCTTGAGAGTCGCGGTCTTGGACTTGGCCCCGTAGTTGGCGTTGCCGCCTTCGGGGCAATCCTGAAGCTGGCAGACCCGCTGCCCGCGTAGTTGCCCTTGAGCGCAATCTTAACGGCGTACATCCTGGCGTTTACGCGGCCGATGTGTCTAGCGTAGAGTAATTGTTGCGGGATTCGGCATCGCAACCTTACGAATATCATCACGCAAATTTTTCGTCTTTCATCATCAAGGGCATGCCAACCACGTCGATGGCCTAACTTGTCGTTTGTCCCGTATTCGACAAGAGGAGGCCGGAAAGGAAATGATCAGCATGCCCGTAGTACAGGATATAAGAAAGATGGCGAGGAGCGGTTGCGGCATCGCCGAGATCTCGAGAGAGACGGGGGTCTCGGAACCGACCGTGCGCAAATACATCAGGAAGGACGACTTCTCGCTGAAGGTGCCTGGATTGGCGTGACTGAGTGCGCGTTCGTCACGCGGGCGTTCTACCGAGGGAAGGCCGTCGACCAGCTGCAGATGCACCTGAAGGGCGGCGTGGGCTTCTCGGCGGGGTCTTCTTCACCTTCCACACCTTCGCCTGAACATGCGGATGCGCTTCTCAACATGGGCGATGGAGAAACCTATCGGATCGTCACCGTGTGCTTCGACAGGGATGGGAACGAGCTCGCGCCTGTGGGCGTGGCTCCCGTCTTCGACACGGGCTGCCCTTTCCCCACCTTCGGCATCGTGAAGCCTGCAGTGACGAACACCCGCGTGGACATGTCGCCCTATGGACAGAGCGTCTTCGCCGATGCGGTGGACGCCGTTCAGGCGGTGGACCTCACCTTCGGCGCGCTCGTCTCGGAGCATCCGCAAGTAAAGGCGTTCCGTGGAGGTTTTTAGGCCTACGTATTCGCCGATGCCTTGGAAGACGCCGAAATCGAGTAAGAAAGCGAGAGACGGAGATGGCGTGCGCATCCCCGCCCGCTAATACTTCGTAGATCGTCCGGGGCGCAACGCGATGCGGCAGCCCACCACCGACACAGCCGCCGTTAGCCAGGTGATGGGATATGTCATGGCGATTTCCACGACACTCGACCCATCGGCACCGAGCGCCAGGACGAGCACGGCGCGCAGCACGCAGATGTTAAGCAAAACGGCAAGCGCCGGCGCGAGCGAGTGTCCGTAACCACGCAGGGCGTCGGCTTGAACCTCGAGCACTGCATATACGAAGTAGAACGGAAACGTTGTGAAGATCATGGATAGCCCCAGCGAAACGACGGCATCGCTGCTATCGAACAGATGGAATGCCCAGCTTCCCGCGGCGAGCATCACGGCAGACAGCACGACCGTCAACGCCAGGGCCATGAGCTGGCACACGCGCTCGCCACGGCGGCATCGACCACGGTCACCGGCGCCGATGTTTTGGGCGACGAACGTCGTAGTCGCCTGGCCCATGGCCAGAATGGGGTAGTAAACGGGAAGCTCGACTTTCAGGTAGATGGCGAAGGCAGCTACGGCCTCGACCCCCAGCAGGTCGACCTGGTGTTGCACGACGACGTTCGAGAACGCGATCGCGAGCGTCTGCGCCCCGATGGGCAACCCGAACACGAGGACGTAGCGCACGAAGGCCCAATCGAGGCCACGTTTGCAGGCGGCAGGAGGGGCCATCGGCTGGATTAGGCGGAACACCGCAAGCGCTGCGGCAACGACGTTCGAGACTAACGTCGCGAACGCGCATCCGACGATTCCCCACTCCAGTACGCATAAGGCCAGCCAGTTCGCCACGATGTTCAACAATCCGCCGATAAGCTGGGCCGTAAGCGGCGAGCGCGAATCGCCCAGCCCGCGCAATGCGCCCGAAGCGGTGTTGTACACCGCTATCGGGAATGCCGCTGCGGCAGCGAAACGCAGGTATGCGACCGAATCTGCTGCTGCATCCGCCGGGACATCCATCAACACGACGAACGGGCCGGCAAGCAGCTCGCTCACGATCGCGAGCATGACGCCGCCCGCCACCCCCAGCACGACCGATGTGCGGCACGCGCTCGAAGCGCCCCTCGCGTCGCCGGCACCGACCAAGTTGGCGATTCGCACGTTCGCGCCCACGCCAACGCCACTGAACAGCCCTACGAGGCAGACGATGAGCAGCGACCCCACTCCAAGCGCCGCTGTCGCCTGCACGCCGAGCACGTTGCCGACGAACAACAGGTCGACCGTGCTGTACAGCTGCTGCACGATGCTCGTGCCCAACAAGGGCAGCGCGAACAGAGCAACGCCCCTTGCAATGGAGCCGCTCGTCAAATCGACGGCGCGTGCCATCAGATGGCGACGACCGACGCCACGAGACGTTTCGTCGCATCGGCTCCAGGCGCATCGAACAGGCGCTCGACCGGGCCGTCTTCGACAACCGCGCCAGCGTCGATGACGTATGCCCGCGAGCACAAGCCGCGCACGAGCGCCAGGTCATGGCTGATGAACAGGCATGCCATGCCCCTCTCGGAACATAGCCGCGCCAACAGGTTCACGACCTGCGCCTGCACGGTCACATCGAGCGCGCTTGTCGGCTCGTCGCACACGATCAGCTTCGGCGATCCCACGATGGCCCGCGCGATGGCCGCCCGTTGGCATTCGCCGCCCGAAAGCTCCCACGGGTACTTGTCGGCATAGGCGCGCGGCAATCCAACGTGTTCGAGGGCGGCAAGGGCGCGCTCGAGCCGCTCGCCTTTCGGGATGCCGCGGTAGGCGACGCCCTCGGCGACCCCTTTCCCGATGCGCATGCGATCGGAAAACGACGATGCCGGATGCTGAAAGACCATCTGCAAGCCCGCCGCCGCTTTCCTGAACGCGCCGGACCGCTTCCTCAGGGGGATCGTTGCATCGGAGCAAACCCCGTCGAACGCCACCGTGCCCGCGTCGGCTGTCTCGAGCCCCGCCACCACCGACGCAAGAGTGCTCTTTCCCGACCCGCTCGTACCGATAAGGCCGACTATTTCGCCGGCGCCCACATTCAAGGTCACGTCGTCGAGCGCGTCAAAGGAACCCTTTTGCGATTCATAGGATTTGCGGATGCCCGCGACCTCAAGCAACATCGTCGCAGCCCTCCCCGGAAACCGTCACGCCCGGCAGCGTGCCGTCCGTCTTCGGCACAGCTGCGATGAGGGCTCGCGTGTACGGATGCTGCGGTTCGCGCAGCACCTGATCGCGAGCCCCGATTTCCACGAGCTCGCCGCGCCTCATGACGCCAACGCGATCGGCAACTTGGCCGATCGCCGCGATGTTATGGCTCACGATGAGCACCGAGCATCCCCTTTGCTCCCGAATCCTCAGAAGCAAGTTCGAAACTTGCAACTGCGATGTGACGTCCAGCGCGCTCGTCGGTTCGTCGGCAAGGAGAAGCGACGGGTCGCAAGCCACAGACATGGCAAGCACCACCCGTTGGCACATGCCCCCCGAGAGCTCATGGGGATACGCCCCGAGCACGCGATCGGGATCTTCGAAACCCATTTCGTTCAGCAAATCGCGTTCGAGCGCACGCACCGCACCGCCTTGCGCGGTTCCATGCGCGCGAATGCATTCGCCGAACTGGGACCCGATACGGCACAGAGGGTCGAGCGAGGCCGTTGGGTCCTGGAACACGTAAGCCAGCTCGCTGCCGCGCAACGCGGCAAGCTCGCGGCGGCTCAGCGCCGTCACGTCGCGGCCCCTATAGCGAATCGCGCCACCGCTCACCCTGCCCGAACGTCCGAGGAGGCCCGCGGTTGCCCGCAGCACGGTGCTCTTCCCCGATCCGCTCTCGCCGACAAGACCCACGATTTCGCCAGGCGCGACCGACAGCGTCACGCCGCGCACGGCCTGGACGCCCCCGTAAGAGACGTCCAGGCCCTCAATCGAAAGGATATGTTCTCCTTCGCGCGTCAAGCTACCGCTCGATGTCGGTGTCCACCGTGATGAAGTAGTACTCGCTCGGAGCGACGGCGATGTCCTTCACCGCGGGGCTCGCGATGTAGGACGTCTCGGAGTTCGAGAAGAAGATGTAGGCGTTGTCGTCGAGCACCTTCTGCGAGATCTGCTTGATGATCTTCGTGCGCTCGGCATCGTCGAACGTTGCCTCCAGATCCTTGACCAGCGAATCGACCTCGGGGTTGCTGTACTTGCCGAAATTGCTCGAACCGTCAGACGTGAAGCACATGCTGGCGAAGTAATCGGCGTCGCCCGTCGGCGCCATGCCGTAGCTGTCGATGGTCATATCGGGGTCGTCCTTGCTGTAGGTCTCTTCGTCCTGCAGCCAGTAGTCGACCGACACGATGTTCAGCTTGATGCCGACCGTGGCGAGCTTGGACTGCAGGTCGTCTGCAAGATTGACGAAACGCTCGTAGGTCGAGCAGTTGTACAGCTTGATTTCGACCGGGGTTCCGTCGGGAAGCTCGCGCGTGCCGTCGCCGTCGGAGTCCACGATGCCGGCCTCGTCGAGCACCTTGGCAGCTTCTTCGGTGCTGAACTTGTCGACGGCCACGTTAAGGCCTTCGGTGCCGCCATACGGCAGCTGCGCGCTGTACACGCCATAGCTCGGCACCTCGGTGCCCAGGTTGATGACGTCGGCGTAGTTTTCGCGGTCGATGCAGTAGGACACGGCCTTGCGCACGGCAGGGTCGGCGACGACCTTGTGCTTCATGTTGAAGCGCGCGAAATCGGCGCGCGTGGACGTGTTGGACAGCTTGACGAAGTCGCCGTTGTCGACGAGCGTCTTGTAGGCCGAAGCGCCCGGCATTGCCAGAATGTCGAGCTCGCCGTTCTGCATGGCCAGGATCTGGCTGTCGGTGTCGAAGAACGTGTTGAGCACGATCTTGTCGAGCTTGGGCGTGCCGCCCCAGTAGTTCTCGTTGGGAACGAGCGTGGTGTGGTCCTCGAAGACGTACTCCGACATCTTGTACGGGCCCGTGCACGGCGTGTCGGCAGCGTAATCGATGCCATCGCCCACGTAGTAGATGCTGAACACCGGGTCGCAGATGGCGTTCTTGAAGGCCGGCACCGCCTGCTTGGTCTTGATGGTGACGGTCTGGCCGTCGGCCTCGATCGAGTCGATGGCAAGCGTCTCGGCAGCGCGCGGCTGCTCCTTGTAGGTGCGCTCCAGGCATGCCTTAACGGCGTCGCCCGTCATCTTCTCGCCATTGCTGAACAGCACGTCGTCGCGCAGCTCGAGCTTCCAGGTGAGTTCGTCCACGTTCTCGCACGAAGTGGCCAGCCACGGCTCGACGCTGAAGTCGTCGGCAAGCTTCAGGAGGTTTTCGGTGATGCCGTAGTACTGCATCTCCCACCCGTCCCAGCTGTTTGCCGGGTCCATGCTCTCTGCGTAGAAATACGCCGTCGAGCCTGCGTTGAGCACCTTCTCGGCGCTCGCGGACGCCGATGCGCCCGAAGCGCCCGAAGCCGCTGCCGAAGACGCGCTTGCCGAAGACGAGGCGCTCCCGCCGCCGCACGCGCTCAGGCAGAGCGCTACCGCCAGGCAAGCCGCCGCCGCTGCAGCGAGCATGCCTTTGCGTTTCCTTGGTTGATCCATGTTTTCCCTTCTCCTTTCCGGCTCCCCCTCTCGGAAGCCATCGCCTGGATCGTCCTTCTCCCCAACACCTACAGCCCGATGCGAGCGCACGTCGAGCGCATCGCGCAGCGCGTCGCCCAGCAGGTTGAAGATGGTGACAGACACGAAAAGCGCCAACCCTGGCACGAGGATGGTCCAAGGGGCGAACTGGAATGCCGAGCGCTGCTCGCTCATCATGGCGCCCCACTCGTTGGTCGGCCGCCCGGGGCCCAGACCCAGAAACGACATGCCGGCCATGGTGAGCACCGCATCGCCTATGGAAAGCGCTGCCATCACCACGAGCGGCGAGGCCATGTTCGGAAGGAGGTACTTGCGACCGATGGCCGCCAAACCGGCACCGCACACTCGGGCCGATTTCACGCAGTCGGATTCTTTGAGCGTCAGCGCCAGGCTGCGCGCGAGGCGCGCGAACTCGGTCCACTTCACCGCCACAACGGCGATGACCATGTTCACGATGCCCTGGCCGAGTATCGCCGCGATGGCGATTGCCAGGACAAAACTCGGAAACGCCTGGAACATGGTGATGAACTTGTCGAGGGCCGCGTCGATCGCCCCTCCCGCAAGCCCCGCGACAAGGCCGACGACAACGCCGATGACGAGCGATATGGCGACGATCGCGAAGGCCATGAGCACCGATTCGCTCCCGCCGAAAAGGGTCCGAAGAGCCACGTCGCGGCCAACCGAATCGCTGCCCAGCAGAAAGCCGTCCGTCCCGGGAGCGCTGTACGCATGCGCCAAATCGGTCGCATTCGGATCGAACGTCACGACGAGGGGCACGAGCGCCAAGACCCCCGTGAACACCGCCGCGACAACCGCCCAGACGATGAGCCGTGTTTTCTCGCGAGACGGCCGCATCAGAGCGCGCCTTTCCCGATGCGCGGGTCTATGAGCCGCTGCAGCAAGCCAACCGCCCAGTTCACGACCAAATACACGATGGCCATGAGCAACGCATAGCCCTGCACGACGGCGTAATCGCGCGCGCCGATGGCGGCAACCGAAAGATTGCCCACACCGGGCCAGTTGAAGATGCTCTCGACGATGGCAGAGCCTCCGAGCAGAGAGCCAACCGATATACCCACGAGCGCGAGCACTGGAACGAGCGAGTTGCGCAACGCATGCTTGAACAGGATGCTTTTCTCCGACACGCCGCGCGAGCGCAAGCCGTCGACATACGGCGCGTCCAGCTGCTCGAGCGCCACCGTGCGCACCTGGCGCACGTACCAGGCGGAAAGCGGCAATGCCAGCGAAAGCGTCGGCATAACGATACCCGCCAGATCCGGGGTCGACCGGACCGGCAACAGGTGCAACTGCACCGACAGGAAGTACAGAAGCAGCAGCGCCACGAAGAAGGTGGGAAGCGAGCAGAACGCGT
>DFIX01000027.1:0-32325 GCA_002371495.1 Eggerthellaceae bacterium UBA3686
CCCATTACAGTTTGAATCGGCCTCAATCGAATGCCGTTTGATGCGTCGCCCCGGAGGGGCTAGCATCGGATGCAGCCCCGAGGGGCCGCCGACCGGCCGCCCCGCATGGCCGTCTGCCCCTGCCCGCCCGAGGGCCCGGGGGGTGTTGCCAGCGGGAGCGGTCGCCATCTTGTAGCACTGCTAGGAACCTGCCGGACCGAAGGTCACGGCCATGTAATGTGGGTGTCGCAGCGGGATGGCCCCGGCCGGCCTACCGATTGGAGGATACCACATGAGCAGGACCAGGAGCATCATCGCCAAACCCGAGGCGGTAGTGGGACTCGACGTCGGAAAGTTCTCCCACTGGGCCTACGGCATCGGCTCGGCCGGCGAAGTGACCGCCGACTTCCCGGTGGAGAACCGGGAGGCCGCACTCGACTCCTTCTTCGCGTCCGTCGAGCCCGGGACGCTGGTCGTGGTCGACCAGGTCCGCAACATCGGCGCCCTCGCCATATCGCGAGCCAGGCTCGCGGGGCTCGCTGTCGCCTACCTGCCCGGCTTGGCCGAGCACAACGCGGCGAAGCTGTTCGCCGGAGACGCCAAGACCGACGCGCGCGACGCCGAGGTGATCGCCAAGACGGCGCTGGGCATACCCGACGCGCTCAGGCCCGCGCCCGGCGGCTCGGAGCTCGTCTCGGCCGCCAGGCGGCTCGCCTCGCAGCGGGACTTCGTCGTCGCCGACTCCACCCACGACAAGAACCGGCTTCGCGCGATCCTGCTCGAGAGCTGCCCGGAGTTCGAGTCGCTGGTGGACCTCTCCGACGAACACCAGGTCAACCTGCTCGCGAAGGTGGGAGGACCGTGGCAGATAGCCGACGCCGACCCGAGGGCCGTGGGCGCCCTCACGAGGGGCGCGCGGCGCGGCGCCATCGACGCTCTGGTCGCGTCGACCGCCACGTCCACCAGGCCGCTCCCGGCCGTCGTGGAGGCGGAGGGCCGGGCCGTGAGGGCCCTGGCGGCCCGCATAGCCGACGACGACGCCGAGGCCGCCGCGCTCGACGGGGCCATCGCCGAACTGCTCGCCGAAGACGAGACCTTCAACTGCCTGCTCACCGTGCCCGGGATCGGCGTGCGCACCGCGACCGAGCTCGTGGTCTCAATCGACGTGTCCCGCTTTGCCGACCACGGGAAGCTCGCGAGCTACTGCGGGCTGGCGCCCAGGGACAGCAGGTCCGGCTCGTCCATCTCGTCGGTGACCTCCTCAAGGCAAGGCAACAAGAGGCTCAAGAACCTGCTGATATTCTCGTGCAACTCCCTCGTGAACAGCAAGAACCGCTTCGGCGAGTACTACAGGATGCTGAGGGAGGTGCGCCACATGCCTCACGGCAAGGCGCTCAAAGCGGTCGCGAGGAAGCGTCTGAAGGTGATATACGCGATCATGCGGGACAAGGTCCCGTACGCGGCCTAGCGAAGCCGCCCGCATCAGCTCGCCAGAAAAAACGCAGGCCCATGAGGGCCCGCGTCAGCATTGCCTTTTTTGAGGAAACCAACCCGAAGACGCACTTGACAAAACTATAGGAACACTCCCCAGCGCGCAGATTGCAAGCAGATTTCACCAGCGTTAATGCTCAGTTACGTAAGAGGCAGCCGAAATCTGCGCGAAACACCGGCTTCCCAGAATCGATGTATCGACCGCCTCGGAAACCACGTCGCTTCCTCGCCGGCGACAACGCTGCGAGCGGTTTCCTAAAACGAAAGGAGCTTGATTCATGTACGACACCGGATCGACGGCATTTATGATCGCATGCACGATGCTCGTTCTGCTCATGACGCCAGGGCTGGCTTTTTTCTACGGCGGGCTCTCGCGACGCAAGAACGTCGTTAATACCATGATCATGGTCATGACCGTTATCGGCGTTGTGGGCGTCATGTGGGTCGCATGCGGCTGGTCGTTCGCCTACGGAGGCGACGGATCGCTGCCGTTCTTCGGCGGGTTCGACCAGATCGGCTGCTTGACGATTACGCGCGACATGCTTGCCGATACGGCAAACGTTCCCGACGACGCCACCTACCCCGCCATTATCAACGTCGGGTTCCAAATGGCGTTTGCCATGATCACAACGGCAATCATAACGGGTGCCGTAGCCGGGCGCATGAAGTTCGGTGCGCTCGTGGCTTTCATCACTTTATGGGTGCCCATCGTCTACGCGCCGCTCGCGCACATGGTATGGGGCGGACAAGGAAGCCTCATCGGCGACATGATCGGCGCACTCGACTTCGCGGGCGGCGACGTCGTGCACATCAGCTCGGGCGTCACGGGCCTCGTGCTCTGCATACTGTTGGGCGGACGGCGCGGCTTCGGCCTGGTGAGCTACCGCGCGCACAACATCCCGTTCGTAGCCTTGGGCGCCGCTCTTCTATGGTTCGGCTGGTTCGGGTTCAATGCCGGCTCGCAGTTCGCAGCCGACGGGGTGGCCGCCCTTGCGCTGCTGAACACGGTTGCCGCCTCTGCCGCAGGCATGGTCTCGTGGATGCTCGTGGAACGCGTTCGCGTCGGCAGGACGACGCTCGTAGGCGCCTGCACCGGCCTGGTCGCAGGCTTGGTGGCAATCACGCCGGCAGCTGGCTTCGTGGAGCCGTGGGCGGCAATCATCATGGGATTCGTCACGGCGCCGTGCTGCTTCTTCGCGATCTCCTACGCCAAACGCAAGATCGGCTACGACGACGCACTCGACGCATTTGGTTGCCACTCGGTCGGCGGCATTGTGGGAGGCCTGCTCACGGGGGTGTTCTGCGTACCCGACCTCTCGTGGACCGACTTCGGCGGGCTCGTGTACACAGGCGACTTTTCCCTGTTGGCAAGCCAGCTGCTCGGCATACTCGTAACGCTTGGGTTTGTCGTCGTTGGCGGATTGGCGATTGGGCTTATCGTCAAGGCAGCATTCGGCGGTAGCCTGCGCGTAAGCGAGCAGGACGAGGCGCGCGGCCTGGACGTGGCAAGCCATGGCGAAAGCGCGTACCCGGCCTATCTCGGCCTCGACTAGGTTGCGCGCACCGCGCTTCCCGATAAGGGCGGCATGGGATTGCGCACCGCAAACGGCGCTCGCCGAAGTAGTGCAAAGAACGCGCACCGAACGCGAACTTACCGACCTTAGACCATCTACACGAAAGAAAACATCAACGAGTTCACAGTGCATAAGACGAGAAACTACCGACTATAGACTCGACCCGGCAATAAGATTCAAAAACCCCAGTTCAAAATAGAGCGCGAATTTGAGAGTTTCTATAGTCGGTAATTTCGAGCTCAACCGTTAATGCCGAAGGCAGCCTTCCAGATCCCCGCGAAAGGAAACCCCATGAAAAGGATCATCGCCATCGTTCGACCCGAAATGCTCGAACCGCTGAAGAACGCCCTGTTCGAAGCGGACGTTTCGGGCATGACAATCGCCCAGGTAATGGGATGCGGCAACCAACACGGCTGGTCAGAGTACTACCGCGGCACCGAAGTGCTGCTGAACATGATTCCCAAAGTGAAATTCGAGCTCGTCGTGCCCGACAGCTCGGTCGATTCGCTCGTCGAGCTTATCTGCGAAACCGCCGCCACCGGCGAAGTCGGCGACGGGAAAATCTTCATCAGCCCCGTAGAGGAAGTCATACGAATCCGTACGGGCGAACGCGGCGAGAACGCAGTATAGAGGACGGCAGCATAAGGCAGCACAGGGAAGATCATGAACGTACGATTCGGCATAGCACGCGCGCTCGCGACGACAAGCGCATGGGCCCTTCGACACGTGTTTCGCAGGCCGGCAGCAAACTTCCCCGGCAAAATCGGCCTGTACGCCGACCCCCAGATCATCGAGGACCTGCGCGGACGCCTGCGAAAAGGCTCCGTTGTGATCGTCGGCACAAACGGCAAGACGACGGTAACCAACCTCATCGCCGATGCGCTTCTGGAAAGCGGCATCTCGGTTGCCTGCAACCGGACCGGAGCCAATTTGGATTCGGGCGTGGCCACAGCCATGCTCGAATCTGCAGAGACCGACTGGGGCGTATTCGAATGCGATGAGCTTTGGCTTTGCCACGTAACCCCTGCGCTCAAGCCCGCTTACGTGGTGCTGCTCAACCTGTTTCGCGACCAGCTCGACCGCATGGGCGAAATCGCGCTGATTCAGGACCGAATAGCCGAAGCGCTCACGTCATCTCCGCGCACCGTCCTCGTCTACAACTGCGATGACCCCTTGTGCCAGACCATCGCCGAGCGCATCGAAAACGCCTGCATTCCGTTCGGCATCGGCGAAGACCTGGGGCTCGCGCAGAACACTATCGCCGACACCGATCTATGTCAGCGCTGCGACGGGCAGTTGAGCTATTCATGGAGGCAGTACGGGCAGCTGGGTAATTACTCTTGCCCGAAGTGCGGGTTCGTGCGCCCCGAGCCGAATTACAGCGCCCGCGCAGTACAGGCCAAACCGAACGCGGGACCAGCGCCTGCCACATCCCTCAGGTTACGGGCGCACGGCATCGACAACCACATGCTCCTTGACGTGCCGTCTTCGGGAACGTACATGATTTACAACGTGCTCGCGGCGTTTACAGCAGCCGACCTGTGCAACGTTTCCTTTGCTGCTTTCGAACGCGCCGTCAGCTGCTTCGACCCGCACAACGGGCGCCTGCAACGTTACCGCATCGGCGGGACCGACGTGCTTTTGAACCTCGCGAAGAACCCTACGGGGTTCAACCAGAACCTCAACATCATCGCTGCCGATACAGGACCGAAGGCCGTGGCGTTCTTCATCAACGACAAGGAAGCCGACGGGCACGACGTGTCATGGCTTTGGGACGTGGATTTCGAAGAGCTCTCCGATACCAGCACGAACGCCTCGCCCGTCAGAAAGCTTGCGGCGTACGCGGGTGGCACTCGGCGCCACGATATGCAAGTACGATTGAAGCATGCCAACATCCAAGCTGAGCTCGTAGAAAGCGCGCGCGATTTCCTCGAGCGCGCGCAAGTCGACGTGCGCAAGGCCACCTGCTACCTCATCGCCAACTACACGGCGCTTCCCGCCGTGAAGGCCGAACTCGACCGCATGGCCTGCTCCGAAGGCATCGAAGGCAGCAGCGGGCACTCCCCTATAGTTAAGGCTAAACGCCCCGGACTCGACGCGCGCGAAACGCCGGTGACGATGAACGAGCCCCCGGCTTTCTCGGTAGCAGAAACCGCAGGCCTCGCCTCCCGCCAAAACGCGCACCTCGTAATTGCGCATTTGTACCCGAAGCTGCTCAACCTCTACGGGGATAGCGGCAACGTCGCCATCTTGGCAAACCGCGCACGCTGGCGCGGCATAGCGGTGGATGTTGTGCCCGTAAATGCTGGCCAGAAACTCGTACTCGACAACGTCGACATCGTGTTTTTGGGAGGGGGTCCCGACCGCGAGCAGGCGCGTGCCTCGCAAGAACTCGTCGCCCATGCCGACGTACTGCGCGAATACGTGGAAGACGACGGCGTGTTGCTCGCCATCTGCGGCGGTTACCAGATCCTCGGCCGCAAATGGGTAATGGGCGACCAAGAAGTCCCAGGACTCGGCATCTTGGACGCAACGACCAAGCGTGCCGCGGGCAACGCGCGAAACCGCCTCGTGGGAAACATCGCCCTGCAAAGCCCGCTTGCCGCGCTGCCCGTCATCGGCTACGAGAACCACGCCGGCCGCACCTTCCTTGGCGAAAGTTGCACGCCTTTCGGCACCGTCATCGCACGCCATGGGCACGGAAACGACGACACCTCCGGCGCTGATGGCGCGCTGTACCGCAACGCCGTGGGCACATACCTGCACGGCCCGTTACTCGCAAAGAACCCCGAAGTGGCCGATTGGCTGATCGAGCGCGCCCTCGCGCGACGCGCCGCCAAGCAAGGACATCCCGCTCCCAACCTAGCGCCCCTCGACGATGCCTGCGAACGCGCCGCCAACGCCCACATGCGCTCCAAGCTCGGCATCCGCTAACACATGCCCCGTCTGTGCTTTCGCTGCGCCATTAGCTCAATGGCCTCGGTTAATCGGCGCATTGACAAGGCAACGAGAACACTCCCCCTATGTTCCAGCAACGTAGCGAAAGCGCAGGTGGGAGCGTGACATCGGCGATTCTGCAGCACTAACTTTAAATGGTTATTCCAATGTTAGCGAAGCCAAACCGATGCGCGCTCCCACCTACGCTTTCGCGGACGGCCGGTTTGACCGGGCGAGTTTGATGAGACAGGGGAACACGCCCCCGAGCTTCGCTATGCCGGCAAATCCTGCAAGGCGATGACGCCGAGGCCGTCTTCGCGCGCCACTTCCATCGCCGCCGCAAGCGCCTGCGCAGCCGCCATCGTCGTCGCGTAGGTAACGCCGTGGCGCACGGCTGCAAGCCTTAGGTGATAGCCATCGCCGCGCGAACCGTGCCCGAACGGCGTATTAATCATGAGCTTGACCTGGCCATCGGCAATCATGTCGGCCACGTTGGGATGCCCTTCGCTCACCTTGTTCACCTTGCGGCACGGCACGCCCGAAGCGGCAAGCGTCTTGGCCGTCCCGCCCGTGCTCACAATGCCGAAGCCTAAGCGCGAGAAATCCCGCGCGATCGAGGCGATGTAGCGCTTGTCGCGGTCCGCCACGCTCACGAACACGTCGCCTGAACTCGGCAGGTCATACGCGATGGCAATTTGGGTCTTGGCGTAAGCCGCGGGGAACGTGGGGGCAACTCCCATGACCTCGCCGGTCGATTTCATCTCGGGGCCGAGCACGACATCGGAACCCGGGAACCTACCGAACGGCATCACGGCTTCCTTCACCGCGCAATAGCCCAGTTCACGGCAGTCGGATGGAAGGCTCATATCGGCAAGCCGTTCTCCGGCCATGACGCGCGCAGCTACCTTCGCCAAGGGCACGCCCGTGGCCTTCGACACGAACGGAACGGTGCGGCTGGCACGCGGGTTCGCCTCAATCACATAGACAACCTGGTCCTTTATGGCAAACTGTATGTTGAGCAGGCCCTGCACTCCCAAGCTCAGCGCCAGTCGCCAGGCGATGTCGCGAAGCTCATCCACGAGCGCATCCGAAAGCGAGAACGGCGGAATGCAACACGCCGAGTCGCCGGAATGGATGCCGGCCTCTTCGATGTGCTCGAGGATTCCCCCAATGTAGACGTCGTCGCCGTCGCAGATGCAGTCGAGATCGACCTCGACCGCCGACTCCAAGAACTTGTCGAGGTAAACAGGATGGTCGGGCGAAATCTTGGCGGCCTCTCCCATGTAACGCCTAAGCTGCGCGGCATCGTACACGATTGCCATGCCGCGTCCGCCGAGGACGTAACTCGGGCGGACGAGCAACGGAAAGCCGATGCGGGCGGCCGTCTTCACGGCCTCTTCGAGCGTCGAGGCGTCACCGGCCGCGGGGTAGGTGATACCCAAGCCGTCGAGCACGGCTGCGAAACGATCGCGGTCCTCGGCCAAGTCAATGGCGTCGGCCCCCGTTCCCATGAGGGGCACGCCGGCTTCTTCGAGCGCACGGGCCAACTTGAGCGGCGTCTGGCCGCCGAGCGTCGCCACGACCCCGTCGGGATGCTCGACATCGATGATGTCCATCACGTCTTCGTAGGTGAGCGGCTCGAAATACAGCTTGTCGGCTGTGTCGTAGTCGGTCGAGACCGTCTCGGGATTGCAGTTCACCATGATGGTCTCGTATCCCGCCTCGCGCAGCGCGTAGCATGCGTGCACGCAGCAGTAGTCGAACTCGATGCCCTGCCCTATGCGGTTGGGCCCCGCGCCCAAGATGATCGCCTTTTTCCCACCCGATGAGCTGGAAGAACCGCTCTCCGGACTCATTCGCGCGTCCCGCCCTTCCGAAACAAGTCGGGGGAACCGTTCTCCCGACTCATTTTCGGCGCTGTCGTAGGTTTTGTAGTGGTAGGCCGTCGAGCTGGTAAATTCGGCAGCGCATGTATCGACGGTCTTGAACGCTGGGAGCACGCCTAGGGCCTTGCGGCGCGTGCGCGCGACGATCTCGGTCGAATTCGTGAGGTAGGCGATCTGAGCATCGGAAAGGCCATAGCGCTTCGCGACGCGGAAAGCATCAGCGTCCACCTCGTCGATGCGCGAACCGCGCAGCGCTTCCTGCACGGCGACGATATCGGCCATGCGATCCAGGAAAAAGCGGTCGATGCCCGTCTTCTCGTGAATCTCGGCAGCCGTCCATCCGCAGCGCAGAGCACAGCCGATGTAGACGATGCGGTCGCAGGTCGGGCGCTCGAGCAGGGCTTCGTAACCGGCCTTGGTCTCGGATGCGCGTGCATGCCCGTCGACGCCCAGCCCGGCGCGCCCGTTCTCAAGCGAACGCAGCGCCTTGCCCAAGGCCTCTTCGAACGTGCGGCCTATTGCCATGACCTCGCCGACCGCCTTCATGCGCGTCGATAGCGTATCGTCGGAATCCTTGAACTTCTCGAACGCGAACCGCGGGGCCTTCACCACGCAGTAGTCGATGCTCGGCTCGAAGCACGCGCTCGTCGTGCCCGTGACGTCGTTGGTGATTTCGGGGAGCGTAAAACCAACGGCCAGGCGCGCAGCCACCTTCGCGATGGGAAACCCGGTGGCCTTCGACGCGAGCGCGGAGGAACGCGAAACGCGCGGGTTCATCTCGATGATCACCATGCGCCCGTCGCGAGGGTTCACGGCGAACTGGACGTTGGAGCCACCGGTTTCCACCCCCACTTTCTCGAGCACGGAAAGCGATGCCACGCGCATGCGCTGGTATTCGACGTCCGAAAGCGTCTGGGCGGGCGCGACCGTAATGGAATCTCCCGTATGCACGCCCATGGGGTCGAGGTTTTCGATGGAGCACACGATGATGCCGTTGCCGGCCTTGTCGCGCACGACCTCCATCTCGAATTCCTTCCACCCCTCGATGCTCTCCTCGACGAGCACTTCGCCGGCGGGCGACAGCTCCAGACCCTGGGACACGATGCGCACGAGCTCGCCTTCGTCGCGCGCGATGCCGCTGCCCGCGCCGCCGAGCGTGAACGACGGCCTGAGCACGACCGGGTACCCGATTTCCTCCACGATATGGAGCGCGTCGTCGACCGAGTATGCGTATCCCGACCGCGCCGTCTCTATGCCGAGCTCGGCCATGCATTCGTTGAACAGCTTTCGGTCCTCGCCGCGGCGAATGGCAGCCAGGTCGCACCCGATCATTTCGACGCCATGGCGTTCGAGCGCGCCCGATTCGGCAAGCTCCACGGCCACGTTGAGCGCCGTTTGGCCGCCGAGCGTGGCGAGCAGCGCGTCGGGCCGTTCGCGCTGGATGATCTTTTCGACGGTCGGTGCCGTGATGGGCTCGACGTACGTGCGGTCGGCCAGGTCCGGATCGGTCATGATGGTGGCAGGATTGCTGTTCACGAGGACGATGCGGTACCCCTCTTCGCGCAGCACCTTGCACGCCTGTGCGCCCGAGTAATCGAACTCGCACGCCTGCCCGATGACGATGGGGCCCGACCCGATGACGAGAATCGTGCTGATGTCAGTGCGTTTCGGCATGGTTGACTTTCCTTCCGACGAAAAATGAGTCGGGAGAACTGTTCTCCCGACTCATTGGAACTTCCAGCCTTTCAGGTGGTTCTGGGCGATGTCGATGTCAAGGTAGTCGGCCCGACCGTCCATGAGCAGCGCAAAAGCCTCGAACAGGTAATGGGAATCGGTCGGACCCGGATTGGCCTCGGGATGGTACTGCACCGAGAACGCCGGAATATCGAGGAACGCGATGCCCTCGGCCGTGTCGTCGTTCAAATTGACGTGCGTGAGCTGGATGCGGCCGAACCGATCGTTCTCGACAACGTTCTGGGCGACCTCGCGCCCCAAGCTGGGAAACACCACGTTGAAACCGTGATTCTGAGCCGTTATCTCAATGCGGCCCGTGCGAAGGTTGACGACGGGCTGGTTGCCGCCGTGGTGCCCGAACTTGAGCTTTTCCATGCGCGCGCCAGCCGCCTTGCAGATCATCTGATGACCCATGCAGATGCCGAAAACGGGCACGTGGCCGAGCAGCTTCTCCACCTGCTCGTACGTTCTAACCACCGCATCAGGGTCGCCCGGGCCGTTCGACAAGAACACGCCGTCGGGATTGTTGGCGAGCACGTCTTCGGCCGGCGTGTCCCACGGCACGACGAGCATCTCGCAGCCTACGCGTGCAAGCCCTTCGAGAATCGAGCGCTTAACGCCGCAATCATACACGACGACTCGGTATCTGGGCCCAAACGGCGGAGCGAACGCGAAAGCCTTGCCTTCGGTCAGATCGGCAGCCCCGAACGCATGCGGTTTCGCGCACGAGACGGTCTCGACGAGATTTGCGCCGACAAGGGGCGCGCTCGTGCGCACCTTCGCAAGCAGGCTCGTGACGTCCGCGTCATCGGTCGATATCGCCGCCCGCATGGCGCCGTGCTCGCGCACATGCCGCACGAGGGCGCGCGTGTCGATGTCCTCGATTGCAACGACCCCTTCGGCTTTCAGGTAATCGGGCAACGACATCTCGCTGCGCCAATTCGACGGCGCCGTGCACATGTCGCGAACGACAAGTCCGCGCAGAGCCGGATGGGCAGCCTGCGCGTCATCGGGATTCACGCCGTAGTTGCCGATTTGCGGATAGGTCATGGTCACGATCTGGCCCGCATACGAAGGGTCGGTGATTACTTCGAAATAGCCCTCGAGCGACGTGTTGAAGCAAATCTCGCCAAACGCCTCGCCCGCAGCTCCGCACGCCGTGCCCTGGAACGCCGTGCCATCCTCGAGCACGAGCAGCGCTGGTCGCCTCCGCGGCTTGGACGTACCTGCCAGCATCCTGTCCGAAAGAGCGCTCATATCGACTCCGTCCGACGTCAAGAAAAGCTTGTTTTCCTCGGAAAATGCTACGCTCTTAACGTTTCCCCCACGTTTCATGAAACCAGACCGAAACGTGCGAGAATGAGTCGGGAGAACAGTTCTCCCGACTCATTCTGGGACAGGCACGGGGTAATCGCCGCTGAAACACGCATCGCAATAGCCGTCATGGACGGAATGCACCGCACTCTTCAGGCCTTCGAGGCTGATAAACGCCAGCGAATCACACCCAATGTACGCGCATGCCTCATCATGCGTCATGTTGGCCGAGATGAGCTGGTCGCGCGTATCGGTGTCGATTCCGTAGAAACACGGCCACATCACCTCGGGACTCACGATGCGCAGATGTACCTCCCTCGCACCTGCTTGCCGCAGCATGGCTACGAGCTGCTTTGAAGTATTGCCGCGCACGATGGAGTCGTCGATTACCGCGAGCCGCTTTCCCGCGATGACGCTCGGCAGCGGATTGAGCTTCATTCGGATGCCCATTTGACGCATTTCCTGCGTGGGCTGGATGAACGTACGGCCGATGTAACGGTTCTTCACGATGCCGTCACAGTACTCGAGGCCGGATTCGGCCGCGTAGCCCAAAGCCGGCGGCACGCCCGAATCTGGCACGCCCAACACGTAATCGGCATCGACCGGCGCCTCGCGCGCAAGGATGCGTCCCATACGGCGGCGGGCATGGTACACGACATCGCCGTCGAGCACGCTGTCGGGTCGGGCGAAGTACACGTATTCGAAAATGCAGCTCGCGCGCCTGGCCGGCTCGATTCCCTGCTCCGACTCGAAACCGCTGGCGCTGACCTTGACGATTTCACCCGGCTCGACATCGCGCACGAAGACGGCGCCAATAGCGTCGAGCCCGCATGACTCACTCGCCACGACCCATCCGCCGCCATCCGGCAGCTTCCCGAGCGAAAGAGGGCGAATGCCGTTCGGGTCGCGGAAAGCGTAAAGCGCCGTGGGCGTTGCGAGCACGATAGCGTAGGCGCCATGCAATTGCTGCATCATGAGCCGAATGCCCGCGCGAATATGCCCGGCGCGGCGCGTATCGACGCCGATCGTACGCGCTGCCACCTCGCTGTCGGTGTATCCGTAGAGTTGGACGCCTTCGTTGGCAAGCCAGGCGCGTTGCGGCAGCGTGTCCACGAGTGTCCCGTTGTGCGCGAGCGCAATGAGCTCGTCGTCGATGGCCGATATATGAGGTTGCGCAGCCGTCCACCCGCCACCTCCAGCCGTGGAGTAGCGTGTGTGGCCGATAGCGAGGTCACCATCGAGATGCGAGAGCGTCTCCTCGGTGAACACCTGGTCGACGAGGCCCAGGTCTTTGTGGATGAGCACCGTTTTGCCGTTGCCGACCGCGATGCCCGCGCTCTCCTGGCCGCGATGCTGCAACGCCTGCAACCCGAATGCCGTCATGCGCGCCACATCTTGTCCCGGCGCGTAGACGCCGAACACGGCGCATGCCTCCTCGAGCCTATCAGGCCGCTCCCCCGGAAATGCGGATGTCGTCACAGCAACCTCTTCCCCTCAAAAATGAGTCGGGAGAACTGTTCTTCCGACTCATTTTGACTAGCAATAGAACAAAATTTTGTTGTAAGTGGGAAGCGGCCACGCCTCGGTCGAGACGATGCCCTCCATGGCGTCGCATGCCTTGCGCAGGCGACCCATGGCCGTAAGCACATCGTCGTGATACGAACGGGCCATGGCCAGCGGCTCGTCGGCGGCCTGCGCAGTCGCGAGCGCCACGTCGAGCTCGTCGAGCGCATCCGACATCTCGTTGGCGCCCGCGTTCAGCTTGGCGAGCAGCTTCTGGTCGGCAATCGGATCAAGATCGGGGTTGGCCGCCTTCTTGGCGTTGATGGTGCCGGCTACCTGCTCGGCATACATGCTCACCGCCGGAGCAATCTTGCGCTTGGTCATGTGGCTCATCGTCTGGCCTTCAATGTTGATGAGCTTCGAATACGTCTCGAGCTTCACCTCGTAGCGGCTGCGGTTCTCGGCCTCGTTGAGCACGCCGAACTCCTCGAACAGCGCGATGTTCTTCTCGTCGAGCATATGCGGGGCAGCGTCCACGAGCGACTTCAGGTTCATGAGCCCGCGTCGTTCGGCTTCTTCGATCCATTCGTCCGCGTAGCCGTCGCCGTTGAAGATGATGCGCTGATGATCGGCCAAGGTCTTGCGCACCCACGCGAACGCCGTCTTCTCGAAATCGGCCGCACCGTCGACAGCCTCGCAGAAGCACTTGAGCGATTTGGCGACAATCGTGTTCAGAATGGTGTTGGCGTCGGCCAGGTTGACCTGCGAACCGGGCATGCGGAATTCGAACTTGTTGCCCGTGAACGCGAACGGCGAGGTGCGGTTGCGGTCGGTGTTGTCGCGCTCGAAGTTCGGGAGCACCTCCACGCCGAGGTCCATGTAAACAGCTTCTGCGCCGTCGTCGTCCTTGCCGGCGATTATGGCATTGACCACGCGTCCGAGCTCGTCGCCCAAGAAGATCGAGATGACAGCGGGGGGCGCCTCGTTCGCACCGAGGCGATGGTCGTTACCAGCGGAAGCGACCGAAATGCGCAGCAGGTCCTGGTAGTCGTCGACAGCCTGCACGACTGCGGCCAAAAACACGAGGAAGCGCAGGTTCGAAGCAGGGGTCTTGCCGGGATCGAGCAGGTTCTCTGAGTCGGTCGCAATCGACCAGTTATTGTGCTTGCCCGAGCCGTTGATGCCTTCGAATGGCTTCTCGTGCTGCAGGCACACGAGCCCGTGGCGCGATGCCACCGTGCGCATGAGCTCCATCGTGAGCAGGTTGTGGTCGATAGCCACGTTGGAAATCGTGAACATGGGAGCCAGTTCGTGCTGGCACGGGGCAACTTCGTTGTGCTTGGTCTTGGCGGCCACTCCCAGCTTCCAGAGCTCTTCGTCGAGCTCCTTCATGAAGTTGCTCACCGTCGGGCGGATGGCGCCGAAGTAATGCTCCTCCATCTCCTGGCCCTTGCACGGCGGCGCTCCGAAAAGCGTGCGGCCAGTAAGGATGAGGTCTTGGCGCTGTTCGTAATCCTCTTCCCTGATGAGGAAGTACTCCTGCTCTGCGCCGACCGTGGTGGTGACGCGTGGCACGTCCTGGCCAAAGTACGACAGCACCTTGCACGCCTGGGCCGACACGGCTTCCATCGAACGCAGAAGCGGCGTCTTCTTGTCGAGCGCCTCGCCGGTGTAGCTGCAGAAAGCCGTGGGGATGCACAGCACCTCGTCCTTGATGAACGCGTAGCTCGTAGGGTCCCACGCCGTGTAGCCGCGTGCTTCGAACGTGGCGCGGATGCCGCCGGACGGAAAGCTCGATGCGTCGGGCTCGCCCTGGATGAGCGCCTTGCCCGAGAACGTCATGATGGCGCGCCCGTCGGGCTGCGGGTCGAGGAAGGCGTCGTGTTTCTCGGACGTGATGCCCGACAGCGGCTGGAACCAGTGCGTGTAGTGCGTGGCCCCATTGGCGACCGCCCACTCCTTCATCGCATGCGCCACGACATTAGCGACCTCAATGTCGAGCGGCTTTCCCTCTTTGATCGTCTTGGCCAATGCCTTGTACGTTGCCGAGGGCAACAACTCTTGCATCGTGTGATCGTTGAAAACAAGCGTTCCATACTCTTCGGCGATTCGTCCCATCAAGGCGCCCCTTTCATGCCGTGTTCGATTCGATCTTCCCCGAAGATAGGGCGCCCATGTTTCGCGCGCTTTACGGCCGTGTTTCGAAATCGGGTATTAACTACGGGGAAATCTGCCCGCAATAAAGCCAGATATGCACCGCCGAGGCGGATTGAGGCTGCAACAAAAGCCGCAGCTTACGTCCCCTGCGCCTTTCAGGGTTGCCGGTGGCCATCCCGCGCAAGGGCGCGTTCCCGCGCGTCCGCCCAATCCAGGTTCGCGGACGCACGGGAATGCGCTCATGATACGGCCACATTCCACAAATCGCTACATCGACTGAATACGTTTCACGGCCTCGAGCGCGGAATCGCGCGACCCGAAGGCGGTCAGGCGCAAGTAGCCCTCGCCGCTCGGCCCGAAACCGGCGCCGGGCGTTCCCACCACCTGAACCGATTCGAGCAACGTGTCGAAAAACTGCCACGAGGTCATGCCGTCGGGCACGGCAAGCCACAGATACGGTGCGTTCACGCCGCCGAACACCTCATAACCCGCCTGGGCCAGCCCCTCGCGTATGATGCGGGCGTTGCCCATGTAATAGGCGACCTGCTCGCACGTCTCACGCCGGCCCTGATCGGAATACACCGCCTGCCCTGCGCGCTGTACGATATAGGGCGCCCCGTTGAACTTCGTCCCATGGCGACGCGCCCATAGATCGCGCATCGACACACCATCGGCATCGCGCAAGTCGCGCGGCACGACCGTGTACCCGAGGCGCGTCCCCGTGAAGCCGGCGTTCTTCGAGAAGCTGCGAATCTCGATCGCGCACGTGCGGGCGCCATCGCATTCGTAAATTGAATGCGGCAGCTCCGGGTCCGAAATGTACGCTTCGTACGCCGCGTCATAGACGATAACCGCCCCGTGCTCGTTGGCGTAGTCGACCCATGCCTGCAGCTGCCGCTTTGTTACGGTCGCACCTGTCGGGTTGTTGGGAAAGCACAGGTAGATGAGCGACACGCGCGCATCCGCGTCCGGCAGCTCGGGCGCAAACCCGTTGTCGGCCGTACACGGCATGTATACGACGTCGCTCCAAAGCCCCGTCACCGTGCAGTAGGCGCCCGTCCGCCCCGCCATGACATTTGAATCGACGTAGACCGGATACACCGGGTCGCATACCGCGATGCGCGCATCGGCGCTGAAGATCTCTTGGATATTGGCGCAATCGGACTTGGCGCCGTCGCTGACGAACACCTCATCGGAATCGATCCGCGCCCCCCGCGCTGCGAAATCGGCTTCGGCAATGGCCTCGCGCAGAAAATCGTAGCCCAGATCGGGAGCATACCCGTGAAACGACTCGGCAGCAGCCATCTCGTCGACCGCCCCGTGCAGCGCGGCCACGATCGAGGGCGCGAGCGGAAGCGTGACGTCGCCGATCCCCAACCGTACTATGCGCTCGGCTTTGTCGGGGTTGCGCTGCCCATATGCCTGGATGCGCGCCGCGATTTCCGAAAACAGGTAATCGCCCGGCAGTTTCAAATACGATTCATTGGCCCTGAACATGAACGGCTCCTTTCTGAAAACAAGTCGGAAGAAGCGCTCTCCGACTCATCTTACGCATCGTTACCAGCTGGAATCCACCTCGTGGGGAGGGTCGTCTTGCGGACAATCGCCAATATCGATCCGCCCCTCGAACACCGTCTCAGCCGGACCCGTCATGAACACGTGGCCCGTTTCGGCGTCCCAGCGCACGAGCAGGTCGCCTCCGAGCAGATGCACCGTCACCTCATCTTCGGTAAGCCCGTTCAAAATGCAGGCCACCGTCGTAGCGCAAGCACCCGTGCCGCATGCGAGCGTCTCTCCCGTTCCGCGCTCCCAAACGCGCATATTGACCTCGCACCTGTTCAGCACATGCACGAACTCGGCGTTCACGCGCTCGGGAAACGCCGAGTGCACCTCGAAGCGCCGCCCGATGTCCTCGATCGCAAGGGCCGACGTATCGCCCACGAACACGACGGCATGCGGGTTTCCCATCGAGACGCACGTCATTTCGAAATCGCGCCCCGCCACCGAAATGGGCTCGCCCACGACGGCGCGCAAGTCGCGCCCCGCCATATGCGCGCCCGGCCACCCCGCGCGCTCGGGCAGCTGCACGACCCGCCCCTTTGCGGTCACGGGAATCAAGGACGGCTCGAGCTCGGGAACGCCCATGTCGACGGTCACGGACTCGACCGACCCATCACTCACGTGCAGCTGCAGGTGCTTTACGCCTGCCAGCGTGTTCACGGACAGCTCGGTCTTGTCGGTCAGGCCGCGGTCGTACACGTACTTGCCGACGCAGCGAATGCCATTGCCGCACATCTGCGACCGCGATCCGTCGGCATTGAACATCTCCATGAAGAAATCCGCGCAGGTCGACGAGCGAATGAGGATGAGGCCGTCGGATCCGATGCCAAAATGCCGGTCGCTGACCATGCGCGAAAGCGATGAGGGATTCTCGACAACTTCCTCGAGGCAATTGACGTAGACGTAGTCGTTGCCCAAGCCTTGCATCTTCGTAAACTTCACGCTGCTCCCTTCAAAATCGTATGGGTACCGGCCAAAACGGGTCAGGAGAACCGCTCTTTCGGCTCATTGCGCCGACGGTAATTGCAAAGAGTCGGCCACCTGGCGCGCCACCTCCAGCGCATCGGCCATCGCCGTTGCGACCAAGGTTGCGCCCATGCGGGCATCACCCGCCAGATGAACGTTCGCGAACCCTGAAAAGGCGTCGACGGTCGGCTGCTCGGGTCCCAGGAACCCCTTGGCGATGAGCACGAGCTGGGCCGGAACCGAACGCGCCCCAACCTGGCACGCGCCTGCGGCCCTGCCCTCGATGCGCACGGAAGACACATGGCCTGCACCGTCGCCATCGAAGCCAACCGTATCGACGCCCCAGACGCGCGGGTCCTCTCCGAACAGGGCCTCGGCCTCGCGCTGGCCATATCCTTGCGTAAATTCGTTGCGGGGCGCCGGCCAAACCGAACGCGCATCGACCTCGGCTGGCGGGCGTTGGGCGCGGACGATCTGGCGCACGCTCGCCGCGCCCTGACGCAACGCAGTCGCCACGCAATCGACGCCCGTGTCGCCGCCCCCGATGACTGCCACGTCCTTGCCTTCGGCGCTGATCAGGGGGGCCCGACGCTCCATCAGAGCGCGGGTCGCCTCCGAGAGGTAATCAAGGGCGCAAACCACGCCATCCAGACCGGCTCCCGGCACGTCGAGCCGACGCGGCTCGCGCGCGCCGCAGGCCAGCACGACGGCTGCGGACTCGGCGCAGATCTGCTCAGCGAAGAGCGCGGCATCGGTGCTGCAGATAAACTCGATGCCGCTGGCCTCCATCAGAGCAATGCGGCGCTCGACCACCCATTTCGGAAGCTTCATATTGGGAATGCCGTACATGAGAAGGCCACCGGGCCGCTCGTCGCGCTCGTAGACGTGCACGCGCGCTCCGAGCCGCGCCAGCTCCCATGCGGCCGCGAGCCCGGCGGGCCCCGCCCCCACGACGCTTACCAAAGGCGCGTCGTGGGGTGCCCACGGCAGCGGATCCACCCCGCGCTCCCAAGCGTAATCCGAGATCATGCGCTCGTTGTCGTGAATCGTCACGGCATCGTCGTTAAGCCCCAGATTGCATGCAATCTCGCACGGGGCCGGACACACCCGCCCCGTGAACTCCGGAAACGGGTTGGTCAGGGCCAAGCGCCCAGCCGCATCCGACATGCGCCCCCGAAACAGCAGGTCGTTGGTTTCGGGAATGAGGTTATGAAGCGGGCAGCCCGTCGCCTGGCGGGCGCCTTCGAAGCGCATGCCGCTCTGGCAGAACGGAACCCCGCAGTTCATGCATCGGCTCGCCTGCGCACGCTGTTCGGCAGCAGGCAGATCGAGCGCGAACGCATCGAAATCCCGCGCGGATTCGGCCTGCGGGCGCTGCTCGTGTTCTCTGCGCCCGATTTCTAGATATGCTCCTGGTTTGCCCATGGCACCATGCTCCCTCTTGCCGTTTGCCTCGCTCGAAATCGCGCTTCAACAGACCCTGCGTCAAGCCCGTTGCGCACGGGCTTCTGCCGCTGCACCCGAGCCCCGCGTCTCGAAGGCCCGCTCGACCGCCTCGTCATGCGAAAGGCCGTCTTCCTCGAACCGTTCGGTTGCAAGCATCATCTGCTCGTATTCCCTCGGTATGACCTTCACGAAATCGAGGACGATGTCGTCGAAGCGATACAGGAGCTTCACGCCGAGCGGGCTGCCCGTGCGCCGGGCGTGCTCGTCGATTAGCTGGCGCACCAGCGTCCGGTCCGCATCGTCGAGCTCCTTGCAGTCGACCATCTCGTGGTTGCAGCGCTCTGCGAGCGTACCCTCGGCATCGTAGACGTAGGCCACGCCGCCGCTCATGCCCGCGGCGAAATTGAGCCCCACCTCGCCGAGCACCACCACCACGCCGCCGGTCATGTACTCGCAACCGTTGTTGCCCAAGCCCTCGACCACGAGCACCGCGCCCGAGTTACGTACACCGAAACGCTGTCCGGCCAGGCCGTTCACGAACCCACGACCGCCCGTAGCGCCGTAGAAGGCAACGTTTCCGGCGACGATGTTCTCTTCAGGCCTGAACGTGGCTGCGCGCGAAGGCGCGACCGTGACGATGCCGCCCGAGAGCCCCTTTCCCAAAAAGTCGTTGGCCTCGCCCTCGATGTTGAGGGTGATGCCCGCCGGTAGAAACGCGCCGAAGCTCACGCCGCCCGACCCCGTGCAATCGACCGTCAGCATGCCGTCAGGAAGCCCCTCTGCATGGCGACGCGTCACTTCCGAACCGAGCATCGTGCCCACGCAACGGTTGACGTTCGAGATGTCCACGTGAAAACGCTGGTTTGTCAGCGACCCGCGAGCGGCTTGGGTATACGGAACCAGCAACGTGGCGTCGAGCGTCTGCGGCAGCGCGTTTTCGGGCGCGCAGGAAGCGAGCGAATGCGGGCAATCGGCACCGGGAATGTTCTGGCCGTACTCGGCCCGGGCGACGAAGAGCAGCGACGACAAGTCGACGAGCTGGGCCTTCCAGCTAGAGGCCGACCGCGTCTGGCGCAAGCATTCCGCATGCCCCACCATGTCCTCAACCGTCGTGAAACCGAGCTCAGCCATAATGCGGCGCAGCTGCTCGGCCACCATGACCATGAAGTTGACGACGTACTCGGGCTTGCCGGAAAACCGCCCGCGCAGCCGGCAATCCTGCGTAGCGATGCCCACAGGGCACGTGTCCTGCTGGCAGTCGCGCTGCATGAGGCAACCCATAGCCACGAGCGGCATTGTGGCAAAACCGAATTCCTCGGCCCCGAGCAGGCAGGCCACGGCCACGTCGCGCCCGTCCATGAGCTTCCCGTCGGCTTCGAGCACTACGCGCGAACGCAGCCCGTTTTGCAGCAAGGTCTGCTGGGTTTCGGCAAGGCCCAGCTCAAGGGGCAAGCCGGCATGATAGATGGAGTCGCGCGGAGCCGCGCCGGTGCCGCCGTTGCTGCCCGAGATCAAAATCTTGTGCGCCCCGCCCTTGGCGACGCCGGTCGCGATGGTGCCCACGCCCGCCTCTGCCACGAGTTTTACCGACACGCGCGCCCGCGGATTGGCGTTTTTCATGTCGAAGATGATCTCGGCCAAATCTTCGATCGAGTAGATGTCGTGGTGCGGCGGCGGCGAGATAAGGCCGACGCCAGGCGTGCTTCGCCGGGCGCGGGCAATCCAGGGCCACACCTTGCCTCCCGGCAGATGTCCGCCCTCGCCGGGCTTGGCACCTTGCGCCATCTTGATCTGTATCTCGTCGGCGCTCATGAGGTAGCGGCTCGTGACCCCGAAGCGCCCCGATGCAATCTGCTTGATGGCCGAACGCCTGCTGTCGCCGTTGGGAAGCGCCACCTCGCGAGCAGGGTCCTCGCCGCCTTCGCCGCTATTCGAGCGGCCATGCAGGCGGTTCATGGCAATGGCCAGGCACTCGTGCGCTTCCTGCGAAATGGACCCGTAGCTCATGGCCCCCGTGTTGAAGCGCTTGACGATCTCGCTCGCAGGCTCGACCTCTTCGAGCGCGATGGGCTCGCGCGTGCCCGCAAGCTCCAGCAGGTCGCGCAGCATGACGCTGCGCCCGGGCACATGAACCTGCTCGCTGTACCGCTCGAACAGCTCCGGGTCGTTCGCACGGACCGCCCGCTGCAGCAAATGTATGACCTGCGGGTTTATCAGATGGTCCTCGCCCCCGATCGGGCGCCATGACGTCATGCCCGAGCTCGGCAGCTGATCGGGAGCAGGAGACGTCTCCCAGAGGCGCGCGTTGGCATGGCGCTCGTCGCATTCGCGCTGCACATCCGAAATCCCGAGGCCCCCTACGCGGCTCACCGTGCCCGTGAAGTAACGGGCCACGAACTCCTCGGACAGCCCCACAGCCTCGAACACCTGAGCTGCATGGTAGCCCTGCATGGTCGAGATGCCCATTTTCGACATGATCGAGACGATCCCCGCGACGACCGCCTGGTTGTAACGGGCAACCGCCTCTTGCGCATCGAGCTCGACGACGCCCCGCGCGCACAGCTCGGCAATCGTATCATGGGCCAGGTACGGGAATATCCCCGAGGCGGAGTAGCCCACAAGCGCCGCGAAATCGTGTGCGGTCACGACGTCGCCCGCTTCGACGATGATGTCGGCATGCGTGCGCAAGTTCGCCCGCAGCAGGTGGTTGTGGACCGCCGCCACGGCAAGGAGGCTAGGAATCGGCACGTCGCCCTTGCCCGCCCGGTCGCTGATCACAATGAGGTCTACGCCGAGGCGCACGGCCTGCTCTGCGCTGCGGCAGAGTTCGGCAAGGGCGCGCTCGAGCGCATCGGAACCCGCGCATGCAGGATAGACCGCCCGCAGCACGCGCGAGGCGAACCCATGCCGCTCGACGCGGGCGAGCGCTTCGAACTGCGCACGGTCCAGAAGCGGCGAGTCAAGACGCACGAGCCTGCAATTTGCCCGCGCGTCCTCGAGCAAGTTGCCGTGGTTTCCGACGTAGAGCAAAGTCGAGGTGATGAACGATTCGCGCAGGGCGTCGATAGGCGGATTGGTAACCTGGGCGAAGAGCTGGTGGAAATAGTCGAAGAAGCTTCGGGGCGCCTTCGAAAGGCACGCCAACGGCACGTCGGAGCCCATCGAAGCCAGCGGCACGGCGCCGTCGCGCGCCATCGGAATAATCGCCTCTTCGATATCGTCGAAGAACAATCCGTGCTCGAGCTGGCGCCGGGCAAGAGAGACTTCGGCGTCAGGGCGCTCGGACGAGCCCTCCATGCGCGCAACAGCCAACTCCGAAGTCAAATCGCCGATCGTCAGCATCTCGGCATCGATCCAAGTCCTATAGGGCTTCTCGTTGGCAAAGCCGTCCTTGATCTCGGCGTCGAAAAGCACGCGCCCTTGCGCTGGGTCCACGAGCAGCATCTGGCCCGGCCCCAAGCTGCCCGCAACGAGCACGTTCGCGGAATCGACATCGAGCACCCCGACCTCGCTCGAAAGGATCAGCCTGTCATCCGAGGTCACGTAATAACGCGCCGGGCGCAGGCCGTTTCGGTCGATGGTGGCCCCGCACACGATGCCGTCGGTAAACGCGATGGCGGCCGGACCGTCCCACGCCTCCATGAGCATCGACTGATAGGCGTCCCATGCGCGCCTTTTGTCCGACAGGTTGTCGTTGTTGTCCCATGGTTCGGGAAGCACCATCGAAACCGCCCGCGGCAAGCTTCGCCCGTTCATGGCTATGAACTCGAGCAGGTTGTCGAGCATAGCCGAGTCGGACCCTTCGCCGTTTAGGATGGGCAGCACGCTCTCGAGCTCGTTTCCCAGCATCGGCGAGTACAGGCCCGCTTCCCGCGCGCGTGTCCAGCTAACGTTGCAGCGCAAGGTGTTGATCTCGCCATTGTGCACGATGAAGCGGTTAGGATGCGCTCGCTCCCACGAGGGGGTCGTGTTCGTCGAATAGCGCGAGTGCACGAGCGCCACCGCCGTCTCGGTCGACGCGTCGTCCAGGTCAAGAAAGAAGCGGCGCATCTGGGTCGAGACGAGCATGCCCTTGTACACGATGGTGCGCGAGCTCATCGAGCAGATGTAGAAGATGCGGCCCTCGAGCCCGGGCTCAGCTGTCGCGGTCTTCTCGACGAGGCGGCGGCATATATAGAGCCTGCGCTCGAATTCCGCACCGGCACGCACGCCGTCGGGCCGGCCCACGAACACCTGCTTGATCGTCGGCATGCAGGCACGGGCCGTCTCACCGAGGTCGTGCGGATCAACCGGCACATCGCGCCAGAACAGAAGCGGGATCCCCTGACGCGCGCATTCCTCCTCGAACACGCGCATGGCACACGCCGTGCCCTCGGCATCGCGCGGCAGAAACATCATACCCACGCCATAGTCCCCTTCGGCCGGAAGCAAATGCCCGCATTTTTGCGCTTCCTTGCGAAAGAAGCGATGGGGCACTTGGAGCAAGATGCCCGCGCCGTCGCCTGTGTTCTTCTCGAGGCCTACGCCCCCTCGATGTTCCAGGTTCACGAGCACCGAAAGCGCGTCATCGATCATCTGGTGCGAGCGCCTGCCCGACAGGTGGGCCAGGGCCCCAATGCCGCAAGCATCGTGTTCGAATTCGGGACGATACAGACCTCGCGCTCGTCGGCCAGCCGCCAATGCGTCGTTTGCCATTACGATTCTCCCATTCCCTAATTCCACAAGTAGCCCACTCCGCGCACCGTCTCTAGATGTTGGGACAAACCGGGCCCGAGTTTCGCGCGTATCCTGCGCACATGCACGTCGACGGTGCGGGACCCGCCCAGGTAATCGAACCCCCAGACGTGCTGCAAGAGCGATTCGCGCGAAAACGTCCTTCCCGGGTGCCGCGCGAAGAACACGAGCAGGGTGTATTCGAGAAAAGTCAGGTCCACGGGCTCGTCACCGACCGTCACCTGGTACGTTTCGGTATTGATGGCCATATCGTCGACCACCAGCATTTCGGCGCGCATAACGCCCTGCCTGCCGCCGAGCAGCTTGATCAGGCGCGCGGAGCATTCCGCAGGCTCGGCGCCGTTGATGACGAAATCGCAGTCGACGAGCGTGGGCAGCTGCAGCTTGCCGAGGTCGACTTGGTCGATAATCACCAACAGCGGAACGGACTGGTTCTCGGCAAGCGACACCACTTCTTCCAGATAGGCCATGGCAGGGCCTATGGCCTCGAAGACGACGAGGTCCACGAGCGCACCCGGTTTCAGGAGGTTCTTC
Source organism: Eggerthellaceae bacterium UBA3686 (assembly GCA_002371495.1). Lineage (GTDB taxonomy): Bacteria > Actinomycetota > Coriobacteriia > Coriobacteriales > Eggerthellaceae > UBA9715. The sequence goes on from DFIX01000027.1 coordinate 23,816, forward strand.
ATCTGCAACGGCGAGCTCGCCGCGGTCTCGACGCCAAGCTCCGTCAGAACCTGCTGAAACTTGAACGCGTTCTCGAGCGAGTTCGCGATGAACACGACCTGCTTGCGCATCATAGGCGCATCGCCGCCCCGAACGAGCCGGGGGAACTGTTCCCCCGGCTTTTTTCGTTACGCGCGCACAGGTTTAGGCCCATTTTTTCGCGTGCTTTCCGTCCGTCGGCGCGCCGGCGCCAATCCGTACCGTCAATTACAACCGAAAAGTGTAACGATGCCACGTGTCGCGAAAATTTCGCCTGCGTTTCGAGCGCGTTAACAGTTGGGGCGGACGGGCCCGACGAAAAACATGTGGTACCACACCAGGAACGAGTAGATGATCCAGATGCGCCGGGAATTATCGACCTCTCCCCGGCAATGCGAATCGAGCATCTGCACGAGCATGTCAGCGTCGAAGAACCTTTTGGCCTCATCGCTTTGGAAAAAGCCCCTGACCTGTACGCTGTAGCGTTCGTCGCGCAGCCAGCGGGCAATAGGCACCGGGAACCCGAGCTTCTGCTTCTGGGCCCAATCGCGCGGGATGGCCAACTCGGCAGCCTCGCGCAACGCGATCTTCGTCTGCGACTCGTCAAGTTTGCAGGAGGTGGGGATGCGGGCCGCAACCTCGAATACCCCCCGGTCCAAGAACGGCACGCGCGATTCCAGCGAATGGGCCATGGCCATCTTGTCGGTCTTCAAAAGGATGTCGCCGACGAGCCAGAACTGCGTATCGACGTATTGCATCTGGGCAGTCTCGTCGTAGGGTGCCGCCTCGTCGTAGGCGCAGGCCACGATTCTCTGGGGAAGCTCGATGCCGCCTGCTTGCGAGCAGTCCCGCCCGAAGCCTGCGCCCTGCGCTTGTAGCCGCCCGCGGACTTCGGCGCTGAGCAGGCACTCGCGTTCCTCGGGCGAGAACGCCACGTCGTTGGCATTCGTGTAGTACCAATCGCGCACGCGCCCCGACGCGCGCTCCAAATAATGCGCGCCCCGAATCCCTGCCGCACGCAGGGCCTTGGAGCCCGCGCGAAGTAGCGGCTTGGGAAGCTTGCCGACATGAGCGTTGGCCAAAGGGGCCTGGTAAATGCGGTAGCCCCCGAAAAGCTCATCGGCGCCCTCGCCCGAAAGCACCGCCTTCACGCGCCGCGACGCCAGCTTGTCGACAAAGTACAGCGCGATGGCCGAGGGATCCGCCGTAGGCTCGTCCATATGCCACTGCACGCGCGGAATGGCTTCCCAGTACTCTTCCTCGGTTATATAGTGGGCGTCGTTTTGGATCTCGAGCTTTTCGGCCAGCTCCCGCGCCCAGCTGACCTCGTCGCGCTCGCCATCGTATTCCGCAAAACCCACGGTAAACGTCTTGATCTGCGGATTTTCGCAGGCAAGGCAAGCTGCGAGGTAGCTCGAATCGATGCCGCTCGAAAGGAACGAGCCCACCTCGACGTCGGCGACGTTGTGGTATCGCACCGACTCGCGGACCGCTTCGCCGACACGCGCGACGACCTGATCTTTGGATGCATTCCCATCCGCATCGAAACTCGGCCGCCAATAGCGCCTGACCGATACGGCGCCGTCCGCGCCGACCCGCAGGCAATGTCCCTGGGGCAGCTTGTAAACGCCCTTGAAGAACGTCTCGTCCAAAGGGTTGAACTGAAAGCACAGATACTGGGCGAGCGCTTCCTCGTTAAGCTTTCGCGCATATGCCGGATGCTCAAGAAGCGATTTGATCTCTGAGGCGAAGATGAACGTGCTCGCAGGTGCGGCCTCGCCGGAATTCGCCCGCGAACCATCGATGCCCGCTTGCGCCTGCACTGTATAGTAGAACGGCTTTATGCCGAAGAAATCGCGCGCGCAGAAGAGCTCGCGTGTCTGCGCATCGTAGATGGCGAAGGCGAACATCCCGCGCAAGCGCTCCAACACGGCTTCGGACCAGGCTATGTAGCCGACGAGCAGGACCTCCGTATCGGACCCGGTCGAAAACGCATAGCCGGCCCGCTGCAGCTCCGTCCGAAGCTCGCGGTAGTTGTATATCTCGCCGTTGAACACGATCGACCAGCGGCCGCGCCGCAAACTCGCAGCTTCTGCAGGACCCTCGAGCTCATCGGAGGCAGGCGCCGACGAGCGCAGGGCAGCTCCCTCGCCGCGCGCATGCTCGAAGGAGATAGCCGGTGACCACACGGCCGAATCGAGTTGGCTCCCGCTTCGGACCATCGGCTGGCCGCCACCTGCTAAGTCGACGAGGGCCAAGCGCCTGTGCCCCAGGGCGATTCCGTCAGCTATGTAGAGCCCCTCGCCGTCGGGGCCGCGATGTGCCATGGCATCGCACATCGACTCGAGCACCTTTTTATCGTCGCCGCTGCCAACGGCGCCTGTAAAACCGCATATTCCGCACATATCCGACCTCCTTCGCCACGAGCGATTCTAATAATCGTCCGCAGGAGAAGGGGGTCCCTTGGGTACAGTTACGCAATCGGAAACCCCGATTTAACGTGCTGGCAATAGATCAGGGATTCTCCCCTATGCCAGACTTTGATGTAAGCAGCACATCTCTGTAAATCGCGAACCCCATTCCCCTAGAAAGCACCTCAACCGTCGATTCGGTGCATCCGGCCGGTTCCGAGCGCACGAAATAGACGGTCAGAGCGTGTTTCCGGGCCGCGGATCCCGCAAAGGTCCAGGTCGCCAATCCCGCAAGCCCCCAAAAGGCACCTCAACCGTCGATTCGGTGCATCTGGCCGGTTCCGAGCGCACGAAATCGACGGTCAGGGCGTGTTTCCGGGCCGAGGCACGTACAAGCCACGCGTTCAAAGGGCCGCGGGGGAAGCACCGCTTGTCGCACGTAAGATGGCCTTGATCTTAAGCGGGTGGTTTTACCCTCGCAAGAAAGGCCTGACCCTATACCTACAGCGGGCGCGTCGTGGGCGCTTCGCCGCCATCCAGCACGAAGCGGATGCGCTCTTCGAGACGTTTGGCGGTTACCAGCTCGTCGAACAGCGGGGTTTTCATATGATCTTTTACGAGCACGATATAGGGGTACGCGGCTACGGCGAACTTGATGCGCAGCTGCTTTTGCTCGTCAGTGTTGACAATGCAGAATTTGACCTCGTCGCCGAGCTTTTCCGACAGCTCTTCAAAGGTAGGCACCATCTCGTCGCACATCGTGCACCAGCCCGCCGTGAACTCGATGACGCATGGTACCTGGCTCTGAACGACCTCTTCCTCGAAATTTTGGTCGGTAATCTCGTAGAGCATACGTGTTCCTTTCTTGCAGACAGGCTAAAAGGGGCGGAGTCGCCCGACTCGCCGCGAGCCAAGCGCCTCCGCCCCGTCTCTTCCATCCCGTTGTTGACTCGGCGAATCTGCCTACTTGAAGCAGGGGTGCCACTTGCGATGCCACTCGGGTGGCTCGGGAATCGGCTCGCCCTTGATGACCGCGGCGACGACGCGGCGATGCACGATGAGCGATGCTGCCATGCAACCTGCGGCAAGTCCCAGGGCGACATACAGGCACTTTTTCATAGTTGCTCCCCTTTCCGGATTACATGTCTTGCATCATTGTACGTGAACGAAAAACGAAAGACCGTTCGCATAGATAAAAAAAAGATTTCGCAAGCGGGAGGGCGCAAGAACAAGCCCCCGACGCTCCGTTCCCGTACAATTGCCTGATAGGAAAACAAGGAGACACTATGAAGCTAAAGGTTTTCGAAACGGCGCTCAGCGTCTGCAAGGTCAGCGGACTCGAGCGCGTCGACTTCAACCACGAGCTTACGTTCGTTGGCATCACCGACGAGGAAGTTTCGCTCGTCTGCCCGACCGACGTCGTACCCAAGCATACGACCGCACGCGAAGACGGCTGGCAGGCGTTTCGCATCGAAGGCGAGCTCGACTTCTCGCTCGTAGGTATTTTGGCCAAGATTTCGGGCGTGCTCGCGGAAGCGCAGATCGGCCTCTTTGCCGTATCGACCTACAACACCGATTACATACTGGTAAAAGCCGCAGACCTCGACCGCGCACTCGAAGCGCTCGGCAAGGCTGGCTACGAAATTGCCTGACGAGCTTGCAGGGCGTTTCCGCTCTTACGAACGTTGTGGACGCGCGGCCAAAAAGGCGATGACCAACAATACCAGGCCGGCGCCGTCGAAAACGATGAAGCGCATCACCGATGAGCCGAGCTGCGCCAATTCGGGCGAGAGACTCGCATAAAGCAAACTTTCGCCGACAAGGCCGATGAGCTGCTGGGCAATTACAACCGCAAACAGCATGCGGTACCTGTGCGGTCGTGCTATCACCGGCGGATACGTGGCGTTCCACATCAGAAAGCAGATGCCGAACGACTGGACGATGGCGACAGCTGCCGCGCCTTCCAGCTGATACGCCGCCGTATACGCCTCGGGCCAAATCACAAACTGCAGCGCGCATTGCACGTTGATGAAGAACACGAGCGCCACGAGCGCCCGCGAGACCCAAACGCGCCCCATACCGGCGCTGCTGTCCTGTTTGTCCATGGCACCCACCCTCTGTATGCGAACAACTAGCTGCCCTGCGTTCGACCGATCAGCCTACATCCTCGAGCAAGACCGCATGCACCGGCTCGTAAACTGGACGAGAGCCCGACAAATCTGACCGGAACAACGTCACCGTGCTCACAGTACCATCGGCAATGACGGGCGCTGGAAGCAACCCCGACGAAACGTCCGCCTTCCTCATGAGCGTCACGTGGGGCTTAAAGCTCTTCTCGTCAAAATCGAACCCTTCCCCCCGAAGCTCTTCGCGCACGCGGGTCGCGAGTTCGGGCAGGTCGCCAGCATCTTCGAAACCCTGCCAGAGCGTTGCCGACGTGCGCTTGCCAAAGCTTCCGAGCGCTCCGAATGACACCTTGAAGCAGGTGAATCCCCTGCACCCTGCCTCGAGGGCAGCTACGGCCGCATCGATACGCGTAGCTGATACTTCGCCCAAAAACGCCAACGTCACGTGGAAGGAATCGGGTGCAACGTAGCGCCCGCGCACACTTGCGCGCAGCAGAGCCGACGTCTCTGCCAGGGCCTCGCGCATAGCCTGCGGAAGTTCCACCGCAACAAACAGCCTCATTTTGCCCCTTCTTTCAAAATGGCATAACAACGGGAACGCAGCTTATTGTCCCACATGTCGAAACGGCAACGGATTGTCATCGCGATTGCCACAGTTCAGAAGGTTTTCAGAAATATCTATAAACTATAGACTCAGATAATGTACTAGTGAGGAGCGAAGCATGAACGCCAACCAGACCATCATCGATGTTACCCCCATCGCGCATTCGAGCAGCCGCGCTTCCTCGGCAAGCCAAAGCCGTCCCCAAAGCCATGCGAGCTCAAGCGCCAAATACGCCGCAGCCGATACCCGGCCCCGCACGGATTTCCGCCCGTATGGCACCAGCTTCGGCTACCAATGGCCAAACTCAGACCAGGTACGCTACGCGACGCAGACCGTCACCGCCAAATCCGCTTCCAGCGTGTTCGGGAGCTTCCTGCAGATCGGCGCCGGCGCAGGCCTCGTGTTGCTCGGCATCCCGATGCTCATCTTGCCGGGGCCTGGCCTGCTTTCCATCGGCGCTGGCATGATGCTTGCTGCCAACGGCGCACGCAAGCTGCTGTCGTAGAACGGGCTCCGAAACCGGCTCGGGAACAACCTGAAACCCGCCCCTCAATAAGCGCGTTTTTATCCGGCGCGAAATGAGCTGGAAGAACAGTTCTTCCAGCTCATCCGCCCGTTCGGGATTCGTCGCTGGCTTAACGGGGCTCAAGCATCTGGCCGCTTGTTGCGCGCGTTCTCGATGAAGTCAGGGACCTGGGCGATGATGACGGCCGCGAAGACGAGCGCGCACCCCAAAAGCTCAATTGGACTCAGTGCCTCGGACAGCACGAGCCAACCGCCCAGCGCGGCAAAGACCGACTCCAAACTCATCAGGATCGACGCAACCGTGGGGTCGGTCGTCTGCTGCGCGATGATCTGGAAGGTGTAGGCAATGCCATCCGAGCAGATGCCGGCATATAGGATGGGTATCGCCGCCGCGACGACCAGCGAAACTTCGGGGTGTTCGAAAATCGCCATGCACACAAGCGAAAGCGCTGCCGACGTCAAGAGCTGCACGCACGAAAGCCGCACGCCGTCGACATGCGTGTAGCGGTCGATCACGATGATGTGCACCGCATACCCGATGGCGCAGACGAACACCAGAACATCGCCCACATACATGTTGTCGAAGCCATCTGGCACGCATAGTAACCACATGCCCACGAGCGCCACGCCCGTTGCAACGAATACGAGCGGATGCGGTCGCTTTCCGGTGAACGTCCCGATCAACGCAACGACAACCATGTAAAGTGCCGTTATGAAGCCCGACCGGCCCGATACCGCCGTGCCTTCGGGATACGACGTAATGCCGGCTTGCTGAAGGTACGATGCCGCAAACAACACCGCCCCGCACACAACGCCGCCGATAACGAGCTCGCGCATACCGTAGCCCGCAGAGTCCGAGACCGAGGCCGCTCTTGCGCCTGCATCGCCCGCCCGGCGCGGAGGCCTGTCGGAGCCCGTCTTCTTCCGCAAGGCGATAACGCCTGTCAGGAACAGGGCGCCAACCAAATTGCGCGAGGCGTTGAAGGTGAAGGGCTGCACGTCCTGCGCTGCCGTTGTTTGCGCGACGAACGCCATTCCCCATAGGATGGCGGTAATCAGAAGCAGGATCGGTCCTTTTGCTTTTGGCGGCATTGTCGGCAAGAAGCCCTTTCGAAACAGCGCCCGAAATCGAACCCGCCCATGATAACATGGCCGCCAGGCAAGCCAGAGAGCACCATCCCCTCAGGCTTGCCAGAATGCGCGGTATCGTACAATGAGCGTCGAGCAAACGAAAGGTAGCACATGGAGTTCCTCATCGTCTGCCCGCTGGCGTTCGTTGCGGGCTTTGTCGATGCCATCGCCGGCGGGGGCGGGCTGATATCGCTGCCGGCGTATATTTTCGCCGGCCTTCCTGTGCATGCGGCACTCGGCACCAACAAGCTCTCAAGCTCGATGGGCACGCTTATCGCAACCATCCGATATTCCCTGAGCGGCTATATGGTGCGCACTTTCGTAATCGTGGCTGTTCCTTGCGCACTTGTAGGCTCATGGCTCGGAAGCAACCTCGCATTGGTAACGGGCGACTTCGCGTTCAAGATCATGATGTTGGCCGTCCTGCCCTTCGTTGCGTTTTTCGTCTTGAAAACGAAAGACCTCGACGCGTTCTCGAAAGACGAGATCCCGTGCAATCGCGCGCTCGCCCTAACGGCTGGAATCGCCTTGACCGTAGGCGTATACGACGGATTTTACGGTCCGGGCACGGGGACATTTCTGATGTTGCTGCTGACTGCGCTCGCGCACCAGGATGTGCGCACGGCGGCGGGCACCACCAAAGCCGTCAACCTTTCCACCAACCTTGCAGCTCTTAGCGTCTTCCTGGTAAACGGTGTTGTGCTATTGCCGCTTGGGCTCACTGCCGGCGCCTTCAACATCCTGGGTAACTACATGGGCGCGGGCAGCTTCAAGAAAAAGGGATCGGGCATAGCCCGGCCCATCATGCTCGTGGTTATCGCGCTTTTCGCAGCAAAGCTCATATTCGATATATTCATCTCGTGACCGTTCGGCGAAAGGCTCCCATTGCAAAACGCGCATGACAATAACGTTACGGACCGCGCATCCCTATATGCCGCCGGAAACAGCGAACTCGAAGCTGCGCTAGCGGCTGCAGGACTGACAATGGCCAAAGGGGCTGACGGGCTTGCCATCAGCGACGGGATCATGTATTTGCGAGGCGACTTCGCGCATATGCTGCCGCGGCTCAGGCCCGGCAACCTTCAGCGCGAGCTACTCGTGCGCGCCGCGAAGGTCAAGGGCGTGAAAGCCCCTCTGGCCATAGACGCGACGGCTGGCCTCGGCGAGGACTCGTTGCTGCTTGCAGCTGCGGGTTTCACGGTGCTGCTCTACGAGCGCAACCCGGTCATTGCGGCGTTGCTGGAAGATGCGCTCGAGCGCGCCCGCCTCGTGCCCGAACTCGCCGATGTCGCCTGCCGCATGACGGTCGTCGAAGCCGACAGCGTCGACGGATTGTCCACACTCGCGCGCATGCTTGCTGACCAGGCACAAAAGAGCACTGGCATTGCTGTTTCAGAAGGTCCGCATCGACCCGACATCGTCTTGCTCGACCCGATGTTTCCCCAAAAACAGAAGAGCTCGTCGGTCAAGAAGAAGCTCCAGCTCTTGCAGCGACTCGAGCGCCCTTGCGACGACGAGAGCGCACTGCTCGACGCCGCCCTTTCCGTTAGCCCCCGCAAAGTCGTCGTGAAGCGCCCGGTGAAGGGCCCCTACCTCGCAGGCCGCAAACCCGATTACTCGCTTGCAGGCAAGGCCGTTCGCTACGACTGCATCGTCCTGGCACGCTAGACGATGAACTGGCAAAAAGGGGAGACT
>DFIX01000027.1:32398-33167 GCA_002371495.1 Eggerthellaceae bacterium UBA3686
CTCCCCTTTTTGCCAGTTCATCCCTGCACACTGCAGTCAATAAGCTCATCGTTTCGCTTTTGGCTTATCATGAGCGCAGACGGTTTTTACAAGAGAAGGGGACGACAATGATGGAATTCGAATTCAAGCGTAACGAGCTTCTGGCGCAAAAGGTCATCAAGGGCCTCGAATCGCGCAACATGTCAGGATATTACGCAGCCAACAAGGAAGAAGCGCTCGCGAAGGCGCTCGAGCTGATCGGCGAGGGAAGCTCGGTCGGCATGGGCGGATGCATGAGCGCCCACGAAATAGGGCTCGTCGACGCCCTGAAGGAAGGCGATTACCGTTTCATCGATCGCGATGCTATCCCTGACCCGCGCGAATCCATGCTGGCCACCTATGACGCCGACGTTTTCCTTGCAAGCGCCAACGCAATAACCGAAGACGGCATCATGGTCAATATCGACGGCAATTCGAACCGCGTATCGGCCATCGCCCAGGGACCGCGCAAGGTCGTATTCATCGTAGGCATGAACAAGGTGTGCGACGACCTTGACGGCGCCATGAAGCGTGCGCGCAACGTCGCGGCGCCGATCAACGCGCAGCGCTTTGGCTTGTCGACGCCCTGCGCAAAGACGGGCTCGTGCTTCGACTGCAAATCCGCCGATACGATTTGCTGTCAGTTCCTGATTACGCGCTTCTCACGCCACGAGGGCCGAATCCACGTCATTCTGGTCAACGATACGCTCGGATTCTAAAGTATAAGGCGCAAAAAGGGTCAGACCCTTTT
>DFIX01000027.1:33296-33798 GCA_002371495.1 Eggerthellaceae bacterium UBA3686
CGGCTTAGTGATGCTCGTGGTTGCAGGCGTCGTCGGGCGACATACGCTCGACCTTGCCCTCGGCAAAGAGCTTGGCCACGTCCCCTACGTTGGGCGTATAACGCTCGGAATAGACGATGACGCCGTTGCTCGTAAAGCGCATCAGCGGCGGCATGCCCATGCCTACGGTCAGGATGCCGTCGACGCCCAATCCCAGCACATATTCGATAACGCCACCGCACCCGAACTGGTCATGGTCGACGTTCTTGACCGGCTCGGCGCCAACGATGTTCATATTGTCGTCGTACTCGACGACCGTGAAGTACGGGGTATGCCCGAAATGCCCGCTCCTGATAGAATTCAGCCCTTCTGCAGTTTCGCTTGGAATCGCGATCTTCATGATTTGCCTTTCCTCAGACTCGTCTCTCGTTTGGTGCACCGACGATTGTTGACCCGAATCACCAGCGAGTCAACGAAGTAATTCACTAGTTTTTATCAAATAGCCATGTGGCGAACAGCCCCG
>DFIX01000027.1:33945-46361 GCA_002371495.1 Eggerthellaceae bacterium UBA3686
CTCCGGTTCGGGGCTGTTCGCCACACGGTTATTGCACCTCTCGCCCGCGAATACACGGCCTGCATCAAAGTACGGGGCTCGTTTTATGCGTTGGGCTACAATTCTATAAGCAAATTGGACTCGAACGGCATCGAGCGTTGAAGGGGGGGGAACGTGGGCAAACAGTACCTGTGCATCGACCTGAAATCGTTCTACGCATCGGTAGAGTGCGTCGAGCGCGGACTCGATCCCATGACAACTGACCTGGTCGTCGCAGATCCCGAGCGCACCGAGAAGACAATTTGCCTGGCAGTATCGCCATCGCTCAAAGCGCGCGGCGTGTCAGGGCGCGCCCGCGTGTTCGAGATCCCCAAAAGCTTCACCTACATCATGGCGCCCCCGCGCATGGCAAAGTACGTCGAGTACTCAGCTAGCATATACGCCATATACCTGCAGTATTTCTCGAAGGACGACATCCACGTATACTCTATCGACGAAGCGTTCATGGACGTCACGAACTACCTGCCACTTTACGGATGCACGGCACGCGAGCTCGGCGAGCGCATTCGCAGCCAGATTCTCGACGAGATTGGCATCCCAGCCACCTGCGGTATTGGGCCCAATCTGTACTTGGCCAAGCTCGCGCTCGACATCACGGCCAAGCACAGTCCCGATTTTTTCGGCGAACTTGACGAGCAATCGTTCAAGGACACGCTGTGGGACCACAAACCCCTGACCGACTTCTGGCGCATCGGCCACGGCACCGAACGACGCCTGCACGAACTGGGCATTCACACGATGGGTGAGCTGGCGCTCTTCCCCGACCAGGAAAAACTCTACGACGTGTTCGGCGTCGACGCCGAGATTCTGATCGACCATGCCTGGGGCATCGAACCGGTGACCATCGCAGACATCAAAGCCTACCAGCCGCAATCGCATTCCATAACCAACGCGCAGGTGCTCGGATGCCCCTACCCGTTCGATGACGCGCTGATCGTCGTGAAAGAAATGGCCGACGCATCGTGCCTCGACATGGTCAGCAAGCGCGTTTGCGCCGATTCGGTGACGTTGGCGGTCAACTACGAACGGGATGAGGAAAGCGCCCGGGCATTCGATCCCGCGCGTCCACGCTGGTGGAGCGACGCCGACCGCGGCACGGCGCGATTCCCCGAGGCCACTAACTCGCGTGATGTTATTTTGCCGGCAATCGTCGACCTGTTCGGGAGGATTGCCGATCACAACCGCCGCGTCCACAACCTGATGATCAACTTCAACGGCATAGCGCCCGAAGGTGAAGGGCAGCTGTCGCTCTTTGTCGATTCCGAACATACAACCGAGGAACGTGCCCGCCAAGAGGCGATTCTTGACATCAAGAAGAAATTCGGGAAGAACTCGCTGCTGAAGGGCATCGACCTCATGCCGCAGGCGACGCAGCAGGACCGCAACCGGCAGATTGGAGGGCACAAAAGTGGCGAATGACGAAGACCGCCTGCGCGACCTGCCGCCCCTGCCCCGCCCCCGCATGCCGCTATCGCAGCGGGCCAAGATCTTTATCCCCTTCGACCCGCTGAAGGGCTTTCAGGAAGCACTGCGCCAGAAAGAGCGCGAAGCCGAAGCTGCCCACGACGAACGCGGCGGCCTGGACGAACCCTCGTAAAACGTGAAGGGGGGTCTGACCCCTTTTTCACATTTCAAAAAAACGCGCGGCGGAAACCCCGCCGCGCGCCTTGACTCTAATACGTTGCGTTTTTACGCGTTGCGCACCGAGTCGATGTAGCGGGTCAGGTCGAGCATCTTGTTCGAGAAGCCCCACTCGTTGTCGTACCAGGCCATGAGCTTGACGAACTGGTCGTTCAGGGCCTTGCCGGCGCCCTTGTCGAAAATCGAGGTGCGCGGATCGCTGCGGAAGTCCTGCGAAACGACCTCGTCTTCGGTGTAACCCAAAATGCCCTTGAGCTCGCCTTCGGCAGCTTCCTTAATCGCAGCGCAAATCTCGTCGTAGGAAGCCGGCTTCTCGAGACGCACGGTCAGGTCGGCAATCGACACATCGCCAGACGGAATGCGAATCGAAACGCCCGTCATCTTGCCGTTGAGGCCCGGCACTACGCGACCAACCGCATCGGCTGCGCCGGTGGTCGTGGGAACGATGTTGTTGAAAACCGAGCGGCCGAGGCGCCAGTTCTTCTTGGGGAAGCCGTCAACCGGCGACTGGGAAGCCGTGGTGGCATGGATGGTGGTCATAAAGCCTTCGACGATGCCGAAGTTGTCGTGCACGACTTTGGCAAGCGGAGCCACGCAGTTGGTGGTGCACGAAGCATTGGAAACGATGTTCATGCTAGGCTCGTACTCATGCAGGTTGGCACCGCACACGAACATGGGCACATCGAGCTTCGTCGGGCCGGAGATGACGACCACCTTAGCGCCGGCATCGATGTGCTTCTGAGCGTCAACGCCCTTACGGTACTGGCCCGTGCACTCCATGACATAATCGACGCCCAAATCGCCCCACGGAATGAGGGCGGCGTCACGATATTTGACATCATCGAGAACCTTGACGACCTTGCCGTCAACCGTCATCGTGCCAGCTTCATCATCAGCCTCGACCGTGCCGTCGAAACGCCCATGGACGGTGTCGTACATGGTGGCGTATGCGACCTGGGAAGCCGGGTGGCGCGGCGCGTTGATGGCAACGACCTCCACGTCATCAGACTTGATAGCGGCCCTGAACACCAAAGAGCCGATACGACCGAAACCGTTGATGCCAATCTTGATCATAATGCTACCCTCCGAACCGTTTTACATTGCTCTACAAGGGCTCCCGCAGGCTCCCGCGCCTGAGCGAGCCCCGCCTTCAAGGCGTATGGATACAATCTAGCGCATGTTGTTACCAAGCGGTTAAATTAATCTCACGTTCTCGGTCAACGACCAACTAATCGGGGGAGTCGGGGGATTTGCGCAAAGGCCTCGCAGCCCCAGGGGAATCGATGCGCAAGTCGATCCGCATAAAGGCTATACTTTTCCCATGTCATCGCAGCTGGAAAGCCAGGAAACGTTTACCGGACGGGAAACCATCTGGAGCTTCCCGTATGTCGTGCTCATGATCGTCAACTTTTTCCAGAGCATGGCGGCATTCATGGCGAACACCACCATCCCGGTATTCGCCGACCACTTGGGCGCGAGCACCGCCCTCGTGGGCGTCTGCGTAAGCTCGTTCGCTGCCACCGCCTTGCTCATCAGACCGTTCGCCGGACCCGCCTTCGACAGTTTCTCGCGCAAACGGCTCCTGCTCATCGCCCAAGCCATCATCTGCGCATCGCTGGCGCTCTACGGCATCGTCAACTCGCTTCCGGCGCTCGTGGCCGTACGGCTGCTGCACGGCATCGGAATCGGCTGTTCGGGACCTCTGGCCATGTCGCTCGTTTCAGAATTCCTGCCGGCATCCCGCTTTGCCAGCGGAATCAGCATATACACGTTAGCGCAATCGTTCGCGCAGGTTATAGGCCCCGCTGTTGGCCTTTGGCTCGTCGATACCCTGGGCTTTTCGCATGCGTATTTCCTCGCGGCAAGCTGCCTGCTCGTAGCCATGTGCGGCATTTTCATCGTGAAAGAGCCCGAACGCAACCGGCTTCCCTACGAGTTCAAGATATCGCGCATGTTCGCCCGCGAAGCGCTCGACAAGGCGCTCGCACTCATGCTTTTAGCTACGTCGTTTTCGTGCACAGCCTCGTACCTGGTCTTGTATGGCAACCTGCTCGGCGTAGAGGGCGTCGGGCTGTACTTCACGGTATACGCGGCATGCCTGATTGTCACAAGACCGGTACTGGGAAACCTCGCCGACCACTTCGGGGCGCCGCGCGTGCTCGTCGCCGGCGTGCTGTTCTTCGCGGCATCGTATTTGGCGCTGTCGGGCGCGCACGACATGACCGGCTTGCTAATCGCAGCCGTCCTTGGCTCGGCCGGTTTCGGATGTTGCGCACCACTCATGCAGACGCTCGGCCTGAGCTCGGTTCCGCCCGAGCGACGCGGCGCGGCAAGTAACACGGTGTTTACGGGTCTCGATTTGGGAATGCTCCTTGGCCCCGTGCTGGGAGGCAGCGCCATCGAGGCCATGGTCCCGCTTTTCGACAGCCAGCTCGCCGCCTACGCACACATGTGGATCGTCATGCTCGTGCCCGCAGCCGGCTGCTTCGCCATCGTGCTGTACTGGAACTTCCGCAAGTAAAACCAGCCACCCCGGGACAGCACTCAACTCGCCGCGAAACCGCAGGTGGCGACGCGCCCTCGCTTGGCTTCGGCTAAACCTATATGTATTGCAGGAACAGTGCCTGCAGAATCGCTCGGGTCACGTCGCCACCTGCGGTTTCGCTCCGTCGACCCAATAGACAGCGCGTCTTACCTGGTAGGGGAAACCAAGTATCCAGCTGAAAACTGATTGCTTGCGGGGCAGCCTGGCGGAGTCGGCCTATTTAGCCGGAAGCCGAAGCGTTTTCGCAGATGGGGGCGTGACTCCGGCGATTCTGCAGGCACTGTTCCTGCAATACATATAGGTTTAGCCGAAGCCAAGCCGGAGCGCGCCCCCATCTGCGAAAACGCGGTGGGACAGTTTCAATCCAGCCAATTACCTCCGGGGCAGCCGAGTGGGTGGCCAGCAATCAGTTCGCGAAGTACACGGGCGGTAAGCGGCCATGTCCTTTTGCAGTACCCGGGCTGGGTCCAGCAGGCATTTACAGGTTGTCGCGCACCCACTGAATGTCACCCATGACGGTGCTGATGAGCTCTTCGGTCGAATCGAACTTGCGCATCGGACGCAAATGCTCGACGAATTCGACGCGTATGGGCCTGTCGACCAAATCGCCATCGAAATCGAGCACATGAACCTCCATGTTAGCGGTCGACGTCGCCTCGAACGTAGGCGACACGCCAACCGATACCGCCGCCTTGCAGCGCGTGCCCGATACGACCGCGTACGCAGCATACACGCCCTCGCCGAGTACGCGGTCATGGGGCTGAACCTGAAGATTTGCCGTGGCGAAACCAAAACCGGTGCCTTCGCCCCGACCGCGCCGCACAGTCTCGCGCAACACGTAGCGATGCCCGAGCAAACGATTGGCTTCGGCAATCTTGCATTCGAGCAGCAGCATGCGGATGCGGGTAGCGGTTATCGGCACGCCGTCGGCGCTGACCAGATGATGGGAGTGCACCTGGCAGCCGACGCGTTGACCCCATGCCTGCAAATCTTGCACAGTCCCTGCCGCCTTAGCGCCGAAACGAAAGTTCTCGCCCACATGCATATGCGCTGGCACACCTTCCGAAAACGCAGTAGCCAGAAACTCCTCGGGAGCAAGCGAGGACAACTCGGGCCCGAAGGGCAGCACCACCACGTCGTCGACCCCCGATGAGCACAGCGCGTCGAGACGATCGGCGTTGCGCATGAGCTTTTTCAGGCGGTCGGGATGAAATACCTCGTCGGGATCGATGTCGAACGTGATGGCGATCGAGCGGCCATCGGCGCAGGCCGTCTTGGCCGCCTGCCCGAGCAAATACTGGTGACCCGTATGCAGCCCGTCGAACACCCCGAACGCGCACGATGAACCGGCGAAAATGCTCCTGTCAAATGCGTCGTCCGCCTTGTATAGCGCCATATGAAACTCCTCCTGTGCCTCGTCCTGTGAGCCGCGCTTCCGGACCCTCCTGCAAACGCGCCGCGCTACCCTAACCGCGGCCTGCATCGATGAGCTCGATAAGGGCTGGTATCTGACCGGGCGAATCCGCCAGATACGTTGCCCCCGAAAGCTCTTCGCTTGTACCGTAGCCATATGTGCAGCCGACGCTCGGAAGGTCATGGGCGCGAGCCAGCGCAAGGTCCTTGTAGCGATCGCCCACCGCGACGAACGGGCCGTCAACCTCCTGGCGAATCGTCTCGAAAATCTCCTCCTTCGGAGCGCCCCCGAACTGTTCAGCCGTGTAGTAGCAGTCGAACCACTGGTCGAAGCCGAATGCCCTGCGAACGGCATCACGGTATGCGTTTCGGCAATTGCTCAGGAACACGAGCACATGGCCCGCGTCTTTCACCTGCTGCAGCATCTGGGGCACTCCCGGATAAAGGCGTGCGGTACCGTCGTCGATCAAGGCATCCATGACCTCGCCCACCCGCGCGGCCGCCCCAGACGAGATGCTCCACGGTATGTCGGGGCACATGCGCGTCCAAGCTTCCTGGGCTGTCAGGCCGATATTCGCCGCCATGACATCCTCCGAAAGCGTGCGCTTGGGGGCCTCTCCGCGTTCGACCAGCCAATCGTAGCCCCGCTGCAACGCAATCCGGTAGATGAACAGGCTATCGTGCAGCGTGCCGTCAAAATCGAAAATTACCGTCGAATGAACCGCCATGACTCCCTCGTAAAACTCAAGTGCAGGACCGCAGGGCAAACCTTTCGCCCCTTAGCAGATGGCCCCGCTCACCTGCCCGATTGGACCTCGCGCGCAATTGCCGTTCTAGATCTGCCTCAGCAGGTTGACCATTTCGATGGCGCCGGTGCCGCATTCGAAGCCCTTGTTGCCGGCTTTCGTGCCGGCACGCTCGATGGCCTGCTCGATGGTATCGGTCGTCAAAACGCCATTCATCACGGGAATACCTGCCTTGAGCGCGACCTGAGCGATGCCTTTCGACACCTCGTTGACGACCACATCGTAGTGGCTCGTAGCCCCTCGAATGACCGCGCCCACCGCAATGATCGCATCGTACTTGCCGCTTTCGGCGAGCTTCTGCGCGACCAGCGGAATCTCGAAAGCACCAGGCACCCATGCCACGGTGATATCGTCCTCGTTCACATCGTGGCGCACCAAAGCGTCGATTGCGCCGCCGATGAGCTTGCTCGTAATGAACTCGTTGAAGCGCGCGCCCACGATGGCCACCTTGATGTCCTCGCTGACGACCTTTCCCTCTAGGTACTTGACTGCCATCTTCCATACTTCCTTTCGTTTCGATTCCTTATTGAACTGGGATACGTGCAAAAGTGCCATAGCGCAAAAGGGTCTGGCCCTTTTGCGCCTAGAGTACATCGTTAAGGAAATGCCCCATTCTCGTTGCCTTGGTCTGCAGGTATGCACGGTCGTATTCCTGCGGTGGGACCTCGATGGGCACGCGCTCGACGATTTCCAGGTCGAACCCAGCCAAGCCGTAAATCTTGTCGGGGTTATTCGTCAAAAGGCGAATCGTACGACAACCGAGGTTACGCAAGATCTGCGCGCCGCTCCAGTACTCGCGCAGGTCAGGCTCGAAGCCCAGCGCCACATTGGCATCAACCGTGTCGAGGCCCTCTTCCTGCAATTTATACGCACGAATCTTGTTCATAAGACCGATGCCGCGACCCTCTTGGCGCATGTACAGGATGACGCCACGGCCTTCTTCCTCGATTTGCATCATCGCACGATGCAACTGATCGCCGCAGTCGCAACGGCGGCTCCCAAACACATCGCCAGTCAGACATTCGGAATGCACGCGGCAAAGCACGTCGCGACCATCCCCGATTTCACCTTTCACCAGCGCCACATGCTCCTCGCCTGTGATGTCGTTCACGAAGCCGTGAATTTGGAAGTCACCGTAGGCCGTGGGCAGCTTGGCAGACGCCACTTCGAGCATGTGGTTGTCGTGTGCGCGGCAATAGTCCTGCAGCTGCTTGATCGAAATCATGGCCAGGCCCCATTCCTCAGCCTTGGCAATCAGCTCGGACGTGCGCATCATCGTGCCGTCTTCGCGCATGATCTCGCAGCACAGGCCCGCCTGCTTCATGCCCGCATGACGCAGCAAATCGACCGTCGCCTCGGTGTGGCCGTTGCGCTCGAGAACGCCGCCCGGCTTGGCCACCAGCGGAAACATATGCCCTGGACGGCGGAAGTCATCGGGTCGGGACTTTTCGTCGACAACCTTGCGCGCCGTAAGCCCGCGCTCCTCGGCAGAGATGCCGGTGGTCGTCTGCACGTGGTCGACCGAAACCGTGAAGGCGGTTTCGTGGTTGTCGGTGTTTTCGCTGACCATCTGCGTGAAGTTCAGCTTATGCGCCAGCTCGACGCTCATGGGCATGCAGATGAGCCCCTTGGCATGTGTCGCCATGAAGTTGACGTTCGCTGTCGTCGCGAACTGCGCGGCGCAAATAAGGTCGCCCTCGTTTTCGCGATCCGGGTCGTCCACGACTAGGATCAGATGCCCTGCCTGCAGCTCTCGAATCGCTTCCTCTACTGTGTTCATGTCTTCCCTTCCTCCAACGTGCAAAAGGGTCAGGTCCTTTTGCGCTATGGCACTTTTGCACGTTGCGTGCCGCAATTAAAACCCGTTTGCCTGCAAATACTCGAGCGTAATGCCGCCTGCGTCGGCGGCATTGACGGAACCGACGTCGGGCGAAAGCAGCTTCTGCACGTACTTCCCCACGATGTCATTCTCGAGGTTCACCACGTCGCCCGCGCGCTTCGACGCAAGCACGGTGCTTGCCGCGGTATGGGGAATGATGCTGACCGAAAACGTGGTCGGACCCACGCCCGCTACAGTCAGCGAAATGCCGTCGATGGCTATCGAGCCTTTCGGCACGACGAGCGCCATGATGTTCCCGGGAGCTTCGATCGTAACGACACGCGCATTCTGCTCGGCCCGAACCTCCTTGATGCGGCCGACCCCATCGATATGCCCCGACACGATATGCCCGCCAAAACGTCCGTCAGCTGGCATGGCCCGCTCGAGGTCGACCGGGTCTCCTGCTTTCAGCTGGCCGAGCCCCGATTTGCGCAGCGTTTCGGGCATGACATCGGCTGCAAACTCGTCTTTACCGAGTTCGACCACCGTCAAGCACACGCCGTTGACCGCTATGGAATCGCCGATGCGCGTACCCTCGAGCACCGTCTTTGCAGCGATGACGATCTTTCCCGCGCGCGAACCCGGAAGCACGCGCCGCACGCTGCCGAGTTCCTCGACTATGCCCGTGAACACGACGGCCCACCCGACCTTCCGCACATCGACAACCGAGCCGCTGCGTCGTTTTCCCAACTCATACAACATCCCCTTTCGCTCGACGCGCGGGCAAAAGAAAAGCCCGCACGTCTGCGGGCTGAAAGGAATTGCAAGTACGCCGGACACGAGGACGACCGCAAGCCAATACCGCCTGCCGCCGTAGTCCCAAGTGCCGCAGCTCGCGAAGCCAATGGCTCGCAGCTGCCCGGCATGCCTGTTCTTCCATCCGGACTTTGACCGTTGGTCCTGGAATTTCACCAGGTCAACCGCTTGCGCGGGTCGCGGACTCCGGGGTGCGCCCCCGTTACCGCCAGTGAGGAGTTCCACCTCGCCCTGAACAGATACGGTCCGAGTATAGCAAAAGTGTGTAAAAAGGGTCAGACCCCTTTTACACATTCTTGCTATACTCAGGCCCATCTTTCCAAGCAGCTAGGAGGACTCATGGCCGAAACGCCCCTGACCCAGCTTCCACCCATCGACGAGGCGCCGATGCGCCGCGCCATCGAGCTTGCTCGACAAGGCGAGGGATGGACCAACCCCAACCCGCTCGTCGGGGCCGTCATCGTAAAAGGCGGACAGGTCATCGGCGAGGGATACCACGAACGATGCGGGCAGGCGCATGCCGAACGCAATGCCCTGGCCGATTGCACGCGCCGAGGAAACGACCCCTCGGGCGCAACCTTGTACGTGACCCTCGAGCCGTGTTGCCATACCGGCAAGCAGCCGCCCTGCACCGAAGCCGTCATCGAAGCAGGCGTGGCGCGCGTGGTCGTGGGGAGCCGCGACCCTAATCCGCTCGTCGCCGGCAAGGGAAATGCCATCCTGCGCGCAGCGGGCATACAGGTTGTCGAGGACTTCCTGCGCAGCGAATGCGACGAGCTGAACCCCATCTTCTTCCATTTCATCACGACGGGACGTCCCTTCGTCGTAGCCAAATGGGCCATGACGCTCGACGGTAAAATCGCCACGCGCACAGGTGACGCGCAATGGGTATCAAACGAGGCGTCGCGCGCCGACACCCACGAGCTGCGCCACCGCTTGGCAGCCATCATGGTAGGAAGCGGTACGGTCGAGCTTGATGACCCGAGCCTGACGGCAAGGCGGCCAAAGTCCAGCAACCAGCCGCTGCGCGTAGTGGCCGATTCGCGCTTGCGCATTTCAGAGAGCAGCCACCTCGTGCGCACGGCTCACGAGGTGCCCGTGCTCGTAGCCACGGCGGTAGCCGACGATGACGCTAAAGCCGCACGTCTGCGCGAGCTCGGCGTCGAAGTCGTGAGCATCCCCAAAGACGATGGGAAAGTCGACCTGCATGCCCTCATGGGCGAGCTCGGCTCGCGCGGCATCGATTCGGTACTCGTCGAAGGCGGTGGAACGCTGCATGAATCGCTGTTCAGGGCAGAGCTGGTCAACCAAGTCGTTGTGTATGTGGCACCCAAGGTAATCGGCGGAACCG
This sequence comes from Eggerthellaceae bacterium UBA3686, assembly GCA_002371495.1. Classification (GTDB taxonomy): domain Bacteria; phylum Actinomycetota; class Coriobacteriia; order Coriobacteriales; family Eggerthellaceae; genus UBA9715. The sequence continues at coordinate 44,376 of DFIX01000027.1, forward strand.
ACGCCAAGACCCCTGTCGAGGGAACGGGCGCCGAGCTCATGGCCGACGCCTATCTGCTTGGCAATCCTGTAATCGAGCGGTTCGACTCCGATCTGAAACTCACCTATCGGGTAGCCCAGCGATAGCGGTTCGACCCGCATAGCTTTCGCGGCGCCTATCGCGCAGCATCCAAGAGCAGCTTCCTCGCCCCGCAATCTCCACAGTCTGTTCGATTGACGAACCGCCCTTAAAAGTGCGAACATGTGTTTGAAGATAACACACCGAAATCGGGCGACCTTTCAATAGAAACAGCAGGTTATCAGTCCTTTTAGGGACCTTGGGAAGGTGCGCCCAAAAGCGCCCGGGCACAGCACCCGACCCGATACGACATTGCGCCGGAAAGGAGGAACATGGACCGCGTCATCCTGCACAGCGACATGAATTCGTTCTACGCCAGCGTCGAACAAGCCGAACGGCCCGAACTGCGCGGCAAGCCCGTCGTGGTGGCGGGCAAAGAGGAACTGCGCCACGGCATCGTGCTGACCAAGAGCGTCGAAGCCAAGAAATACGGCATCAAAACGGCCGAGGCGCTGTGGCAGGCGCGCGCCAAGTGCCCCGACCTCATCGTGCTGCCGCCGCGCTACAGGATCTACCGCCGTTATTCCGAGATGGCGCGGCATATCTACTACCAGTACACCGACCTCGTCGAGCCGTTCGGCCTCGACGAATGCTGGCTCGACCTTACGGGCTCGCTCGCGCTGCACGGCGGCAGCGCGACAATCGTGGCGCGCGAAATATCCGAGCGCATGAAAGCCGAGCTGGGCTGCACGGTATCAATCGGCATATCGTGGAACAAGATCTTCGCCAAATTCGGCAGCGACTACAAGAAGCCCGACGCCATCACGCACATCACGCGCCAGAATTACCAGCACATTGTCTGGAAGGCGCCGGTGCGCGACCTGCTGTACGTGGGGCCAGCAACCGAGCGTAAGCTGCACGCCTACAATATCCGTACAATCGGTCAGCTGGCGGGTGCATCCGATGCGTACCTGCAACGCCGTTTCGGCAAAATCGGCTTCGTGCTGCGCACGTTCGCACGCGGTCAGGACACCACACCCGTCAAGCCCTACGACCCGCTTGCGCGCGACGTCCAACGCGAGGTCAAAAGCTACGGCAACGGGCTCACGGCACCTCATCCCATAACATGCGCCTCCGATGCGCGGGCGCTCATCTGGCTGCTCTCCGAATCGGTCGCGCAACGCATGCGCGCCGACGGCATGCGTGCGCGCACCATACAAATCGGCGTGCGCAACGACGTGGATCTTTCGGGCTACGGCTGCCAGGTGAAGCTCGACCGCCCTTCGGCAGCCACGCGCCACGTGGCACAGGCGGCTTGGGCGCTGCTGCGCGCCAACGAGCCCCTCGACGAAGACCATCCCATCCGCGCTTTGCACGTGCGCGCTTCCGACTTGGTCGAAGCCGACCCAGGAGTGCAGCTGTCGCTCTTCGAGTCCGCCGAACCCGACTGGGAAAACCTAGACCTGTGCATCGACGAGCTGCGGCGGCGCTTCGGCAACACCTGCATCGTGCGCGGCACCGAACTACTCGACTCATCGCTTGCGGGGCTCGACATCAAAGACGAGAACACGGTTCATCCCGTAGGGTATTTCCACCGATGAGTCACCTACCAGGTAGCCTGACTCATCCGGCGAAAGGAGGGGCATGGTACAAGGGATCGAAAGTCGGCGCAAGCACTACGTGCAAGTGCTCGCAAGCACCGACGAGGACGGACGCATCACGCCCGTCTCCATAACCTGGGACGACGGCCGCACGTTCGACATCGACCGCGTGCTCGATTGCCGCCAAGCCGCCTCGCTCAAGGTGGGCGGCACCGGCACGCGCTATCTCGTACGCATCGGACACGCCACCACCTACCTCTTCCACGAGGACCCACGCTGGTTCGTGGAAGAGAAAATCCTCGCCTAATGTGAAAAAAGGGTCAGACCC
>DFIX01000027.1:46415-59811 GCA_002371495.1 Eggerthellaceae bacterium UBA3686
GTCAGACCCCTTTTTCACATTTAGCCGCCGTCGGCGTACAGGCCAGAATACATCGTGCTGTCTTCGCTCGAGAAATCGCCGGTCGAAGCCTTCATGACGTATTCGTGCGAGCTCTTGAAATCGCCTGCCGAAGTCGACAGCCGCGTTCCGAAAATCGTGACCTCGCCTGCATCGGTCTGGCATTTGACGTCGACCGAATTGCCCCACGCACTGCCGTGCGCCGCAAAATGCACTTGCCCCAAGCTCGGCAGGTCGCGTTCGCCGACGAAATCGAATTCTTTGTCGGCACAGGTGCCGAAGAATTCCATCGGCTCAAGATCACCAACGGTCAGGCGAGCCCCGATATCGGTCTTGTCGGTCTTTAGAGCCAGCGTGCCGCGGCGATGGTACTTGGGCGTATCGACGGCTATATCGTATGTTCCTTCGATCATCTTCGCTTCGATCCTTTCGCTCGGCGCCATGCAGCGGGCGCCCAATCGGTCTGGACCATTATCGCCCATTCGGCATGACGACAGGAGCGGAGCCGTTGTCGCATTTTGTCGTCGGCGCCAAAATGGACCGATACGCTACGTCACCGGCATCACGCTGCGCTACTATGTACGCTAGACGACCCCGAAAACCACGGAGGAACCCATGGCCACCCAGTCACCAAGTCCGAAAGACCTGCGTAGACGCGAACTGAAAACCGCCCGCGCCGCCCTGCCCGCCGAAGAGCGCCAGTCCGCCGACCGCGGCATCGCTGCGCAAGTTGCGGTCCTTCCCGCTTACGGCGAAACCGACCTGCTGCTTCCCTACCTATCGTTCGGCACCGAAGTCGATACCCGTCAAATCATCGAGCAAGCCTGGTCAGACGGCAAGCGCGTCGCACTTCCGCGATGCGTGCCCGGTACGCGCCAGATGACCTGGCATCTCGTAACCTCGTTTGACGGCCTGGAAAAAAGTCCCATCGGTGTCGAGGAGCCCGCCGACGACCCCGCAACGCAAGTCGATCCCGCATCCGCCAGCGCCGGTCTCGTGCTGGTGCCAGGGCTCGAATTCGACGAGCTAGGATATCGCCTGGGCTACGGCGGCGGATTCTATGATGTGTTCCTCTCGACGTTTGAAGGCACGGCAGCAGGACTGTGCCGCGACCAATTCCTGCAAACGACCCCGATCGCGCACGACGCGCACGACCTCCCCGTCGATTTCGTCATCACGCAGAGCCGGGTCATCGCGACGCACGAGTAAGCGCACGACCTGCAACAACCTACTCAGAACAGGAGACCGCATGCCCCAAAATCCCAAACTCGTCAAAATCGAACAGATAGCAACCGGCTGGGTAAACAAATACGTTCTCACTTACGAGATGCCCGACGGTAGGCCTCATTGCTACGAATGCGCCTCGCGCAAAGCTCTCGAAGAGTTTCGTGCCGGGCTCGAAGCGCGCGGTGAAGGCCGCACGGCGAACGCGCCGGATGCGGTGTGCATCGTGGCGCGCACGCCCCGCGACACGCTCGTGATGATCCGCGAATTCCGTTACCCGCTGAACAGTTGGTGCATCGCGTTTCCCGCGGGCCTCGTCGACCCAGGCGAAGACATCGTCACCTGCGCTTGTCGCGAGCTCGAGGAAGAGACCGGCTATAGCGTCGCGAACCGCGAAAGCGTGCGGGCCTTGCCGCAGGCGGGCTTCTCGTCGACGGGCCTTACCGACGAAACCGTGCAAGTTGTGTTCGTCGAAGCCGAGCAAGCAGGAGACGCTCACACCGAGCCAAACGAGCTCATCGAGGTCTTCGAGCTGGCGGTGACCGACGTGGCCGAATTCCTGCGCACGAACACGACCCCTATCGGCACCCGTGCCCAGCTGATCTTGGAGTCCTTCGCCCGCTAACCACCTGGTGCGAGCGGTTGCCACACAGCCCGACGCGCCCGCCCTCGTAGAGCGCATCCTCGGTTTGTTCGATTTGGCGAATACACCAAATCGAGTCGATAACGCCTGTTCATACATGAGTTTTCATGCAGGATTTTTTTCGTGCCCGAGCCCGCGAACGGTGCTATAATGTCCGTCAGCGGTTTTGGGCCGCACATGCGAGCTTTTACATCGGCCTTGGATCTGGTTTCTGGGAGGGGACTGATCCTCGCGCCTTCTTGGAGAGGAAGCCGCCGCACACCTGCTGGGTATGCGGCGGCTTCTTATTTGTCCAGCTCCTACGCTACAGCGGACGCCGTGCTTCTATAGCGCGCGACAGCGTCACCTCGTCGACGAAATCGAGCTCCCCTCCGACGGGCATGCCGCTCGCCAGGCGCGACACCGTCACGTCAAGCGGCTTCACCAAGCGCGCCACGTAGGCGGCGGTCGTCTCGCCTTCGACGTTCGGGTTGGTCGCGACAATGATCTCGCGCACGTCTTCGGAGGCCAATCGGCGGAGCAGCTCGGCAATGTGCAGGTCATCAGGGCCGACTCCCTCCATCGGCGACAGCTCGCCGCCAAGTACATGGTAGGTGCCGCCGAACGCTCCTGTTCGCTCGATAGCTGCGATATCGCGCGGCTCACTGACCACGCAGATGATGCCCCCGTCTCGGTCTGCCGATTGGCAAATTTCGCACAAATCGTCCTCGGCGTAGTTAAAACAACGAGAGCAGAAGTGAACGGTGCGCTTCACCTCGGTGATCGCATCGGCCAAACGAAGCACCGTGGCCGAATCGGTGTTCATCATCCAGTATGCGATACGCTGGGCCGACTTCGCCCCTATGCCCGGAAGCCTCTCGAGCTCGTCGAGCAGTTTCTGCAGCGCCGGTGCCGATTGCATGTTCTTCGCCTTAGAACAAGCCAGGGATGCTCATGCCACCGGTCACAGACGACATGCGTTGTTCGCCTGCTTCCGAAACGCCTCGCAGAGCGCCGTTCACGGCCGCCAGCACCAGGTCCTGCAGCATCTCGATATCATCGGGGTCGACCGCCTCGGGATTAATTTCGAGGCTTTGGATGGTACCGTTCCCAAGGGCAATAGCCGAGACCATGCCGCCGCCAGCCGTAGCCGTGTAGGTTAGATCCTGGATTTCTTCCTGGGCACGGGCCAACTCGAGCTGCATCTTCTGCGCCTGCATCATTATCTCGTTCATATCCATGGTAAGAACCCCTTTCAAACAGCGCCGTCCCCTATTTAGCAGAACAGCCCTTCCGTTACTCTTCGATCTCGCTGAACACCACGCCTCCGCCAAAACCGGCCTGCAGCAGCGCCTCGACATTCGAGGGATCTTCGGCAAAGGCGCCATCGGGAGTGAGGTTCGGCTCGAGCGGTGATGCCGAAGTCGCCGCATCGGGCCCCTCGGAAGCAGGGACGCCGACGACGCCAGAAGGCGGCGCAGCTTCAGCCGGCTGCTGCGCACCCATCGGGGCCTCGCGCCGATATGTCGCCGGCTCATCCGAAGGCGAAGCATCGAACTCCTCGTAGGGGACCGGTTCGTAGGGCGCGTCTTCGTAAGGAACCTCTTCATAAGGCGGCATATCATCGGCCCGCTCCGCATACGACTGCGATGTCTGGGAAATTGGGGGGACCTGGCCGCCTTGCGAGGACGCCCCCATGGTGCCCTGAGACTGTTGGGCCCGATTTGCCGCCTGCGCTGGCGGCTGGTCCGAAACTTGCTGCCAAGCTGGCTGTGATGCGGGTTGCGCAGCTACCTGGCGTTGGAATGCCTGCTGCGATTCGGACGCCTCAGACTGCGCGCTCCGCTGGGAAGCCTGCCCAGCACGCTCGAAGGCAAACGGAACGGCCGAGCCGAGGGCTTTCGCAAGCGCTTCCGAAAGCGTCTCCTGTACTTCGGGCTTCTGAACCGCGTTGAAGGCGAATGCGGCCTCTGCGGGAAACACCACCCTGACCAGGTTCGCAGCTTCATCGAAATGAGCTTTGGTATTCATGAACAGCACGCCGTACGCCTGTTTCTGCTTCTTTACGGCCGAAAGCGCCGCTTGCCAGATGCGCTGCATCGACGCGGGATTGGCCAACACTGCCAGCTGCCCCGCATCGGCCGCCATCGGAGATGCCGTCGTCAAGGCCGACGCAGATTCGACCTGCGGACTTGCCGCGGACGTCGGCTGCGCCGATACCGGTTGCGTATAAGCAGCCGATTCGCGATGCGGAACCGCTTGCGAAGCAGCCGTCGCCGCGCTCGTCGCCTCCCCGCCCCGATATGGCGCCGCCTGCGCCGACTGGGCCGACTGGGCCGACTGCCGAGGTTCTTGGCTCGTAGCACGCTCGCGCCCGAACTCGGCCGGCACAGAAGCAATCGGCTGCGCAGCCGATACCTGAGCTGGCATTGCGCTAACCGCAGGCGCTCCCGGCATAACATGCGCCACCGCAGAGTAGCCGCCTTCGAGCGCCTCGATGCGCTCGGCAAGTGATTCGAGCGTCAAGTCCGAATCAGGCCGCACCATGCGCGTCAAGGCTATCTCGAACGCCAACCGCGGATTCGACGACGTCTTCAGCTCCGAGGACAGGTCGCCGAGCACGCCCATCAGGCGCGCCAACCTATCGGGACCGAACCATTGCAGTTCGGAGGTCAGCTCATGGCGCGTCGTCTCGCTTATGTCGAGCTCGGCTTCGTCGCCCACGAGCGCCAGCACATACAGGTTGCGCACATGCTCTGCCATATCACGAACGAATTGCGCCAGATCGGCACCGGTTTCAACATACTCCGCCGTCCAGCGAAAGCAGTTGGCAATGTCGCGCTTGCCGACGTACGAAACGATTTCGGCCATATCGTTGGAATCGATAGAACCCAGCAAGCGCTCAGCGCCCGAAAGCGTCACCTTGCCGTTCTCGAACGCAATGATCTGTTCGAGCGAGGTCAGGGCATTGCGCAGCCCACCTTCGGCTCGGTGCGCTATGAGGTCGAGCGCTTCGCCTTCGAACTCGACTCCCTCGGCAATGCAGATGGCGCCAAGGCGCGAGACCATGGACTCAGGTGCGATACGGCGGAAATCGAACCGCTGGCAGCGCGAGTGAATCGTTTCGGGCACCTTTTGGGGGTCGGTGGTGCACAGCACGAAAATGACGTGCGACGGAGGTTCCTCCAACGTCTTCAGCAGAGCGTTGAACGCCGCCACCGAAAGCATGTGGACCTCGTCGATGATGTAGACCTTGTTGCGCCCGCGCGTCGGGGCAAACTGCACGCGACTGATAATCTCTTCGCGGACGTTCTCAACACCGGTTCGGCTCGCTGCGTCCAGCTCATAGACGTCCGGGTGCACGCCGTCGGCGATGAGCCGACAATCTTCGCAGGTGCCGTCGGGGTCAGGCGTGGGTCCCGCTTGGCAGAGCAGCGCCTTGGCCAGCAAACGCGCCGTCGTGGTCTTGCCCGTGCCACGAGGACCACAGAACAGGTACGCATGGCTGACCTTGTCTTGTGCGATGGCGTTCTTCAGCGTGCGCTCGATGGGCTCTTGGCCTACGACGTCCTCGAACACTTGCGGACGGTATTTCCTGTACAGTGCTTCAGCCATACGAACCTGCGCTTTCGAGTTAATCCGTATTGTGCGCCGGGTGAGGGGCGCATGCAATTTGGTTTCGAGATGAAATCATAACGCAAACGACCAACTGCCGAGCAGCTGCACGGCACCCTCGCACAGGAACACCCAATGCGCTTCAGCACGCTTGCGCAACCGCAAACGCAACCGCAAACGCGCAAGCCTCAACGGAAACGTACTTTAACCCAGGCAATTCCGCACGCCGCTCTGATATGCCGCTTCAGCTCGTGCCTTATGCGGCCCCGTATTGCATCGTTTGCTCGAAGCTATGGCGCGGGCACGTCGCCCTGGCCCCTCTACTTCTTACGAGAGTTCAAAGCGCCCTTGACGGCACCGACGATGGCGGGCATCACGGAAATCAAGATGATTCCCAAAACGATGGTGCTGAAATGCTGCTGCACGAACGGCACGCCTCCGAAGAAATAGCCGACGAGCACAAACAGACTGACCCAGCTAATGCCGCCGATAGCGTTGAACAACGTAAACTTGGCAAAATTCATGTGCCCGGTGCCCGCAATGAACGGCGCGAACGTGCGGAAAAACGGCATGAAACGCGTGATGACGATGGTCAAGCCACCGTACTTCTCGAAGAAGTAGTCGAGCTTGGCCATACGCTCTGGCGTAAGGGCCTTGACCTTTCCCGAGTCGATGATGCGACTGCCGAAGAAACGCGCGATCCAGTAGTTCGATGTATTGCCCAGGATGGCCGCCGCATAGAACACGATGAGCGTGACGAAGAGGTTGAGGCCCCACCCCTCGGCCGAGAACACGCCGCATGCGAACAGCAATGAGTCACCCGGCAGAAACGGGAAGAACACCACGCCGGTTTCGATGAACACGACCAGGAACAACGGGCAGTACACGAGCACCGGGCCCAGCGTCGCAATCCACGCCGCAATCTGAGTACGCGGATCTTTCAGGAATTCAATTAGAAACTGGATCGGATTCATCGCGCCCCGTTCACCTCGGCTGCGCAGCGCCGACTATCGGACCTACGCAGGGCATGAAAAAGTGCTCCGAAAAGACTAGGACGCTCACCAGCGGTCCCTTATGGCTGCTTCCTCCCGGACCTGACCAGGTTCAGAACTTAGCGCCGTCCTAGCCCTTTCGAAGCACTCGAGCAACTGCAAGTAGGCAGTATAGCCCAGTTGCCGCCGCCCTGGCCAAGCTCGAACCAAAACCACACATGTATTCACGTATAAGACGGGGCTAAAACCAACAGTTCGCCATAACCCACCAGAGGTCCAGAACCGGCACGTCTAGCGCGGGCAAAATAGGCATCATTCTCTTTTGTTGCACATTTTTAAAGTATTTCTTCCATAAGTTCGAGGATATCTGAAGAATTTTGGCGTAACCCTAGACTAACCCATTTTTAACAGGCTCCTGAGCTGGCCTGATGGGCGTCTTCCATTTCCCAATGTGCGAAAAGTGACCCTATTTGTTCAGATAAGCTCGTATTTATGGCATTTTTACTTTGAAAACGTGCATCGGATTCAAGAGACCGCATAGATGGGTTTCAAATCAAGAATCCTATTCTCATTTCGCGACACCGCAAAAACGCGCACAACCGTAAATCGGTTCTATCATTGGGTTTAACAGCGCAAAATCCGCAAGGAGGACCGCCCCATGCCTATGAGCAGCGCGCAACGGCGCCAATGGGCGCGCAAGATATCCAGCATCACGGGCTCGAACTCGGGGCTCGTCGAGGAAGGCGCGCGCCCGGCCGTCGACAACTTGCCACAAGCATCCACCAATGCCGTATCCGAGGAGACTTCATGCACTTCACAAGCCCCGTGCATCGACCCGCCAACGAAAGCAGATCAATCTTCCTGCAGGTAACGTCGGGGTGCCGTCATAACAACTGTCGATTCTGCAGTTATTTCAGGAACGTCCGGTTTTGCGCATCTCCGCTCGAAGAGGTAGAAAGCGACCTAGCCGAACTCGAGCACCTACCCCGCCATTTCCCTAAGCAGCGCGTGTTCCTGCAAGCCGCAGATGCCTTTTGCCTCGATTACGACCGCCTGATGCGCATCGCCGAGCTCATCGGCAAGCATCTACCAACCGTTACGAGCATCGGAGCTTACGCGCGAATCGACGACATCACGAACAAGAGCGTCGAGCAACTTCGCTCGCTTAAAGACGCCGGGTACGAGAACCTGTTCATCGGTATCGAGACGGGCGACGACCATCTGCTGAAGCTCATGAACAAAGGTTTTACCTCCGCAGACATCCTGCGCGAGTGCGGTAAGCTCAACGAAGCGGGCTTAACATTTACCGTCAGCATCATCAACGGCTTAGGCGGGCACAATTACGGCCCGTACAGCGCCATCAAAACCGCACGCGTGCTCAACGAGATACAGCCGGCCTCGATTCGGCCCGAGTCGTTGACCGTCATGCCCAACTCGCCACTTGCCGACGACGTGCGGCTCGGCGCGTTCGCCGAAGCAACCGAGCGCGAACGCCTGAACGAGCTCGTCGTGCTCGTCGACAATCTGGAATGCGAAACGCGCTTCCACGCTACACAGGCAACTTTGCCGATGCGCATTTTCGGAAACCTACCAACCGATAAGCGGGACCTGCACGAAGCCATCGCCACCTTCGCAGAACAAGCCGACGAGGACGAGCTACGGCAGCATCGGCTGCGCGTCACCTCGATGATGATGCCCGAACACGCGCTGCACGACCCGATGACGCCCTTGCTTGAGACCACGAAGAACGCCAGCGTATCGCCCCGCCATAACATTTCGTGGGGCCGCGACTACAACCCGCTGGCATAGCATTACGCCCCCAGCGATTCTGAGCGTTCGGGAAATGCGTTGACCTGAACTGTCCCATGTATTGCTATACTGTACAGCAAGGAGGTATAGCAATGGAAGCATCAGTGCAACTCAACGCTCGCATGAACCGGTCGCTGAAGGAATCGGGCGATGAAGCCCTGGCATCGATCGGCCTCAGCCCAACACAGGCCGTGCGCGCCCTCTGGGAAAAAGCGTCTCGCAGGGGAAAGGACTTGGAAGACGTGGCCAAGCTGCTCCTGCCTCAAGAGAAGCATGCCGTGCAGACCGGCTCGCAGCCCGACGAAGTGCTTGCAGCCGGGTGGGCATTCATGGACGAAGCATACCGGGCTCTCGGTATAGATCCCGCAGTTAAGTACGACTTGCCAAGCGACAAAGAGATGCTCGAACAGGCTTTGTACGAACGCCTCGTAGAAAGAGGCTTGGCTTGATGCGCGAATACCCTATCATCCTCATCGATACGAACGTCTGGCTCGACAATTGCCTATGCGATCGCCCTGGATCAAAAGCATCGCGAGAATTCCTTGATCTGGCAAGGGCAAATGGAGCTCAACTTACCTACGCCGTTCATTGTCTGGCGGATTTCTTCTTCCTCGTGCAAAACCATCTGAAACGGGAAGTGCGCAAAAATGGCCCGCTAACAAATGCCAATGCGCTCGCCATCAACAAAATCGCCTGGTCATGCGTCGATAACCTACGCGAAACGGCTACCGCAATAGCCGCCGACGAATCAGACGCCTGGCGAGCATGCAAGTACCGCTCGCTTTCGAACGACCTGGAGGACAATTTCGTGTTGGCCGCAGCTGAGCGCGCAAACGTCGACTTCATCGTTACGAACGACGAGCAGCTCCTGCGCAAGGCCACCGTCAACGCCTACACCCCCGAAGACGCCACGCTCGTGCTGCAAGTTACGAAGCCGGAAGGGTCGCACCTGTAACCCACCGCAAAAGCTCGCAGTTTTGCAACATCATTTGGCCACCCAGCCACCGCGCCCGATCGCGTAGAGCGCCAGCGACCCCAATGCCGAGATCAATACGAGCGCAGCCAGTCCGAATAGGAACGACGGCCAAGGAAGCGTCGCGGCAATCGTGGCGAATGCAGTGATGACGCCATACGAGAAATTGCCTATAGCTGAGGCCGTGCCCACCACCTCGGAGGGCTGGTCGAGCAGCACCAAGTAGGCGGCGGGGCGCGCAATGCCCTCGGAAAGCGCGTACGGCACGAACGCCAGCAGGAACAGGACGGGGCTCACCTTCCCGATGAGCGCGAGCAGCGCAAACGCCGCGAACATCAAAACGATGACGATTTTCATGATCTGCGCGGTATACAAGGTGCGCGACAAGCGCATATACACGAACGGGGCTATCATGTTGGCCAGGCACGCGCCAGCGTATATGAAGCTGTAGCCCAGATAGCTCATCTGGAAATCATCGAGCAGGATGTAAGATGACACGGCGATGAACGCGAAAAACGGGATGCCCGTTACGCCGATGAACAGCGCGAGCGCCGTGAAACTCTTGTTTGAAAGGAGCGTTTTCGCGCCGCGCACCATGCTAAGAAGCGTAGCGCCGAGCTTTTTCCCGGCATTTGCTTGGGCATCGTACGTTTCGCTGATGAGGCCCGCCATCACGATGGTCACCACGCCGCCCACCGTAAGTCCCCAGAAAATGCCGCGCCATCCAACGTGCTCGACGGCAAACGACCCGAGGAACGGCGCGAGCACGGGACCGGCTATTACGAGCGATTGCAGCAGCGTCATCGCAAGCTTCAGGTCCTCGCCTTCGTAGGCATCCTGCACGATAGCCGCCGCCAGCGTCGTCGAACAGCCGCACCCGAGCGCCTCGATGGCACGCGCTGCGATGAGCACCTCGACGTTAGGGGCCATCGCGCACAGAAGCGAGCCTGCAGTGAACAAAGCGCATCCTGCCAAGAATACAGGCTTGCGGCCGAAGCGGTCGCTTATGGGGCCCGCCAGCACCATCGCAATCGTAGACGCAAACAAAAACGAGAATACGGTGTTGTTCAGATACAGCGCCGACACGCCGAATGCCTCCGCCATGCTGGGAAGCGCCGGCGCATACATGTCGATAGCGAGAATCTGGATAAGCTCGACGCCCATCACGCACACGAAGAACGCCCAGGGCCCAAGACGTTTTTGTTTTACCGCAAGTTTCATAAGCTCGAATTATATCGATAGCGTTCGGTGCTTAGAGTGCAGACCTAAACGGAACGGGATAACACGTCGGGAGATCCTCGCACGAATCGCAATCAGCTTTGTACTGCGGATCGATATCATCCCAGGTGCACCGCTTGAATCCGATGGCCTCGTAAAACCCCACCGATACGCCGCGCGATACGAGCCTCAAATCGGGATGGGAACGCAATGCGTCTTCCATCAACGCTGCTCCCACGCCAAGCCCGCGATATTCGGGATTAACGACGACGGTCTTCACATTGTCGGACCCATCGGGCGCGGTTTCCACGTAAATCGCGCCCAACATGTGCCCGTCACCATCAAGCGCCAAGCGAACACCTTCCTTGCCCGGTGCCGGAGGAAATCTCTGGGAATCGAACAAATTGTTTACAGCATCCATATCCGAAGCCGAAGCGTCAGCTATCTCGAATTGCTTCACAGCAGCACCTTTCTATGCCCAGCTGACTCTATCAATGAAGTCGGGCATGCCCCAAGCGAGACGCACGGCCAGGGGGATGAAGGCTTGCGTCAAAAAGCCCACGCCATGCGCCCCGCTTGGGACATGCCCGTAAAGCAGCCGACCGGCTGCCGACCCGATCTAGTGTCAGCAGGACTTGCTTGCGCGCTTATCGTTCTTGCGGTAGCCCATCTTGTCAAGCTCCCACTCTTCAAGAATGAGCGCCCGATCTGCTACGAACACATCGTAGGTGCCGTCGAATTCCATCCCAGCGCAAGAGAACCTGCCGTTCAGCGAGGCCACTTGCTCGGCAGCTGCCTCGTTGAAGCCGCTCTCGGGGAACACGTACACGTCGGCGCGCTTGCGCTTGCCGCTGACCGGCACCGAGATGACGAGCTCGAGCCCGTCCTTCTCGAACAGTATGCCGTTAGCCGTGAACATGACGTCGCGCATCATGCGCTCGGGCTCGAAACGGTCTGCCCAGCGCTTGTGCTGCATGCGTGCCCAGTACGCCCAAGCGTTGTCGAACTTGCATGCATCGTCAGCGTAGATTGCCTCGAAGAACTCGCGCAACGTCGAGGCGCCTTCCAAATGCTTCTGATACTGCGGCCATACGTTACCGCCGATGCAGCAATACTGGCGCAGCTTCGAATAGTCCTTGCGGTCCCGCTCCGGCACCGCATCCATCAGCTCTTTAAACTGTGCGAAATCCATCGCCCCTCCTTTTTTCCGAAAATGTGTAAAAGGGGTCAGACCCTTTTTTCACATTAGCGGCGCGGCTTTACGATGCGCGCCGTCATCTTCGTAAATGTCACCTGTTCATCGCACTCAACAACAGGCACTACCTCGTCATCTTTGAACCCAACGTTGGGCTCGACTTCAAACTCTTCGTAATACTCGGGCGCGTAGAATCCGGCTTCTTGCACGTAGGCGTTCACGGTCTCGCGCGAAAGGGCAGACTGGATCGAGTTCGCCATGGCGCGCGCCTGCTCGACAACTTGAGGGTCGCGATCCCCTTCTGCAACGACGGCGTCGTACATGAGCACGCCGCCCGGGCGCAACACGCGGTAAAACTCTGCGAACGCCGCCTTGGGGTCGTAAGCGAGGTTGATGCTCGAATTGGCGAACACCAAGTCGAACTCGCCATCGCGCACGCCGGCAACAGAAAGGTCCTCGGGGTACGCCACGCGGTAATCCATATTGTTGCGAATGAGGCCGTTCTTGCGCCAAGCCTCTTCCATAAACGAAAGGCCTATCTCGATGAACTCGGGCGACGGGTCCACGCCCAGCGCAAAGCCCTTTTGTCCAACGTAATCGCTCAACTTGATGACGCCCTTACCGCGACGGCAGTCGATGTCAATCACTTTCTTGCCGCGAATATCGCCGATGAGCGTCATCTTGCATTGGCTGTGAAATCCCCATTCCTTCGGCTGTTTTGCATAGAAGTCAGCCAGTACCTTTACATCGATGCCCGATGCCATAACAATCTCCTCTTGGCTCGGCCGCGCCGGAAGGCATCCGCTCTAGAAAAACCCGACGCCGTTGCCACGCCATTCCCTACTTGTACGTCACCTTCGAATTGTTGACGAGCCACGAAAGAGCCGCCTCGCGCTTGGCGAACACGAGCATTTCATCGGCCTTGCCCTGTTCCTCCAATTGCTTGCGCACCTTCTGCTTCTGCTCGAGGTCGTCGCCAGGCATATGCGAGGTAATCAGGTCGTCGGTAAGCTCGATATCCAGATGATCGGCCAGCGCGTCGATGGCGCAGGTGATGCGCAGAGCATCTACGGGCATGCCAGGCAGGCGATCAGCTGGGTCAGGCGTTTCGACCAGACGCTTCGCCAGCTCGTCAAGCACCAGGTCGGGGAAGCGCGAATCGCTCTTGGCCATGTCGGGTAAACCGAACTGCTTGGCCACGCCCTCGCGAAACTCCTCGACCGTCGTCGCCGGCGCGAAGTGCTCGACCACCAGCTCGTCGGTGAGCTCGGGTTCGACCATGTACAGAATCTTCTCGACGTCTACGCCCATCGTAAGAGCCGCTAATTCGCCATCCTTTGCAAGCGGCATCTTGATGCGCGCATGAACGTCCTTGTGGTCTTCCGCCTTCATGCCTATGAGCTCGTCATCAAACGACTTGGGCATCTCGCCTGCGCCTACATGGTAAATCGAGTGGTCCATGTCGAAGTGACTCGCGCGGTTGCCGTCGAGCGCCGCATCGCGCGTGGTGACCACCAGGTAATCGCCGGGCAGGACGCCGCGTTCCTCGTCGATTTCGTGGTATTCCGACAACGGCTCCAAAAGCTTCTTGATCTGCGAATCCACCAAGTCGCGCGGCACCTGCGGCTTGGGAAGTTCCAGGTTTACGGGCTCATACGAGGTAAGCGTGTACTTTGCCATGTTCATCGTTCCTTTCTTTCAGTAAGCAAAATGTGAAAAAGGGGTCTGAC
>DFIX01000027.1:59857-74595 GCA_002371495.1 Eggerthellaceae bacterium UBA3686
GGGGTCTGACCCTTTTTTCACATTACAGGTCAAGCTCCTCGACGCGGCGACGCAGGTCGCTCTGGCGTTCGGAGAGAATCATATCGGAGTTGTGCGCGAAATACGATTCGCTGCCGTACTGAGCGATGAAGCGAGCTGCATCGGTGCGGCTCGTCAACTCTGTGGTAAAGACAAGCATCTCCTGCGCGTCGCCGAACGCATTGTCCAGGAACGAGAAAGCGCAAGCGAGCTTCTCTTCGATGGCGGCAGCGCGCGGCTTGCAGCTCGCGGCGGTTTCGGCGAACCACGCCTCGACAGCGGCGAACTTCTCGGACGCGGGACCCGGGGCCTTCTCGCAAATACGCTGGTAGTCTCCGAGCATGTCGAGCTCGCGCTCCAGCCTGTCGCGTTTGGCCGCCGTGACGGTGCCGGCAGCAGTAGAAAGCTCCAACCTAGACTGCCTCTCGGCGCGCATACGCTCCAGACACTCGGCTCCATCGGCACCAGATCCGACCTCGGCCTTGACGGCGCGTAGGTCGTCGCGCACGGCGACCAGAACGTCGGTGTCGAACATGGCCTGTGCCATATCTCCCACGAGCGAGTCCAGCAGAAGCCCCACGATCGACAAACGCTCGTCGAACTCGGCGCTGCGGGCACGTTCCACGACGACGCGGTCGGCCTTCCCCGCCAAAATATCATCGATGCGGTAATCGTCGCGGTACTTGTTGAACAGATCGTAGTACGCCGCAAATTCGCGTGCGATCGTCTCGTTCTGAACGTACTGCACGATCAGATCGTAATTCACCTCTTTGCCGAGCTTCTCGAAAATCACGATGATGTCAGACAAATCGTCCCAACCGCGCGCCGTCACGAACGCCTTGCCGTCGAGCGACGCTTCGACCGAATAGAAGCGGTTTTTCTTGATGTCGAGGAACGTCAAGATAGCCGGATGCGTGTTCTTCGACACGGCGTAGGCACGCCAGGCCTCGTAATCCGGCTCGACGACGATCTTCTTCACGCGGTCGAGGGTCACGATGTCGAACTCGTGCACCGACTTGTTGTACTCGGGCGGGTTGCCTGCCGTAACGATGATCCAGCCGTCGGGAACCGCATGACGCCCGAATGTCTTGAACTGCAAGAACTGCAGCATCGACGGGTACAACGTTTCGGAAACGCAGTTGATCTCGTCCAAGAACAAGATGCCGCGGTCGACCTTATGCTCGCTCATGTACGAATACACCGACGCCACGATCTCGCTCATCGTATACTCGGAAGCCTCGTACTCGTAGTCGCCGTAAGCCTGCGTAACGATGTAGGGCAGGCCCAAGGCGCTCTGGCGCGTATGATGCGTCATAGAGTACGAAACCAGGCCTATTCCCAGTTCAGCTGCAATCTGGGCCATGATGGCCGTCTTGCCGATTCCCGGGGCACCCACCAAAAAAATTGGGCGCTGGCGTGCCCGCTCCAACAGCGGACGACCCTTGGCATCGGTTGCCAGATATGCTTCGATTGTATCTTTGACCTGCTCTTTTGCTTCTGAAATGTTCATTACCGTGCCTCCCTCACGTGCAAATCCTTCTCGTTCAAAATCACCTTCAACGCCCACGGCGGGATTTGAGGATCGCTGTACCCGTCATCCAAAAACACGAACACCGCATCGTAAGCCGGCTGCCTACGTGGGAACACGCCCTCGCCGTCCGTAAAGTACACAAGCCCTCGCAAATCGGTGAGCTCACCTTTTTCGATAAGTAGGTTCACGTAGTCGAACACCGGGCGAAAATCCGTCCCGCCAAAACCACGCAGCTGCAGATTCTCCAAATACAGATCCAGCTCGTCCAACGAGGTGATCTTCGTGTCTTCCTGAATTCGCGCATCGCACTGCACGATATGTATGTTCACGCGGCTGTTGAAACTCTCGGACTGTTTCAGGATGTTATAGGTCTTGCGCATAAACGCTTGAACGGTATCGCCCGAGCACGACTCCGACGTGTCGACGGCAATGACGAAATCGTGAATCGCCCTGTCTTCCTTGTATTCGAGCGGCTCGATCAGCGGCATGTTGCCGTAGCGTTCGAGCCCGAACGTATAGTAGATGTAATCGAATTCATCGTCGTTCAGGCGCATGCGCTCGTGAAGCGTGGCGAACCGACGCAGGAAATCAGCGTAATCGTGCTTTTCGCGATTCACGGCGGCTAGTTGCGCCACGAGGCTTCCCGCCTCGTCGCCGCGCCGCGTGACCGCCATGGTCTCGAGCTCGACCTGCATATCGCGTGCGATGTCTTCCCATTCGCGCGCCAGCTCCTCTTGATCGGCGCGGTCGTCCAGAGCGTTCGAATCGTCGGTCTGCTCGTCGACGGCCGCATCGTCGGAATCGCCCTCGTCACCCGAATCCGAAGGAGTAGGCGTATTGTCGAGCACATCGTCGAGGCTCGTAGAACCCACCACGTTAGGAGTTGCCCCCTGCGGCTCGCTCGACTCGCTCGATTCCTTGCGCGCAGCTCCGCTCGAAGACCGCCGCGAATCCCATTCCTCGTCGGGTCCGTACCACAGACCATGGGAATCATGGTAGAACATGGGGGCGAGCGAGCGCAGGTCCACCTTGTTGCCCTCGGTTCCGAACAGGTGGTACAGCCTCTCGGCCGTCACCACGCCGCCAACCTGCGCGCGCAATACGCGCAGCGCCCGCTTGGCCCGGCCGTCCATATTGGAAGGAAACGCTTCGCCCAGCAAGTCTATGAGCATCGATTCGATGGCAATATCGCACGCCACGTCCCACGGTTCGCGCAGCACCGAATACAGCATGAACGGATGCCTGAATATGCAATGGAACAGGCAGTGCACGACGTCGCGCACCACTTCGTTCGGGGAAAGCTTGAAACGATCGACCACGAATACCGGGTCATACACCATGCGTACGCCGTCGGTCGTTATGCCGTATATGTCGAAGCTCGGCTCGAGCGGCATGCGCCAAAGCGCCCTGTCCAAAAAGCGAAAGCGCACGGCAAGCGCGGTCCGAGCCTCTTCCAGGATGTCGTTGGCAACGGGCACGCACTTCTCGTAGCGTTCGCGCTTCTTCTGCATCTGCTCTTCGGTGAGCAAGGCAAGACGCTCGGATTCGCCGTCGCGGCCCAGGCCCATTGAGGCAACTTCATGGCGACGCTTCAGCACCACGTCTTGCTCGTCGATCGGAGTAAGGTCCTTCATAACACCCCCTACAAGCTGAAGTCCAAGCCAACAGGCTGCGTTGGCGCATAGCGGTGTTTCACCTCGAGCAGGCATGCCGTCGCCTGAGGGCGACCGTCACGCATGGCTATGTCGAGCTCGGAATCGATGTCGGCCATATCGACCCAGCCACGATCCACGAGCATCTCGAGCGCCTCGATGTTGGAATGCTCAGCGAAATAACGGCAGATGCGCGGTCCCTTGCGCTCGAATATTCCCTCGTAGACGTCGCGCGAATGCTCGGACATGCCTACAGGGTTCTTCATGCGCGCATACACTGCCGGCGCCAGCTCGGCAACGCTGCTCGAACAGGTAACCCATGCGTCGTAGTAATCGAAATCGAAGACCGTCTTGCCGTCGCGCGAAGTGAACATGTCGGTCATGTACCGGAACCGCGTCGACAGGTTCGGCAGCGGAAAATCGCCGTGCACACAGCCATCAACCGGCTCGCCGAAGTCGACGTGCACGATGCGGATCGGCTCCTTCATCGAAAGCCAGCCGTAGCAGAACGAATGCACGTGATCGTGCACGTACAGCTCGTCGACGCCCATCGCGGCTCCGAACGCCATGACGGCTATCGTGGTAACTTGGTCGGGGATGCGCACGACGGCATCGGGCCCAACGTAGAGCAGGCAAGTATCCCCGCCGCCCGGACTCGTCCCGCGCTCGCACAGAAGCCCGTTCTGCACGTAGAACACTGGGTTTTCGGGGTCCAGGTCAATGCCGGCAAGAGGGGTTCGGGCGCTCATCTGCGCTTCACCCTGCACAAGCAGGGCATCAGCCCCAATATGGGTGACGTTGCGCGAAATGCGCAGAACCGAAACCGACGTATCGACGAACGCGCGCTCGCCGATGCGCTCGAGCGATTCGGGCAAATCGACGACGCGCAGCGCACGGTTGCTGCAGAACGCATCGTCGCCGATTTCGACCAAACCCTCGGGAAGACTCACATGTGCAAGCGTCGGATGGCGCTTGCAGGCGCCAGGCGCAATTCGCCGCGTCCCGGCGGCAACTTCGTATTCTTTCACGTAACCGGGAAGCTCTACCAGTTCGTCTTTGCAGTACAGCCCAGCACCATCGGTCCTATACAGAGCGTTGCCCTCGGCGATTCGGATGGCGCCTTGCCCGATCCGGGCCTGTGCGGGCGTTAAATCGAACGCGTTGAACCCCAACCGTTCGACCGATTCGGGAATGAAAACGTTCTTGAGGCCCGAATAGGCGAAAGCAGATTCGCCGATTTCAACGAGGGATTGAGGAAAGGCCACCGACTCGAGCTGCTTGCAATGGAAAAACGCTTTCTCGCCAATGCGCCTAACCGACGCCGGGAGCGCAAGGGATTTCAAACCCGCCTTGGCAAACGAGAGCAACCCGACGCTTACCAGCGTATCAGGAAGCACGACGTTCGCAAGCGACGTGCAGCCATCGAACGCGTGCTCGTCTATAACCTTGACCGAACCGCGAACGAGGGCCTCCTCAATCTCGGCATGGCCGGCAAACAAACTCGCCCCGAGCGCGGAAACGGCCTTGCCGTCAATCTGATCGGGCGTTTGTATGTGGGTTTCGTCCCCCTCGTAAGCAACGAGCGTCACAGTGCCATCGTCGTTTTCGAGATACGAGTACGAGCCATACGGTATCGGCTCTACGCTCGGGCCATCATCGTCGACAAGATCATCCTCTGCGCACGTTACGCACCGCCACAGGTAATCCCCCTGGCCATCGGCGCCTTCCGATTGCTGCTGAACCCACCGAACACAACCGCCGCCGGTTCTGACCCACCGACCTGTAGTTCCATCGATGCGACCAGCTGCATGGGTTTCCTCGACTCGCGGCCCCCGTCCGCCATAAGCGCCCGCGCCAGCCTTGCCGAAAACAGGGTCCTCGATGAGTGCGGGGTTTGCGAGCTCGACAGGATTCAACCGCACTGCCCCCACAGGTGTAACGACACTCCTCGACCCATCGGCCCGATCGCTGTCGGCAACGCCAACCTCGCCGTCATGCGGCTCTGTTCGTCCGGCCTCCAGGCTCACGGAGCCGACATCGGGCGAACGCCATCGACGATCCGCCGCATGGCCCATGCGGCCCGCTGCCTTGCCCTCCTGCATCGCCGTCCCCCCTGCAGTAAACTTGAAACACTTAGGAGATTCGTAAAGACCTCCTAAGTATCTTCTTGCAAAAACCGTGCCAACTTTTTCATTTTGAGAAACCAAATTATGGCTTTGACGTGGGCATTATAGTTTGTTTACGCAGCAAAACCTTCTATAATAGGTAGATGCTGTCGAGGTATTTCATGGGGGGATATTACCGATGGAAAGCGCTACGGGTGCATTGGATCTGAGCTATGCAAGCGACCTCCAATTCATTCAATCCATGTACGAAAACGCAACGTATTGGGAATGCATCCTCGATGCGGAGCTCGATTTCCTAAACGATGGCATAGACCCGCACCAATCTTCTTGCGTGCGCCCCGAAATCGCCGATTCTTGGGTCAGCTCGAACCTACAAGGCCTCTATCCCGACGCGACGAATATCGGCGAGCAGGTCTCCGACGAGCGCTTCGAGATGGCGGCGGCGCAAAACGCGCGCCTGATCAACATCGCCACACCGCTGCTCAACAGCATCGAGTCGCTCAACATGAAAAACGACTATATCTTCGAGCTCATCGATCCGGATGGGCTCTCGTATATTCAGATCGGCGATTTACAGCTCCACCAATTCGTCGGCGAGCGTTACATGATTTCCGAGAAAGTAGTAGGCACCAACGCACACTCGCTTTGCATACAACACAAACGACCCTTCGTCGTCATCGGCCCCGAGCATTACTGCTTTGCGCTGCATGGGCTCATAGCCTGCGCCGCTCCCATCATCGACCAATACGACAACGCCATCGGAGCTCTGCTGCTCACCCAGCCCATCCCGGACGGGCCGCTTTCGAGCACCGACCGAAAACTGCTCATCCACGCTATGAGCCTGCTCTCGACGCTGGCCACCACGATCAGCGCACAGCTGCGGCTGAGCTCATACGACGCGAAGCTCGCCGACGCGCAACTGAAATACTCGAGCGCCTATCGTTCCGCCCAGCAATTCGAAGGCATTTCCGAAACCCTGATCAGCAACGTGAAGGAAGGCGTGCTCGTGCTCGACGGGGGCTTCACCGTCATGTACGCGAGCCCCGAAGCCGCACACGTGTTCAACTCGTCTCCGCGCGAAATAGCGGGCGTCAGCCTGTTCGACCTGCTCGCGCATGACGACCAGACAACGATTGCCGACTTCCTGCTGCGCGAGGAAACGCTCGACACGACCATCAACGACGAAGCCTATACCCTGAGCGCTAAGCGCCTGAGCACCGAAACGTCCAACGTCGAGACGAACGGCTTCATCCTCTCGTTCAAGAAAACCCCGAAGACCAAGCGTCCCGCGCTCGGCGCTTCGCGTAAGCCGACAGGCGACGCCGCGCCGATAACGTTCGCCGGCATTCTTGGCCGAAGCTGCCAAATCGAAAAGACCAAGGCCTTGGCCATGCGGTTCGCGCGGACAAGCGAGAACGTGCTCATAACGGGAGAAAGCGGTACCGGCAAAGAGCTTTTCGCCCAAGCTATACATAACGCATCATCCCCCGACGGGCCGTTTATATCGATCAACTGCGCAGCCATCCCGCCCCGCCTGATCGAAAGCGAGTTGTTCGGCTACGAATCGGGCAGCTTCACCGGGGCGGAAAAAGGCGGCAAGCCCGGCAAAATCGAACTCGCGGACGGCGGCACGCTGTTCCTCGACGAAATCGGTGATATGCCGCTTGAGCTGCAGGCGACGCTGCTGCGCGTGCTCGAGAACAAGCGAGTGGTGCGCGTCGGCGGCACCAACTACAAGCAAATCGACTTCAGGCTCGTCGCGGCCACCAACCAAAACCTCTCGGACCTGGTCTCGCGCGGACTCTTCCGCGAAGACCTCCTGTACAGGCTCTCGGTGCTCTCGATTCAGCTTCCCCCTCTGCGCAACCGCATCGGAGACCCGCTGTTCTTCGCGCGGTATTTCCTGAACGAATGCCAGATCAAGACGAACAACGGCGCCGTCAACCTCTCGCCCGAGGCCGAGCGCTTCATCGAGACGTACCGCTGGCCCGGCAACGTCCGCCAGCTCAAGCACGCCATATATTCGGCGTACTATACCTGCGACCGCGGCGTCATCGAAATCGATGATTTTCCCGCCTTCATCGTCAACGACCTCGACATCGTTGGCCCGACACCTGCGCAGCATTCGGCCGAACCGCTGCCGCAGCCAAGCGATGGCTCCTCGCCCAACGCGCAGGCTCCCGGCAATCCAGATGGATCCCTACCCACCCTTTCGCTCGAAGCCCTCGAGAAAATCGCCATACAGCAGGCGCTCGGCCAATGCCACGGCAACATACCCGAAGCCGCCGAGCTCCTGGGCATCAGCAAGGCCACCCTCTACCGCAAGATCAAGACGCTCAAACGCTGACAAAAAGCGCCGTATGGGATTCCCCGCAAGAAACCCGATCTAGCGAAGCGCTTGGGCGGACGGGGGCGTGACTCCGCCGATTCTGCAGTTGCAAACTTATTAATATATAGGCTTCGACGAAGCCAAGCCAGAGCGCGCCCCGCCCGCCCAAGTGCGTTGGGATGCACCCGTTACTATTCTCAATCCTCAGTAGCCCAGATTAGCGGCAGGATGCGTAGCCGCTTGCGCAGCTACAAACTTCAATCATTCTAAAACGCGAGCAGCTGTAGGCCTAGCGTCCTGCCGCTGATCTGGGCGGACGGTCGAGAGGCCAGCGCGAATAGCAACGTGCATCAAGCTTAATCGACGTCGCTGCTCTGCGGATTCCTAGGGCGGATTGCAAAAAAAACGAGGGACGGCGCATAAGGCCGTCCCCCCGTTTGCGCAAAATTGGTTGTCAGTGCGCGTTACGCATCGGAGCCGTCAGCAGCATACTGCTTGACGAACATCAGCAACGCAGCAGATGCCACGCATACCGCCAAGATCACCCACGAGGCGATGGTCCATCCAGCGGCGTCGACGACCGCACCGATAACCGGAGGGCCGAGCAAGATGCCCACATTGAAACCGATGGAAACGACACCGAGCGCAACGCCTGCGAGCTCGGGCTTCTTCACCGTCTGGGCCGTCATGGTCCACAGCACGCACGGGAAGCTCGCATCGACGAACGGGTAGATGATAACGAACGGCAGCAGGAACATGGGATTGCCCATGTTCATGCCCCATACCGATACGACGCCGAACAGCGCAAGGGCAATGGCGCCGAACATCTTGCGGTTGCGAATCTTGTTCAAAAGGGCGCCAACGATGATTGCCGCGATGACGCCGCCGAGCGAGAAGTAGCCGACCCACATGTTGGCGTCGCCCTCGCTCATATTGAAGATCTGCGACCAGCAGGTGGCGATCCAGTTGACGAATCCGAAGCAGCCGATGCAGAAGAGCATCGTCACGGCCGACATGATCCACGCATACGGCGATTTCATGCCTTCGGCCAGCGAAACGTCCTCGCTCTCGACGTCGGCGTAGCTGTCTTCGGGGCGCGGGCTTTTCACGCACAACACGTAGAACACGAGCGCCACGACGCAGGCGGCCAGGCCGAACCACCACATGCCCTGCCACCCGAAGTTGGTAGTAAGCACGCCGCCCAAGAAGAACATGATAGCTTGGGCGCCCATCTGGTAGGCCGCCCAGATGCTCATGGGAAGGCCGCGCTTGGTCTCGGGGAACCACATGGCGATGATGGACGGGCCGATAACCGACATCAGGCCCACGCCGATGCCCTCTACGACGCGCGATGCCATGAGCACGGGGATGCTCGTGGTCATGACGCCGATGAGCGAGCCCGCAACGGCGCAGACAAGGGCGATGATGCCGCCCTTCTTCGGGCCCAGTTTGTTCAGCACGATAGATGCAGGAATCGCCATGACAATGCCGACGAGCGAAAACAGCGAGCTAAGCCAACCTGCCGTCGCCATATCGATGCCGAAGGCGCTCTGCAGCGTAGTCATGCAGGGAGCTACCTTGTTCTGCACCAGGGCCAGTGCGATTCCGGCAAAAATGGTCGCGAGAGCGACAATCCATGCCCGTTTCGTATTCATTGCTTTCCTACTCTCCCATCAAATATCCTGCATGCGTCAACTGCCGGCGCATGCGAAGGGGCGACCCGTAAGAGCAATTCAAACGGTGCCGCCCCTTTTTCATCCGGTGTCGCGTTGTCATGATCAGCGCGACACCGTACAACTCATGTGCTTTGCCTTCTGGCGTTTTTGCCGATTATTCGGCGAGCTCTGCGGCTTTTGCCGCCTCGGCTTCGATCTTCAGGTTCTCTTCGTCATACGACTTTACGAACGCGAAGATGATGGCGCCGATCACTGCTGCTACGACCAGCGGGATCGTCGCGGTCGCCCAACCATAGGTCTCGATGAAGTAACCGGTGACCGGGGGACCGAGCAGCGTGCCGATGTTCAGGCCAACGTTAAGGATGCCGATAGCGGTGCCCGCGTATTCGGGCTTCTTCGCCGTCGACGGTGCAATCGTCCAGTAAACGGTGGGGATCATACCCTCAAGGAACGGGTAGATGATGATGAACGGGATGACCATCGCCGGGTTGTCCATGCGGAAGCACAAGAACAGCACGATGGTGTACAGAGCAAAACCAAGCGTGCCAACCCAGTGGCGGTTGTTGAGCTTAACCTTGTTCAACAGCCAACCGACGAAGATAACCATCGGAATCTCGATTGCATACAAAATCGATACCCAAAGGTTGGACTGGTTCATGTCGCCGCCGGTGAACGTCTGCGCCCAGTACAGCGAGATATAGGTCGCAAACCCGAAGCAGCAGAACGTGAAGATGACGCCGCACAGCGTGATGAGCCAGGTGGAACCGGACTTGAACGCTTCGCCGAAGTGGAATTCGTCTTCGGGCTCGCCCAGGGCATAATTAGGGGTACCCGCGGGAGGATCGTCGACTTTCCACCAGTAAAAGACCAAGACGACAACAGCAAAGATGCAGGTGAACCACCAAACAGCTTGCCAGCCGCCAAGCTCGACGAGCGGCACGCCCAGGAGGAAGAGAAGCGTCTGCGAACACATCATCCACGAACCCCACAGGCCCATGGGAAGGCCACGCTTCTCGGGCGGGAACCACTCAGAGATTACCGATGGGCCCACTACGGCGATCATGCCCACGCCTGTGCCTTCGATGACGCGGGTGATGAGCATGAACGTAAGGTTGCCCTCCGTGAAGGCTCCGATGGCGGAACCCACGGCGGCGAAGATGAGCGCGGTGACGCCGATTTTCTTGGCGCCGAATTTGCGCATCAGATAGGATGCCGGGATGGCGGTGATCATACCCATGATGGTGAATACAGAGGTCAGCCACCCAGCGTCGGTCTCGCCAATGTTGAATTCGAGCATGATGACATCGATAACCGGCGGAACCTTGTTTTGGATGTTAGCGAGGGCAAAGCCGCCGAAAAACGCGATGATCACGACGACCCATGCTGCGGTACTCGCTTTTTGCTTGTTTGTCATGCCCCCTCCTTAAAGAATCGATTCGCTTCGATCAGATTTGTATTCCGCTCTATAGGCGGGCCGGGGCGTGGCCCGCCAATATATGTATGGCGATTAGAGCGGCTTGCCCGAAATCTGCAGAAGAAACAGGATTCATGCACCTGGGAAGGTGCATGCGCCTGTCGTTCTTCCCGAACCGTTTCCTCTTGCGGGGGCAGGCACGTAGCACTTTCGAATTGACATAGAAATCCCCTCTCGACCGCAATAGTGATGCAGGAGAACTAGGGCTTCATTTACCCAATGACGGTCTTGGCCGGAGTATACCCACGATCCAAGACTTCCCCGAATGCGTACCCGCATTTCTTGCAGGTAGCACGACTCCCCAGGACGTAGCTCCCGCATTCGGGACAAACTTTGATTCGACCCGCCTTCAGGCAGTCCTTGCAGAGCGGCTTCTCGAAAGGCGAACAAAGAAAGCATGCTTTCTTGACCTCGGTGTTCAGGTGAGTAACCACTTTGCTCTCGTCATGAACGATCGGTGTGCCGCACTTCGGACAAACATCTCGTTCATACGGGTTGTACCGCCCGCAAACCGGGCATTCAACGGGGAACTTCGTAACCGCTTTCTTGTGGCAACGGTTGCACCACGGGCTGCATGTTCTGCAATTAGGCATAGCCTTCCTCCTAACACGCAGCTATAAAGCAGTTTACGCCGTAGGCGGCTTCGGAGCGCCAGGGGCCTTCGGTGCGCCAGGGGCAGCGGGCTTCTTGTTGTCGAGGCCCTGCGGAGTCAGGGAAATCTCGACCTTCTTCGCGCCCGGGGTCACGCCAGCAGCCTTGGCTGCAGCTTCCTTGGAGGCTGCCAGGTCGGCACCGCACTTCTTGCAGGTGTCGTCGATGGGCTTGTTGAACGTGCCGCACTCGAGGCACTTGACGATGGTCACGCTTGCTGCAGGTCTAAAGCACATAGTTACTCCTTACATCAACCGGCGCCCCGCCTCGGGTAGGCGAGGCGCCGGATCGGATGAATCAAACGATTACTGCTCGGGCACGTACACCCAGGAGCGCGGGGTCTCGGCGGCCATCTTGGCCAGGTCCTCGACCTTGCCGTACTTCATGCAGGCAGCCTGGCAGTGATGCACGCACGTCGGGAGCTTGCCCATTTCGACGCGCTCGGCGCACAGGTCGCACAGCGAGGTGAAAACCGGCAGGTAGTTGTACTCGTACTTGCCGCTCGGCAGCATGCGCGGGCCGTCTTCGAACAGCTTCACGCCGTACACGCCCTCACCGAAGTTGTGCTCGACCTTGCAGGCCATCTCGCAGGAATGGCAGCCGGTGCACCAGGTGTAATCGATAAACAGACCGTATTTCTCGTCAGCCATAGTTACTTAGCCTCCCCCGTGTTGATGACAGCAACCGTCATCGACTCGTCATTCTCTTTCGTCACCGGGTAGATCTTGCAGATCTGGTTGGCGTACGGAGCACCGTACAACGTAGGACCGGTAACGCCCTGAACCGTAAGGTTGTTGATGTTGCAATCGAACACGCCGTACAGGCTCGGATACGCACCCTCGCGCTCGGGGAACCACCAGCCGTGCTCGGAACGCACGGTGTCGGGCTTGAGCGACGGGTTGATGCGCACGCGCTGCTTGCACTTGCCGCGCATGTTCTCGACCCAGATCCAGTCGCCAGCGCACACGCCGATCTTGGCGGCGGTGTCGGGATGCAGGTCGGTCAGCGGATCGGGATGCGACTCGCGCAGACGCGGAACCATGCGCTCCTCGGAGTGGAAGTACTCCCACGTACGGGCACCGGTGGTGAGCACGTACGGATACTCCTCGAACAGCTCCGGCGTGGAGACCGGGGACTCAGGCGGCTCTTCGTAGTAAGGCAGCGGATCGAAGCCCCAAGCCTCGAACAGGGTGTTGTACAGCTCGCAACGGCCCGTGTTGGTGTTGAAGCCGGGCTGACCGTCGTCGCGCAGCCAACCGAGCTCGTACTTGCGGTAAGCCCAGTCATCAGGCCAGTCGATAACCTTCTCGCACAGCTCGGGGAAGGTCTCGTCGGTCTTGTGCGGCCAACCAGCATGGAAGCGGTTGCCAGCCTGGATCCACCAGGTCATGAGCTCGATGTCGTCGTTCCACGGGAAGCGCTCGGGATGCAGGCGCTTGCCGAGCTCGAGGATGATCTGCTCGTCGGACTTGGCCTCGTAGTAATCCGCAACCTTGACGATGGAGCGCAGCGGCCACCACCACACGCGAGCGGAGTTACGCTCGCAGCTCATGCCGCAGGGCAGCACGATGTCGGCGCAGGCAATCGCCGTCGGGGTCATGAAGACGTCGACCACGACGTTGTACCAAACGCTCTTCATGGCGCGGTAAACGCGCGGAGCGTCGGCAGCCATGTTGGCGATGGGGTTGGTGGACTGGATGAACTGCATGCGGATGGGGTAAGGCTCGCCAGTCTCGATGGCGTTCAGAACCGTGTCGCCGTTGGCGGTCGGGTCGAAGCCAAGAGCGTGCAGCGGGGAGGTCTCGACGCCGAGCATCTTGCCGAGCATCTCGTCGGAGAGGAACCACATGCCGCAGCCATAGGAGTCAGGAATGTCGTAAGCGCAGCGCGGAATCATCATGCCGCCGGGGACGTCAATGTCACCGCAGATGGCGCCGATGGAGAGCAGCGCCTGAGCCAGGGGGATACCGCAAACGGTCTGGTCGACCTTCAGGCCCCACTGAACGGTGCCGGGGTTGGCCTTGCCGAAGGCACGGGCAGCCTCGCGGATCAGCTCGGCGTCGACGCCGGCGATCTCGGCAGCGATCTCGGGGGTGTACTCGCGAGCACGCTCGGCCAGCTCTTCGAAGCCGTAGCACCAGTTCTCAACGAAGTCATGGTCGTAGAGGTCTTCCTCGATAATGACGTTGATCATGGCGATGACAACAGCAGCGTCGGTGCCAGGACGGACCTGCAGCCAGTACTCGGCCTTGGAGGCCAGCCAGGTGCAGCTCGGGTCCAGGACGATCAGCTTGGTGCCGCCCTGCTTCATGACGTCAACGATCCAGTGGCCGAAGAAGCCGTCGCCGTTGGAGACGAGAGCGTTGTTGCCAACGTTGAGGATGTACTCGGGGTACACGTACTCGGGGTCAGCGTAGCGCTGCTCGAGGTGCTGCGACATGTCGGCTACGAAGAAGTCGCCCATGAAGCAGTGGCCGATGGTGGTACGCGGCAGGTAGCACGCGTCGCCGGACAGGAAGCCAAGCACGAAGTTCGGGCTATCGAAACCGGCATAGGACAGGTACGGGGTCTGCCAGCAGATGTTACGGCCGGTGCCCTGCATCGAAACGATGGACTCGGGACCGTAGTCGCGCCAAATCTCCTTGACGTGCTCGACGATGTCGTCATAAGCCTCGTCCCAGGTGATGCGCTCCCACTTGTTCTCGCCACGCTCGCCAACGCGCTTCAGCGGGTACTTCAGGCGATCGGGATGATAGAACGTCTCGACGACGTCGAGGCAACGCATGCACAGACGGCCCTGGTTGTAAGGGGACAGCGGGTCGCCTTCGATCTTCTCTACCTTGCCATCCTTGGTGTAGTACAGGACGGAGCAGCCGTTGTGGCAGCCAGGCGCGGTCCACATGTTCGTACGCGTGACCGTGTACTCGCCTTCTTGCCACTGCCAGTCGGTTTTGTAAACGTCTTTGTTGACGCCTTCGAGTTCATTGGTAAGCATACCTAATTAACCCTCTCTCACTCGTCAAACCTTAACTTGGAATTGATTACTTACACGCCCTGCGAAGGATCCCAACGACGCGGCTTGGTCCAGTCACGACCAGCGGCATCGGTGGCGTTCTGCTGCCATGCCTTCTTGTTCTTCTCGGCATCGGCCATATGGGCGTCCTTGCGTTCCTGCTGGAACTCCTTGTCTAGGTCCTTCCTCTCTTCCGGCATTTCTTCCTCCTTTTTCGGTCTGTTGCCCTTGCGGGCACTCCAACTAGTCGGAAGGGAGCCTTCGAGCC
>DFIX01000020.1 GCA_002371495.1 Eggerthellaceae bacterium UBA3686
GTGAGCTCGGAGTATTTCGAGTGCGATTCGGCGCACCTTCACCTCATCGACATCGATGGGAAGCGCTTTGTGAAACACGCCTCGCATGACGGCACGGTTATGACGTCCGCCGTCGAGGTCAACGTAACATTCAGTATTGGCCGCATGGCCAACCTCATCAACCGCGGCGAACTCATCATCATGGACTACGAGCGTCCCCACGAAGACGACTTCATTCCCGATGCCGCTATCGAGCTGGGGTTTCGAAGCGCCGTGAGCATCCCGCTCACCTCGTCGTCTGGTGTTTTGGGCATGCTGACGGTCGTATTCAAGAGACAGCTACCGTTCGATGAGGCCGATTTCGATTTCCTCCTCGAGATCGGTCGAATACTCGGGACGCTTGTCCGACGCGTGCAGATGTCGAAGAAAGACCTGGAGCTGCAAATGCTGAAGGAGCGCAAGCATTTGAGCAGCGAGATACACGACAACATCTCGCAGATGGTCAGTGCCGTCGCCATTCGTGCGGACATTGCCTCGTCGTGCCTCGACGACGGCGACATGGAGGCCCTGGAAAGCGAGATCGATGCCATTGCAGCACAGGCGCGTCAGGTGACGAAGGTGCTGCGTGAGGAAATGCTATCGCTGCGCGCTCCCATCGAGGGCGCAGGTGACGTGGGCAAGGACATCGCTTCGATATTGGAGCGCTTCGAGGGCCAATGGGGCATCGGGGTAGCCTTCGCGACGAAGGATGCCGATGACGTGGTCATATCGGAATACGCGCGCCTGCAACTGGTACGCATAATAAACGAGTGCTTGCAGAACATACTGCGACATTCGCGCGCGACGCAAGTGGACGTATCGCTCAAGCGTAAAAACAACTTGGCATTCATCTCGATTCGCGACAATGGCATCGGCTTCGATGTGGCTCATGTGGCGCCCGAGCGGTTAGGTATCCGCATCATGCGCGAGCGGGCGGCGTCCGCCGGTGGCAGCGTGTCGGTGGTGTCGGGCGCACAAGGAACGACGGTATTCATCGAAATGCCGGTCGTGCGGTGAGGGGATTAGCCATGAGCGATTCGGTAACGCGCATTTTGCTCGTCGATGACCAGGTGCTCTACCGCGAGGCCATGCGCGGGCTCATCGACCGTTGGCCCGAGTTCGACGTCGTGGCCGAAGCTTCCGATGGCGACGAGGCGGTCTCGCTCGCGCGCGACCTGTACCCCGACCTGGTGCTCATGGACGTGCGCATGCCGCGCATGGACGGCGTCGAGGCGGCGCGCCGCATTCACGATGAGGCTCCCGAAATCGCCATCGTCATGCTCACCGTCGAGTCCGATAAAGAAATCGTGTTCGACGCACTCGGTAACGGCGTGCGCGGGTATCTGCTCAAAGACACGCCCGCCCGCAAACTGCGCGATCGCCTACACAGCATCATCGCTGGCGAAATGGCTCTTTCGGAATCGGTCACCGGGCCGGTCGTCGACGAGTTCGCTCGGCTGCGCGAAAAAGCTGGCAGCAACGGCAGCCGCGGCGACGTTCCGTCGTCGGAGCATCTCACCGACCGCGAGAAAGACATCTTGAGGCTCGTCGCGCAGGGCAAGTCGAACGACGAGATTGGCGCCGAGCTGTACTTGAGCGTCGGTACCGTAAAAAAGCAGCTGAGCAACCTTATGCTGCGGCTGTGCCTGGAAAATAGGGTGCAAGCGGCCGTGTATGCCGTGAAAGCCGGGTTGGATCAATAGCGATTCAGCATTACAACTGCATAATTTGGCTAATCGAATCGTCGTTAACCCAAGCGTTTGCATCCGCGTGTCAAAAGGGGTCAATCGGCTCTCGCAACAGGGGCCTAAAGAGGGTTACCTGACCAAATAAGGCTCCATATACTCTTTTTATCGTAGGGCAATGTGTGCGTTGCCCAGCCAAGACGAGTCGGGAAAAGAGAGGGAACGAAAGGAGACTGGCAGATGAGTGAGCTGAAGACTACGGTGCAAAGCATCGCTTGCGGCGGCACGGGCGGCGATCTTACGTACGTAGACACGAAGGACGGCAAGATCGTCCGCATCCGCCCCATCCACTACCTGGAGAAGTACACCGAGGAGGAGCTCGAGCCTTCGATGTGGACCATCAAGGTGGGCGACAAGGAATTCCGACCGGGCTACAAGTCGCAGCCGAACTACTTCGCGCTGGCCTACAAGAATCGCATCTACTCGAAGAACCGCGTGAAGTACCCGCTGAAGCGTGTCGACTGGGAGCCGGGCGGCGACCCCGCCAAGATCAACGCGGCCAACCGCGGCAAGTCGAAGTTCGTGCGCATTTCCTGGGACGAGGCGCTCGACATCATGGAGTCGGAAATCAAGCGCATCATGGAGAAGTACGGCCCCTACTCGGTGCTCACCATCGGCGAGGACGGCCACCGCGAGTCGAAGAACCTGCACTCCGGCGGCGGCATGCACTCCACCTTCATGAGCAAGCTCGGCGGCTACACGCGCGAGGTGCGCACCCCCGACTCTGTTGAGGGCTGGTACTGGGGCGCCAAGCACTTCTGGGGCTCGGGATGCAACAAGGGCCTGGGCATGCCTGCTCCTCCGCAGACCGGTTACAACCCCTGGCACGTGCTGCGCGACATCTCCGAGCACTCCGAGATGATCGCGTTTGCGGCGGGCGACTGGGAGCTCACCCAGAACTACGCATCACAGATGTGGTCTCGCCTCATTAACTTCTGGAAGGAATGCGGCAAGAAGTTCGTGGTCGTGGACCCGTTCTGCAACTACACGGCGGTCTGCCATGACGAGATGAAGTGGATCCCCATCCTGCCGAACACCGACGCGGCGCTCGATTTTGCCGTCATGTACGTGTGGTTCACCGAGGGCCTCTATGACGAGGCGTACTGCGAGACGCATACCGTAGGCCTCGACAAGGTGAAAGCCTATGTTCTCGGCGAAGACGAAGAGGGCATTCCGAAGACCCCGGCGTGGGCTGCGGAGCGCACCGGCATACCCGAGTACACCATCAAGGCCTACGCGCGCAACCGCGCGAAGCTCATCACGGCCTCGGTGCACTTCAGCTCCGGCGCCATCAAGGGCCCGTACAGCTTCGAACCCGGCCGCACGCATGCCTACCTGCTCGGCCTTCAGGGCTTCGGCAAGCCCGGCGTGCAACAGGCGTTCATGAACGCGTCGCTCATCGGCAAGGAGACCATCGCCCGCTCGACCTCCGCGCCGTTCAGCATGGCCAATCAGTGCCGCATGTTCTATCCCTCCGAGCAGAAGATTCCGCGCACGCTCATCGCCGAGGCGCTGCTCGAGGGCCATACCGAGTGGTACGGCTCACCGGCCATCGTGTACGTCGAGACGTCAGAGCAGTTCCAGAAGAACGAGTATCCCACGACGCCCGAGTCGTACAAGGCGGCGCTCGGCACCGCATCGCCCGAACTCGCCCGCGCGACCGGCCGCAGCGTCGAGGAGCTGCAAGCGGCCATCGACTACAAGCTCGCGCACATGCCCGAGTTCAACAAGATCCACATGCTGTGGTCCGAGAAGCCCTGCAACATGAACTGCTGGGACGGCGGCTTCCGCTACCAGGACGCCATCCGCACGAACGAGGTTGAGTTCTTCGTGACCAACCATCAGTGGCTCGAGAACGACTCGCTCTTCGCCGACCTGGTGCTGCCCGTGACTACCTGTGTCGAAGACGACGACATGATGGGCGGCTCGATGGTCGTGTCGTTGCGCTCGTCGGCTATCACCCCGAACGCAATCGACCGTGTGGGCGAGTCGTATTCCGACTTCGAGATCGCCTGCATGCTCGGCGAGCGCTTCGGCATCCGCGATCAGCTCGACATGGGCATGACCTATGCCGAGTGGCGCCAGTTCGAGTTCCAGAACTCGCGCCTGGGCGAGGAGATCACCTTCGAGGAGCTCAACGAGAAGGGCTACTACTTCCCCAAGCAGGATCCCGATCAGGACAAGCTGCCCGCCGGCATGTACGGCTTCTATGCCGACCCCGAGAACTGGCCGCTCGACACGCCCACCGGCAAGCTCGAGTTCTGGTCCGAGGCGCTGGCCACGAACTTCCCCGACGACAAGGAACGCACGCCCATGGCCCGCTGGACCGTCGGCGGCCCGGCCTCCGAGGGTTGGACGCATGACGAGACCCTGTGGGGCGAGCGTTGCAAGGATTACCCGCTGCTCGTCGTGGCAAATCCCGCACGTTGGCGCGTGCACGTGCAAGGCGACGACATCAAGTGGTTCCGCGAGTTCGAGACCATGAAGGTTACCGGCCCCGACGGCTACAAGTACGAGCCGCTGTGGATCAACCCCGTCGACGCCGAGGCGCGTGGCATACATGACGGCGATATCGTGAAGCTGTTCAACGACCGCGGCATCATCCTGACCGGTGCGCGTATTTCCGAGCGTGTGATTCCGGGCGCTGTGGTCATCAACAAGGGCTCTCGCGTCGACCCGATCGCCCCGCACATCGACCGCGGTGGCGCAGCCAACCTGATCAGTCCCGAGAAGCAGGTCTCCAAGAACTGCCGCGGCTTCGCCGTGTCCGGTTATCTGGTCGAGGCCGCCAAGCTCGAGCAGGCCGAGATGGACCAGTGGAAACAAGAGTATCCGGATGCCTTCGCGCGCGATTACGATCCCGAGATCGGCATCAACTACAACTCCTGGGTTGTCGAATAGGTAGAGAGGGGAGAGAAGCATCATGGCAAAGGTTTTCTACATTGACCTAAAGAAATGCACGGGTTGCCGTAACTGCCAGGTTGCCTGCAAAGACGAGCACTGCGGCAATCAGTGGCTGCCGTACGCTGAGCCGCAGCCCGAGATTGGCCAATTCTGGATGAACCTCACCGAGAAGGAGCGCGGCGCCGGTTCGCATGTGCGCGTGTCGTACGTGCCGGTCATCGGCGCGCAGACCAAGGCCATCGCCGAGTTCGCACCCGAGGTGGTCATGGACCGCGAGGACGGCCTCGTCGTCATCGATCCGGCCAAGGCCAAGGGCCGCAAGGACATCGCCGACAAGTTCGAGGGCGTCTACTGGAACGAGGAGCTGCAGATTCCGCAGGGGTGCACCGGCTGTGCCCACCTGCTCGACGACCCGGATTCGCCGATCCGCATCCCGCGTTGCGTCGACAGCTGCGCGGTCGAGGCCATCCAGTTCGGCGACGAGAGCGAGTTCGACCTCGAGGGCGCCGAGCAGCTCGACCCGCAATCGAACGTGTACTACAAGGAGCTTCCGCAGACGTTCATCGCAGCGACTGTTTTCGACCCCGCCGAGATGGAGATCGTCGAGGGCGCCAAGGTGACGGCTGCAAGCGCCGACGCCACCTTCGAAACCGAAACCGACATGTGGGGCGATTTCTGGTTCAAGGAGATTCCTGCCGCCGAGTACAAGGTGACCATCGAGAAGGATGGCAAGGTGGTCGAGCTCGAGGTGTCGACCCTCGAAGCGGACCAGGGCTTGCCTGACATCGCGCTGGCATAAGCAGGGTTTCGCAATGACGGAAGCCGTCGACATTGTCGAAGCCGCCCGCTCGTACTGCGAGCGGGCGGGAATCCGCGAGGTTCCCGTGTGCGGTATGGAGGATATGCCGCTCGTGTTGCGCGGTGTCGACGGCAACCGCTACATCGAGGTTGACGGCAACGTTTGGATGGCCGTTGGCGGGGAAGGTACCGTGGCTTATGTGGGCACGTCCCGGCATGGGGGACACATGGCCCTTCGTCCGCTGTACGCGAAGGTCGACGGCACGTGGGTCAATCTCGTTACCGGCAAGGCGCGCAACTTTGAAGCACCCGGTTGCGCGTCTGCGTGTGGAATGGAAGAGCAATGATTCAAGACGGACAAAAGGTGAAGGTCGACTTCATCGGGAAGCTCGCCAACGGGGCGGAGTTCAGCAATTCCTACTTGGTCGGCGAACCGTTCGAGTTCGCTATCGGCGAAGGGGTCATGCTTGCCGCGTTCGAGGATGCCGTTCGCACGATGTCGGTGGGAGAGACGGTGAACGTGCGCATCCCCTGCGAGAACGCGTACGGACCGTACGACGAGGCGCTTATTGAGCGCGTCCCCCTGGCAATGTTTCCCAATGCGGAAAACCTCGAAGTGGGGAAGTTCATCGTCATCGAGACGCCGGACGAGTCGATTAGGGCGCGTCTGATAAAAGCCGAGGAGGGCTGGCTTTACTTCGACCGCAACCACGAGCTTGCCGGTGAGGACTTGCTGTTCGAGATAACGCTCGTCGATGTTGCACAGGGCGATACCGGGCGATAGAGGAGAAGTATATGTGCTTTAGACCAACCGAGATGCAGATGAAGAAATGCCCCAAATGCGGGGCTAACAACAAGCCCATTGCGACCGAATGCGCGCAATGCGGCGAGCCCCTCGAGCAGATGAAGGTCGACTTCGACGCCGACCAGGCGAAGCTCGATGCGTTTGCGACCATGCCGCCCATACCCTCTGCGCCCGCTACGCCGAAAGCGCCCGGCGC
The DNA here is from genome assembly GCA_002371495.1 of Eggerthellaceae bacterium UBA3686. Classification (GTDB taxonomy): domain Bacteria; phylum Actinomycetota; class Coriobacteriia; order Coriobacteriales; family Eggerthellaceae; genus UBA9715. Next base: position 6,467 of record DFIX01000020.1, read on the forward strand.
CCCGGTACCGCCGAGCATCCCCAAGCCGCCAAGCGCATAAAGAGCAGACAGGAGCTGAGCATGTACGAGACTATTCTTAACAAATGGGGCCCCGATCAGCTGTCCTACACGGTGAAGGACATCGACGCGGCCGTGCAGGAGTTCTACGAGCTGTTCGGCGCGGGTCCTTTCCTGAAAATGGGCCCGCTGCGCTACGAGTCATGCACCGTGCGCGGCGAGC
>DFIX01000028.1:0-7081 GCA_002371495.1 Eggerthellaceae bacterium UBA3686
GCGGAGTTCCCGATGGACGTGACGCCGGATTCGATGACGACCTCCTTGATGCCATTCCAGCTGCCGAACCAGGGGGCGCCTCCAGCTTGGAAGTCCGGAATCGCGCCCGCACCGGAGATGGTGAGGGTCCCCTCGCCGTCGAGGGTCCAGGTCAGGCCGCCGTCTAAGGTGCCGGACCGGTCGTCCGTCACGGCGATCTTGTACTCCTGGCCGTTGATTGTGACGGTGAGGGTCTCCGTGCTAGAGAAGGCACGCCTGGCGGACACCGTCCAGGCGCCGCTTGCGTCCCTGCCGACGGCGAACAGCCCGGGGGCGCTGCTGGCGGCGTCCGTGGGCTCGCCCTGGAGGCCGACCACGGCCAGGATGTCGGCGAGCGGGACGCTCCCGCCGCCCGGGAGCACGTACTGCAGGTCGCCGTAGGTGAACTCGACGGTGTAGTAGGAGAAGCCCCCGGAGGTGGCCGTGGCGGTCGAGCCCGACTCGGACACGGCGAGCTCCTCGGCCTCCCCGCCCGAGACGTGGTAGACGCTCACGTCCAGGTTGGGGTCCGCGACCTCGGCGGCGGCGAAGGACACCCTCACGCTCTTGCCGCCCGCGGGCTGGAGCTCCGCGCCGTCGGCGCCGAGCACCTTGATGTCGAACGTGTAGGAGGCCGCGACGTTCTCGCCCTCGCCGCGCTCGGGCGCGACGGCGGCCTCGGTCGCAGAGGACGGCGCGCTCGCGACCGAGAGCCCCGCGCCCTCGGGGAACGCGCCCGCGCCCGCCTCGACCGTCACGGCCACGCCGCCCACGGTTTTAGATTGCCTGAAAGCGGGGAGCTGGGCCTTGGCGCCGGCCGCGCTGCCCTCGGCCTGCGCTGCCGGCTGGGCCGCCTGGTCGCCTGCTGCCGCCGCGCCGTCCTCTGCGGCGGGCGCGGCCGGCTCCGCCTTCTCAGCTTGACTGGGCGATTCGCCTTCCCCCTCGCCGCCGCCGGCGTCGGGCGCCTCGCCCGCGCCGGCGCCTTCGGTTGGGGTATCGGGCGCGCCCTCTCCGGCGCCCTCGGCCGGGGCCTCGGCCTTACCGCCGCCTGCCGCGCCGTCGTCAGCGGGCGCGGCTTCCGGCGTTCCGACGCCGTCGCCGCCGGCCGGGACATCGGCCTTCCCGCCACCGGTTTCCCCGGGATCCTCGCCCGATGCGCCAGCGCCATCCTGCGCGCCGTTGACTCCGGCCTTTCCAGTCGGGGCGGGCGGCGCCTCCGGCCCCGCGCCCGCAACCGCCTGGGGGGCGTCGGGCGCCTGCCCCCCGGCGTTGTCGGCACCCTCCCCGGCCGCCGACGCCGTGACGGGCACGAGCCCGAGGGCGAGCACGAGGCCCGCTACGATGGCGATGACCCTGTCGATGCTCTTCCTGCTGCGTTTGGCCATGTTGCACGTCCTCACCTCGGGAACGCCGTTTGGGCCAGTTTACACGAGCAGATGCGCTCATCGTTAGGGAAATTGCTCTGTTTTCGGCGTCTGGGCGGGGGCGGGCCGGCCGGGGTCCCCGGCCCGCGGCCTCCTCAGCGAAGCCCGCATATCTCGCCGCGGCGCATGCCGGTCGTGAGCGCGAGCTCGACGGCGAGGGCGAGCCGCGAGGGCTCGGCAGCCTGGGCGAGCTTGAGCATCCTCGTGCGCTCCTCGCGGTCGAGCACCTGCATCTTCTTGCGCTGGATCCTCGGCGGCTTGCAGTACTCGCAGGGGTTCTTGGTGACGAGGTCGAGCACGACCGCGAAGTCCATGGCCTGGCGCAGCAGCCCGAAGGGCTTCGAGACGGACCTCGGGGCGTAGCCCTCCTCGAGCCTCTGCGCCATCCACCCGCTCACGACGGGCACCGTCACGTCGGAGAGCCTGTAGGAGCCGAGGTAGCGGCATATGACCTTTGCCTGCTTGCGGTAGTGGTTGCTCGTCGACCGCTCGACGAGCAACCCGTCCTCCTTGTAGTCGATGAACTTGTCCAGGAAGTCCCTCACGGTGATCTTCGACCCGAAGGCGTCTCCCTTGCGCTCGAGGTCCATTAATCATCGGTCGCACGGTCGTCTTTGCCGTGCCGTGGATGATCGTGAGGGTTCGCGGGGCTGCTGGGACTGTCGGGTTACCGGGTGTCCATTCTGGGCGGAACAGTGTCCATCAGGCCACGTAAGGGTGTTCACATTGCGGCGGAATAATGCTCGGCGGATTATGGAGTCGCGTACGTTTTATGTCGTAATAACCACATTGTGTAGCTGGCCTTTTTCGTCTTATCAAAACCAGATGGAATTGAGAGAAGGGGGATGGCGGAATTCAGAAGAAGATGATGAAACGAAAAGGGCTACTCTGTCGTATAAAGGAATAGTGAAGTAAAGAACTGTTTGGTAAAGATAGATGCCAACGTGAGAGGGAGGGTCAGATATGGCGGAGTACAACAAAGAAATGACTCCGGAGCAGATATTGGAAGCGGCGCATGAAGAGGGCTACGAGCTCACCGACGATCAGCTGGACGGAATCGCCGGTGGTGGAGAGTGGACGAATGAATGCTGTCCCGGGTGCGGACACACGGGCACCATGTATTGTCCGGGCACGGGCGAGTCAAGATGCGGCAAGTGCGGTCTCAAATGGTAGTGAGATAAACCACTGCAACGTCGTCCAAGCCGACGTCGTTCTCCTCCGCCCTGGCCAGGATGTCCTGCACCGCAGAGCTCGAGCAGGAGCACGCGGCCGCGATCTCGCGGATGCTTCTGCCGTTGGCCCGGTGGCGCAAGATGTCCCGGTAGCTGATTCGTCTGCCCATATGGCACCTCTTATCGGTCGCACGGTCGTCTTTGCCGTGCCGTGGATGATCGTGAGGGTTCGCGGGGCTGCTGGGACTGTCGGGTTACCGGGTGTCCATTCTGGGCGGAACAGTGTCCATCAGGCCACGTAAGGGTGTTCACATTGCGGCGGAATAATGCTCGGCGGATTATGGAGTCGCGTACGTTTTATGTCGTAATAACCACCCACGTCCTCGGCGAGGTGCGTTTCGCCGAGGACTCGGGCTGGGCCCGCATCGGGGACGACGAGCACGGGAACCGCTTCGCCGTCGTCGACGGGCGGCGCTACGACCCCGAGCAGTTCTTCGGGCTGTTCACGGGGCATGTCGGTTTCGACATGCACTGGAGCATCCACGACCCCTCCGACGACCTGCCCTAGCCTAATGCCGTTTTCAGATTCGTTGCCATGAGCGCGAATCTGCCTTCAGCAGATCGCCGACGTTCCTGGTCAAGAGTGCTCAAGGCGACGCCTGCTATCGCGCGGCATCGACTTTCGATTCCGCGGAGCCATACCCTGCGCCCCGAGATCCACCGCGCTGCCGCCGAACCCGCGTCCGGGATCCCAGGCGGCGCATATTGCTGGCGACATAGGGTTGATGTATTGGACCATGGAAGCCGGGAGCATGAGTTGGCGTATTATGCTGCTCAGCTGGAGCGGTCCGGATGGCAACAGGTCAGAGGAGGGCACCGTGAAGTTTGATGAACTGTCTCCCGAGCTGGAGGAAAAGATCAAGGCGTGCAAAACCAATGAAGAGCTCGCCGCAACGCGGGCACGAGCTGTGCTTCATGTAGTCGTACTCCATGGCGCACGTGGAGCATCTGACCGTATTCCATTCACCGCCGCCCGAGGTTTTTTCCAGCTCGTCCGCGGACAGCTCGATGCCCTCGGCCTTTGCCAGCTCCAGCAGCTCCTCCGCTGAAGACGCGCTCCTCACCTTGCTTTTCTGCTCAGGGGTCAGGTCCTTGAATTCCATGGTCATCTCCTCGTTTCGCAGATGGCAGTGCAGGGGGCTTAAACCCCCTTCGCCTTGCAAGGCTGGCACAATGACGTCACGCAATCCAGTGCCGTCAGGTTGCATGCGATGGTGATGCGGTATCGCGCGGAAGCCCCCTTCACCCGCTCGACGGCTCCATCGCTGCGGTTAAAATCCGCCGTCCCGGCGTCGTCGACGCAGACTGGCGTGGCGATAGGGCTTGTCGAGAGGGCCGGCCTGCCGTTGCTGCACTTCAACCTGACGAAGGGCGAGGTAAAGCCGATTGCAAGATATGCATCCCAAATGCTGATGGGAAACAAACAAGGTCCCTCTACCAGCAAGAAAACGGCGAGGGTACCTCATAGCGCCATAAATGGGGGTTACATACGTGCCGCGCGGAAAGAAAGGGGAGCGAAAGATGGCAGATCAAAAAGAGAGAATGACCAAGCTCGCAGAGGCGGCAGATGCCGACAAAGACTTTGCCGTTGCCGTTGCCCAGGCAGTTGTGGCACGCGACCTCGACGAGGTTTCGCGTTTGGCCGCAGAGAAGGGCATTCAGCTCGAGAGCGAAGATTTCGAAATCAAGGAAATCGACGGTGTTGAAGTAGACGATGCTGAACTCGAGGCCGTTGCCGGCGGTGGCGCAAAGGAGAAGGCCGATGCAAGGTATGCCCAGTGCCAAACCACGAGCTGCGTTCTTTGCGGATTGGGAGCTGCTTTTGCTATTTGGTAAGACTCACGACGACAGGTCCCGAGAACCTTTACCGCACCTCGCCCATAGCGAAATTTGGCGTCCTCGAAGACGAATCCACGTCTTCGAGGACGTCGTTTTTTATCCAGCGTTGCGCAGCCGCACAAGAACAGCTCAACGAGGAACTGGGTTCCAATTGATGGTTGGTTTTTGAAAATTTGAACTTGCGGCCTCTTTTGTATCGGCAGATGCGGGTAATGCAGAGGAAGCCGAGCGCCAATCCCAAGTCGGCGCCCCAGAGCATGGCGGAGCCGAGCATGGTCTTGTTCTTGATTCGCGGCGAGACAGCCCGTATGACGTTTACCCCGCATGTCTGGCAGGATGCTTTCGTGGTTGGAGACGAACACTTCATATGAAACGTAGCCCCCAACCATGATGTCACGATGCTCTTCGGGAAAGCCGGCTCTTCCAAACGACAGAAAGAGGTCTTCCATTTAGCATATGTTGCAATTTACGTATCGGCATGCGTGTATAAATTGTCGGTAAACGGAACAAGTGCAAAGATTTGTGCTAATATCGCCGGCCAGCGGTAGTTTTGAAAGGATTGTTAAGCACATGTCTTTTGCTAAGAATTTTAAAAAAGCATCTGTTTCGTTCATCAATTCGTGCAGTAGGTACGAGAAACCCGGCTCGGGGGAGCCGCGTCTCGACGACATGCAACGTCATTGGATTGAAGTTTGGGGCGCGCCCTGCACGAAGAACTAGCTCTGACTGAAGAATACAACCTCGTAATATGAGACAGCCCAATACGCTGTATTGGGTCACCTTATCTGGGCTAGGCTTCTCGTTTGATACAGCCGACCAGGAGGTCGCGAATCTAGACGAGCGCTGCGCGGCATGCGAGGATCGTGGGCTTTGCGTCGCCGGCTCGTAGCGTAGCTTCGACTTCGGTGCAGGTCGCCACATTAACCCGACCGCGATCGCATGCCCGAAGCGCGTGCGCCCGAAGGGCATACTCCCGATTCCCCTATGCTCCACCAAGTTTCCGACCGCCGTCAGGAGGTCTTTTTCTCTCGAGGAAGACAACATCCTCCGTACGTGTTGTCTTATCATGGTCGTCGCTGCCGAAGCTGGCTGGCTTCTCTTCGTCAACCTCGAAGACCTCTCCATTCAAGACGGCATCCTCCGTCCCCGTCGCCTTATCGGCTTCGGTGAGCTCGGAGACCTCTTCAGGCGTGTTTTCCTGCGGCTCTGCATTCTGGTCTGCGGCATTGGCGGCTTCTTCGGTTTCTGCACAGGTCCTGTTTTGGTAGTCCTCCTGCGGCTCTGCGCTCAGGTTCGCTTCCTTGGCTGTTTCTGCGTCGGTCCTGTTCTGGTTCAGGCCCGTGCGGAGCTTATCGTTAGAAATGGCGAGCCTGCCGTCTTTGGTTGGGCCCACCGCGGAACCTCCGCCGCTCACGTGCATGTTTGCAAGATCGCTCAGGTACAGGACGGCCAGGTAGCCCGAGACGTAGTTCGCACAGCTGTTGTCGACCTCGTTGCCATCGGCGTCGACGCCGTCGCAGTATTTCAAGTCGAAGTAGACGGGCGTGCCGAGGTAGCGAGCGTTCAGGTAGTTGTCCAAAACGTTGTCAACGGGGGTGCTGCCGGTCAAATCCCTGCTGAGCAGGTGAAATTCCCCATTGCGATACTGGTAGACGTTCTCCATGGCCGAAGCGCTGCCCTCTATGAACCATGCGGGGAACCTCGTTGCAGCGCACTCCGCCGCCGTCCTCGGGTTTTTCCAGTCGCCCGAAGCGTCGGTCTGCCTGTTAGCGAGTCCCGCGGTGCCGAACATGCCCAGACGGTTGTAGTCATTCATGAAGGCGTGGAACATCTCGTGCACGATGGTGTTCACGAAGGTTTCGAAACCCTCCCCGGAACGGGCGAGAATGTAGCGCCCCGTTGCAGGGTCCACCAGCGCCGTGCCTTCGTCGTCCCTCTTCACGAGGGCCGCCGCGTTGACGCCGATCATGTAGCTGTACCTGAGCGCGCCGTCTATTCTCGCGGACGCATCGTCCACATAGGCCAGAGCGCCTTCCTTCTCGATGTCATGCGCCGGGTCGCCGTCCTTGTCGCCTTTCGCGAAAAAGATGTACAAGCCGATCTGCGTGCCGATCTCGCCCTTGTCCGCCGCCGTGCGGAACGCCGGGAACTTGTCGAGGAGCAGGTTTACAGCCTGCGGCTCGAGCTTGTTGACTATGAGGTCTATGAGCCATGTGAGGTCTTCGTCGGTTAGCGCTTCGCGCGCCGTTTGGGCGCAGTAGATGTCCGTCAAGGTGGGCTGCGTGGTTTCCGCGGTTCCGGCCCCGATGCCGCTTGGGGTTTCGAGTGAAGCAGGGGAGACGCCGGCGGCGCGGACGAACAGACCCTTCAACGAGGCTGGCAGGATGTAGGTGATGCCGGTCTGCTCGCTGTAGACCGAGATGACCTCGTCGGTGCCGAACAGCGCAGTGAGCTCTTCGGAGAGCGTCGCCTCATAGCTGGAGCCCTGCAGCTCGTAGTCGTCCGGCACGAAGAACGCGAGCACGGGCAGGTAGGTGCGGCCGCGAATGTGAAAAAGGGGTCTGACCC
>DFIX01000028.1:7126-20272 GCA_002371495.1 Eggerthellaceae bacterium UBA3686
GGGGTCTGACCCTTTTTTCACATTCAACGGCGTTCACACGAGCGTGAGCAGCTCCGAGGGGTCGTGCAGGTAGGCGTCCAGCTCGTTGCACGGCAGGGGTTCGGTCTTGTCGTAGCCCCACGACACGCCTACCGCCATTACGCCAGCGTTGCGCGCCACCTGCGCGTCAACGACCGTGTCGCCCACGTAAGCTGCATCGGAGGGGCGCACGCCCAGATCGGCGAGCATGCCCAGCAGCACTGTGGGGTCGGGTTTGCGTGGGGCAGGTGGCACCTCGCCACGCACCGCATCGAACAGCCCGTCGAAGAAGCGCTCCGTCAGCGCCTGCACGCCAGCGTCGAATTTGTTGGACAGCACAGCGGTTATCATACCCCGTGCGCGCAGCTCGCGCAGCGCCTCCACGACGCCCGGGAAAGGTCGCGTGTAAGCGTATTCGCTCGCAATGTAGATATCGCGCCACAACTTAAACGCGCGCTCGCCTTCTGTGGGCGTGCAGCCGGGCGGCATGAGCTTTTCCACGAGGTGCCTACCCCCGCTGCCCATGCAAACGAGCGCTTCGGCCTCGGTGCGCGTGGGGTAGCCCAGTCGGGTAAACGCTTTGTTTGCGGCGGCCACCAGGTCGGGTAGCGTGTGCAGTATGGTTCCGTCCATGTCGAAGACGACCGCTTTCACGGACATGAGGCAACCTCTCTCTTATTGGGACTCTGTTCACTGTAGCAGTTTCCGTGACGCCTGCTTCGCGCGCCGTTGAACTACCTCGACTGGGTACTGCAGGACGCGAAATCGACCGTGGCCCTGCTGCGCGAATATGAGCTGCCAATCTGGGTGATGGAACCCGTGCGGGGAGGCGCGCTTGCCAACCTCAGCCAAGACGATGCGGAAATGCTCGAGGCGCTGCGACCGGGAGCGTCTGCCGCCTCGTGGGCGTTCAGGTGGCTTCAGGGTTTCGACGATGTGCGTATGGTGCTCAGCGGCATGTCGACCGCAGAGCAGCTTGAGGACAACCTGAAGACGTTTGCTGAGGAAAAGCCGCTGAGCGCGCAAGAGCGCGAAGTGCTTGCCCGCATCGCGGACGGAATGACGACGATGGTGCCCTGCACGTCATGCCGGTGCTGCACGCGTTTTGGGGCAATTCAAGCCAATAGCGGTAGAGCATGCGCCAACAAAGGCTGGCGACAGGGTTGCGCATTGCCTGATCGAGTCTATTCGTACCGCGCAAGAGGGCGGCAATTCCGCGGTGCTGCGCTGCCTGATTCAAGCTTGCGGCTAGCACTCCGGCATTGCGAGCCTATTCTCCGAAATAGTCAGCGATTTCGAGCATGCGCGCCGATTGGTTGCAGCCGAAGGGGCATCGTGCGTCGCAGTGGCCGCACTGCACGCAATCGGATGCGTGCTTTTCGAGTTCGCGGTAATGGTTGGCGGCAAGGTCGTCGCCGAGCCGCGCCAGGTCGTAATACTTGTTGGCAAGGCCAATGGCGATTCCGGTGGGGCAGGGTTGGCAATGGTTGCAGTAAACGCATGCGCCCTTGTCTTTAGGAGGCGCGAATTCGCCGATGATGGAGTAGTCGCGTTGATCGGGCGACGCGTCGAAAAATCCCAGCACATCGATGAGGTCCTGCTTGCTTCGGATGCCCGGAAGCGCGCACATGACCCCTGGCTTGTCAAGGACGTACTGCAGGCACTGCTCGCGCGTGAGGGCGCGCCCGAATGGTGATTGCTGCGCATCGAGCAGCTGTCCGCCCGCGAACGTCTTCATGACCGACACGCCTACGCCCGCAGCCTCGAACTCGCGGTAGAGCGCCGCGCGGTCATCGGCCTCTCCTTTTCCGTACGACGATTCGTCGGTGTAGTCGTACATCGGGTTGATGCTGAACATAGCCCAGTCGAACGCGCCCGTTGCCAGGAAATCGCGCGCGATGGACGCCACGTGCGTCGAGAACGCGAGGTGCCGTATCGTGCCGTCCTGCTTGCGGCGCTGCGCATAGTCCCAGATGCCGCCGTTCATCACCTTGTCGAAGTCGGTGCGCTCGTCGATGCAGTGGATGAAGCCGAAGTCGGCGTAGTCGGTTCCCAATCCGGAAAGGCGTTTCTCGAATTCGGTTGCCGCGAGCTTGGCGTCGGTGGTCCATCCGTACTTGCCGGTCGTGTATTCGGCTCCTATGTGCACCTGCAGGAATGCGCGTTGCCTGTTGCCTCCGCGCAGCGCGCGCTGGTAGCCTGTAAACGCAACATCTTCGCTGGGGATGTAGTCGAGCACGTTTACGCCCTCGTCAAGCGCGAGGCGTACCGTCTCCTCGGTTTCGCGCTCATCCATGTGGTGGACGCCCGCCATGCCAAGCCCGATGACGCCTATCTTCTCCCCGCCATGAGGCAGCGTTCTATACTCCATGCGAAAGTTCCTCTCCCTGCGGCGGCTCGCTGCAAGCTCCAAATAGGCTGCAAGCGGAAATCGCAGTTTTAATGCCCAAGCGGTCTCGACTGTGCTCGAAGGCCGCTTTGTTTGGGCGATGTACCTGTTCATTTTCGCCGAAAATCGAATCTATTGCTAATGCCTTAGATGCTTGGCAATCCATGCTATTCAGGCATGAACCCAGTTCAGAGTCTTATTGCCTGCTGCCAGCTATGAGGTCGGGGTTGCCAAAGGCGCAGGGCAAGGTGAGGTTCAAGAAGAAGCCCGGCAATGCGAAGATAACCGTCTCCGGTTTCCGCATTTCCCTTGCCGCCAACCCTTTTAGGCTGCTCGGCGCCGCCGCGCGACTGCGGTGCCTACGAGAGTAGGGCGATGAACGGCGCTGCGGCAAGGAGGGCGCCCCATACGACGACCATTACAGTAACGAGGGTCGCGCCAGGTACTTCGCGCATCGTTTCATTCATGTGATGCCTCCGTTTCACATTCGTTTTCATGCTTGCTTGGGCATAGCTTAGCCTGCACGCCTGAAATCGCCCTGAAGGATGCCCAGTGTTCGGGTATGGCCTTAAAAGGCAAAACTCGCGCATCAGGGCAGAAAGGGAGGTGATGCGGCAATGGCTTCGGGCCTGGGAGACGAGACGTGCTCCAGTCCTGTACGGGCGACATCGTCGTGCCGATGGTATTCACGTCGGTGCTGATCATGGCTCCGTGCGACAACCGTAGCTCTGCTCGCCGTCGTCTTCGCGATCATCATTGTTGCGGTCCGCGACAATATGGTATAGCAAAGGGAGGAAAAGAGGATATTCCCCTTTTCCTCCCTTGCATCGCTCTATTGGGAATTACAGCAGGGCGGAAAGACGGTCGCGTGCCGAGAAAATCTCGGCGAGAAGGGAAGAGTAGTCCATGCGCGTACGGGCGCGCAAGAATTCGGTAATCTGGTAGACAGGTTCGTGCAGGGGCGTCAGCGCAAGGTTGGCTAAGATGCCTTTAAGCGCATGCGCGGCTTCGAAGGCTGTATCCAGGTTGCCTTCTGCGATGGACGTTTCGAGCATTGCGAACTTCTCTTCGCCGGGAATCGTCCCTACGAGCATCAGATAAAGCTCTTCGCTTCCCATACAGCGTGAAAGCCCCAGTTCAACGTCTGCTCCGTATGCTCTCAGATCGTCGAGTGTCATCGGTCCTCCCATCTTGCTGTCCGCAGAGGCGTGCAAATCGTGCCTAAGCAAGCGCTCGGCACTCAACGCTAATCAGCCTTCGCATCTGGGCTCCTATGCGCCATCGTGCGGTCTCGCTCGTGCGCCGCTATGCGGTCTCGCTCGGGCGCCGTTGCACGTTCGCACGGGCTTATGTGCTGGCGCCTTCGGCCTCACTTACGCCGATTACGATAAAGCCGCCGGATTCCCCTTCGAGAAGCGTTGCCTTCAGGCGCACGTCTGTCGGCCCGCCTTGGCGCATGCGGCGGTAGGACAGGTTGAACGTCGCCTCGCGCGAAAGCTTTGCAAGCACGTTTTCTTTTGTGAGCTCCTCAAGAAGCATGGCCAGGTCATCTGGGTGCGCCGTAGCGCTCGCGCTCTCGCGCACGAACCCGAAGAAGTCGCTTCCGCGCCGCTCGACGCCAAGACCCTCGTGGCTGCCGTGAGGGCTGAATTCCACGAAATGGTCGTTCTCGGCGTTGATGCAGTAAATGTTCAGGTAGTCGGCCGCAAGCGCCTGCGCGATGCGTGCGTAGGTGATGCTGCGTTCCTGGCGTCTCTTCAGTGCTTCGGCTTCCGCCACCTGGGCATCGACGTTCGATATGCCGACAATGATGTGGTGGTCGTCGTGCGTGCGTGCGCGCGCAACTTCTATGCTGTAGAAGACGAGCACGCCCGCCTCGAGTATCCGGTATGTCATCGAGAACGGGGACGAGCCTTTGACTTGCGCCATCAACGTGCTCTTGTTCAGCGAGAGTTCGATACGCGAACGGTCCTCCTCGTAGACGGGCCCAAGCGCCCGGCGAAGCGCATCGCCGAAGAAGTTCGTGCCGCTTGTCTCGATTTGCAGGTCGTCACGGCTGCCCTGCGAGCTGAACTCGACATAATGGTCGCTATCGGTGTCGACGTAGAAGATCGATTCGAAGCCGCTCGATAGCGCGCTTGTGATGTCTCCGAAGGGGTGCTTTTCGAAATCGGATGGATGCGCAACATTGCCCAGGTCGGGGGTGCCGGCCTCCTTGCGCTCGATAACGAACTTCTCGTATTCGTCGGCAGGTACCGGCCGCGAGAAGTAGTAGCCTTGTACGTAGTCGCAACCCATGTCGCGCAGCGCCAGCATCTGCTCGTGCGTTTCGACTCCTTCTGCGATTACCGGGATCGACAGGTGCTCGGCGATGTCGATGATCACCTCGAGCATCTTCGTGTCGCCGCCGTCGTTGAACGCGGTGCGGATGAACTGCATGTCCATCTTCAGCGCGTCGATCGGCAGCGTCGATATCATGTTCAGCGACGAATACCCGGTGCCGAAGTCGTCCATCTCGATTCTGAACCCCAGCCGCCGGAGCCTGTTGACGGTCGTGATGATCTGCTCGGAATCCTGCGTGTACGCCGATTCGGTGACCTCGAGGTTCATGTCATGCGGGCTCAGGTCGTTCTCGGCGAGGATCTCGAGCAGCGTCTCGACGAGGTGGGGGTCGTACATGTCGATTCGCGAGACGTTGACCGATACCGGCACGGCGAAGCCGAAACGGTCGAGCCAATTGCGGATGCGCGATGCGGTTTCGCGCCATACGTAGGTGTCGAGGCCCTGAATCAGCCCGTTTTTCTCGAATAGCGGGATGAAGACCCCGGGCGAGACCATGCCCAGGGTCGGATGGTTCCACCGAACGAGCGCCTCAGCGCTGGCCAGGACCGGGATGTCGGGAATGATGTCGAATTTGGGCTGGTAGTACACTTGAAACTGGTGCTCGCGTATGGCGGCGTCGAAGTCTTCGATGAGCTGCTCTTGAAAGAGCTCCTGCTTGTGTAGCGCGTCGTCGTACATGCCGATTTGCGTGGTGAAGCTGCCCTGCACGGTGTCGGCGGCGATTTTCGCGCGGTCGAACCTCCGCACGACGTCGAGCTCTTTGTCGACGTTCTCGTACACGCCCATGCGCAGCCACACATGGGTCTCGCCGGCGCCCCCGCCCGAGACCTTGGCCGTTGTGTTCTTTAAGAACTTGCCGTAATCGAGGCCGTGGAGGCAATACACCAGGAAAATATCGGCTTCGCGACGGCAAACCATGCCCTCGACGTCGGCGACCTCTTCGCGCAGAGCCGTGCCGATGCGCCTGAGCACCTCGTCGCCGCGCGCTGTGCCGAAGCGCTCGTTGATCATATGGAAATGGTTGATGTCGACCACGATGGCGTCCATGTTGCTGCCTTTGTGGTGCAGGTCGTACTGCTCGGCGTAGCGATAGAAGTATTCGCGGTTGTACAGGCCGGTCAGCGCGTCGCGCTCGGTCGAGCTGATGATCTGGCGGTCCTCTGTCAGCTCGATGGTCTTGAGGACGCGCGCCTGCATGACCCCGGGCTGCGGGTAGGGCTTGGGGATGAAGTCGCTCGCGCCTAGAGTCAGGCTCTCGATTTCGGCATCTTGGTCCGAGGTTATGACTATGATGGGCATATGCGAGATGGCGGGGTCGAGCTTCGCCTGCTTCAGCACGTCGAAGCCGTTCATCACCGGCATCAGCAAGTCGAGCAGTACAAGCGAGAGCGCGTCTGCGTGCTCGCGCATCAGGTCGAGCGCCTGCTGGCCGTTTTCGGCGAACAGCAGCTCGTAGTCGGCTTGCAGCGCCCCGCGCAGCAGTTCGCGGTTGACGAACTCGTCGTCGACAATGAGCACGAGTCGCTTGCCGTTAGCGGAGTGGAATCTTTCGTGGCTCTTGAACATAGGGTTCTCCGTTGGCGGTTTGCACATGGCGTGGTTTTCATTTGCAGCTCATCTTACACGTTTCGGCAATCGCTCGCGAGTCGCGGCGGGGGTGGGCGCCTATGCTGTTGTTCCTGTTGCACGGTTATCACGATTATCCGCCCAGCTTAGCGGCAGGGCGCTAAGCCTACGGTTACTTGCGCTTAAAGCATATAAACTGGTAGTTGCGCAAGCGTCTACTCGCTTTCCGCTGACCTGGACTGTTGGACAGCGAATGGTAACATGCTTTTGTTTTCGCTTGGCGTTTCCTACGAAACGAAGGCGATGAATTCTTGCGCATTGTGCAGCACTGCAGCCTCAGGTAGTGCGACAATTGACCGCATTCAGGTAATCGATCGCTTATGCGGGCATGATGGGGGGAGGAGAAGTCCGTGCAGCAGCCGAAGCTCTGGTCTCGAAGCCTTATCGTGCTCATGGGCATAAACTTCTGCTCTGCGCTCTCGTTTTACCTGGTCATGGTCAAGATTACCCAGTTCGCGATCGATACGTACGCAGTATCGTCGAGCGTAGCCGGGCTTACCATCAGCGTTTACGTCATATCTGCGCTGTTCTCGCGCATGTTCTTTGGCGGCAAGATCGACGAGTGGGGCGTCAAGCGATCGATCCTCATAGGGTCTGCAGTCAACGCAGTTGCAATGGCTTTGTACCTGGTGCCTATGGGATTCGTGCCCCTTATGCTCGTTCGCGTCGTCCACGGATTTGGCTTTGCCGTCATGTCGGGCGCGGCTGCATCAGGTGCGGCGTTGGTGCTCCCGCCCGAGCGTTACGGCGAGGGGATTGGGTATTTCTCGATGATGCAGGCGCTGGCGACCGGCATCGGGCCTTTTGTGGCCATATTGCTGACCAGCACATTCGGCGGCTATACCCACATGTTCGCCTTCGCAGCCGCCGTGGCCATGTTGGCGCTTGTAAGCGTTCCGCTTCTGAAGATTCCGTCTGCCGCCAAACCTGCCAAGCATATAGACGGCGCGCGGCAGGTGCGGCATCACGGCATCGGCTCGCTCATCCAGCTTTCCGTCGTGCCGATTGCTTCGGTGCTGTTCTTGGTCTACATCGGCTATGCCGGAATCTTGTCGTTCATGGCCGCCTATGCTACCGAGCGGGGTCTTGATGCTGCGGCCGGGCTGTATTTCGTGGTGTATGCGCTCGTCGTGCTCGTATCGCGCCCGCCGGTCGGCCGCCGCGTCGACAGGCTCGGCGAAAACTCGACGATCTATGCATGCCTGGCGTCGCTCGTAGTGGGTTTCGTGATCCTGGCTTTCGCGGTGAACGGGGCGATGCTTCTCGTGTCGGCCGCGTTCGTCGGTTTCGGCATCGGCGCCACGCAATCGATCGTTCAGGCGGTCATCGCCCGCGACGCCCCGCCCGACGAGCTCGGCAAGGCAAATTCCACCTTCTTCATGAGCATGGATTTGGGAAGCGGCATCGGACCCGTCGTCATAGGCGCCATCATTCCCGTCATCGGCTACAGCGCAAGCTACCTGGTGTTGGCCGCCGTCGCCGCTTGCGCCATCGGCGTCTACCACCTCGTTCACGGGCGCGCGCATCGCCGCGCGTGACGCTCGTGTGCCAGTGCTAGTGTGACAGTGCTCGTAGCCCTGGCGCATATATGCGCCAGGGCTACGAGCACTGTCACGCTACTAGAAAACGGCGAGACGTAGTGGATTTTGGTCGCGTATAACGTACGTGCGCGTGGAGGCGATTTGACGAGGAGGAACTACTATGGAATTCAGCGATCTGACCCCGGAGCAGCAGGAGAGGGCGAGGGCCTGCAAGACCCCCGAGGACGCACTCGCGCTTGCGAGAGAAGGCGGTATCGAACTCACCGAATAGCAGCTCGAAGCCGTGTCCGGCGGCAGCTGGAACGATTGCGATACCTATACCGGCGAGAAGCACAAACGGTTCTGCACACAATTCCGCTAAGCGCGCGTTACGAATTAAGCGCCTGGTCGATGTCGGCGATCAGGTCGGCGGCGTCTTCGAGCCCGACGCTCAGGCGCACCATGTCGCCGGGAACGCCGGCTGCCGCGAGCTCCTCTTCGCTCATCTGGCGATGCGTCGACGAGGCGGGGTGCAGGCAGCAAGTTGCGGCATCGGCCACATGCGTGGCGATGTGGGCAACCTTGAGGCTCTTCATGAAGCGCTCGGCTGCGGCGCGCCCGCCCGTGCAGCCGAAGCTGATGACGCCGCACGAGCCGTTGGGCAGGTACTTCTGCGCGCGCTCGTAGTACTTGTCGCCCGCAAGGCCGGGATAGCTCACCCAGCTGACCTGCGGGTGAGCAGCCAAGTGCTCGGCTATGGCCTGGGCGTTTTCGCAATGACGACGCATGCGCACGTGCAGGCTTTCGAGCCCGAGGTTGAGCATGAACGCGCTCTGGGGCGAGGCCATCGCCCCGAAATCGCGCATGAGCTGCGCCGTTGCCTTGGTGATGAAAGCCCCTTCGCGCCCGAAGCGCTCGGCGTAGGTTATGCCGTGGTAGCTCTCGTCGGGAGTGCAGAGCCCCGGGAACTTCTCGGCGTGCGCCATCCAGTCGAAGCGCCCCGCATCGACGATGCACCCGCCGAGTGTCGCCGCATGCCCATCCATATATTTAGTAGTGGAATGCGTGACGATGTCGGCGCCCCATTCGATCGGCCGGCAGTTGATCGGGGTGGGGAAGGTGTTGTCCACGATCAGCGGCACGCCATGGTCGTGGGCCGCCTTCGCGAAGCGCTCGATGTCGAGCACGGTCAGAGCCGGGTTCGCAATCGTCTCCCCGAATACGGCCTTGGTGTTGGGGCGAAATGCCGCCGCCAGCTCCTCGTCGGTGCAGTCGGGGCTGACGAAGGTGAATTCCACGCCCATTTTGGCCATGGTCACTGCGAACAGGTTGTACGTACCGCCGTAGATGGAGTTCGAGGCAACCACGTGGTCGCCCACGCACGCAATGTTGAAGACCGCGAAGAAGTTGGCAGTCTGGCCGCTCGACGTGAGCATAGCCGCGCAGCCGCCTTCGAGCTCGGCGATTTTAGCTGCGACCAGGTCGCATGTCGGGTTCTGCAAGCGCGAGTAGAAATACCCTTCGGCCTCGAGGTCGAACAGCTTGCCCATGTCCTCGCTGGTTTCGTACCTAAACGTCGTCGACTGGATGATTGGCACCTGCCTCGGTTCGCCGTTGCCCGGTGCGTATCCCCCACGTATGCACGTAGTACCCAAACCCATGTGGCGTCCTTTCACACATTAGACTATCTGTGCGTATGATAGGCCAAAAGGCAGTTGCACGGTATAGCCGAAAACGTGATGCGGGCAACGATTGGACCGATAGCCGGCCAGCTACCCTGTGGGCAATAGGGTTACCTCCACTGGAATTTCCTGGCGATGCGCTATTATGTGCGCATGAATTATCCTAACTGGTATAGAAACATCTCGGAGCCGTTCAGGACCGAGATCGCCGAGCAGGCCATCATTGTGCTCGACAAGGCTCTTGTTGCGATTATCGCAGTGGCGTACGTGGTTTCGATAGCGCTGCTGGTCGTGCAAGGCGATCCGTTGCGGGCCGCTCGCATGGTCATCGTGCCTGCCATAACGTTTTTCCTCGTGAGCTACCTGCGGATTTGGTGGAATGCTCCGCGGCCCTACGAGTTGTACGACATCGACCCCATAATCCACAAGGATACGCGCGGCAAGTCCATGCCGAGCCGTCATATCGCAAGCGCCGTCATAATCGCCTGCGCGCTTGCCTGGGTGCACTTGGACTGGGGCGCGGTCGCCTTTGCCGCTTGCGTGGTCGTGGCCTTCACGCGAATCGTCGGCGGCGTGCACTTTCCCCGCGATGTCGCCGTGGCTGTTGCTATCGCGCTGGTTTGCGGGATCGTCGGCTTCGTCGTCATTCCGGGATAGCGCGTTCGCGCAATTGGGCCGACACCGGGTCGAAAGACCGAAAGGAGCATCATGGAAGAAACGTTTGCGCCTCTTATGACTACTACTGACTGGAACGAGGAATGGAAGCGGCTACAGACGGCGCGCCGCGCAGTTGACGACGTGTCGGTTTGGGACGAGAAAGCCAAGACGTTCCCCGTGAAGCATGGCTCGCACGAGGGCTATGCGGGCAGGTTCTTGGAGCTCGCAGGCGTGCTGCCGACCGAGACGGTGCTCGATATGGGATGCGGCACCGGCACGCTTGCCACGCCGCTCGCGCAGATGGGATGCCGTGTGGTCGCGTGCGATTTTTCGGGCGGGATGCTTGCCAAGATGCGTGAGGACCAGGAAGCGCTGGGGGTTTGCGGCGTGGAGCCGCATCAGATGAGCTGGTCGGACGATTGGGAGGCGCACGGCCTTGGCCGCAACAGCGTCGACGTCGCCCTCGCGTCGCGTTCGATCGCGACGGCCGACCTCGGCGATTCGCTCGCAAAGCTCGACCGCGTCGCACGTCGCCGCGCGTGCATTACGCTGCCGGCGGGCCCGTCGCCCCGTTGCGACGAGCGTCTGCTTAAGGCTGTAGGCGTCGAGCAGCGAGCGGGCCGCGACTATCTGTATGCGTTCAACATCTTAGCCTCGCACGGCGTTCTTCCCGAGGTCGCATATATAGAAAGTGCGCGCGCCGAATACTTCGACTCATACGAGGACGCACTTCGAAGCTATACCCGCATCGTCGTGGATGCGACGGTTGGGATGGTCTCGCCCGGGGAGGCGGCGGAGTTTCCCGGGCGGCTGAGCTCTTGGCTCGAGGGCAATCTCGTGCAGAGCGAGCGCGGTTGGCATCTAGCCGAAGAGCGCATAGTCACCTGGGCCTTCATTGCCTGGCAAACAGGCAAGCTCGCGTGATGGGGCTATGAGCCTTGTCGCACGAGTCCGGTTACTTTGGAAAACACGCCCCAACCGAGCTTTTCGTGCATTCCGCGCCGGCTCGCTGCACCGAAAGTGCGGTTGAGGCGCGTTTTCGAAGCGCGTGGATTTCGCGACCTGACAATATGCTCATCGAGATGAGGCGAGAGACCCCTGCGTCTCTCGATGAGATTGCGGGCTTTGCGCCCATCTTGGTCGCGGGTTAGCATGGCCGTGGATCGTAAAACCGGAATGCCAGAGCCGCATAGAGGAAGGGGTCTCCCATGGCGAAGTTTAGCACTTACGTCGGTATGGACGTGCACGCGAGGAGCGCCATATGCAGGGGCGTCACGCCAGAGACGGGCGAGGCGTGGTCGAGGAGGTTCGACGGCGCAGGGTATGGGGGCGACGTGGCCGCGTGGTTGCTCGGGCTGCCCCAGCCGGTCTACTGCGCCTACGAGTCGGGGTGCACCGGATTCGAGCTGTGCAGGGAGATCAGGGCCGCGGGCGTTGAATGCGACGTCGTGGCCGTATCGACCCTGCCGAAGTCCGGAAAGGACCGCAAGCGCAAGAACGACCGGTCGGACGCCGCGTCGCTGATGCGCGAGTTGGCCAACCCCTCCCGCGACTACACGGCCGTATGGGTGCCGCCCGCCGACGTCGAGGCGGCCCGCGACCTTGCGCGCGCACGGGACGACTCGACCAGGGCGGTGAAGGCGGCCAAGCAGCAGCTGCTCGCCTTCCTGCTGCGGCACGGGATCGTCTGGGACGAGCGCACCAAGACGGGCAGGGTCAAGAAGTCCTGGGGCGCCGACTTCGTCCGCTGGCTCGGCTCGGTCGAGCTGCCCGAGCCGGCCGCCCAGGCGGCGCTGGCGTCCTACCGCGACCGCGTCGACATGCTGTCGCGCCACGACGCCAGGCTGCGCGCGCTCGTGGCCGCCGAGGCGCAGAAACCCAGGTGGAAGCCGTACGTCGACGCGCTGATGCGCCTGAAGGGCGTGGACGTGCAGACCGCCTTCCTGGCGGCCGCCGAGTTCGGCGACTTCTCGAGGTTCACCTCAGGCCGGAAGGTGTCGTGCTGGATCGGCGCGGTGCCCACCGAGTCGTCGAGCGGCCCCAGGGAGTCACGCGGGGGCATCACCAAGGACGGCAACTCGCATCTGCGCCGCGCGCTCGTGGAGGGCTGCTGCAGCTTGGGCTCCCGCAGGCGCGGCGCGAAGAAGGAGAACCCGGCGCAGCCCGTCTCCGCCACGGTCGACAGGATAGCCGCGGCGGCCAACGATCGGCTGCTCGACCGCTACGAGCACCTCGTCGGGAAAGGCGTCCACGTCAACAAAGCGCGGATGGCCGCCATGAGCGAGATGGCTCGCTGGATCTGGGTCATCGGCCTGGAAGTGCAGTCGGAGCAGGCTGCGTAGCCGCCCCGAGATAGCCTCCCGAACGCCTCCGCCCGCGCCCCGCAACGCGGCGGGCGACCCGCGAAAAGCCCATGCGCAGCCCCGGGCTCTTGCCGGCGGCCAAGCGCGAGACCTGACTCCCCGATACGCGGGGAAAGCGGCAAAGCCCGGCACCGGAGTATTGAAATGCAGGCCGCATCAGCGGTAGCTGCGGATATGTGAGCGGACCGATTGGGCATCCGAGATGAAGCCGTGAGGCTTCCTCCCAGGACGCGCTCGGGACGCGGGCAGACGTTGATGGAGCCGCCAGCCCCGGACTAGCTGACCGGGGCTGGCGGAATAATGCCGCTTGACATCTCGATAAGCATATGTGGGCTTTCTCCCGCGCTGCGCCTCGAAAACACGCCCAGGCCTGACATTTGATGCACTTCGAGGCGGTTGCGGTGCGGCAAATGTCGACCTTGGGCGTGTTTCTGCCCGAGCGCTTCGCCCCGAGGTCAATTCGCTCGCGATCGTTTTCCCTGGCGCTCCCAAAGTTCACGCGATAAAAAGGGGAGTCCCCCAAGCTGTCGCCAGCGGCAAGGCGAAGG
>DFIX01000006.1:0-20906 GCA_002371495.1 Eggerthellaceae bacterium UBA3686
GCTATGCGCAGCTCTACGCCTTCGACGGGGCGGCCAACCGTACCTGCGCGCTGCTCCACGAGGTCAGACGGGCGTACCATGGTCAGTGGCGCGCCTTCGCTCTGGCCGTACATGTTCACGAAGGTGGCGTTAGCGTAGTCGAGCTCCATGCGCATCATCTGCACGGGAGTCGTCATGCCGCCAGCGATTAGGCAGGTGCGCAGATGCGGCGCAACGTTGCGAGAAAAGCCTTCTGCGACCGAGAGCGCCTGATACACTGCTCCGACGGCCGCCATGTCGCTCACGCAATGTTCGGAAATGAGCGGCGCGATAGAGTCGGCGCGGTAGTTGGCGGGCAGGCAGACCTTGGCTCCTTGGGTGAGGTAGACATAGCTGGTAAGCAGGCCGAGTATGTGGAAAAGGGGAACTGACACGCAAATGGACGGACCCCTCGTGCCCTCGAGGCCCAATTCGAGGGCGCGCGCATCGCAGGTGAGTGCGCGATGCGAAACGCAGACCGCCTTTGGCCTGGAAGTAGTGCCGCTCGTGAAGATGATGAAAGCGGTCTCGCCCGCCTCGTCATCGGTTCGCACCTCCTCGATACCCGGGGCATCGGCAAATCGCGACACGAGGCCCGGCGTGCCCGTACGCATGTCTATGCAATTCTTAAGAGCTATGCCGCTGGCTTTAGCGAGCGTGCCCAACGCATCGTCCCAGCGCTTCGTCTGCCCGTTGTCGCCGCATATGATGTAAGTTGCGCCGACCGAACGCAGCAGTTTGGCTACGTCTTGGACGCCCATGCTGTAGTTGACGAGGACGGCGACGCCGCCTGCCCGCACGATCGCGAAGAAGGCTACGAGCCAGTCGATGGAGTTGTACGACCAGAGCGCCACGCGGGTGTTCGGTGCGGATTGGCGCGGTAGAGGCTCGTGACGCCGCTGCAGTTCTGTTGCTTAATCGCAAATTCCGGTTGGTTCACCATGATGTGTACCTCTTTCGCTTGAAAGCCCCCATATGGTGGCTGCTTAACCGCTCGATAGGAATAATTGATTCAAAGTATAGACTTCATCGAGCGTTATATCGGGGCTGGATGCTATGCGACAAATATCCCCTTAATTCGCGAGAAGAAAAACTAGTAAACAAATAGGTAATAAAGCATAATGGCATGTCAATACGCTGTTTTGGGCGCGTTGCATATGCGATAATACGGTCGAGCGGCGCAGGCGGCATACAGGTGTACAAAGGCGCTAGGGTAACGCTCAACAACGTCACGGTGGCGGGGTGCCGCGCGAAGCCTATCATCATTCCGATTGCTTTGCGTTCTCGTCATCCTCGGCAGGTTTTTCTTCGCCGATACGCGCATGCAGAGCTAGAACGTAAGCTTCTGGGTCATCCTTATAGGGCAGGCAAGCGCGGGTTTCATACAGGCGCTTCTGGGGGCAGCCGCCAGCGCAGAGCGGAAGCCACACGCATTCGCGACATTCTTCGTCGGGGACGGGGGCTGCCGTGTTGAGGTACTTGGTCAGGTTGTCGACGTTCGATGCCGTAGCCAGCGGGTCTTTCGGATCCCAGTCATGTGCGGTACCGAAGCTTTGATATGGTTTATCGACTGATTCCCAGCATTTCTGCAGATTGCCTTTGTCGTCGATGCCGACGCACCAGATGTTTTGCGCACCGCAGTAGTTACCGCGGCCAGCCGTGAAACGGTGCGAGTCCTGTCGAATGCTGACTTCCGAATCGGTTCCGCCGCAGAGCAGGTTCACCTGCTGTCCGCGTTCGTCTGCGACAGCAGATCCGCTTACGGGTGCAGGGTAGTAATGAATCTCGTTGCCCGATTCCTTGGCCAGCTCTTTCACGAATGCCTCAAGCGCATCCATTTGATCGCGGTTTTCGGTGTGTACGTTGTGGCGGATTTCAATACTGAAGGGGATGGGCTCGCGCAGGTTAT
Organism: Eggerthellaceae bacterium UBA3686; assembly: GCA_002371495.1. GTDB lineage: Bacteria > Actinomycetota > Coriobacteriia > Coriobacteriales > Eggerthellaceae > UBA9715. The sequence goes on from DFIX01000006.1 coordinate 1,928, forward strand.
CGACGATGCGGTCGAACGTGGGGCCGCCGCCTGCCAGATGGCGTGTGGCATCGTGGGCTTCGCCCATGCCGTCGAGGGTCACCTGAGCGGAATACACCTTATACTTCTCGAGCATGCTTACGTTCTCGCGCGTGAGCAGGTAGCCGTTTGTGATGATGCCCGCATGGTACTCGCCGCCGCGCTCGTCAGTCAGCGCAATCAGACGCTGCGATAGTGACTCGATTACGTCGGGCGCGAGCAACGGTTCGCCTCCGAACCAGGTGACCGAGATGTCCTTGGAGCCGTTTGCGTTCATCATGCGCTCGGCCAGCGCGACTACGTCGTCTTGCACGTCTGCCGACATCTTGCCAGCTCGGTGGTTTTCGAAGCAGTACGGGCAGTCGAAGTTGCAGCCCATGGTCGGGCAAATGGTTAGCCCTACGCCCCGCGGCCCTGCGCACGAACCACGCCCCATCGTTTCGATGGCCGCGCGTTCGTCGAAGTTGGCAATGATGCCGCGCTTAGAAAGGCGGCCTATGATCGGGTGGTTTTCGGCAATCTCGTCAAGCACCCCCATGAGGTACAGCTCAATGGGGCCGTACTCGGCGCAGGTGCCCTTGTACAAGTTGGCTATGGCCAAGACCTTTTTCCCGGGTACCGGGGCGCTTATGTTGTAGCGTGACACGTGCCAGCCGGCCTCTGCCGCCGTACGTTGCGAACTACCGCCTTGCTTTTGAAGGTCCATGGCGTATCTCCTTGCCTTCGGGATTTCGAGGACAATTATATGAGACTACGCTCGATGTTCAGAGCGCGCCGTCTTCCTTGCTTCCCGCTATCAGTTGCAAAAAGCTGGTCTATGATGGTACCGCGCATCTACGCTCTACGACCGAGGAGGGCTTATGGAAAACGATGTGTCTCAGGATATCAAGGAACTCGCCGACGAGGTGGCCTTCGACGAAATGCCAATCAGGAACAAGCTGATCATTGCAGGGGTTTTGCTGGTAGTCGGGCTGATTTCGGCTTTGCTGCTCTCGGGTATTTTCTCTTCGCCCGATACGTACGGAAAGACCATCGAGTCGCTCGACAGCAAGAAGGAGAACGTGCTCATGTTGACAGCCGCCTCTGCGGGCGCTTCAGCTGCGCTTTCGGCGATTCCGGACGATACGTGCACGCCCCTCGCCGAGCGACTTGCCGATCTCAGCGGCGATTTCCTCATCATACTTACGGCGATTTACCTCGAGAAATATCTGCTCACGACATTCGGATTCGTGTCGTTCGCCATTCTGATACCTGCGAGCTGTTTGCTGGTGATAATCGCGCTCTTCATAAGGAAGAGGCCGGGGCTCAGCAAAACGCTCGTGCGCCTTTCCGAGAAGCTCGCGCTTTTGGGCATCGCGTTTGTCCTGACGGTTCCTGCCAGTGTTATGGTTTCCGACCGAATCGAGGCAACGTATCAGGATTCCATCGATCAAACGTTGCAGGCCGCGCAGATCACGACCGACGCAGCAGAGGATACGAGCGAAGAGGTCAAGCGCGACGAGGCGACAAACCCGATTGAGTTCTTCCAGCAACGAGTCGAGGATCTTGCGGGCGCGGCAGACAATGCGGTTGGCGCGCTTGGCGGCGCCGTCGATTGGGTCAAAGGGGTAATTGCCAACTTCATCGAAGCGGTAGCTGTCATGATCGTCATCTCGTGCATCATCCCAATACTGGTGCTCGTCTTTTTCCTGTGGCTTGTGAAGCTCATACTCGGTGTGAACGTTGACGCTCCGATGGGCATGCTCCGCCCGGGCGCCTTGGGCCGCATGGTCCGGAAGCGCTAGGCTTCACAGTCATTTTGGCGCCCTTCATTTCAGCCTTCTCTTTCGTGCGGTTCTTATGCTGACAGGTCCTTTGCTATATCCGTCGATTCAAAAATAGATCTGAAAATGCTGCCGAGCATGGGCTGCTGAATGTCAAACTAAAGGGGACCATGGTGCCACAGTCCCCTTTAGTTGTCGTGTTACTTCTGTACGCGAAGGCAGCGCATGGCGTTGAGAATGGCGAGCACCGACACTCCCACGTCACCGAAAACGGCGATCCACATGTTGGAGATGCCGATCATCGGCAGGGCCAAGATCATGATGATGATCTTTATGGCCAGAGCAAATACGATGTTCTGCTTAACGATGCTAAGCGTCTTGCGGGCAATTGCGATTGCTTTGGCGATGTTGGAAGGCTTGTCGTCCATGAGCACGACGTCGGCAGCTTCGATGGCGGCGTCGGAGCCCATGCCGCCCATGGCGATGCCGATGTCGGCGCGCATGAGCACGGGCGCGTCGTTGATGCCGTCGCCCACGAACGCAACCTTGCCCTTCTCGCCCTGGGCTTCGAGCAAGGATTCGACAGCCGAGACTTTGTCCTGCGGCATGAGCTGCGAGCGGACCTCGTCGACTCCGACCTCAGCGGCCACGGCATCAGCAACTTCCTTGCGGTCGCCAGTGAGCATGACCGTCTTCTTGACGCCGGCCTTATGCAGGCCATCGATGGCTTCTTTGGCGTCGTCCTTCATCATGTCGGCGATGATAATGTGGCCGAGGTACTCTCCGTCGACGGCAACGTGCAGGATGGTGCCGACCAGATGGCAGTTGTGGAAGTCGATATCCTCGGCATTCATCAGTTTGTCGTTGCCTACGAACACGCGATGCTCGTTGACCGTTGCGGCAACACCCTTGCCAGAAAGCTCTTCGACGTTTTCGATATGGCTGCGGTCGATTTCGCCCGAGTAGCTGTTGACGACGGAAAGCGCGATGGGGTGGTCGGAATATGCTTCAGCATGTGCGGCGTAGGAGAGCAGCAGGTCCTTGTCGACGCCCTCGTGGGCATGCACCGCGACGACGCCGAACGTACCGTTGGTCAGCGTACCCGTCTTGTCGAATGCTATGGTTTCGACTTGCGAGAGCGTCTCGAGGTAGCTCGAGCCCTTTACGAGGATACCCATGCGGCTTGCGGCGCCGATGCCGCCGAAGAACGACAACGGCACGCTAATGACGAGTGCGCACGGGCAGCTGACGACCAGGAATACGAGCGCAGATTCGACGGACTTGCTGATGCTGAAACCGAAGAACGGACTGATGAGGGCGATGAGCAGGGCCAGGCCAACGACGACGGGCGTGTAGACGCGGGCGAAGCGGCTGATGAAGTTCTCGGTACGGGCTTTTTTCTCGGAGGCGTTCTCGACAAGCTCGAGAATACGCGATACGGTTGACTGCTCGAATGCCGCAGTTGTCTTGACGGTCAGCATGCCGGTCATGTTGACGCAGCCACTGATGACCTGCGCGCCTTCTTCCACAACGCGCGGAACGGATTCGCCGGTGAGCGCCGAGGTGTCGAGCTGCGATTTGCCAGTGACGATGATGCCGTCGAGTGGTACGCGCTCGCCAGCCTTGACGACGATTTCGTCGCCAACGGCCACTTCGTACGGGTCTACCTGGACGAGCTTGCCATCACGCATGACGTTGGCATAATCGGGGGCGATGTCCATCATGGCCGAAATCGACTTGCGCGTCTTGCCGACTGCATAGCTTTCAAACAAAGATCCTACCTGGTAGAACAGCATGACGGCTGCGCCTTCGGCCATGTGTGCCTCGGACTCGGGAAAGAAGATGAGCGAGAAGGCGCCGATGGTGGCAATAGCCATGAGCAGGTTCTCGTCGAATGGCTGCTTATGCGTGATGCCATGCCATGCTTTGGCAAGAACATCGTACCCAGCGATGAGGTAGGGTATGAGGAACGCGACGAATTCGATCCACTGGCCATAAGGCAGGGACTCGAAAACCCCGGCTATTTCGAGAATCTCCATGACAAGGAAGATTCCCAGCGCCACCAAAATGCGGTTGCGCAGCTTCTTTTGCTTCTTGTTCATATCAGTAATGTTTCCTTCCGTTATGCATCTGTTCGCGTACATCATAGAACATATGAGAACATGTTCATATGTTCAAAAAAATATTTTGTAGTTTGAGGTCATAGGCATGCTTGAAATTTGGGGAAGGCATCTTATGTTTCGAGGCCGGAAATGAGGAAATCGGTTTCAGATACGTTCGCCAATGGCGAATACGATGTAGTTATGTCAACCATTCCTCAGTCGGTGTGCGTCCATGTCGGTTGCGGACCTTCCCACGTTGCCGCCACCTTCCTTCTGCGTGCGGCCCGCAGCGCGTTCCGGCGGGCCGCACGCGCTACAGAAGGCACGTCGATGTTTGCGCTTTTCCATCCAGCATGGATTTGCGAAGAAAGCGTGCTAAGTTGTCCGAAGAGGTTCGATAAGGTTTTTGGTTATTGAGCTTGACAGAAAATCATCGGATAGATACTATATGCATGAACATATGAACAAACTAACATATGAATGATTTTAAAGAGGATTATCATGCGTAAGGTATACAAGCTCGATGGCGAATTGTGCGCAAATTGCGCTGGGAAGATCAAGGATGCTGTCGAAAAGCTTCCGGGCGTTAACAGTGCTTCCGTCAATGCCATGACCTACAAGTTTACGCTCGACGCTGAGGACGATAAATTCGACGAGGCTCTGAAGGGCTCGCTCAAGCTCTTTTCAGACATCGAACCCGACTGCGAGGTTCTGGTCTAACCGGCCGAGCCTAATCCGCCCATACATAGAAAACGGTATGCATGCCGCAGGCGTATCACCTGAAAAGGAAGCAAAGGGGAATACCCCCTTTGCTTCCTTTTGCTTCAGGAATCGGCGTTTGCGCGGTGAAACAGATGGCTTACGCCTGAGCGAGCTGCTCGTACATCCACTCCACGAGCGTCTCTTCGACGTCGTCCTTGATTTCGTCGTAGTTGTGGATTTCGTGGCGGTATCCCGAGTACAGGCGCGTAATAACGTTGTGTCCGGTGTCGATGAGCCAGTTGGCGCACTGATAGACGCCCTCGCCGAAATTGCCCACTGGGTCCTGGTCGCCCGCAATCAGCAGAATGGGCAGGTCGGTCGGGACCTTCTGAGCCCATTCTTTGCCCTCGATGCACAGCATCATGTCAATGAAATCACGCAGGCTGATGTTGTGGGTGGGGTGGGTGAACGCGTCGAACGGGTCCTCGGCATGGTCTTTCTGCACCCACTGGTCGTGGCAGATCCACTCGTTGCCGAGCTTGACGCCCTCGTCGCAGCGCGCGAACATCCAACCGAAGAGCGCCGCGATGAAATCGGGGTTCGATTCGTGCGCCTCGCCGGCTTCGACGGCGGCGTCGACCAGCGCGCGCGTGTCTGTCGTTCCCTCGAAGATGCCCGTAGTGCCACAGTAGATGACGCCCGCCAGCTCGTCGCCGTACTTGGTGCTGAAGTCGCGCGCGATCATCGAACCCATGGAGTGGCCGAACATGAAGTAGGGAAGGCCGGGGTACTTTTCGCTCACGACGTCCTTGAATCGCTTCTCGTCTTCCATCATGGTGTGCGGGCCCGCGTCGCCCCAGTCGCCCCACGTGTCGTTCAGAATGGCCGTGGCGCCGTGGCCAACATGGTCGTTAGCTGCGACGATGAACCCGGCGTCCATCAGCGCGACGATCATATGGAAATAACGGCGGGAATGCTCACCGAATCCGTGAACGAGCTGCACGATACCTTCGGGCTCGCATGCCGGCACGTAGATCCAGCCAATAACTTGGTCGCGGTCGTTCGATGAGGGGAATTTCACTTCGTGCAACATGCTCGCTCCTTTTCTTAGAGGCTTTGCGGCGCGGGCTCATTGCCCGAACCCTAATGTGATCATTATCCCCTATTTCGAGCGTTCGTGCGCTCGTTATGACAGTTGGGGAGCCTTCCCTGACGGATGGGGAACTGCCCGCGCCTGTCAGGGAAGCCTCCACAACCTGCCATGAATCCAATCCCTCTACTTCGAATTGGTTATATTTAGGAACATATCGTAGACCATCGCGAAGAAATCGCTTGCAGGTTGGAAGAACGCCGTAACGGGCTTCATAGCATCAATGATCTGTTGCGAATTTTCGGTAACGACTGTTGGATTGACTACGTAATGCCAGTAGAAGAAGCCTGTGAGCAGATACATCACAAGAAGAATAGCGAGTACCGCAATTATTTTCTTCAAGCCGAACCAAATGCGCATGCCCTTAGCCTTTCCATTCGTGAAAATGAAGAATTGTTCATATTATCGCTGAAAATCGACTTTGCAGCAGCAAGCTTACTGCTGCTGGATAACTACCCCTGAGTTGTTTGACGAAAAAGGAGGCGAAGAGGAGTATCCTCTTCGCCTCCTTTTCTTCCCTCAGCAGCTTATCCGAGCAATTGGCGGAGCGTATCCATTAGCTCGTCGGGGTCGAGGGGCTTTGCCAGGTGCGCATTCATGCCCGCGTCCGCTGAAGCCTTACGGTCCTCGTCGAAAGCATTGGCGGAGAGGGCGATGATAGGCACCCTGCTCCGCGCTCCTTCCAGCTTGCGGATCGCCTGGGTAGCTTCGTAGCCGTTCATCGTCGGCATCTGGATGTCCATGAGGACGAGGTCGTAGTACCCGGGCTCGGCGGTAGCGACCATATCGACGGCTTCGGTTCCGTCGCAGGCTTGCTCTACCTCAAAATCGCTCATCTCGAGGACCGCCGCAGCGATTTCGCGGTTAAGCTCGATGTCGTCGACCAGCAGCACGCGCAGGCCGTCGAGCGACAACTCGGCTGTGTCCTCCTGTTGCGCCTGTTGCGGAAGCGGGTCGTCAGCGAAGCGCATTTCGAGTTCTACGGTTACCTGGGTGCCAGAGCCCTGGTCGGTCTTCAGTTGAATTGTGCCGCCCATAGCATCCACGAAGTTCTTGACAATGGCAAGGCCCAGGCCCGAGCCCTCAAGCCCGCTGACCGTCGAGGTGCGCTCGCGCTCGAAGGGGGTGAACGCCTTTTCTGCGAATTCCTGCGACATGCCGATGCCGTCGTCTTTCACGACCATGATGTAACGTGCCTTTTCGGGCGAATCCGCCGTCGACTGCCTAATGCCCAGCCAAATGTTGCCCCCTTCGGGAGTGAACTTGATGGCGTTGCTCAGCAAATTTAGAAGCATCTGCCGAAGCCGTGCCCGGTCGCACCACACCGTGCGGTTCGTTACCTCGTCGAGCTGCATGGTCACGGTCAGCTGCTTGCTTTGTGCCGCATCGTCGGTGACGACCCTAAGCTCGTCGAGTATACCTGGTAGGAAGCAGGGTTCTTCGACCAGGTCGAGGTTGCCGCTTTCGATGCGGCTCATCTCGAGAATTCCATTCAGCTGGGAAAGCAGGTTGTCGGACGCGGATTGGATCTTCTCGAGGCAGTCTTTGACGTTTTGCGCGTCGGTCGGATCTTGTAGCGCGAGTCGCGTGAAGCCGGTTATTGCGTTCATGGGCGTGCGGATGTCGTGCGACATGTTTGCCAGAAACTCGCTCTTTGCGGCATTGGCCTTTTCGGCAACCCGGGCTGCTTCGCGCAGCGCGTTGCTCTCGCGGGACTTGCGCTCGAGCACCACCAGCAGGAAGCCTCCCGCGAACATCATTGCAGCCAATACCGTGAACACGATTATGACCATGTAGCTAATGCCTTGAACGCCCTGCATGACGACCGATTTGGGAACATAGCCCACCACGTGGTAATCAGTACCCTCGATGAGCGCGGCGTAAAGCATGATGTCGCCGATGCTCGACGTGCGGAAATCCGAAGCGCTTCCCTTGTCGTATAGGTTCTGGTCCAGCGCGTCTATTCCATCGCGCACGCTCGGCTCGTCGAATACTGTCCCGACTTGGTCGGAAGCGCTCGAGTCGACGACGATGCCCCGTTCGAAGTCCTCGATGCGCGTGTGCCCGCTACCGCTGTAGCCGTCCACGCCGAATCGATCGCGAAGCACGTCTTCGGAGTAGAGGCGGCAAACCACGTACGCGATGTTTTTGTCCCTAAACGCTGGAACGCAGAACATAAGCCCCTTGCCGGGGCAATAGCTAATAGCGTTCTCGCCGTGTACGGCGCTGTCGATGCAGGGGAAATCTACGGAGCTGTAAGCGTTGCCGTACAGCGAGGTGCCATCCACATACTGTACGCTGATTTGGCCGCTGTTATCGGCTTCCTGTATTGCGCGCAGTGCTTTCTCGCGCATTCCCTCGATTTGCGGAAGCTCGCTGGCCACGGTGTAGAGGGCCGTGAGCTCCACTTGGAACTGCCGGTGGGTCAGTTCGGCGAGGGTTTCGGCCTGCTTCTCACCCTGAACTTCCATGTATTGGTTCAGCAGCGTATTCACTTGCAAGTATAGGAATATGCCGATTGCCGCCGTAACCACGAGCATCGTGACGGCAATCAAGCCGGTGCGCAGAGGACCGCGGCTCGCAGTCTTTGATCCTTTGGCGTCCGTCATTCCGTTACGACCCCCTCGACGAACCAGTCCATGCCATGGAGTATCTGCTCGTCGGACAACGCTTCGCCATCGCGTACCCGCATCGTCTTCGAATTGTCGACAATCGGCCCGAAGAAGACGTCGAACGTGCCGTTCATAAGCCGGTCGAGTTCGGCGTCGACGACGGCTTGAGTGCCGGGCCTGACGAGATCGCTCAACGGTGCGAGCGAAACCAGGCCGTTGCGGATGCCGCCGCGATACTGCTTGCCGACGAAGCGGTTATCTTGCCATTCCTCGAAGCGCAGCGTGTAGAAGGGTTTCCAGTCGAACGTGTAGCCGGTTAGCCACGTGCGGGGAAACGGCGTCTCGGAATTCGAGCAGTATCCGATGGTCCAGGTGTTTCGCTTGTCGGCAGCGGCCAGCGCTGACGTTGGAACTGCGTGGCTGCTCACCACGTCGATATCGTGCGCGTCGAGCAAGGCGTCCATGGTTTGGGCAGCTGCGTCCTCGTCGTAGCGGTCGTTTGTGCAGCGGACGAAGACGGTGGCTTTGGGGTTGGCTTTCCTGGCGCCCAACGTGAAGGCGTTGAGTTGGCGGATCGTCTCAAGGGTCAGCGACGAGACAACATAGCCTATCTCGTTCGTCTGCGTCTGCAGGCCTGCTACGATGCCGGTCAGATAGCGGGCCTGGTAGGTGCGACGCATACACGAGGCCAGGTTATGTCCTTTGACGGTGCCCATGGCGTTTATGAAGCGGACCCGCGGGTTTTTGGCTGCAAGCTCGACGAGGTCATCATCGAACGCTTCGCTGTCGCACAGGATCATGCCGCAGCCGATGTCGATTAACTGCTGCGCAGTGGCGGGGAAGTCATCTGCCGATATGCCGTCGCGGCTGATGAACTGCATTCCCATTTCAGCGCAGACCGCCTGAGCCGCCTCGTGCAGCGCTTGCGTGAAGCCACCGTCGTCTGCGCTGCCGTTAAGCACCATGCCGACTTTGTTCGCTGCAGGAGTGCGGCTGTTCGCGTTCTGGGGGGGAGTTGCCGACACGACGATTATCGCGACCAGGGCCGCTAACGCCAGAAGTACAACTGCAAGGATTATTGCGCGTCGCCTGCGCAGATCCATCAGAGCCTCCGAACATGCGCTTGAATAAACTTCCTACCCCAATGACATGCTAAAGCATTGCCGTCGCCGTATCGAATGGATTTCAGGTTTGGCCTTCTACTCATTCGCGAAAAGTGCGTGAAAGCACTGTTCCGACAGCGGCAGCCTTAACGCCAATCGCTCAACACAGGAGCGGTCACGGTTATTATGCCACGAAACTATTTGGGTTCGTTACCTTTGGAGGCATTATGAAAGCCAAGGAATAAAGAGGGGTAGGTTGTCGGGTCGCCATAAACGCCCGCCATAAACGCCTTGATAGCAGGTGTGCTTCAGCGCGACAGGCGCTACGGAATAGCTTACTCGGTCAAGAAAAACTGCGTTATTGAAGTTGCGGATTACTTCGAATATCATTGTTGGTACGGAAAACGTATCGAATAGGAGGTTTCCAATGGCAAAGATCCCGCAGGAAGCGCAGGAGCTGTTCGCGAAGGTCGACGCGGTCGTGTTCGCTACGGCACGTGCAGACGCGCAGCCAAACGGATGCATCGTCGCGATGAAGAAGGTCATCGACGACGAGACGGTGTACCTTTCGGACCAGTTCTTCAAGAAGACGCTCGCCAACATAAAGGAGAATCCGAAGGTTTCGGTCATCTGGTGGGGCGACGAAGGCGCTTACGAGCTGTACGGCACCGCGCGTTACGTCAACGAGGGACCCGAGTTCGAGGAGCAGGCCGCGTGGGTGAATGCCGCGTTCGAGCAGATGGGCATGCCCGTTACCGCCAAGGGCGGCGTGTATGTCGACGTAGAGGCGGTCTACAGCTCCAGCCCTGGCCCGTCCGCTGGTGCGCAGCTGGCATAAATTGTGCTCTTGCGTGGATGAGCTGGGGGAGCTGTTCTTCCTGCTTGTCCGATTAAACACGAGCCCTGTTGGTCTGCCAGCTAGGGCTCGTGCGTTTTCGCTCTTAGGATGAGCCATGCGAGCTGCCCGCAAGGCTTATCCAAAGTATGCATCTGAGAGGGGTAGGGGCTCGTGAAAATACCAGTTGTGGTCGGAGGGTGCACTGGATGCTGCCGATGCCTTATGGTTTGCCCCACGGGCGCAGCCGGCCCTGTGAGCCCCAAGACCGTGATTGCCGAGAAATGCACGGGTTGCGGTAAATGCGTGCGCATATGCCCCAATGGGGGCCGTGAGATGCGCGAAGTAAAGTAAAGCACTAAGCGTATTGCCTGCGTTTGATTCTAGGGTAGATAGCTGCGTTTTGGAAGCAGACGAGTCGATTGTCGGATACAGGTTAAGTGGCTTTACGTTTCGAGGAGGCGCAATCTTTAAGGTGGAAATAGCCGAAGCGTGTCCGTGTACGAGTCCGTGCCCGGGCGATGCCGTGTTTCGCTACGTTGGCGGCAAATGGAAACTGCGCATTCTCTGCACATTGCATTACGGCAAGGTTCTTCGCTACAGCCAGATAAAACAGCTCGTCGAAGGGGTGAGCCCCACGATGCTAGCCAGCTCCTTGCGCGAGCTCGAGGATAGCGGCCTGATCGAGCGACAGGTTCATGACACGACGCCTGTAAAAGTGGATTATCGCCTGACCGCGGCTGGACAGGACCTCGTACCGATATTGTGCCAACTACGCGATTGGGCCGTCGCCTACGAGCCGGAACTCTACTCGTGCTCCGAATCACAGGAAGCATCCAGAAGAGCGTGACAAACCGCCGTGTCCTGCCGCCTAAAATCGGATTTATTCACTCGGTATTTTAGAGGAGATGGCTTATTGTTCGAGCACGGTTCCAGCAGGTGCGGTATCCTCGGTTTTTCATGAATCGCATCATGGGATTCCGAAAGGTGGGGGCATCTATGGGTATCCGCATCGTATCTGATTCTTCGTCTGATTTGCTCGAGCTCGACGGGGTCGACTACCGTACCGTCCCGCTGAAGGTGATGTTCGGAAGCCGCGAATACGTAGACGAGCTGGGTACCGATGTCGAGCGCATGATGTTCGACCTGCAAGGCGAGACGGGCCCTTCGACGACTTCATGCCCGAACTCACAAGAGTGGCTCGACGCTTTCGAGGGCGCTGACCGCATTTTCGCGGTGACCATAAGCAGCGGGCTTTCGGCATCGTATGATTCGGCACTATTGGCAAAGCGCCTTTACGAGGAGGCCAATCCAGACGCACGCGTGCATGTTTTCGACAGCAAGGCGACTGGGCCCGTTCTGCGCCTGATCATTGAGTATTTGCGCGAGGGGATCCTGGCTGGCAAGGATTACGAACAGATAGAAGCCGAAACCATCGAGCGCCAGAAGGGCATCCGCATTCTGTATTCGTTGAAGTCACTCAACAACCTTGCTCGCAACGGTCGCGTGAACCATCATGTTGCGCGCTTGGCCGGCGTGCTGAACATCCATGTTATCGGTCACGCAAGCGAATTCGGCACCGTGGAGTTGCTTCACAAGTGCAAAGGCGAGAAGCATGCGCTTAGAACGTTGGTGAAAGAAATGGAGGAGCGCGGCTTTTACGGCGGGCGCGTGGTAATAGACCACTGTTTGAACGTCTCTGCCGCTATGAAGCTCAGAGAACTCATTCTAAAGAAGTTTCCGACCAGCGACGTTGTCATAGAGTCGTGCGGTGTGCTCTGCAGCTACTACGCAGACCTCGGAGGCCTGATCGTCGGCTACGAAGCCTAAGCAAGAGCCCTACCTTGGGCGAACGGTAAACACAATATAAAGAAGGGCCCTTGAGCGGCCCTTCTTTATATGCGAACTCGGTGATCAGCCAGACCACCTTTCTGCTCCGCAAAATGTGAAAAAAGGGTCAGACCCATTTTTCACATTTTTATACCCGGTTATTTGGCTTTGCCCTGGTTGGCGACTTTGTTGATTTTGGCTGCGATGACGTCGGGGTCGCCGAGGTACTTCTTCTCGATGACGTTCATGTCGGCGTCGAAGGTGTAGACCAGCGGAACGGCGGTCGGGATGTTGAGCTTGACGATTTCTTCCTCGGTAAGCTTGTCGAACTGCATGACCAGAGAGCGCAACGAGTTGCCGTGAGCGGCGATGAGCACGCGCTTGCCTGACTTGATTTGCGGCAGGATCTCGGACTCGAAGTACGGCCATGTACGTGCAATGTTGTCTTTCAGGCACTCATGCATGGGAACGTCGGCTGCGTCGACGCCGCGGTAAGCCGGCAGAAGGTGGGCGTCGCGCTCGTCGCCGTCTTCGAGAGCGGGCGGACGGGTGTCGAAACTACGACGCCAGATGAGAACCTGGTCCTCGCCGTACTTGGCAGCGGTCTCGGACTTGTTCAGGCCCTGCAGGGCGCCGTAATGGCGCTCGTTCAGGCGCCAAGACTTGACGACCGGCAGCCAGGCGCGGTCCATCTCGTCGAGGACGATATTGAGGGTGTGGATGGCGCGCTTGAGGTAGCTCGTGTAGCACAAATCGAAATCGTAACCGGCTTCGGCGAGGGCGCGGCCGCCTTCGGCCGCCTCGGCGCGGCCTGCGTCGGAAAGGTCAACGTCGGCCCAGCCGGTGAAGAGGTTTTTCTTGTTCCATTCGCTCTCGCCGTGGCGGATGAGCACGAGGGTGTAAGTCTGATCTGCCATTGTTTCAAGCCTCCCTTGCAGATTTAACAATTGCTGAAACATAGTGATTCTCCCACATAGAGCACAACATTTACAGACCGAATAGCTAAAACTCCGCAACCGTCGGCCGATATCGGTAGAATTTGAGTTGCAAGACCTATATCGGTTCTTCATAATGCCAAGTTGCTTTCCGATGAGGCTTGCGGAATCGAAGAGTTGGAAGAGACCGCAAGCGGAGGGGACTCTGGAGAACTCTTAAATGAGTGCCGAAGGTGCAAGGCTGGGCGGCCGGCCGAATCTCTCAGGCAAACGGACAGAGACGAGAACGCGGACCCAAGCGGTTTCGAAGTTCGTTAAACGTTCCAGAGGAAAACGGACACGAAGCAAGGAGGGTTAATGGAAGCCGCAGTTCTTTCGGTCGTCTCGACCATCAATTCGTACTTATCAAATTACGTGCTGCTGATTCTGCTCATCGGTACGGGTCTGTTCTTCACGATCCGTACCCGAGGCGTTCAGTTCCGCTGCTTCGGCGAGGGCTGGAAGAAGATGTTCGGCGAATTCTCGCTCTCGGGTGGTGATCAGGGCGGCGCAATGAGCTCGTTCCAGGCTGTTGCCACCGCTGTTGCAGCTCAGGTCGGCACCGGCAACATCGTCGGCGCATGTGGCGCCATCCTCATCGGTGGTCCCGGTGCTATTTTCTGGATGTGGATCATCGCGCTGCTGGGCATGGCGACCAATTACGCCGAAGCTTCGCTTGCGCAGAAAACCAAGGTCGTCGACAAAAACGGTCAGACCCACGGCGGCCCGGTGTACTACATCACCACGGCGTTCAAGGGCGGCGGCGGCCGCGCGCTGGCGGTGTTCTTCTCCATTGCCGTCATCATCGCGCTCGGCTTCATTGGCCCCATGGTGCAATCGAACTCCATCGGTGAGACCATGAACAATGCGTTCGGCATCCCGACATGGCTTGTGGGCCTGTTCGTCGCCGTGTTCGCGGGCTTCATCTTCATCGGCAACCTGCACCGTCTGGCCTCCGTTACCGAGAAGCTCGTGCCCATCATGGCGGTTCTGTATATTTGCGGGTCGCTCGTCGTGCTGGCGATGAATATCAACCATCTTGGCGAAGCGTTCGGCCTCATCTTCACGTGCGCGTTCAACCCGTCTGCTGGGCTTGGCGGTGCTTTCTTCGGCATTTGGGCGGCCATTACCCAGGGCGCAAAGCGCGGTCTGTTCAGCAACGAGGCAGGTATGGGCTCGACGCCCCATGCGCATGCACTTGCCAACGTTAAAGATCCTCATGACCAGGGCGTTGTTGCGATGATTGGCGTCTTCATCGACACTATCGTCGTCGTGACCATGACCGCGCTCGTTGTCATCAGCGTTCTCTACACCGGCGATGGCCCGTTGGCGACTGCCTACGAGAATGCAGGCAAGTACGGTACGGTGACTGAGTTTGTGGCAGCTGAGGGCGACGCCATCGTCGAGGGATACACCGTCGATGCTTCCGGCAATTTGGTCGATGCCGACGGCGAGACCGTGCTGACCGATGACGACATGGCCGACCCCGCCAAGCTCGCTGGCGCTATCGGCATCTCCAAGACCAACATGGCTCAGATTGCCTTCGGCAAGTTCATGACGACGAATGGCGGCGCGATATTCATCTGCATCTGCTTGCTGTTCTTCGCGTTCTCCACGATTCTGTCGTGGAACCTGTTCGCCAAGCTGAACGTACAGTATCTGTTCAGGAAGAAAAACGATAGAGTTCCGGTTATCGTATTTGCGCTTATCGCGGCGTTCTTCACGTTCCTGGGCACGGTGCTTCAAAACGACATCGTTTGGGAATTGCAGGATATGTTCAATCAGCTGATGGTGCTTCCCAACGCCATCGCGCTGATCGCGCTTTCGGGTTTCGTGGTCAAGTGCTCGCTCGCCCGTGGCACCAAGACCGAGGAGATCCTGAACGAGGAGCTTTAGTCTGTAGGCAGCATGTGCGCTAAGGGCTCGAGGGCCCCGCTTCGGCGGGGCCTTTTTGCTGTGGGGGCAAGTCAGCGTACCTGGTAAGGTGACTTGCTATAGCGAAAATCGTTGAGCCCCCTTTTCGTTGACGAGAGCGCGTCGCCTTACCAGGTACGCTGACTCACTCCGATGAACGGCCGCTCACCAATTGGCATTGTATCAATCACAGCTAAATCTTTAACTTGTGCTTTAGCTTGATGGAGTAACGGTTATAATGAGCAAATCGACAACTAATGAGTTGGCGATTCGGCATAGGCAATTAAAACAAAGCAAATGCCGGGCTTTCAAAAAGAAAGAGGGAAGGAATACTGCTATGAAGAACCTGACAAGAAGAAGCTTCATCGGAGTTGGCGCGTCGGCGGCCATGGTCGCGGCCCTGGCAGGTTGCTCTTCCGGCTCGGGCAGCTCCTCGGCTGCCAGCGGTTCGGCATCTGCCGCTTCTGCATCCGCTTCTGCCGCCAGCGCTTCCGCTTCGGCCGAAGCTTCTGCAGCCTCTGCTGCCGCTCCTGGCGCCGCGCTGCGCTTCGTGACCGGCGGCGAATCCGGCACGTATTACGCTCTGGGCACCATCATGGCCCAGCATGCGAGCGGTGCAGGCCTGAACATCACCGCGGTATCGAGCGATGGCTCCAAGTCCAACGTCCTTGACCTTGAAGACGGCGTTGCACAGCTCGGCTTCTGCCAGTCCGACGTCGCCTCTTACGCGTTCAACGGGTCGACCTTCGAGGACTTCGAAGGTATGCCGATCAGCGTCTTCTCGACCGTTGCCGACTTGTACGAAGAGCAGGTCCAGATCGTCACTTGCGACCCCGAGATCAAGTCCGTCGCCGACCTCAAGGGCAAGAACGTCTCGATCGGCGCTGCCGGTTCGGGCGTTTACTTTAATGCGATCGACGTACTGGGCGCTTACGACATCACCGAGGCCGACATCACGCCGACCTATCAGAGCTTCCAGGACAGTGCCGACGCACTGAAGGACGGCAAGATCGACGCCGCATTCATCGTTGCCGGCGCCCCGACTTCCGCCATCACCGACCTGGCCACCACCAAGGAAGCTTATCTGGTCGAAATCGACGCCGAGCATGCTGAGAAGCTGAAGGCCAAGAACGAGTTCTACAACGTCGCCACTATCAAGGGCGGCACCTACCCCGGAAACGACGCCGACGTGGCCACCGTTTCTGTCGACTCGCTCGTACTTGCGGCTGATACGGTTTCCGAGGACGACATCTACAAGTTTGTGGCCGACATCTTCGATAACCTCCCCGAACTTGCCGAGTCCAATGCCAAGTTCAACGAGTTCAGCCTAGAGAAGGCGGCATCGTACAAGGTTGTTCCGTATCATCCCGGCGCTGCCAAGTACTTCGCCGAAAAGGGCCAGACCGTCGCTACTAAGTAGCTTTGCGCCTAAGCCGCTTTGAATTGCAGATCGCGGCGGGACAATGCCCCGCCGCGATTTCTTGTAAATGCGAAAAAGGATTCGACCTTTTGTCGCATTGTAAGCGCGATAAAAGGACGGGTTCTTTTGTTGCATTCTGGAGGTAAAAGTTGACCTGGTTCGATAAAAGAAAGAAAGACAAGGACGCTGTTGTCGTCGATGCTGCGATGATGGAGGACATGAAGAGCGCCGCGCAAATTGTGGGCGACTTCGCGCAGGATCCATCGCTCGCCGACGCGGTCAGCAGTGCAAACGAGGATGTGCGAAAGGTCGAGGCGTTTTCCGCGGCAGTGGCTGCAGCTAACGATGCCGCTGATGCGAAGGACGCCGCCGAAGAGGCCGCCCAGAAGGCGCAGGATGCTGCACGCAAGGCCGACGACGCGAAAGCCGAGGCGGCCGAGCTCGCCGAGCAGGCTGATCCCGAAGCCAATGTTGACGAGATCATGCGCAAATACGATCGCGAATCGAATACGCGCATTTGGACCGGCACGCCCAAGAGGCTCATAAGCGCCCTCATGGCGCTGTTCTCGGTGTATTGCATCGGCATGACGCTTTTCAGCACCGAGCTGCCCGAGACGAAACTCGCACGATTCCTGGCCTGCGTAGTGGTCATCGGATACTTGCTGTACCCAGTGCGCAAGGGCAAGGTGCGTCCCAACAAGATGCCCTGGTACGATATCGTTATCATGGTGGTTGGTGCCGCGTGTTTCCTGTATTTCGCATTCAACGCGCTCGACATCATCAAGCTCTCGACGCGCATCCAGCCGATACATATTGCCATAGGAATAATTGGCACGCTCACGCTTATGGAGCTATGCCGACGGTGCGTCGGTATCCCGATCTTGGTCGTCGTATCGTGCTTGCTCATTTACGCGATTTACAACCAGTACGGCGTCTCGGGCGGAGACATGTACCTGATGATGCGCAATATCGTGTACAAGCTGTTCTACACGACGAGCGGCGTCATAGGCACGCCGATCAACGTGTGTTACACCTATATCGTGCTGTTCATCATCTTCGGCGCGTTCCTGGAGCGGACGGGCATCGCAGCGTTCTTCATTTCGTTGGCCAACAAGATTGCAGGCTGGTCGTCGGGCGGCCCCGCAAAGGTTGCCGTAATCTCTTCGGCCCTTTGCGGCATGGTTTCCGGCTCGTCTGTCGGCAATACCGTAACTACCGGCTCGGTAACCATCCCGATGATGAAGAAGACCGGTTACAAGCCCGAATTCGCAGGCGCTGTCGAAGCTGCCTCGTCGACGGGCGGTCAGATCATGCCGCCGATCATGGGCGCCGCCGCGTTTCTGATGGCCGAGTACATGGGCATTCCTTACATCGAGGTTGCCACGAAGGCGATTATTCCGGCGCTCCTGTACTTCTCGGGCATCTTCATTACAGTGCATCTCGAGGCCAAGAAGCTCGGGCTGAAGGGCGTGCCGCGCGACCAGCTGCCCAAGGGCATTTATCTGCTTAAGAACTGTTACCTGATTCTTCCGCTCGTACTTTTGGTTTGGCTCGTCGCAAGCGGTGCGCGCACGATGGCGTACTCGGCGGCGATTTCGATCCTGGGCGCGTTCGTCATCGGCTTCATAAACTTCTTCTTCACCGAGCTGCGCGAGCGTGAAGATGGGGAGTCGTTCGGGCAGGTGCTGGCGAACGTGTGCAAGATTGCGGCAATTACGGCTTACGAAGCGTTCCAGGCGGGCGCCAAGAGCTGCATTTCGGTTGCGGCAGCGTGCGCCATGGCCGGCCTCATCGCCGGCTGCATCACCGTAACCGGCCTGGCCTCGACGCTCGTTACCGCCATCGTCGGTGTAGCGGGCGATGCTGTGATCATCGGGCTGATCCTGACGATGCTATGCTGCATCGTGCTGGGCATGGGCGTTCCGACGACGGCTAACTACTGCATCATGGCAGCCACGACGGCACCTATTCTTATCCAGCTCGGCTTCCCGGCGATTGCTGCGCATTTCTTCGTGTTCTATTTCGGCATCGTTGCAGACATTACGCCGCCGGTTGCGCTTGCGGCTTACGCCGGCTCGGCTATAGCCAAGTCCAACCCGATGAAAACCGGCGTCAACGCTGCGCGACTTGCCATCGCCGCCTTCATCGTGCCGTACATTTTGGCATTCAATCCCATCATGGTGCTCGAAGGCGACTTCATGTGGATTCAGGTTGCGCAGGTCATCGTCACTTCGCTCGTGGGCTTGTACGGCATCTCCGCCGGTATGAACGGGCATGTGTTCGCTAAGATTAACCCGGTATTCAGGGTGCTCTTCATCGCAGCCGGCCTTTGCATGATGGCCCCCGATTCGCTGACGGACATCATTGGCGTTGCCGGCATCATCGCCCTTACGGTTGCGCAGTACTTCCTGTCGAAACGTCAAACCGTCGCAGCAGCCTAACCAGTAGCTCCATTTAACCAAAGCGGGACCGAGGTCTGTTCTCGGTTCCGCTTTTCATGCACGCGGAAGACATGCGAAGTGCGTGCGCGACAAAAAGGGGAGTCTCCCTTGCCAA
>DFIX01000006.1:20983-45230 GCA_002371495.1 Eggerthellaceae bacterium UBA3686
TTGGCAAGGGAGACTCCCCTTTTTGGCTTACCTTGGGGACATGCTTGCGCGCAGGATGGTGTAGAGGAAGGTCTCGTTCTGGGCGCGAAGCAGCGAGAAGTCCCAGGCAATCGGGTCGGGCAGCTCTTGGCTCATAAAGTCGTTGATGAGGTCGATGTTCACGCGCGCGTCGCAGATGGCACCAAGGTTGTCTTGGTGGGCAGTCATGCCCTTGGCTATATCGACTGCATCCTCGCCGACAATCTGCTTGAAGTTCTCGGCTGCATAGCGCACGCGCTTAGCCCGTTTGCGAACGTCATGGGTGAGCTCCACATCAGAAAGCTGCAGGTCTTGCATTTCGCCTTCTAGCGAGCTGACCATGTTATCGAAATGCGCCCTGACCTCGGCAGAGCCGAGCCCGCATTTCCTGACGTTGCCCTTCCACTTGACAGAGCGCACGATGTCGAGCGCCTCGTCGAGCTTCTTTGCCAGCGATTTGGATGCGAGGGCCTTCTGTACGCGCTCGCGTTCGGCTGAAGCCTGCTCTTGGCAAAACGCCACGATCTCGGGTGATCCGGCGGTCGACTCGCGTGCCTGCTCGGTGAAGACGTCGAGCTCGCGCTGGCGCGAGGTGCAGGCGACGACGTCCTTAAGGAGCTGTTGGGCTCGGACATTTTGCCGCGCGTCCTGCCAGGGCTTGATGAACGCAACCAAGCTGCGCAGCGTGCGGATGGAAACCCTCAGCTTGTGCAGGGTTTCGATGTCTTCGGGATCCTCGCTGAAAGCGCGAAGACGCTCTTTGACCGTGCGCGCAGCGCGCGAAAGCGTGTCTTCGATGCTGACGAGCGTCTTCCACCTTTGCGAAATCGGGCCTTGCGAAAACCACAGCAGCCGCGTGGCATCCTCGTTGCTCGTGATGTTGCCCGGATCGTCGAGATTAACGGAAATAGCGGCCAAGGCTCCCGTCGCAAAGGGAAGCACGGCGCCCGTGAGTTGTCGGCAGTAGTCGTCGACGAAGGGGCAGTGGCCTACCGCGAAGACGATGTCGACATCGCATGAGGCAAACACCTCGCTGAATGCCTGAGCGTCTTGAGTCCAAAGGGCGTCGCAGTCGATGGAATCGCTTTTCACTTTGGTCCCGCGGTCCTTTAGGGCGCTTGCAAGCAATTCGGCAGTTTGGACCGTACGCACGGCGGGGCTGCGAAGGATGGCGATGTCGCCAGCGTTGCTCGGAAGCTGGACGAGCATCGCTGGCAACGACGCTTTGAGCGCGCGTTTGCCGGCTTCGGACAGTTCGCGTTCGATGTCGGGCTGACCATCGTAGCCAGGAACCGCCTTACCATGCCTCATAAGGATGAGCGTCTTAACCCTTGTCATGAGAAAACCTCCGTATGCGGTTTAGTACATCGTAATAACACGCTACACGATTTTTTTGCCGAGCACAGCGGCAATCTGGCGAAGTTCGGCAACAAGGTCCGCGAACTGCGAAGGAGTCAGCTGCTGGGCACCGTCAGAAAGCGCCTTCTGCGGGTCGGGATGCACTTCGATCATGAGCGAGTCGGCGCCGGCGGCCACGGCGGCTTTGGCAAGCGATGGAACCAGGTCGCGCTGACCAGCAGGATGCGATACGTCGATGCAGATGGGGAAGAGCGATTGCTTGTGGATTACCGGTACCGCCGAGATGTCGAGCGTGAAGCGCGTGGCCGTTTCGAAAGTGCGAAGCCCGCGCTCGCACAGGACGACGTTGTCGTTGCCGTGCTGGGTGATGTACTCGGTTGCCGCCAGCCATTCGGCAATCGTACCCGAGAAACCGCGCTTAAACAGGACCATCGTCTTCGTCTTGGACGTCGCGATGCCGATATTCTTAAGCAAGCTGAAGTTCTGGAAGTTGCGCGCGCCGACCTGGATGCCGTCGCAGTAGCGCTGAACCAGGCTGATATGCTCGGAGTCCATGACCTCGGTCAAGGTTTTAAGCCCGTATTTCTCGCCGCCGGCCTGCATGATCTGCAGAGCCTCTTCGCCAAGGCCCTGGAACGAATGAGGATTGGTACGGGGCTTGAATGCGCCGCCGCGCACCCAGGTCAGTCCAAGCGAAGCCACAGCTTCGGCAACCTCGTAGAACTGGCTTTCGGATTCGACCGAGCACGGGCCTGCGAATATATGAATCTCGTCGGTGCGGGCTCCGAGGTCGGGGAGCTTCGGGTATTTCTTCTTGCTCATAGCGAGGGGGCCTCCTTCATTACCTTCAGGATTGTGGTATAGATCTCGCGCAGGTGCTCGCTGTACAGCGGTCCTTCGTTGTAGGCACCGATCTTCTGAAGGATTTCCTCTTCGCGACGCGGGTCGTAAAGGCCCATGTTAGCTCCTGGCTTGAGTTCGCGGATTTGCAGCGAGTGCATGGCGCGCTCGTTGATAAGCGCCACGATTTGCTTGTCGAGCTCGTCGATCTGGGCGCGATGCTCTTGAATTTTCGCAAAATTGTCCGTATCAGCCATTGCTTTTCCTTTCGCTGATCGAATGCCGCGACGATCATGTCGAATCGCCGCCTGTGTGATGCAATCATAGCAAAGCTACGCGCTGCTAGAGTAAACGCTGCGTTTCTGGTTGCAAATACGGGCAAGGCGCCGAAAGAGGCTCCGGTGAACTACAATGTTCATGTTTGGCTTTGAGTCTGATACGGAGAGATTGATGGATATTGATTACTTGTTGGCATTGCAGCAACTAAGGCAATCGTTGCCGAGCTTGCTCGAAGATGCGATGCTCGGAATATCGTTTATCGGTGACGGTCCTGCGCTCGTTGCAATAGCGTTGCTCATTTACTGGTGCGTTGATAAGCGCACGGGGCTTTTCGCCATCTTGGCAATGGGAATAGGCAATTTTGTTAGCCAGCTTTTGAAGAACATCCTTTGCGTATACCGGCCTTGGGTGCGCGATGCGCGCATCATCCCGGCTGAGGGCGCACTCGAGGGCGCTGGCGGCTACTCGTTTCCAAGCGGGCATGCCACAGGTGCGGGTACGATATTCGGCAGCATCGCATGGATGCAGAGGCGCCGCCACAAAGTTCTTGGCGTCGTGTGCATTCTGCTGATTCTGATCATGTGCTTCTCGCGCAACTTCCTGGGCGTGCATACCCCGCAGGACGTGCTGGTTGCCCTGTGCGTGGCAATACTTGCGATCGTTGTCGTAAACGCGTTGCTTAACTGGATCGATCGCAGCGACGCCCTCGTGCCCGGTCATAAGCGCGATATCGCAATCGTAATAGTGCTTTTGGTGCTGTGCGTGGCGTCGATTGCGGTAATCGAGCTGAAAGCCTATCCGATGGACTACGCGAACGGACAGCTCCTGGTCGATCCCGAACAGATGAAGAAGGGCAGCTTCGAGGCTGCAGGCCTGCTGTCGGGCGTATCGCTCGGCTGGTTGTTCGAGCGTCGTTTTGTGAAGTTCGAGACGGGCGGCATCGGTGTGCCCGAGCGCGTCGTGCGTGCCGTCGTCGGCGTTGCGGCAGTCGGTGTCGTTTACGTGGTTACAAACAAGCTCTTCGTTTTGTTCATGCCTCTTGGATGGGCCAAGCTCGTGGCGTATTTTCTGCTGACGATCGTAGCCATTTTCGTCGTGCCGGCCATATTCGTCCCAATCGGACGGAAGTTCCGTCCTGCGCCCGAAAAGCGCGGGGCCCATTCGCGGGGCTAAAGCAAATCCACAGGGCATAGTCACCGGCCTTGCTTACTGCACATTTTGCGTGACGTCGCGGTGGCGTTGCGGTTGGGTTAACAGTCTCGTACTTGTGTGGGTGACGGACTGCTGGATGCTACAATCGGGCCTGGCGGTGCGGTGAGGTAAGCCCTATGCTCTACGCCAATATGTTCAATCTTCACAAGGCAGGTTCTATGCAGAAAGTCATCGTACTGGACTTCGGCGCGCAATACGGTCAGCTCATCGCCAGGCGCGTTCGCGACCTTCACGTTTATTCCGAGATCATGCCCTGCGACACGCCGGCAGATGAGATTATGGCTGCCGAGCCTTCGGCCATCATCCTGTCGGGCGGACCTGCGAGCGTCTACGCAGACGATGCTCCGACCGTAGATGCGCGCATCTTCGAGCTTGGGCTGCCGGTGCTCGGTTTCTGCTACGGTCAGCAAATCATGGCCGTGACGCTTGGCGGTGTCGTCGGCCATACCGAGGCGGGGGAGTATGGACCCGCAAGCATTCACAGGGTTGCGTCGTCGCGCTTGCTCGACGCCACGCCCGACGAGCAAATGGTGTGGATGAGCCATCGCGACGCCGTAGCAAAAGTGCCGGACGGTTTCGTAATCACCTCGAGCACCGAAATATGCCCGGTGGCTTCGATGGAATGCGCAGAGCGCAACCTGTACGCCACGCAGTTCCATCCCGAGGTGCGCCATACCAAGTACGGCACGCAGATGCTTTCGAATTTCCTGTTCGGCGTTTGCGGACTCGAGCCCAGCTGGAGCATGGACAATCTGATCGACCAGCTCGTCGATGACGTGCGCGATCGCGTGGGCGGCGATCGGGTCATATTGGGGCTTTCGGGCGGTGTCGACTCGAGTGTCGTCGGTGCGCTGTGCGCCCGCGCCATCGGAAAGCAGCTTACCTGCGTGTTCGTGAACCATGGGCTGCTGCGCAAAGACGAGCCGGAAGAAGTCGAGGAAGTTTTCACAAGGCAGTTCGACGTCGATTTCGTGCATGTGCATGCCGAGGAGCGCTATGCAAGGCTGCTCGCCGGTGTGAGCGATCCCGAGCAGAAGCGAAGGATCATCGGCACGCAGTTTTGGGAGGAGTTCTTCGCGGTGGCGCAGGACCTGGCGCAAGATGGCCGTCCCGTTAAATACCTTGCCCAGGGCACGATTTATCCTGATATCATCGAGTCCGGTGCCCGCAAGACGGGCGGCAAGGCCTCGACCATCAAGTCGCACCACAACCTGATTCCTTTTCCTGACGGCGTGTCGTTCGACCTCATCGAACCGCTCGACCATTTTTTCAAGGACGAGGTTCGCGCTCTCGGCACAGCGCTCGGGCTTCCTGATCACATTGTATGGCGCCAGCCGTTCCCGGGGCCGGGTCTTGCCATTCGCATCATCGGCGATGTGACACCCGAGAAACTCGAAATCCTGAAAAATGCCGACGCAATCGTGCGCCAGGAGCTCGATGCCTACAATGCGCGTTTGTACGAGCAAACGGGGGAGCGCAACAGCGAGCACAGCTGCTGGCAGTATTTCGCCGTGCTGCCCGATATTCGCAGCGTAGGCGTCATGGGCGACGAGCGCACGTACCAACGTCCCGTGATTGTAAGGGCTGTCGAGAGCACCGATGCCATGACGGCAGATTGGGCCAAGCTTCCTTACGAAGTGCTTGGGAAGATCTCGAGTCGTATCGTAGCCGAGGTTCCAGGCGTGAACCGCGTTGTGTATGACTGCACCCCCAAACCACCGGGGACTGTCGAGTGGGAGTGACGAAAGAGCGCATTTCCCCAGCTAAGCATGCTAAACCCCTCTGCCGAGCCGCGCTCGGCAGAGGGGTTTCTTAAGCCTCTGTAAGCCTCTTCAAGCCATTTCTGATAAGAAGGCGCCCTGTCTGATCCGGGAGCCGAATCGGCAGGGCGTCTTATCTGACTGGCCGCTTTCCGCTAGCGCGCCGAATGCTTGCCCTTGTACACGGCGCCCCTCCTGCGCAGGGTCGCGCTCCCGGCGAGCGAGGCCAGCGAGGCGAGGGCCATGAGCGCGCACAGCGTCAGGGCTGCCGCGCTGTCATCGCCGGTGGCGGGTAGCGGCGATTTCTTTCCGGAATCGCTGGTGTCCGACGTCGCGTTCTTCTCCCACTCGGCCGTGAAGACATGGTCGCCCTCCACCTTGTAGTCGGCTCCCGCTGCGTACTGCGAGCCCTTCCAGAATTTGAACGTGTATCCCTCGCGCGTCGGCGCGCCGGGGAGCTTGATGGTGTCACCCGCGTTCGCATCGATGGTGAGCTTGCCCGTCTTGCCGTCCAGCGTTCCGCCGCCCAGGTCGAACTTGAGCGTTGCCTTCTCGATGGGTGCAGGCGGGATGGGCGTCGCCTCGTAGGTGGCCGTGTAGGTGGCATCGCCTGTATGGTGTTACTCCTAGAAGAAGTTGTCTGCTAGACGTGCCGGAAGATGACGGGCTCCTATTTTGCCAATCTATTCGTAGCACAGCGTCATTGCCTAGCACAACGTCATTGCGCTCCTCGGTGCAAAGCAATTCGCTCAGACCGCTGGACAAGAAGGAGCTAGCCGTGATTCTACCAACTGAGGAGTGTGACAGGGGGACTGTGACAGGGGGGAGGAAGCCCGTCTCTTAGGCTTTGCAATTTCTTAACAACAGTATTGCCCACTCTTTGCCTTCGGCTTTCATTCACCTGACAAAGCAGTCTTTTAATACGCATAGGGCAAAACCCCGACGCCCTCTGCAAGAGAAGTCTCTAGCGTCGAAAACAATGTAATTGCAAAGAAAGGATACCAATGATCAACAAGAAAACGATAACAAGTATTGGATGCGTTGTCGCAACTGCTGCGCTCGCCTTTGCACTGGCGTCTTGCGGCAACTCGGAAACCGCAGATCCCGACCCCCAGCAAGGTGGTGAAACCTCGAGCGAACTCACCGGAAGCATCTCCATCAACGGATCGACCTCCATGGAGAAGGTAATCGGCACCCTCGCCGAGCAATTCATGGCCGACAATCCCGGCGTAACCATCACCTATGACGCTACGGGGTCCGGCACGGGCGTGGAATGCGCAAGGAACGGCTCCGCTGATATCGGCCTGGCCTCTCGCGCCCTCAAAGCAGATGAAGCGGGGCTTGAGAGCATCACCGTTGCACTTGATGGAATCGCAATCATCGTCAACGAGGAGTGCGGCGTCGATGACCTAAGCCTTGAGCAGGTCAC
The DNA here is from genome assembly GCA_002371495.1 of Eggerthellaceae bacterium UBA3686. GTDB lineage: Bacteria > Actinomycetota > Coriobacteriia > Coriobacteriales > Eggerthellaceae > UBA9715. The sequence goes on from DFIX01000006.1 coordinate 27,881, forward strand.
CGCCATTTTCAAAGGAGAAATCACCAATTGGAGCGAAGTCGGCGGTTCCGATCTTGAAATCGCATGCGTCGGCCGCGAGAGCGGATCGGGTACTCGTGACGGCTTCGAATCCATTACCGACACCGAAGACGCCTGCAAGCTCGCCCAAGAGTTGACCTCCACCGGCGCAGTCATCACAGCTGTCAGCAGCTCCAAGAACGCCATCGGCTATGCGTCCCTTTCGGCCGTGCAGGATCAGGAGGGCATAAAAGCCATTACCGTGGACGGAGTCGCCTGCACCGAGGAAACCGTTATGGACGGGAGCTATAAAATCCAGCGTCCCTTCAATTTCATCCTCCAAGAAGGTGCGGATCTCTCCGCCACAGCCCAAGCCTTCGTTGGTTTCGCAACTAGCGCAGGAGCCCAAGATCTCATCCGCGCCGCAGACGCGGTACCCGTCAAATAAGAAGGATTTTATCCAGAGCCAAAATACCCGGGTGCGCCAAGACGCTCGGGTATTTTGGCGACAAGGAGCTCATGTATGAAACGTCCAGCAAAACGCATCGAAAAGGTCTTCCACGGAATTTTCCTAGGCTGCGGGCTGCTTTCGGTATTCTTCGTAGTCGGGATAAGTGCCTACCTCATTATCTCTGGCGTCCCGGCGATCAAGGAGATCGGCCTCGTCGAATTCATGCTCGGCCAGCTATGGAGTCCCTCCCAAGGTCAATTCGGCATCCTCCCCTTCATTCTTACGAGCCTCTACGGAACGGCTGGCGCAATACTCATCGGTATTCCCCTGGGTTTGCTTGCGGCCTTGTTTCTTTCGAAATATGCCGGCCCTAAAACGAGTAGAATCATACGCTCGTCAGTGGAACTGCTTGCCGGCATCCCCTCGGTCGTCTACGGCTTGGTGGGTATGATCGTTCTCGTTCCCGCCGTTCAAAACGCCTTCAGCCTCAGCTCGGGCGCCACCTTGCTCGCCGCCATCATCGTACTCGCGATCATGATCCTCCCGTACATCGTCAATGTTTCCGCGACGGCACTCGACGCGGTGCCCCAAGAATACGAGGAGGGGTCTCTTGCCTTGGGGGCGACGAGGACGGAAACCTATTTCAAGGTTTCTCTCCTTACTGCTCGAAGTGGCATCGCCGCAGGAATCGTACAAGGCGTCGGTCGCGCCCTCGGCGAGGCAATGGCAATCATCATGGTTGCAGGCAACGTGGCCAATATGCCGCACATCTTCGGCTCCGTGCGTTTCTTGACGACGGCGATTGTCGGCGAGATGTCCTACGCCTCATACGGGAGCCTCCATCGCGATGCATTGTTCTCTATCGGCCTCATCCTTTTCATCTTGATTGTGCTCATCAATGTTGTGCTCAACCTTATCGTGCGTAAGGAGGAAAAGTAAATGAGGTCGCAGACGCCCAATGCTCGGAAGGTCAAGAATGCAATCCTCAGGGCACTCGTCTACGCCGGGGGAATCCTTGTTTGCTTGATATTGCTCTTCATCCTTGTGTACATCTTCTCTCGAGGGATTCCGAGCATCACCACGGAGCTTCTCACTACCGAGAGCAGCTACATCCACGACACCATCGGTATTTTGCCGAACATCCTCAATACGTTGTATATCGTCGTTGTGGCGATGGTCATCGTGATTCCCCTCGGTGTATGCGCCGCCATATACCTGAACGAATACGCCAATAATTACAAACTAGTCAGGGTGATCAGCTTTGCCGTGGAAACTCTCACCGGTATTCCCTCGGTTATCTTCGGCCTGGTGGGGATGTTGTTCTTCATCCAGCTGATGGGTCTGAAAGCGGGAGTCTTGGCTGGGGGGCTTACGCTGGTTGTCATGGTATTGCCCACCATCATCAGCAATACCTTGGAAAGCCTTAAAACCGTTCCGGATTCATATCGCGAAGGCGCTTTGGCGCTAGGAAGTGGCAAATGGCACATGATCCGTACGGTAGTACTTCCCAGCTCCGTAGACGGCATCGTCACCGGATGCATTTTGGCAGTTGGCCGTATCGTCGGAGAATCGGCCGCCTTGCTCTACACGGCTGGATTCGGGCTGATTCTCAACGGCTTTATGACGGCACTGCAATCGTCGAGCGCCACATTGACCGTCGCGCTGTACGTCTATGCGACAGAGCGCGGGGAGCTGAACGTCGCCTTCGCAATTGCGACCATACTTTTGCTCCTGACACTCCTGCTCAACTTCGCCGCCAGCCTTTCCGCCTCTAAACTCAATAACAGGGAGAAATAGCATGAAAGCATTCGAAGTAAGCGAGCTCAGCCTCTGGTACGGGAACTATCGCGCTCTCCATGACATCAGCATCGATATCCCCCGGAACAATGTCACCGCTCTTATCGGTCCTAGCGGCTGTGGAAAGTCAACCTTCCTAAAAACCTTGAATCGTATGCAGGACCTATGTAAAACCGTGAGGATTGAAGGTGAGGTACTCTTCGAGGGTGAGGACATCTATGACCCCAAAGCCGATGTCAACAAAATCCGGAAAGATGTCGGTATGGTCTTCCAGAAGGCGAACCCCTTCCCTATGAGCATCTACGACAACGTCGCATATGGCCCCAGAATCCATGGGACGCGTGCTAAAAAGGAGCTTGATCAGATCGTCGAGGAATCCCTAAGGAGAGCCGCACTTTGGGAAGAGGCGAAAGACCGTCTCGGCAAAAGCGCGCTAGGTTTATCGGGAGGACAGCAGCAGCGCCTATGCATCGCGCGCGCCTTAGCGGTGAAGCCGAAGGTGCTTTTGCTCGACGAGTCGACGAGCGCCCTTGACCCCATCTCAACCGGCCAAATCGAAGAGCTGGTCGGTACGCTTAAGAAAGACTACACCGTCATCATGGTCACCCATAACATGCAGCAAGCGGTACGTGTTTCGGATTACGCCGCCTTCTTCCTCCTAGGCGACCTTATCGAGTCCGCTCCGACCGAAAAGCTTTTCGGGAACCCAGAGCGGCCCGAAACCGCAGACTACGTGCACGGTTTGTTCGGCTAGATTCCTTGCGAGATCGACTGCAAAGAGGCTACTTCTTAGCCCCTGCCAGCCTCTCCGAAGGACTGGTGCGCCGAGGTTTCGAGCGATATTAGTCAGAGGAGCCGAAAACCCGACTGGAACTCATTCCACCATGATGGAGCGATAAAATCGCAGGTCAAGGTCATTATTCCCCATGTCGGGCAAAAGTCAGCGCGCCGAACGGGGAAATTGCCCGATGAAGCTCATTGTACCGGCAACTCCAAAGTAAAGGCGGCACCGCCCATGTCGGATTCGCCAACGAAGACGCGACCCCCCATGGCATCGGCGGCGTGTTTGACTATCGCCAGGCCAAGGCCCGTGCCACCCGTGCTCCTCGAGCGAGACGCATCGACGCGGTAGAATCTCTCAAACACCCGTTCCCGCTGGTCAACGGGGATGCCCTCGCCATCATCAGACACCGCGATGGCAACCTTTTCGCCGTCGCGTCCCACTGTAACCTCGACGCGGCCGTCGCCATATCTCACCGCATTGTCAACCAGGTTGTAAACCGCCTGCTCCAGCAACGCCTCTTCGCAACACACGCTGCATTCGCGGAGGTCGACGGCAATCTCGACACCGCTGGCCGCCGCAACGCTGGACAACCTGCCAACCACACGCAATACCAACTCCGCCACATCGACAGCGCGAGCATCGTTCGTTGCGCCTTCGTCAAGCCGCGAAAGCGTCAGAACATCGTCTATGAGCATCCTCATGGATTGAGTCTCGGACTTGATGATGCCGGCAAAATGCCGCGCATCGTCGGGAGAGCCAATGCCTTCCTCGATGAGCTCCGCATAACCGCCTATGACCTGCAGTGGAGACTTCATTTCGTGACTCACGTTTCCCGTGAACTCCCGGCGCATCTCCACCGCACGCGCAAGCTGCTCGTTTTGTCTGACCAGCTCAACCCTTTGAGCGTCAATCCTCTCCAAAAGCGGAGTGATCTCGCGGTATGTCCGGCTTTTCAGTGGCGCGTCAAGATCGACACGAAGCAGGGGGGAGGTGATTCTTCGCGTGATCACGCGTGACAGGAGCATGGAAAGCAAGGCGGCAAGCAGAACAGCAACCGATAGAGGAAGGAGAAGGCCTCCTAAGTAGTACGCCAAGGATGCCCTGGATTCCGCAAGCCTAAGAACCGTCCCATCGGGGTTCACGCGGGATGCAGCATACAGAGAGTCGGTGCCCGTGGTCTCGGACCTCCTGAGCACCACGGCTTCTCCCCGGTCGGGCGCCGTGCGGATTTCCTCACGGTCGGCATGGCTGCCCATCTCGCGCGTATCGACCATATTGTCATAAAGAACGGTTCCGTCACCCGCAACGAGGGTGATGCGAGTATCGGCCAGATGCGTGCGAGCAAGGACCTCCTCCATCTGCTTCGAGTCGAGCCCCTGGAGTTCGCCCTCGACAACCTCGAGCTGCGCGGTAAGGCGCTCTTCCGCATCCCCCTCGTAGGCGGTCCAGCTCACATATGCCGCAAGGGCGGTAGCGGCGATGAAGGAGAGGAACATGGCCGCGAAGAGAATGACGAACAGCCGTGCCGCCAAGCTGTTCTCCTTTCCGGCCTTGGCGATCACGAATGCTCTCCGGACATGCGATAGCCCACGCCGCGAACGGTTTGAATCAGATCGCCCGAGCCCGCATGGGCGTCATTGAGCTTGCGCCGGAGCGTTTGGATATGAGTGTCCACCGTCCGAGTCTCTCCTACGAAGGTTATATCCCAGATATCTCCGAGGAGCTGGGGGCGGGAGAATGCCTGACCGGGGTTCTCCATCAGCTTCCGAAGGAGCTCGAACTCCTTGAGCGTGAGGTCCAGCTCTACACCACCGCAGAATGCCCGGTGATCCCTGACAGACAAAGAGACCGAATCCACCTGGATATCCGCTTGCTCGCCAGAAGCACCGGGCTTGCCCATAGCAGAACGCCTGAGCAACGCCTTGCACCTGCTTACCAGCTCCATTATGCCGAAGGGCTTGGCAAGGTAGTCATCAGCACCCAAGTCGAGCCCATGCACCTTGTCGTACTCGGCCCCCTTGGCCGTGAGCATCATTACCGGAACGTCGCGCATCTCGGAAGAATTCCGTATCCAGGAGAGAATGGAAAGGCCGTCTTCCTCAGGGAGCATTATGTCCAGGAGCACGAGGTCGGGCTGGGCTGCGGAACACGCCTCCCGAAACTCACGCGCACTCTCGAATCCACGACCCTCAAGGCCCTGCGCGGAAAGCGCGATCAAGGCCAAGTCGCGGATGTTGCTGTCGTCTTCAACGTAGTAGATCATGGGCTCATTATACGCTCGGCAAGATAACCCCAATGTCAAATCCCTGCAAAGCCTGCTTGACAGAAGCTGCCGCGAAACCTGTTAAACATTCTCTGCGATGATGCCCTCAACCATCTCGGCTGCGTTCTCAGCAGCGTCCATGGCGTTTTCGACAGCCTCGAGGAGCTTGTGCTTGATACGGAGCTCGCGATCGCACATCCGCTCATTCTCGTAGAGGGCCCGTACGGCTGCGATGTAGACATCATCCGCCTCGGATTCGCAATTCTGCACCTCTGTGCAGAAGCGATTGATTCTGGCGCGCTCCCTGCCATAGGACCTCATCAATTCGATGCCCGAGGTCAGGCAGAGCGTGCCTTGCTCAAGCAGGGAGACCAGCTCTCTCATCTCGGATGGGCAGACCGGGTCGAAGGCTTCCGCCTTGCAGATGTAGGAATCGATAGCGATCTGCTCCACGGTATCGCAGAGGTCGTCAAGGGCGTGGGCCAATTCCACCATGCTCCTTCGCTCCAGGGGCACCACGAAATCATGAAGAAGGCGCTCTTGGATCAGGTGATTGACCTCATCGGCGTCGTTCTCGATGACGTGCAATGCGCGCATCAGCTCGTACGACCCGATTTCCCCTGTCTCGATCGCCGATTTCAAATTCAGAACCAGCTCTTTTGCGTAGCCGGTCTGCCTTTCGTACGCCTTAAAGTAGTCGAATTTGTCATTCCTGCTTGATTGGTTCATAAGATGGCCCCTTTCGTAGGCGGGTTTGGAAATCATGGACGGCCCTTACATGAAGAGCAGGAAGACATGGGTGAAGGCGAAGGCCAAAAGGCCGCAGCCCGGGAAGGTGAGCACCCAGGTGAGGACCATGCTGCCCGCGAGGCCCCACTTGACGGCGCGCAATCGCCTTTCCGCGCCTACTCCCATGATGGCCGTGGTCTTGGTGTGGGTGGTAGACACGGGCATGCCCGTGAAGGTGGCAAGCGCTATGCAGAAGCAGGCAGACAGGCATGCGGCGAATCCCTGATAATGCTCCATTTTCACCATGCTCATTCCAACGGATTTGATGATCTTGCGCCCGCCTACCGCGGTGCCCAGGCTCATGGTTAGGCTCACGAGGACGACCATCCACAGCGGAAACCCGCTCATGTCGGCGCTCCCGTAGACGCCCAGCATCACACCGAGCATGCAAAGGGACAGGAACTTCTGACCGTCCTGGGCGCCATGCAGCACCGCCACACCCGCAGCCGAGACGATTTGCGCCCACTTGAAGAAGCGGTTAGCCTTCACGCGATTCAGCCCTGCGCAGAGATTTTTGATGAGCCTGGTAAAGAGCCATCCTGTTCCGAATCCGAGGCAGGTGCTGATGACCAGGCCGTAGATCACCTTCACCCATTGGTCGGGATTGACGCCGCCGAGGCCTCCCTGCAGCGCGATTGCCGCGCCGGTGACGCCGGCGATGAGGGAATGGCTCTGGCTCGTGGGGATTCCCAGGGCCCAAGCGGCCACGCCCCAGACGATGATCGCCACCATGGCCGCGGCGAGCGCCACCAGGGCGGCGTGGTTGTCTCCGCCGAAGTCCACCATGCCGAAGATGGTGCCGGCGACAGCCGTGCTGACACTGGTTATCACCACCAGCCCGACGAAGTTGCCCACTGCCGCCATGATGACGGCCGTGGTGGGCTTCATGGCCCTCGTCCCTACTACCGTGGCGATTGCATTGGGCGCATCGGTTGCGCCGTTGACCACGGTTGCCCCGAGGCACAGGGCAATGATCAGCAGTAGGACGGGGTTCGCGGCGATTGCACCCGCAAGCGCCGCCAGGGTAATTGTCATGTATCGGCTCCTTTCGCTATTTTGCGTCTGGAACCAACCATGCTTTTTGAATGTCAAAGGATTGCAGTGGGCACGTCAAGCTTTTGCAAAGTCTCTTGCTGGGACAACTTGCCCAATCAAGAGATGCTTTCAGCTCACGGATCTTTTCTAATACGAGACGTATCGTACGGCTTACCGAGTGGAAGTGAGCAAAGTCTGAATTGCTCCTTGTTTGTGAACGCATCTGGTTGCCATTCAGGCACAAAAGCCCGTATCTGGAGCCGCGTTCCCGCAGGTAGGCGGTTTACTCCCCATGCCGATTTCCTTTACTCCCCATATTCGAGAGAAAACGCCCTCGGGAGGCCGTTTTCGGGGGTGGTAGCCACTTGTCCGGAATCGCGGACTGGCTACCACCCGTTTCCGCAGGTAGATGGATTTACTCCCCATACCGGGGGCATTTACTCCCCATCGCTGGCTACCACCCTGGTAGCCACTTTCTGGCTACCAACTGGCTACCACCCGAAAACGGGTTTTAGGGGAGTAAATCCGGACGTGGCCGCACGGGCTAGCACGTGCTGGACGAGAGAGCACCGTTTGGAGATGTGGGAACTATTGAGTGGGAGTAAGACCGCTACATAATTGTGCGATTCTCCAGACGCTCCGGACATGGTTCCGGGGCGCCTTTTTGGTGCTCTGAGGGGCTCGCCGTACCTGTCAACCAAACGCGAGCGGTCGTATTTGCGGTCGTTTAGATTTGCGGCCGCAAATACGACCGCTCGTCTAGAAAGGAGAGATTTTTATAATATTGGGATATGTCGCACCTCGGTGTGTGCAATACGGTAAGGCAGTCGGATGCCTCCTACTGACTGAGAGGATGAACCATGAACTACGATGACCTGGCTCCCGAGCAGATGGAGAAGGCGAAGGCCTGCAAGACCGTCGATGAGCTCTTGGAGCTCGCCAAGGCAGAAGGCATTGAGCTCTCTGACGCAGAGCTTGAGGGCATGGCAGGCGGCCTCACGTGGGGCGACGGGAACTGCTCGCTGTTTGAGGAGGACTGCTCAAGCCACTGCTACGCGGACTATCGCTAGGAAACCGGCGTAGGCGGTGCCGTACAGACGGGCGAGCGCATACCCTGCGCGGAAAACTTCGCCGAGCGGCGGCATCGTGCTCCGAGTATAGCCATACCAGCGGCATCCCGCCGCGCGAGACGGCCGCGAGGAACGAGACGTGGTAGTCTTTTGACATGGGGGAACGACGCGTACAGCTCGTCCGACCCTTTCGCATGCCGCTTCACCCTTGCAAGAAACACGGAAACGCGCGCTACCCCAAGACGACAAGCTTGGATTTGCAATACGGGCAATCCTCAGGCGGGGGGTCTTCAACCTTCCACGACACCTTGGATTTGCAAGCAAGGCATAAGACGTAGTAGTAATCCTGAGATCCGTCCCAATTCTTCCCCCCGGCGATGCTATCCAGCTGCTCGTCGGATAACTCGTAGCCTTCCTCCTTGGCGAGCGCCAGCATCTCCTCGGGGGTCTCGCAGGCGAGCGCCTTGGCTTTCAGCTCCGGGGTCACGCGTTGGAGGCACATGGCAAATCCTCTCAGTGAAAGCAGCTTGCAAAACGGAATATGGTGAATTATACGCCATCCGCATGCGCTCGTGCCACCTCGGCTTTCCCGTCGTTTCTAGGCAAAGCCTACGATGCCATCGCGAAGTGCTCTCCTTCTGCAATGCGTGACGGACAGAGCCGACTGGGCGTAGAATGGACGGCAACCGTTATGCAAGGGCAAAGCGAAAGGACGCCTCATGAGCTTCGAAGACCTTAAGGACCCCGAGCTCCAGGAGAAACTGAAGGGCGCCAAGACCCCCGAGGAGCTGCTCGAGCTCGCCAAGGAGGAAGGCATTGAGCTTACCGATAAGGAGCTAAACGGCGTTGCCGGCGGAAGCTTTTGGGACAGCGATAACTTCTGCACCGACTATCGCGGCGATGAGCTCGACTCGGAACCCGGTTGGAACTAGTGGGGACGGAATCGGGCTTTCGGTTTAGCCTATCTGCTAGAAGTCGAGTACGCTCAGGTCGTCGAGGTTCGCCATCGCATCGTCCTCATTGATGACGTTGAGAGGCAAGAGCAGTCAGGTGACTAGTCCTCGGTCCACTGGCTTGTAAGATAACCGGCCCCGCCAGAATAGTGTCTGGCGAGGCTGGTTGCTCACGCAGCGCAGGTGGGCAACTACCCCACCTCGAGATCAGCTGATCTTCGAGGATCATATGGCTATCGCTACCAGCGCAAATTCAGTCAAGTGACGTCATGACGTCATCCGACTCCAAGTGAGGCGACGTCACGGGTGCGAGAACGGTGTCCGTGACGTCGTTTTGACGTTCGTAGGGAGGATAGCCAGAGCCACGGTGGAGACAGGGGATACGACGGAGCGTCTCGTTGATGGGCAGGCGATCCTCCCGCAGCTTCCTCGCCTATATACGGGCACGAGCGCGTCATCTCAGGTTTAGCATGCCTGGAAAACGCTTGCGGCTGGGAAGAACGAATCGATAGGGCTCTTCCGCAACCTGCAAGCTATACGTCTGTCGGGTCGTCCTTCTTGTTGCTGTGGTCGTGCTCTTCGCACCCAAAAGCCACTTTGACAGCCGCCAACTATGAAACCGTGAGCATCGTTTGAATACACGGTTTTGGCCATGTGAAAGACCACGCTGGATGGCAATGCACGAGAGCGCACTAGCCCACATTGGCTGGGTCCGTGGCGTCGTCCGACACGCCGGCGTTCTCGGCCAAGGTCACCTTCGCGTCCTTCAGCATGTCGCCGTTCTCGTCGCTGTCGGCCGCTTCGCTGGGCACCTTCGCATCGAAGGTCACGTTGCACGCGATATAGCCCTTCGTGAAGGTCGCGCCCGCCTCGTCGCCACCGGTCATGAAGTAGGACTGGAACGCCCAGCCGTCGTCGATGAGCTCCTGGCCGGTCTTGCCGACCATCGCATCGAGCTGCTCTTGGGTGGGCACTTCCGCCGTGAGATCTTCCACGCTCACGATTTCCAAGCCACCGATGATTTCGAGCAGCTTGTCGTTGTAGTCATCGGCCAGGAAGTCGAGCTCTCCGGTCTTGTCCTGAATGCCCTCTTCCGACTTGGCAACCACGCGGAAAAGCGAATCGCCTGCTTTGAACGCGACAATGTAATACTTGTCGTCCCATCCCGAAGCAACGTCTTCGGTCTTTACCGCCAGGGCATCGCCCAGCGTCTTCCAACTAGACGCGTCCACGGTGGAAATGGCGGCCGCGTCGGCCCCCGAGCCGCTCTCGCTCGCAGCCTGTTGGCCGCCGCATGCACTCAGCAGCCCCAATACAAGCACCATGCAGAAAACAAGCGTGCCGAGTTTCATCGCCCTTCCGTTTTGCGAGAACGGTTTCCCAAGCCTCATGGCAACCCTCCTGTTCGAGTCTGGCCATCCTGCCTATATGATATGCGCAGGCGCGACAAGATGCACTCTGGTTTTCGAGGTGATGCACGCGCAATTTGAGAGGGGTCTCTCATGCATCTATCGAGTGGGAATGACCCACGGAGTAGCACCGTTTAACTTCTCTTGGCATCGTTTGCTACGATTTGGCACCAGGCACACGCTTGCAGAGCATTAAGCCGATTGCAGACTGCTCCAACGGGGGTGAACGGCGTCGAGAACCGCCTCTATCGTCGACTCGAAATCCGATTCGATTATCGTGACCTTTTCGTTGCACTCAGCGAAGGCGTCGATGCAGCGGCGGTTGTCTTCCCTCAATGCGCCGAGCGTGCAGCCAGAGTCGTCCAGCCTGGTCTCGACGGCACAGGCGTGTTCTCTTATCTCGCCGATATGGGCATTGATGTAAGCGTCTGACATTGCCAAGCAGACGAACTCGATAGACCTAAGGTATTCTTCCTCGAAATCTCGTCGCCAGTGCGGCGGGACATAGCAGCCCTCGACGACAAGGTTCTGACCGTTCTCGATTGCGGTCTTCACCATCTCGCGCACGATTGGCCAAAGATATTCCGTAAGAGCGTCGTCATCATCAGGCGTGAGGTCGGTGTTTCCGCTGCGAATGAGGCCCATCTTTAAATGGTCGATTGAGAGGTAGGGAACGCCGTACCTTTCGAGCATGCGTTGGGCTAGAAGCGTCTTTCCCACGTGCGATGCTCCGCCGATCAAGATGACCATCACGTTACCTTTCAACGCATCTGCATGCGGTTGCTCGCAACCGCATCTTACATGTTTAGACCCCGAGCGAGGTCAAGGGAATCACATAGGTGTCTGCATCGCGGTCGTAGCGGGCATATTCGCCCGCGCCCACGATCACGGCGCTGAATACGGGTTCGGGGTTCCTCGCGGCGGGGTTCGCGGCCACCTTCCGGCGCAGCCGCGCGATGCTCTCGAAGGCCTCGGGTACCTTGTTCTCGCCGAGCTTTATCTCTATGGGCGCCCATCTTCCGTCGCGCAGCTCGACCACCGCGTCCACCTCCAACCCGTCCGAGTCCCGATAGTAGAAGAGCGGCTCGGCAGGAGCGCCTGGCAGGGCGCGTGCGTAGACCCCAAGGTCGTGGATAGCCAGCGATTCGAAGAGCATCCCGAACAGTTGCCCGTCGCCCAGAAGCCTTTCAGGGGTGACCTGCAGGAGGCTCGCGGCGAGCGATGGATCTGCGAAGTAGCGCTTGGGCTTCGTCCGCAGCCTGCTCCTGGACCTGATGGGCGCGTCCCAGCCCTTGATCGGCTCGACGACGTAGAGGTCCTCGAGGGCCGATATGTGCGCCGAGGCCCGCTCGGCAGCGATCTTCGGGCTCGAGGAGCTCAATTGCGCGTCGGCGGCTATGGTCGCGAGCTTGGCCGCCGTGCCGATGTTGCGGGCGAGCGAGAGGGCCACGCTCCTGGACTCCTTGCTAATAAGGCCCTTCCTCGGGATGCTCACGCCGAAGAGCGCCTCGAAGTACGAGTCGAGGTACTCGGGCTGCGCCCCCTCGGAAGCCGCCAGTGCAGGCCATCCGCCCTTGCATACGGCGGTCGCGAGAGGCTCGAGTTTCTGTTGCACCAGCTGCGGCTCGAATCTTCCCTCGAAGAGGCCCGCCAGGGAGACCGCGCCCGACGACACGCCCGTCTCCTGCAGCGTCATGGTGCTCATGCGCAGCTTCGCGATCCTGCCTGCGCCGCTGTGATGCACCTTGTCCTTGTTGGGCTCCGCCGAGCCCGTGAGTATGAAGGAGCCCTTGGATGCCGCGTTGGCGTCGACGGCGGCGCGGACCTCGTCCCATATGGCGGGCACGTCCTGCCACTCGTCAATCAGGTGCGGCCGCGCCCCGATGAGCGCGGTCGAGGGGTCCGCCTCTGCCGCTGACCTCGGGCCGGACAGCCCGATGCGCGTGACGCTCTCGGCGCGAGCGAGAGACGTCCACGTCTTGCCGCACCACATCGTGCCAGTGACCTCGACGGCTCCGAAGAGGCCGAGGAGGCGTTCGAGCTTCGAGTCGAGGATTCTGCTGATGTAGCCTTCGGGTTTGAGCTTGCCGTAGGACATGCAGTCCTCCTTCGTTCGCAATACAGAGGATATTATACAGGTAAATCAGAGGAAATCGAGTAGGTGTTTCAGAGGCTGCTCGACCTCGAGTTGGTTGCGAAGCTTCGTAGATCGAAAGGCGGTTCCGAATGCTCGGACCCCATAGGTAAGAGAAATGTGAGAAGAAACAACCGATTGAAACCCATGCAGGCCAACCGGTCTCGGAGGGTTCTCTCGAATGGGCCGCTGATGAATCCGGCAGACTCCGAAACTGGAACTCACCTGCTAGGGAAGAAGATGGCGTTTCCGCAGGTAGTCCCTAATACTCCCCATGTCGGAAAACAATACTCCCCATATCGGCCGGAAGGCCCGAAAACCCGCCTGGAACTCACTCCACCGCGATGGAGCGGCAAAACCGCAGGTAAAAACGCAATACTCCCCATGTCGGGCAAAATACTCCCCATAGGTGAGTTCCAGCTGGAACTCACCCAACTGAGTTCCAGGTGAGTTCCAACAGAACGCCCCGAAAGAAAATACTCACCTATAACGGGACGCCACGCGTGACACGAGGCGACACGAAACGCCACGAGGATGAAAAACCGGGCGGTGTAGGAATCATTGAGTGGGAATAGGTTTGAGGCACATTTCCCTAGCTGAAAACTACAGCCCCTCGACATCTACCATGTTGCCGAGGGGCTATCTTTAGAACCGTATAAGCCTTTCTAAGATGTTATTCAAACTTTCTTCTAACCCTACAAAATGATTGGTCGATTCCATTCGTTTCCCTGCATTATTCAGGATAGCCAGTTGAGGGAGATCGCTGGAGAATCATCCTCGTCAGGTTTATGAAACGAAACCTGCATGAGCAGACCGGATTGTCCTAAACGCAAAAGATGAAGGAGGCCACCATGCCGTATTCCGTCGATGACAAGTGCAAGAAGCTTGCGAAGTGCCCCGAGGCCGCTGCAATTATCACCGAGTATTCCCCTGGATTCACGACCGACCCGCAAATGAAGATGGTCATGGGCCTGACGCTGCGCAAGCTCGCGAGCTTCCCGCAGGCTAAGGAACTTGCCGATGCCCTGGATGAGATCGACGCCCGTCTGAAAGCGATTAAAGACTAGCTTCCGCGAAAACTCGCGCGTGAGGGACCGGAGCGGCAGCGCTTCGGTCCTTTCCTATGCCTGCTTGCGCTCCTGGGATGATCTGAGCTCCGAGCGCGACTGCATAGCCTTCAGGAGGATCCTGAGGCGCAGCTGCACATCGGGATCATCGAGGTCGAGCCCGAGCTCCCTTTTTATGCGGGCGAGCCTCTCCATGAGAGTCGAACGGTGCACGTAAAGGTCCGATGACGTCTTCGCTATGCTCTGGTTGTTCTCCAAGTAAACCCGCAGCGTCTCCACATAGCTCGTTGTGGACGCATCGTCGTGCTCGACGAGCCTCCTGAGACCTTCGGGATAGAGCAGCTCGAGACGCATGTCGCTTACCGAATTCATTATGAGCGCGCGTAGCGCATAGTTCTCGAAGAAGTGCAGGCGCTTCGCAGGCTCGAAGAGCAAGCCTATATCGAGCGCCTGGTTCGCCTGGAGGAACAGCGATTTCGCCACGAGGAGATCGTTGTAGGGGTTCGACACCCCAGCATCCATCGCCATCGCGTTCACGAACGGCCCGAGACCCTCCTCGATCGTTGCGCGGAAGCCTTCGCCTCCGTCCTTGCCGACATCGAGCATGGCAATGACCGAGTTGCGGTGGTACTCGAATACGATGCTGCCGGAAAACGTCTCCTCTATTGCGTTTCTTACGAATCCGAGCGGGAGCTGCTCGAGCTGGTTCGACAGCTTCAACCTGATGCAGACGTACCGCCTTCCGTCGTTCGCAGCTGAGATGACGTCGCGCTCGACGGAATCGAGGGGGCGTTCCTCCACAAGCGCCTGGACCGCCTGCCGGAGAGATCCGAGACCTTCGGGCGCACGCGCGGCGAGCTGCTGCTTCGCAATCAGGACGAACCTGCCAAGCTGCTCGATGAGGGGCTTGTCGCTCGGGCGGTACGGCCTGCCTTCATAACGCACGGTCAAGCATCCCCGGTAGGCATCGGATTCGAAGAGGTTGTAGTTCAGGGTCGTCTGGTCGAGAAGCGTCAGGACGAGCGGCTCCCTCTCGTCCATCGACAGGTCGTGCAGCTCGAGGAACTGGTCGAACACATCAACGCCGAGAGTCCTTCCCTTTGACGGCTCCTTGCCGATCAGCGGCGTCGCGACGTCATCCGATGCACCGAGGATCTTGAAGTCCTCGTCAATGGCGAACAGGGGGTTCCCGAAAACTGAATCGCTGCATGTCAAGAGCTGATCGACGTTCCCGCTCCTGTCGACAATCTCTCGCAGCTCGGACTCCCATTTGTCGTAGCTGTCGAAGATCCGCTGGAGCGTGTTGAACGCCTGGTAGAAGTTCGCATCCTGTTCGATGACGATGACGCTGCAACTTTTGCGATACCTCTCGAGCAAGGGCGTCTCCCCGATGCATACGATCAAGCATCCGCGCTCGGCATGCGCGCGCTGCGGCACCCTCTCCGAATTGACCAGGTAAAGGTGGTTCGCCTCGAAAGGAGCTCCACCGCCTTCGTAGAGCTCGGGTCGGCGCAGCTTCAGCTCGAGGACCTTGGGCCCCGCCATCTTCGCATTCATCTCAGGCGGAAGGTTATCGAAAACGATGTCGGCATTCAGATTCATGAGGCCTCCTGATTGAAGGTGTGTCGCGCAGATTATTTCGCACATTACGTCGATGCACGAATGAGCCCCGTAGTCACTGCGCATTCACATACCCTACATATTGTAGGGCTTCCCAATGTGATATGGCAACACAATGCAGTCTATCAAGCCGCGCCTCCTGGCAACAAACTGACCATGTGCCAGCAGAGCGGGAATTCACCCGTCATAAAACGATAAAGAAGAGAGGAGAGGTTATGGCATTGCTCGAACATGTCGACACGCACCGCGGCGTCGAGACCGCATTCGGCAAGATCATCCCCGAAAAGGAGGCGTACAGCTACTGCCTCCGCACCATTGCGGCGTTCTCCGCGAACATCTTCCAGGTGATGCGCGTCTTGAACGACGACTGGGAGGACCGCACTTCGCAAATCTGCGAGATTGCGAACATGATGAACTGCGCTGCCTGCTCGGGTAGCGAAGAGGAACTGTTCGATTATTTGAACGCCTTCTATGATGAGTGGAACATTCCCGAGCTCGTGAAGCGCGCCGCCTGGATCGGCGCCATCTGGGGCGACTACGGCGACGAGGCAGAGGATATGGCCGGCCGCGTCATCCAGTTCACCGAGGATCGCGTGGAAAAGGAGCTCGACTCCTGCCCGTGGGACATTGTCGGTTCCGAGATGTGCAACATGACGACCGCCATGTTCACGGCAAACTTCGATATCGCCGCCGGTGCCGAGCATGGAGAGATCACCAACGATGTGGCGCTGAATATGTGCGAAGCGCGCGGCTGTGGCAATCCGCACTGCCGCGTGGTTGCTGAGCGCCGTGACACCTTTGATTTGGAAAAGCAGGGATGGCTCGACCATCGCGGTCAGGCGTTCCTGCCTGTCCACGACACGCCGCCGGAGCGCCGCGTCAAGCACGCCCAAGGCCTGCGCAATGGCCAATACACGAACGCCTTCGGCGAGGAGCAATCGCTGGAATGGCAGTACAACTGGGTAGCTCAGATGGGCTGGGTATGGTCCATCAGCTTCCCGCTCATCGCAATCCGCGACATGGCCGATGACGATGACGAGTTCGAGCGCATTCTGAAGATCGTGTTCGCCACGGCAGGTAAGAACTCCTTCATCGACCCGTTTGCCCGCGAGGGTTTGCGCAATTGGCTCGATATCCCCCGCGAGATCGGTGACAACGATCCACGAGTCATGGGCGCTTACATCCAGGCAATTCTTGGATGTCAGCTCGTGCCCTACGAGTTCGAAGCCTTCGACGCAGACGGCGTCGAGATTCGCGTCGACCAGGAAACGTTCACGGGTCGTTTCGAGATGGCTCCGCTCGACGAGATCACACTTGGATACGAGGCGCAGTGGAACGGTGCTTGCCATGCGCTCGTCTCGCCCGAATGGTCCGTGTGGATTGACGAAGACGACGACGATTTCATTATCAACGTAGGCCGCAAGGTCGACGACCGCGCGCTGTAAGGAGGTAGAGAGAGATGCTGTTCAAAGAAGACGACTCCGCGCGTGCGGAAGCAGTTGCTGTACGTACGAATGCCGCATGGTACCGATGGACGCACGACCTCGTGAAGGTTACCGGCAAAGATGCTGAAAGATTCCTCAACTGGATTCTCGTCAATACGATTGCCGGTCTGCCGGTCGGTAGGGGCAAGTATACGACGATGCTCGACGAGAACGGCGGGATAATCGACGACCTCGTGGTCTTCCATAAGGGCGAGGGGCTGTGGTGGCTTTCCACGCTGTATGGCCCGCATGCGGTGAAGTGGTTCGACGCTCATGCGGAAGGCTTCGAAGTCGCATACGAGGACATCACCCAGGAAATCGACATGTACGCCGTCCAGGGTCCGAATTCCGCAAAGGTCATGAACGAGCTCGTTTCCGATTCTGTCGACGAGCTCAAGCGTTTCCAGGTCATCGATACTACTATCGGCAGCGTAGCTGTAACGGTTGACCGTGGTGGGTTCACAGGCGAGCTCGGTTACGAAATATATTGCGCACGT
>DFIX01000059.1 GCA_002371495.1 Eggerthellaceae bacterium UBA3686
ACGTTCACGCGCTCGGAGGGCCACCTTGTTGTGGTTCTTGTGCTTCTCGGCGGTCAGGTGCGAGTAGCGCGCGTAGAGGCGCTCGTTGGCGCGCGCCGCGATCGACTGCGTCGCGGCGGACGGCTCGGCGCCCTTCGGGACCGCCTTCCTGCCCGACCTCCACGCCGCGATGCCCGAGTAGCCCTCGATCAGCCCGCGCCGCAGGTACTTGTCCCCCGCGCGCGTGATCTTGCCGTGCCTGCCGCTATCCCCGCTGGAGCCGTCGGACGGGACCGTGCCCAGCCAGCATGACACCTTGCGGCCCGACCGGAAGCGGGAGAAGTCGCCGATCTCCACGCGCGCCAGCATGGCGTTCTCCGCGTCCATGCCCTTCAGGCACGTCAACGCGTCCACGTAGGGCTTGTGCTCGGGCCGGGCGGCGAGAGCGCGCACCTCGGCCTTGAGCCGCTTTGCCTCCTGGCAGGCGTCGCGGACCCGGCGGCGATAGGCCGCGAAGGCGGCCTCTGCGGACGGCTCGGCGAAGGAGATGGAGTCCAGCCACTTCTCGTGGTCGCGCGTCCACGCCTTCTTCGGGCGGCCGGACTCGGTCTTCCCGTCCCAGACGAGGCCGTGGCGCAGCAGGAACATGGCCAGCCGCTGCTTGGCCTGCTTGGCCGCCTCCACCGCGGCGCGGTAGCAGCGCACCAGGTCGCGTTCGGCCTCGGTCCTCTCGTCGGGGACCCACACGACGCTGTAGCCGGAGTCGGGGTTGGCGATCTCGCGGCGTATGGCGCGCGCGTCGAGCCTGTCGCACTTCTGCTTCTTGTCCTTGGCCGACCTCGGCAGAGTGGAGACCGCGATCACGTCGCAGTCGTAGCCGAGCTCCCGCAGCCCGCGCGCCAGCGCGAAGCCGGTGCACCCGGACTCGTAGGCGCAGTAGGCCGGCTGCGGCAGCGCGGCCAGCCACTCCGCGACGTCGGCCGCCTGCGGGCAGCCGGCGAACGACCGGTTGAACACCTCGCCCGTCTCCGGGACCACGGCGCTCGCCTGGATCGACCGCGCGTGCACGTCCATGCCTACGTATGTCGTATAATTCCTCATCGGGAAGCCCCTTCCTTGTTCGTGGCTCTGACAGCCAGGTTGTGTAGAGGCTTCCGATGTTAACCCACTCGCCTAGAAGAGGCTATCTGTTAACAAGCGGGGCTTCCCTTCCTGCCCGTCTTGCGATGGGCATATCGTCTGCAGAGCCTGCGGACGCTGTTGACGTGCAGGCCCGTTATCTCGGCGACGTCCTTGATTGTGAGCATGGCCGGGTAGTCCGAGAGGAACGCGCCCTTCGCTTCGGGCGCGGGCTCCACGATCGGGAAGGCGTCGGGTTGATCCTGTCGAGCAGTCACTCGACGAACGGCCCCCGGTTGTTTCGTTTGGCGCCGGGATCGTAGCCGTGCCGGCGGTTCACGATTGGCGAAACTCAAAGAAACCAAGGGCGTCAAAGCGACGTTCTGCACCTTGGTCGCGGGGCCTTGGCAACGACGTGGACCAGTTTGACATGATCGAACTCATTCTTGTACCCTACTGAGGAAAAGGTAGAAACTGCGCTGCGGAGCCATGAGTAAAATGTGAAAATATTGAAGCAACAAGTCGGACAGAGGAAGGCGAATCATGGAATACAACGATCTTTCAGATGAGCAAAAAGCCAAGGCCGCCAAGTGCAAAACGCCCGAGGAGCTGTTGGCACTCGCCAAGGAAGAGGGTTACGAGCTCAACGACGAAGAGATTGACGCCGTTTCCGGCGGTAGGTGGGACGGCGTCCCCGATTATACTAAGTGTCCCCATTGGGAGTTGGGTGTTTAGCTAGCCTCGTAGTCGCCCGTCTCCGGGCGCGGTTGATCGGCAAACGCCATGCGCTGCGACAGGCATCGAGCCCTCCGAACCCGACTTGGGGGCTGTGGCCGGCGGCTTCTTTTGGGCCGTGCATGATAATGTTTGCAACTTGTGCTACGACCTGAAGAGGTAGCGTACCGAATATCGTTGCCATGACTGCGTTTGCGTGGCGACTGGCCGGTCGGAAGTGCAGGAGGGCCGAGGCTGCCAGCCCCAGCCCCGCAGGCTCTGCTTCNNTGTCCTTCGGGATCATGATCTTCTGACCGAGTGCGCTCAGGATGACAACTGGCGTCTATAGCCAAGCACGCAACTAGTCGCATAGCCCTGGCCCCGTCGGCCCCAGCCCCGCAGGCTCTGCTTCACACCCCTATTTCGTCGGGTCGCCTTGCGCGGCTTTGGTTACGTAGAAGAGCTTGCCGTCTTTGGGAGGTTTGCACAGGTTCGGAACGCCCGACGTCACCGCCCAGAAGCACGATCCGCTCGAGCCGTAGTTATAGCTTCCCGGCCATTCTTGGAACTGCCGCTCCATCTTGGCCGATTTCGCCGAGACCCAGGAGTCCTTCCCGACGGGCTTCACCCGGTAGTTGCTCCACTCCGCGGTGCGCACCTCGGTGGCATAGCCGTAGAGGTAGTTCTCCAAGAAGCACCCCAGGTTCGTCATGCTCGTGTCCCCGTAGCCAAGGTCGTAGGACACCAGCTTGGTCCACTTGCCGGTCTCGAGGTCGCACACCTTGAACGTGACCTCGCAGTTGCCCTTCTTCGTCGTGCCGCATTGGATGAGCGCGCGGTAGGTCTTGCCGGCTTGCCAGTCGTAATCGACCAGGGTCTTGATTCCCGTTCCCTCGCCGTCGAAATCGCCCGCGATGCTGGGCTTTTTCGGATAGGTCCGCTTCACGTTGAGAACCGACTCGTTGCCGTTCTTGTCGACGAGGAAAATCTTCCACGCCGACATGATCGCCACCTTGCGCCCATCTTCGAGAACCTGGAAGCCCGCATACATGCCACCTGGAACATCCCCGTCGTCTGTAGCCACGTATTTGTAGCGTTTTTTCAAGCTGCTCGTATCCATCCACCAGTTGCCGATGTTCACGTACGTTCCCCGAGGCTGCGAGTCGGCCTTGAAATCGACCGCGTACTCGGTGTAGCCGGTCGTCTTGCCGAACTGGGGCCAGCACACGAGGTAGGGGGAGCGTTCGGGCGCCTTGTAGGTGCTCATCTGCTTGAAGGTGGGAAGGCTCATGCGCGCCTTCCACTTGCTACGGTTGAGCAGCGGGCTCGACTTCACCTTTATGGTGACGCTGGCTTTCACCTTGGCGTTGTCGCAGCTCGTCACCGTGACTTTCGCCTTGCCCATCTTCAGGGCCTTCACCTTGCCCGTAGCGCTCACGGTGAGCACTTCGGGATTGCTCGATTTGTAGACGACGTTCTTGTTCGACGGCTTCAACGGCAAGAAGGAAACCTTCACCTTCGCGGTCGCGCCTTGCGCCAAGCTCGTGGCGGAAGCCTTCGCCCGAAGCTTCTTCACGGCCTTGTACTTCCTGGCCAAGAACACCCTAAGGGGCACTTTTTTCACGGTCTTCTTGGAACCGTACTTCGCGGTGACGGTTATCGTGACCTTGCCGGCCTTCTTGGCCTTCACGACCCCCTTCGAGGAGACGACGGCGACCTTCTTGTTGGAGCTCTTGAACGTGAGCGTGCCCGCCGACGTCTTGGCGCCCAGCTTGTAGGATGCCCCGACTTTCACAGCGAGACTGCCGGTGGTAACGCGGGTGAGCTTGACCTTCGGGGCTTTCACCGCTTGCTGCTCGAGCCCCTGCCCTTTGAGGGCCCCGGCTGCCCCGGCTGCCGATAGGCCGTCTGCCGGTTCGGCGAGCGCCAACCCGGGCGCGAAGCTGACCGCAAGGAAGAGGGATAGGAAGAATACCGTAAGGCGCTCTTTCATGTCGACGCTCCTCATAGTCGTTTACTATGGAATCGATTCTAGCATATGAAGGTGCCAGAACCACCGCGCCTGACTTGCACAGGATCCTCGCGGCCCTGAACACCGGGAGCGCGGGGAAGCTGGTAGAATCCACCGGTAGCGGTTACCTGCCCCCTCATCACGCCAGCCTCTACGGCATGTCGGCCGATGTGCGCTATGCGGCGGGAATCGACAAGGGAATGATCCCCGTGCGGGGATAGGAGTTACCCCCATCAACTTTACGCCGTCCAACGTCAAGAAATTGCTTCTCAAACTGCTTCGGCATGGTATAAATTCATTGGTGGTCTGAAAGGGCTACCTCCAAGCGCCGGGGGTTGTCCCCCGGCAACTTTTGTTTTTGGGGAGGTAAGTCGTTGCTCGAGTTATCCATATTCGCTGACGAGAACGGCGACAAGTCCGATCATGCCAAGTACTATCTCTTGACGCTTGTTTTCCACAACCAGGCTGACATTGTCCACGTATCTTCAATGACGATTTTGGAATCGCCCGTGGTGTTTTAGGTATGTGGTATAATTAGGCCACATTCTAAACTAAGAGGGAGGCGAGCTTATGACCGTTACCGCACCGGTGAGAGACGTCAAGGACACCGCCGCTTTCGTGGACCTCGTCGAGCGCGAGGGCGAGGTCATCGTCACGAGGAACGGCTACGACGTCATGCACTGCATCAGCTCTGCGCAGCACCGCATAAACGAGGAGGCGATTGCGAAAGGCCGCCTGCTCTCGCGCATGATGCTCGCCGAAGACCAGATATCCTCCGGCGACGTCGCGGATTTCGACTCCTTCGCCGCGCAGATCAGGGATCGCTATGGCCTATAGCGTCGCTATCACCGCTGAGGCCATGCGCGAGTACGAGCAGATCGTGTCGTACCTCTCGGGCACCTTGAAGAGCCCGAGCGCGGCCAAGGGTTTTGCCGACGAGTTCATGCGCCAGGTAGACTCCGCGCGCGAAAACCCGGAGCTTCACGCGCTGTCGCGCATGCCGGAGCTCGCCGCCAGGGGTTACCGGCCCCTTTTCGTCAAGAACTACGTCGCGCTCTACAAGGTTCACGAAGGCGCCGTTGTCATCGCGCACATCTTTCACCAATCGCAAGACTATGCCAGATTGGTCTGACGCCATAGCTACAAGTGGAATCGGATTGCTGCGATTACCTATCACCAGTCACCGCATGGCATGCGGGGATGCGAGGTGCACGCTACCTATCTATGCAGGAACATTATGACCACATTCGCTGGCAGCCATGAGGTCAGGGGTTCGATTCCCCCCGCATTAGTGCTATAATGTTATAACTAGTAATTACGTAGGAGGTGAGAGACATGCTGGCAGAGACCACCGTAAGGCGCATAGGGAACTCTCAGGGCATCACCATCCCGAAGGAGATGTGCGATGCCGTCGGATTTCCCGTTGGAAAGCGCGTCGTCCTGACAACCGACGAGGGCGGCGTTCGCATTACGTCGGCCAAGGGCAGGACGATACGCGACAGGATGGACGAATGGGATGGTGTCAGGTATCAGTCTCCCGAGGTCGATTGGGGTCAGCCTGCTGGAAACGAGCTCTGGTAGCCATGATCTACGAGCAAGGCGACATCGTCGAAGTCGACTTCAGCCCGACAGTGGGGCACGAGCCTTCGAAGAAGCGGCCCGCCCTGGTCGTCAGCAACCTCGACTTCAACGTGTCGAACTCCATGACGATCGTGTGCCCGATCACGTCCCGCGAGAAGGACTTCTTCCTGCACGAGCAGCTCCCCGAGGGTTGCGGCGTCTCGGGGAGCGTCGTGATGGAGCAGGTGCGCGCGATCGACCTCGACGCGAGACCCGCGAAGCTCATCGGCAAGCTCGAGGGAGGGCAGCTCGACGACATCCTGACGTGCCTATCGTCGTTCTTCGCCCCAAGCCTGGAGCGGACTTACTAGCTTTTGCCAAATAGGAACGCCGCGCGGAACAGAAAAGATAACGCCATAATCTAGAAGTTGAATGCATTATCGAGCGCGTGGTGCCTTCAGCCTGGCATGCGAGGCGTCAACAGGTTATCGCGCAGCGCGTCCGCGTAGCCTTTTTCGCGCTGGCAGCCATGAGGTCAGGGGTTCGATCCCCCTATGCTCCACCAAATTCCCGACCGCCGTTCGGCGGTCTTTTTTGTTCGCGAGCATAGGGGGATCGAACCTCGCGAGAGTTCGGCAGCCCTGTGGGCTGCCGAAGCTCGAGCACGGCAGTAGCCGAGCGCAGGGCAGCGGATGCCCGAAGGGCATACGCCCGATCCCTTGCCCGCCATTTCACCGCAATAACAACGTATTGCCATATCTTTTGAGCCAGAAGACAACGTCCCCATCGTCTTCGTTGCCTTTATCTTGCTCTTCAAATTATTGTATGCTAGCATGCTAGCATCAAAGGAGGCGCATATGGCAACTGCCCAACTCAACGTGCGGATTGATGCTGATTTAAAGGCAGCGGGAGATGCTGTTCTTGATCGTTTTGGGGTTTCGTCGGTGCAGATTGTCCGCAGTGCTTGGCAGTATATGGTCGATCATCAGCGGCTACCCGATTTCATCCAAACAAATGCGGCAGAGCGGACGGGCCAGACAACAACCAAAACGGATGTCGGCGCCGGGATAGCGCTCAGGCTCGCGCAAGAGGCCGGCCTCCGCGTGGAGCTCGAGGAGATGTCCTACGAGGAACTTCGCCAGAGTGCCTACGAGGAGATGCTCGTCGAGGAAGCCTAGCACCGTGCGTAAAGTCATGCTTGATACTAACGTCGTCGTCGACTACCTCCTAGGGCGCGAACCGGGGTGTTCGGATGCAGCAAAGATGATCGCGATGCACGCCGCCTGCGAACATGCCGTCTACGTTTCCGCGCTGTCGCTGAAAGACGCGTATTTTATCGTGGCAATGCAGCTGAAACGAATGGAGCGGCTAGCGACGGGAAGCCTGAGCGAGGGAATGGCGAGGGCGGCCAACGAAGTCGCTTGGTCATGCGTACGGCAGCTCATCGAAAACACAATCGTCTTGGCGACCGGACGCGCCGAGAGTTTGCAGGCGTTCGTCCTCCGCGCCGCGCACGCCGATTTTGAGGACGACCTTGTCGTGGCAACGGCGCTTGGCAACGGTATCGACTTGCTTGTGAGCAACGACGCAGAGCTTATAAAGCACGCTCCAATCGCCTGCCTCGCAAGCTCAGATGCTGTTGCTTTCCTTACTGCGGAGTCTGCTGGTATTTAGAGCGAAGACAATGGGAAGACAATGGAATCGGAGGATGTTGTCTTCGCGTTACAGTCCCCGTTGTCTTACGCGCTTGCCTGGTATGCTGGGGCGACGCCTGAGTGCGATGCGGCGCATCCGCGTCGTCTGGGTAAACGTTCCACGAAGGGTAGAGCAGGGCATCCATGAAGATAAACCATGACATTCTGCACGTGTTCGACTTCGCCGCGTGCGAGAACACGTTCGCGCGCGAGGAAATAGCAGCCGACGACAAGACGGCGAAGAACTACATCGTACGTGGATGCTGAAATCAAACGCATCGTCGATACCGGGGAAGCGGCATGCAACGAGGAAGCTGTGGTGAAGGCCGCCGCCTCCCTGGGCTATAAGATCACCCCGGAAGAACTCAAACACGCGGTAGCCGACTCTGGGGAACTGAGCAAGAGCGATTTGGAACAGATAAGTGCCGGAAACTTCTTCGCCGATTTGGAAGATGTTCTGAGGAAGGTTTTCGCAGACGACCAAAAGCCGCTCAGCTGAACAATCTGACCTCGCCGGAACCCGTGACACAATGATAGGCACCTTCGCCGGCGTAATCACTGCTTTGATTTCAATGCGTACAATGCAAGCATTATTTGGCTAGTTTCCCGAAGGTCGTCGGGATGGAAAGAAGCCAGACTCTGAATCTTGTTCATGCGGTAGAAGAACGTAGTCCTGTGTATAAATAGCTTATCTGCTGCTGCTTGAACTTGGAACTGATTAGCGTAGTACTCGTAGAGAGTGTCCAGCAATGTATTGTCTCGATTTGATTCGCCGTACTCAATGATTGTTCTAAGGTTTTCCGGACAGTAATCCAGTACCGGGAACTGCTCCATATAACAATCGATGATGTAATCAAGGGCATAATCAGAAAACGCGTATCGCCACAGGCTAGAGTCCTGTTTCGTACCGCACCGCAAGGCCTCTTCAGCCTGAAAGCAATAGCGCTTGCTATTGAAGATGCTATGAAACGGGTTGCTTATTCCTGCACGGAACAAGTTTTCGCGAAGAAACATGACCAGTTGCTGATGGTAGTCATCAGCCTGATCCTTTGATAGGTTTCTTAGACAATACAATCCGTCATGCATTTCCGCTGCAACTGTCTCGGGGAGCATCGATTCAATTTGGACAGCATAGTATTTAAGGGTCTGAATTGATTGCCCATAGCCAATGGGTTTCAAGAAGAATACCTGGTACTTGTCATCGGTCTTCCATTCTCTTCGGCCTAAACAGCGGGTTAGTTCAGAGCGGTCAACGTCCTCGTCTTTAAGTATGCTTTTCCATAGGTCGTAAATCTTATATTCCGAGTGCTGATCCAGTCTGTGCAGGTAGAGATAGCGGTAGCATTGCTCGGCAGCTTCGCATACGATTTCCATCATCTGTCGCATTCCCATGCTGGTCCTGTCTTTGGATATCAGAAACAATAAACGGCCAAGGAACAGCGATTCTTGAAAGAAGTTGCAATAAAACATCGAGGCATTTGGCGGATCGTATTCTGGGTACTCGTGGATTCCCCGGGATTTGTACGTATCGTCAAAGCTGGGATTGGTTTCATAGAGCATTTCTATATCGCCGACGCTCATTTTTCCGAGCATACTGCGCATCTCTTGAAAATGATGGACGGCATACATGTCGATCCAATAATCAGGGGAAACAATGCCCAGGTCACATTGCAGGAAAGAAGATGCCAATTCCAGTAATTGTTTCAGGTCGTGTTCCACCAATGCCAACTGCCATAACTGTTCTCTCCATTGGCAAAAGTTCTGGAACACGTCAAATGCACGATTGATTTCGTGCATGGATTCGAGTTTCAAAACATTCGGGCGTTCTGTTGGAACATCCTGGTCTGTCAGGTACAGCGTGTTTCCATCTTCGGGATTGTCCAGGAGAATCTGCAGTTTAGAAAACCGAAACTCTTCGGAATCCCCTAGGATTTCTCTAGGGTACAACAACTCGACCAACATGGCACGGCTCATCTCCATAGCGAACCATTCTCCTTTGCTACTAAGTGTAGAAATCCTATCCCATATTATCAACAAAACAAGCATTTACCGTATACGTAACCGCAAGTTAAGTTGGTAAATAGAGAAATCCAATCGTATGCTACATTTGGAAGGAGAAATCGATATGGCAGAGTATCCCCCGTTTGATCCCAAGGAGCTGGATGTTATCGGCATGCACCTGTGTGGCGGTTACGGCATGTTTACCAACATGGGAATCCCGATGTCGGAAATGGAGCCGCTTTTCAATAGGCCCATCACTCCAAAAGAAAACCTTCGCCGGCTATTTTCGGGAGAAAAACCCTGCTGGATCCCTTTTACAGGCGCTGCATGCTGCGACGTTAGCAATTTCGCACCTCGCGAGAATCTGGACAATTACTCAAGCCGAATCGTAATGGACGGACTTGGCGTTCCCGATTATCCTAGCGAGCTCCTCAAAGGGTGGTTCGACCTCGAATGGCTTTTTGTTCCAACTGCAGGTGGCGCAACGGTCAAACCGGGAAATCCGATGCTTGAGGACATGAATGATTGGGAAGACGTTCTGGTCTGGCCAGATCTCGACAGCATTGACTGGGAAGCCGTCGGGCGAGTGAATCGCGAGTATCTGGACACCCCTCAATCCAATGAGATTCACATTCTCAGCGGGAGTTGGGAACGGTTGATGTCCTTGATGGACGTGAGCGGCGCTGCCATGGCGCTGATTGACGAAGACCAGGCTGACGCGCTCCAACGGTTTTTGACCAAATACACGGACTTCATCATTGACTACATCGACCGTTTGAAAGACGTATGCGACGTAGACGGCGTTTTGGTGCACGACGATTGGGGCACGCAGAACGGGCCTTTCTTCTCTGAAGAAACAGCGCGTGAAGTGCTATTCCCCCACTTGAAGCGACTGGTTGAATACATTCATTCGCAAGGCATGTACTATGAGCAGCATTCCTGCGGAAATTGCACCATGCTCGCGCACCTCTATGTAGAGGCAGGTGTGGATTTGTGGTGGCCCCAGCCCATGAACGATTTTGATAAACTGCTGGAAATGGCCGAGGGTACCCGATTGCATATTGCAATGGACTCACCGATTTCCCCCTTTGCAACGGAGGAGGAGGCACGTCAGGCAGCTCGTGAATGGTTTGCTGCATATGGCGACAAGCAGGTTACCATGGTGAGCATGCACCCGGCTTTTTCTGAGGAGCTATACAAGCTTAGTCGCATCGCATTTGCGGCATAGGAAACAATCAACCAATAACGCATGGCGCAAGAAAGCCTTGATGGGAGATGTGCTTATGGATTTCACTAGTGTGGTTGTTGGAAGAGAATCAGTTCGAAAATACGATGGGAGAAAGCCTTCCGAAGAGCAATTGGAGCGGATTCTCGAGGCGGGACGATGGGCGCCCACCGCGTTCAACAAACAGCCTCAACGGGTTTTCGTCCTTGAGTCCGAAAGCGCATTGGCAAAGATGGATCAGGTGCATCCATGCAGATACAATGCGCAGCTCGTTCTGCTAGTGTGCGGAGATTCAGAGATTGCAGCAAGTTACGAGGGCAATTCCACTGCGGTGGTTGACGCTACAATTGCGGCAACTCATATGCTCTTAGCGGCCTACAACGAGGGAGTCGACTCTGTTTGGGCGGGCGTGCATTTGCCGGAGGAAACCCGTAAGGTCTTCGAGTTGCCAGAGAGCATGATACCCGTTTGCTTCATCAATCTGGGATTCAGGGCGCAAGATGCAAAAGGGAGTTCGAGCCATGCTAAGAGGAATTCTTTGACTGCAATGGTGACGAGATTGTAAGGATAACGGCTACGTAGGGCGCGTTCGCGCTGGAATCAGCATGAGCGCGCCTTCAGGAGTGCGGGAACGTGTGCCGTGCAGATGAAGACGGGACGCCCGAGCAGGTCGTAAGGCACTGTCGTGCGGTAGCCGACCTTTCATTCGAAATCGCCTGCGACCTCGCGGGCAGGGGCGTGCCCCTGAGTCCTGGCTTGGCGCATAAGGTCCATAACGATTCGAAACATCCCGCTGTAAAGAGCAGCTTCGCCTGAATGGCCAGGGAGTATGAAGCCGATAACGATTTTTCTTTGATCGAACCGATAGCCAGGGAGCCATTTGCGTCACGGCAGGAGGGCGAATCGCCCCCCTCGATCCAGCGTATCCTTTGAAATACGGCTCTTCATGAGCAGCCTTACTTGTAGACGTCACTGCGATGCCCGATTGAGAAAACCTCGATTACCAGCACATCATCTTCTATGGTGCAAAGGATTCGGTAGTCTCCCACGCGGTAACGCCACTCTCCGCTTCGATTGGCGGTTAGGCCTTTTCCGTGTACGCGTGGGTTATCGCATCCTTCGAGATTCTTTCCTATCCACGAAGTGATGAGATGGGCATCGAAGCGATCCATTTTCTTGAGCTGTTTTAAGGCGGTTTTACTGTACTCGACGCGATAAGCCATTTACAGTCCCAGCTCAGCGAGAACCTGCTCATGGCTATAACGGGTTCCGTCGTCTTCTGCAATCGCAGACCGCAGGGTTGCAAGATCTTCCTGATCTTCGATCTTCTCGAAAACAGCGTCGCGAATGAAGTCGGAGATGGTTTTTCCCTCGAACTTCGCATACTTACGTACAATGGCGGCATCGACGTCGTCGACGCGCATGGTCAAAGTGGACATCGCTTCCTCCTCTTCGTACTGAATACACTGTATTCTATCATTGCGCGTGGTTGGCATCAACTGATGCATATAGGGGTGTCAGGGGCCATGTGGCCACGGCGTGGGAATGCGGCGACAGGCAGCGCCACCGCCGGCGCATCGCCGGCGCCTTCCGAGCATCCCACACGAACGTCCTGGCGCCCCCGCGTGCCTTCGAGCAGCTCGAGCTCATGCTCGCCGAGGCCAGGAGGCGCGAGAAGGGGGACTGAAACGGCCTCCTGATAACCATTGCAACAGCTGGGCAGCCCGAACAGCGCGGCGCGGCGCCGGGGCGCCGTGCCGCGCGGGTTCAACTGTCGGCAGGCGGGCTACCCGCGCCTCCTGCGCCTGGACGCCGCGAGGGCCAGGGCCGACGCGGCCGCCAGGGCGAGCGCGGTCGCGAATGCGCCGGCAAGCGGGTCGCCCGTCTTGGGCGAGGCGCCCGAAGCGCCCGAGGAGGACTTCCTCGTCCACTTGGCGTAGAGCGTGATGTCCTCGGTCACGGGCTTGGAGAAGTCGTAGGCCTCCTTGCACGCCTTGTCGGTGTACCAGCCGCCGAAGGTCCACCCGTCGGCCGTGGGGTTCGCGGGCCTCTTCGCCTTCCCGCCGTGCTCGACGGTCTGCGAGCCGGGCGCCTTGCCGTGGCCGTTCGCGTCGAAGGCCACCGTGTGGGTGACGGGCGCCGGGGCCGGGGACACCTTGAAGTCGGCGGACGCGGGGTCTCCGTCGTCGAAGAGCGCGGATATGGTGTGGGCGCCCGCGGGCAGCGTCGCCAGGTAGGACGGCTGCAGCTCGACGATGACGCTGCCGCTCCTGGCCGTCCAGTTGGCCTTGCCGGAGGCGTCCTTCCGGGGCACGGCCTTTCCGTCGACCAGGATGCCTGTGAAGTGGGCGAACGCCATCTCGGGGTCGACCGTGCGCTCGAAGGTGAAGGCCAGGGGCGCGCCGGAGCCCTCCACGTAGGCCGAGCCCTCGCCGGAGGCGGCCCTGTACGTGCCCCTCGGCACCGCGGTGTACTTCGCCGTGTAGACGGCGTCGCCGGTCACGGCCGCAATCGCGGGCTCCCAGCCGGCGAACTCGTAGGCGTACTGCTCGTCGGAGGGCCTGGTGGGCGTGGGGCCCTCGTACTTCGGCATCGTGCCGTAGGGGACTTTGACGTCCCGGTAGAACTCGGTGCCGTCGTAGTTCCGCCAGATAACAGAGTAGTGCCTGGGCGCCTCGTCGTACTTGGCCGTGTACGTGGCATCGCCCGTCACGGGCCCGACCTCGGGCTCCCAGCCGACGAACAAGTACTCGCACTGCGCGGTAGCGGGCCTGGTCGGCTCGTCGCCCGCATATTTCGGCACCTCGCCCTTGGCGACCTTGCCGGACTGCAGAACCGTGCCGTCCCAGTTCTCGAACGTCACCGTGCACTCCCCGGCGGGCGCGGGCTCGAAGTTCGCCGTGAGCTCGCGGTCGGACTCGACCTCGAAGGTGTAGGGGTTGTCGGTGCTCGCCTGCGTCGCGCCCCCGGCGCCCTGCCCCCCGCCCTCGGCGGAGGGGCCGCCCTCGGGGGAGGGGCCTGCCTCGGTCCAGCTCACGAAGACGTAGCCCCCGCCCGGCGCGGCCGTCAGGGTGCAGGAGGGGGAGGCGGTGTCCTTGTCGAACGAGGCGACGAACACCGCCTCGCCGTTCACCGTGCCGCCAGCCTCGGGGCTGGCAATCGCGGCCACGCCCCATTTAGCGTAGCTCGTCGGCCCGTCCACGAGCGCGCCAGAATTCCAGCCTCGGCCCCTCTCCACCTTGTGGTTCCACTGAGCCTTCGACCCGCTGAAGGCCATCGAGGACAGCTTAGTGCAGCCGTAGAAGGCGTAGTCCCCGATGGCCGTGACGCTGCCCGGGATCGTGACGCTCCCGAGGTTGGCGCAGCCGTAGAAGGCGTAGTCCCCGATGGACGTGACGCTGTTCGGG
>DFIX01000016.1 GCA_002371495.1 Eggerthellaceae bacterium UBA3686
TCACGTGGCCGTTCACGGCGCCCTCGACGACCTTCACGACCTTGCCCTCGATCTGGTTGCGGGCGGAGATGCCCTCGACCTTCTGCGTGGCGAACATCACGTTCGTTGCCTTGATGACGGCGTAGCACTCCTTGCCCTCCACGAGGCCGAGCTCCTTCACGGACTCCATCGTGATGTCGGCCTTGATGGGGTTGTGGTTGCCGCGGCAGATGACGACGACCGCGTTCACCGCGCCCTCGCGGACGGTCTTGACGGTGCCCTTGATCTGGTTGCGCGCGCTGATCTTCATTTTGTTTTCCTTTCGCCTGAGGCCGCCCTCTCCGCGGCCCGTTTGCTTCTGACGGGGACCATCATGCCACCGCCGCGCAACACGCGGCGCCTCGCGCCGCCCCCTCCACAAACCACGTCACGGTCCGTCACGGTTCGTCGGTCGGGGTCCGCTCACCTCCGCCCGGTGATTGGGGCGACAGGATTAATGCATTTCGAAGGTCGATCAACGTCATTCGAAAATATCCACAAGCAGAGAAATAATATTTCGAAAATATCCATGACAAGAGATTTTCGAAGTACAATGCTGCACATGGCAGCTTAGTGCTCTTTTGGGGGAGGGGATTCATGCTCGAACGGAAGATACAGGCGCAACTCATTGCCTGGAAGGAAACGCCAGGGAAGAAAAGCCTTGTCGTCAGGGGCGCTCGCCAAGTGGGCAAGACGTTCGCCGTCGAGCGGTTCGGGGAAGAGCAATACCAGGAGCTCCTCGAGATCAACTTCAAGGAGACGCCCAGCGCCGCAGCGGTCTTCAAGGGCGACCTTACGGTCGACGCCATGGTCACCGCGCTTCGCTTCCGCTTTCCGAAGCTTGCCATAGCGCCCGGGCGGACCCTGCTCTTCTTCGACGAGATCCAAGAGTGCCCGGAAGCCATCACCTCCCTAAAGTTCTGGACGCTCGACGGGCGCTACGACGTCGTCGCATCGGGGTCCATGCTGGGCATCGACTACCGGCGGCCCAGCTCGTATCCCGTGGGCTACATCGATTACCTCGGGCTGACGGGGCTCGATTTCGAGGAGTTCCTCATGGCACAGGGGCTCGGGCGCGACCTCATCGGCTCGGTGAGGCAATGCTTCGAGGACCGCAAGCCCGTCCCGCCGGCAATTCATGGCAGCCTCATGGCGCATTACCGCCTGTTTTGCGCGCTGGGCGGGATGCCCGAGGTCGTCCAGACCTACGTCGACGCGAAAGACATCCGCGCGGCCGACGCCGTCCAGCGGGCACTGCTGCAAGGCTACCTGTACGACATAGCGCACTACGCGAGCGCGCAGGAGAAGATCAAGGCTGAGCGCTGCTTCCTCTCGATAGCGGGGCAGCTGCTGGCGAAGGAGAACCACAAGTTCCAGTACAAGCTCCTCGAGAAGGGCGGCAAGGCGGCGAAGTACTTCTCGAGCATCGATTGGCTGACGCGAGCGGATATCGCCACGCAGAGCACTAACGTCACCGCGGCGGCCTACGACCTCGCGGACTACGAGATCGAGGGCAACTTCAGGCTCTACTGCACGGATCTGTCGCTGCTCCTGGCCATGCGGGATTTCGGGCTCAAGCAGGCCATTGTCGAGGGAACGCTCTCTGGCAACACAAAGGGCGGCCTGTACGAGAGCTTCGTCGCCGACGCCCTGCTCAAGAGCGGTCATGCCCTGCACTTCTACCGGAACGAGTCGACGAAACGCGAGGTCGACTTCCTTGTCCAGGAGGGCGGCAGCGTGGTTCCCGTGGAGGTCAAGGCCGGCCGTGCGGCTGCTAACTCGCTGGCCGCGCTTATGAGGGGCAATCCCGAGATAGAGCTCGCGTACAAGGTCGCGGATGCCAACGTGGGGATGGGCGAGGACTGCGTGGTCACCATCCCGCACTACATGGCCATGTACATCTAGGGCGGACGCCGGGTGCCTCCGTGAAACAGGTGCCTGGTTCCTGTTTCATACGGTGGTTCACTCGGCGCGGGCGAGGAAATCTTGCAGGCGGGGGAATTCTCGGGCGATCTGGCGGTACCCGCTCTCGAAGTTGCGCCAGAGCTCATCGTAGTCGCGCTCGTAGCCCGAAAGCGTCAGCTCATCTGCGTAGAACACGTAGGCCTTTCCCTGCCGTTCCCATTCGTCGAGCAAGTCGCATGCCGCGTTGTAGCGGGCGTTTCGGGTAAGCATGGCCTCGCGCATGTAGGGCCGCCGCCAGAAGAATGCACGTGCCCATTCGTTGCCGCCTTCGGGTTTTCGGTAGCCGCGCTTGCGCGTTCGCACGACGAAGACGCGCTCGAAACCGTCGTCCCGTATGCGCTCGAGCGGCAGTCCGCCGCCTACGGCAAAGCCGCCGTCGTAGCAGTACCGGCCGTTGACCTTGGGAGGTGGCATCATGAGGGGCACGGTGGAGCTCGCCCGTACCCGCAGCATGAGCTCGGGCGTCGTGCGCAGCTCGTCCTTGCGGAAGAACACGTCGCGGCCGGTGTCGCGTTCGAATGCGGGAATCGTCACCTTGGCGGGATTGGCGTTGAAGGTGTCGATATCGAAGGGCAAGGGGCCGTTTGGAAGGCCGGCCTGCTCGTAGATGTAGTGGGCGTTGAAGAGGCCTTTGTGCTGCAGGAACGTCTTCCAGTTGCCGATGTTGGGCAGGTGAACGAATTCGGTGAAGGACCCGATGACGCGGTAGATGTCGCGCGATGCGTAGTTGACCGCGTTCGAGCTGCCCGAGCTCACCCCGTATACGTTGTCGAAGTAAACTCCCTGTTCGAGCAGGTAGGTGCCGACTGCGCACGTGTAGGCGCCGCGCATGCTTCCGCCCTCGAACAAAAGGGCGGTCTTGAACACGTTGCTTTCGAGCTTTTTAGTCATGTTTCGATTATACGCATTTACCCCGAGTCAGGGGGCGGGGGCTGTCCCCAGCTATGCTTTTCCGGACAGTCCGATTTTAACCTGGCGTTCCCTTCGCGCCTTCCCAATGCGGGGCGGGAATCTCTGATATTCTAGAGGCGAGAAAACGCGAAGGTTGGTGCACGGTATGGCAAAGAGTTTCGGCAGCCAGGCGACGACGAGGCGCACGCTGCATTACTACTGGCAGGTGACGCGCAGGCATTTGGGGCTGTACGTGGCGATGGTTCTTTCGACCATCGGCTTCGGCGTGCTGCTGACCTACGGCAACCCCTACGTCATGAGCCTGATCGTCGACCGCATATCGGCCGAGCCGGTCGCGGCAGACCAGGTGTTCGACGTGTTCGGGCCCTACATCGTAGCCCTTCTGCTCATTAACGTATTCGGCCAAGCAGCCAGCAAGCTTCAGGACTACACGCTCTGGAAGCTCGAAATCGCGGTTTCCTATGACCTGGCCACGATGTGCTTCGATGCGCTTTCCAACCAATCGATGAGCTTCCATTCCAACCGGTTCGGAGGCACGCTCGTGTCGCAGACAACCAAGTTCATGGCCGCGTACAACCAGATCGTCGAGGGCATAAACTTCCCGTTTTTGCCCGTGTTGGAATCGGTCGTGTTCATCTGCATCATCTTGGGACCGCGCGTGCCGGCCTACGTCGTGGTGCTCATGCTCCTGCTCGTGCTGTACGGCGCGGTGAGCTACCTCATGTACCGGCGCATCCTCAACCTCAACGAGCAGGCTGCCGGTGCGCAGAACCAGCTGTCGGGCGAGCTCGCCGACAGCGTGGCCAATATCCTGGCCGTCAAGACTTATGGGCGCGAAGATTACGAGCGCGGGCTTTTCGACCAGTTCAACCGCGAGGTCGTGGCGCGTGATAGCAAGCGCATGATGGCCTCCCTCGCGCGTGGGATCATCACGGCGCTCATCGCGGTCGTCATCATGGCGATCGTGACCGTGTTCATCGCGGGCGGCAACGCCTGGTTCGGCATCTCGCCGGGCACGCTCGTCATGATGTTCACCTACACCTATACGGTGACCAACCAGTTCAACTTCATCAACAACGGCCTGCAGCGCCTGAACCGAGCGTTCGGCGACGCCGCCGGCATGACGGTCGTGCTCGACGAGCCGCGCCTGGTCGCCGACGCGCCCGATGCGGGCGACCTGACCGTGCGCGAAGGTGCGATCGATTTCGAGGGAATCGGCTTCCACTATACCGACGGAAATGTCGAGACCGAGGTGTTCAAGGGGTTCGACCTGCACATTCCCGCAGGCCAGCGCGTTGGCCTCGTCGGCATGAGCGGTGCGGGTAAGACCACGCTGACGAAGCTTCTGCTGCGCCTTTCCGACATTCAGGAAGGTCGCATCCTGGTAGATGGGCAGGACATCGCGCAGTGTACCCAGCAGAGCCTGCGTCGGCAGATCGCCTACGTGCCGCAGGAATCCATCCTGTTCCACCGCAGCATCGCCGAGAACATCGCCTACGGCAAGCCGGATGCGACCATGGACGAGATCCGCGAGGCGGCACGGCTTGCCAACGCGCTCGAATTCATCGAGAAGCTGCCGCAAGGGTTCGACACGGTGACCGGCGAGCGCGGCGTGAAGCTTTCGGGCGGGCAACGCCAGCGCGTCGTCATCGCGCGCGCCATGCTGGCCGACTGCCCGATTCTAGTACTCGACGAGGCCACGAGCGCGCTCGACAGCGAGAGCGAGCGCTTGGTCCAAGAGGCGCTCGCACGCCTGATGGCAGGACGTACGAGCATCGTCGTGGCGCATCGCCTGAGCACGGTGGCGAGCCTCGACCGCATCGTCGTGCTTTCCGACGGCAAAATCGCCGAGGACGGCCCGCATGCGCAGCTCATCGAGCAAGGTGGCGAATACGCCCTGCTCTGGGGCCGCCAAACGGGTGCGTATCTGGAGTAGGGAAAGCTGTCCAGTTCTGCGCGCGAACGCTTTCCCCTGGGGAAATGTGTTCGTATGCCCTTTGGCTAGCAGGAGAATCCCCAAGCTCGCGCGAGCGCCCGTATGCCCGGGTCGATGTCGCCCTCTTCGATACTCGCATAGCCGACGAGGACGTAGGTCCAGTCCTCGGGTGGCTCGTCGTGCCAGTACTGGCTGGTCGGGTACACGCGTACGCCGCGAGCGGAGGCTGCTTCGACGAGCTCTTTCTCGCAACGGCCATCGACTGTTTTAACGAGGGCGAAAAGGCTGCTCGGTCCCAGGACGACCTCGACCGATTCTCCCATGTGGCGCTCGAGCGCCGCCAGCAGGGCATTGCGCTTGCGTGTCATGGTGGTGCGGGCTTTGCGGATGTGCATGCGCCAATGCCCCTCGTTCATGAACATGGCCATGGCTGCTTGGGTCTGCCAGGGGACTTGCGGATGGGCGCTGCGTTGGGATTGCTGCCATTTCAGCATGAGCTGAGGGGGCAGTATGGCATAGCTTAGGCTGATTGCGGGCGTGAACGAGTTCGAGAACGTGCCCAGCGTGATGACTCGTCCTGCGCGGTCGAGCGTGGTTGGCGAAGGGGTTCGCGCAATGCCTGACTGGAATTCCCATCCGTACTCGTCGTCAATCAGGTATGCGCCGTTCTCTCTCGCCCAGTCCACGAGCCTTTGACGTAGCTCTAGCGGCATGGGTCGGTTGGTGGGGAACTGGCAACCTGGCGTGACGAACACGATGTTGGCGCCATCGATGAATTCCAATGTTTCTTCCCAGGTGGGGTATGGTGTTATAGGAATAGTTGCCACATCGTAGCCAAGCGCGGTAAGCTGTTTGCTCACCTCGTCGTAGCCAGGGTCCTCGATGGCGAAGCGCGTTGTGGCGGGATCGAAGAGCGCCATCACCTCCGAGACCAGGTCGCGGGTAGTGGGCATGACGAGCACCTGCTCAGGCGAGCAGGAAAGACCGTATTCGCTGCAAACGTAGCGTGCTATCTGCTCGCGCAATGCCGCGAGCCCCTGGCGATCGTTGTACAGGCGAGCGTCTTCGGAGCCTTGCGCAAAGAACACCTCGCGCGAGATGCGAGCCCAGGTCGTAAAGGGGAACACGCTCCTATCGATGGCGTCGTATGCAAAATCGTATCTCGGTCGAGGCGCGTTCTCGCGCTGGTTTTCAGATTGCGTGAGCTGTTCGAGGGCTTCCTGATACTCATGGCTGAACTGCAGCGCAGGGTTCGAAACTGCCGAGTTGAGCTCGCATATGGTATACCCGCTGCCGCGGCGAGCCTGCACGTAACCCTCTTCGGTGAGTTTTTGGTAAGCAAGCTCGATGGTCGTGTTCGAGACGCCGAGTTCGCGGGCACATTCCCGAATCGAGGGGAGTTTCTTGCCGGCAGGATACAGGCCGCTTTCGATTCCACGGGCAATTTGCCCATACACTTGCAGGTAGAAAGGTTCGGGACTGTTTCGGTCGATGGAAGGCATGGCGAGCCTTTCGTTTCCAGAGCAATACGAATACGACAATCGTAGTTTCGCTCGAGAGAAAGTCAGTTGTATTTGCAACAATATACGTGACCTACGGGCTCGAAAGTGTCATGACTTTTTTCTGGGCAAGTGTATCTTTTTGCTGCGATTTTCAGCGCTTACAATTCATCGTGATTAGGTCTGCAAGGTAGGAGAGGGGCTGATCATGAGAAGCAAGAAGCTGCAGATTACCGTATGCGCAATTGCTGTTGTGGCTGTTGTCGCCGGCATTGTCGCTTGCGCCCCCAAGGCCAACACCAATGTCTACGGCAATCCGACCCCCAATGTGAAGGAGTCGACCGCCACTCCGACACCTGACAAATTCGGTGTGGTGAAGGCCGACCAGTGGAAGGACGAGTACCCCTACGAGTACATGTCGTACCTGGCCAACGCGTCGAACACGCCTCCCGCTGCCGATTACCTGGCCGAAGATGGCGTCTATGCCCTGGGCGGCACCAAAGAAGACACCACCTCTGCGCTGCCCGAGGACTTCGAATACGTCGACGCCAACAAGATGGATTATCTTGAGACCAACCCCGAGATCAAGACGCTCGGCAAGGGCTACGGTTATGCCAAATACTACACCGAGCCCGCGAGTCACGTGTACTCGCTTTGGACCGTAACGCATAACGGACGTGTCGCCGACGGAACCAA
Organism: Eggerthellaceae bacterium UBA3686; assembly: GCA_002371495.1. GTDB lineage: Bacteria > Actinomycetota > Coriobacteriia > Coriobacteriales > Eggerthellaceae > UBA9715. The sequence continues at coordinate 7,027 of DFIX01000016.1, forward strand.
GACCAAAGCCGCCTGCATCACGTGCAAATCGCCGCAGTACTCCAATTACGTCGACCAGAACGGCGCCGAAACCCATGCTCTGGCCTTCAACGATGTAGTAGGCCAGCTCGACGAGAACATCAGCTGTGCGAGCTGCCATGCCAACACACCCATGAAGGACGGCAAGGTGTACCTCGAGGTCGACCGCGCAGAGTGGATTCGTTCGATGGGAGACGATGCGGGCAATACGATCGAGGGCGAAGTGTGCGGGCAGTGCCACTGCGACTACTCTATGGCCCCCGAGACGAGCATCCCAACGAGCCCGTACGACAACGGCCGTTCAGACATGGTTCCTGACAAGGCTCTTGCCTGGTACGACAAGCACAATTTCGTCGACTGGACGTACGCTTCCACCGGCGCCAAGATGCTTGCCATCCGCCATGCAGAGTACGAGTTCAACTACGGTGGCGATAACGAAGCCCTGCCCATGGGCTCGCATATGAACCAGCTCGGTTATGATTGCGCAGACTGCCATATGGCCACCGTCACGGCCGAGGACGGCACGGTATATGCCGACCATCACTGGATCAACCCGACCGAGAACGACGAGCTCATCGAGCGCGATTGCAAGAGCTGCCATGCCGACCTCAAGGCCGAGGTCAAGGCCATTCAGGAAGAGATCGACGGTGCCACGACCGTGCTCGGCAAACGCTGCGAGAAGTTCATCCAAAACCTTGAGGCCAAGGTCGCCACGATGCAGGACGATCCCAACAATGCAGGCGAGCAAGTCCTGATGCTCGACGAGGAATTTGCCAAGAAAAACGGCATCGACGCCAAGACGCTTGAGCGGTTGCAGTGGATCCAGCGCGCATCGTGCTACTACTGGAACCTCGATGCCGCCGAGAACAGCGAGGGCGCCCACAACCCCGAGTACTACCAGTACTGCATCGACAAGGGTAACGAGCTGCTCGATGAAGGCGACAAACTGCTGGGCATGTCCTCGCTGGCTGCGTAACCGACACGAAGAACGATTCGGCTCCGCCGTTGCGCGGGGCCGCGACCCATCCGAATGATGCTGCCGCGCCTGTGCAGCGCAGCGGAAAGGGAACACCATGAGCGAAGAGAAACAAACCGCCGAAAAGCAGCCTTCCGGAAAACGCAAGAGCAAGAAGCTCGTGATAACCGGCATCGTCGTCGTTGCGTTAGTTGCTGTGGGCGTTGGCATGATGGTATGGCACGAGCAACCGAGCTTCTGCTCAACCATGTGTCATATCGAGCAAACGTACGTCGACAACTACGCGCAGGACCAAAACGCACCGGGCACCGACAAGTACGGCCACGAGGTCTCCAACACCAACGCGATGATGGCCGTGCTGCACCGCAGCACCAAGGCCACGGCCAAGCCCGAGCTCGTCTGCGTCGACTGCCACGTTCCCAATTTCGTGGAGCTCGCACACGACGGGATGAATTACGTCAGCGGCAGCTATCCGTTGCCACGTGACGAGCGCTCTGCTTCGGGCCTCCAGTCCTGGGATGGCAAGACCGGCGAGAGCTTCTGCGCCAACGAGAACTGTCATGTGTATCTGCTCGGGGACGACGGCAATCTCAGCTATGCGAAGCTGGCCGATTCCACGAAGACCCGCGCCTTCAACCCGCACGAGCAGCATCACCCGAACCTGTCGCTCGAGTGCACCGATTGCCACAAGGGCCACCGTGCTTCCACGGTTGTATGCACCGGCTGCCACGAGCACGAGAACGTGGCCATCCCCGATGGCTGGCTGACCTACGACGAATCCGAGTCCCTGATGAAGGAGACGTTCCCTGGCGCCCAAGCCGCGTAAGCGCATTCACGTAGGCGTCCCCAGCGAGCGCCCCCGCAAGGGGGCGTTTTCTTTGCGTTAGGATAAATAATGTCCCAACGCCCGCAGGGCTGGCTGCCGGGACGCTTGCGGGCAAGCTGAGGCTAACCGCTCGTCGCTACGGCGCGGCAGCTGCGGGACTCGCGCCCTTCGGGCGCTCAGACAGTCCTCGCTCCCGCCGCACCTTCACTCCTCGCAGCCTCAGAAAGCCCCGCAAGCGTCCCGGCAGCCAGCCCTGCGGGCTTCGTCGACGGGGCATGGGGCTTACGGGTTGACGGAGGCGCCCAATGAATACGATAAAGAGCTAGAAGCTTGCAGGCGGCCAGACGGCATCCCGAACCTTCTGAGCGCCCCTCTTTCAACCGCGCGCATAAGAAAGCGGCAATGCAAGCAGGCGCCGTGGTCATCGAGTGGGAGAGCCAGCTTATCGCCTCCAATCGCCGCTTTCTCTTGCGCGGTTGAAAGAGGGAATCAGCGCGAGGCGGTTCGGAATGCCGCCTGGCCGCCTGCAAGCGGCGGGATAGGTGCGCAAACGAAGCGGACGCCCCGAAGGACGCCCGCATAACGCACATATGTTGAGAGCCGTTTAGAACTTCCAGGAGTTCATGTAGGCGATCTGCTCCTCGGTGAGGGTGTCGATTTCGATGCCGAGGGTTTCGAGCTTCACGCTGGCAACGCCGTCGTCGATTTCGGCGGGAACGTCGTAAACCTTGTTCTCGAGCTCGGAGGCGTGCTTGTACAAGTACTCGGCGGCGAGTGCCTGGTTGGCGAAGCTCATGTCCATGACGGATGCTGGATGACCTTCGGCGCAAGCGAGGTTGACCAGGCGGCCCTGGGCGAGCAGCACGATCTTGCGGCCGTCTTCGAGCGTGTACTCCTCGACGAGCGGCTTGAGCTCGACCTTGCCTGTGGAGTGCTCTTCGAGCCAGTTGATGTTGATTTCGGAATCGAAATGTCCGGAATTGCACAGGATGGCGCCGTCCTTCATGTTCTGGAACGCGGGGGCGTCGACCACGTTGCAGTCTCCCGTGACCGTGACCCATACGTCGCAGTACTTGGCGGCTTCCTCGGCCTTCATGACCTTGTAGCCCTCCATATGGGCCTCGAGCGCCTTCAGCGGGTCGACTTCGCAGATGATGACGTCCATGCCCATGCCCTTGGCGCGAAGCGCCAGGCCGCTTCCACAGTAGCCGTAGCCCGAGATGACGATTGTGCGGCCGCACATCAGGCGGTTGGTGGCGCGGATGATGCCGTCGAGGGTCGACTGGCCCGTGCCGTAGTGGTTGTCGAAGCAGTGCTTGGTGTTGGCGTCGTTGATGTTGAAGACGGGGTAGCCGAGCGTGCCCTCGGCGGCCATGGCGGCCAGGCGCACGACGCCGGTCGTGGTCTCTTCGGTGCCGCCGATGACGCCGGCGAGCTTCTCGGTGAAGCGCGTGTGCAGGGCGGTGTCGAGGTCGGCCCCGTCGTCCATGATGATTTGCGGGTCGGTGGCTACGACGGCCTCGATGTGCTTGTTGTAGGTCTCGGCGTCTTCGCCGGCGATGGCATGAACGTCCACGCCGAAGTCGCGCACGAGCGAGGCGGCCGTGTCGTCCTGGGTGGAAAGCGGGTTGCTGGCGCACAGTGTGACCTTCGCGCCCGACGCCACGAGTGCACGCATGAGGTTGGCGGTCTCGGTGGTCACGTGCATGCAGGCGCCGATGCGCACGCCGTCGAGGGGCTTCTCGGCTTCGAAGCGCTCGCGGATGCGGGTCAGAACCGGCATATCGCGCTCGGCCCATAGGATTCTTGCGAGCCCGGCGTCAGCCAGCTCGATATCTTTGATTTCGTACGACATGAATTCCTCCGTTTCGGTTAACGTGCAGGACGAGGGTACCACCTGTGCGGATTTACACATTTGCGAATACATCATCTAGCTAAAACCATCGCATTCGTTGTGCAAAATGACGTCTGGTATGTGCGAAGTTGATGGAGATAATTTGGGAAATGGTTTCAAAATGAGCTTAGAGCTGGGCATATGCGTTTTGTAACCGAAACCTTGGGTTGACAAGCGATTCGAGCGGCTATAATTCGCAAGGCTCGTTTTATATGGGCAAACGCGCTGGGAGGTGCGCGTTACGGGAAGGGAAGGGCCGGCACCCTTAGCTGAACGCCGGTAGCCGCGCATGCGGCGCATACGAAGAGGGAAGCTTTGACAGACCAGTTTTTCTCGACGATATCGTTTGTCGATATCTTCAATTTCAGCGTGTTCCTCGCTTTCACCATCTGCTACGCCTATCAGCTGTTCTACGTTTTCAACGTGCTCGTGACCAAGCCCCGCACGCTTACGGCGAAGAAGAACCACCGCTACGCCGTCCTGATTTCGGCTCGCAACGAAAGCGCGGTCATCGGAAACCTGATTCATTCAATCAAGGTGCAGAACTACCCCGCAGAGCTCATAGACGTGTTCGTCGTGGCCGACAACTGCACCGACAACACGGCTGAAATCGCCGAAGAGGCAGGGGCAATCGTTTTCCGGCGCTTCAACGACAAACTCATCGGCAAGGGCTACGCGCTCGACTTCTGCATCAAGGCGATTCGCGCGCAGTATGCCGACCGCGGTTACGAGGCCTATTTCGTCTTCGATGCCGACAACGTGCTCGACGTGAATTACTTCCGCGAGATGAACAAGACCTTCGACAACGGCGCCAAAGCCTCGACGAGCTACCGCAATTCCAAGAACTACGACTCCAACTGGATCTCGGCGGGCTATGCTACCTGGTTCTTGCGCGAGGCCAAATTCCTCAGCCAGGCGCGTCTGAACCTCAACACGAGCTGCGCCATTTCGGGCACCGGCTTCTTCATCTCGGCCGATATCATCGATCGTGTCGGCGGATGGAAGTGGCACCTGCTGACCGAGGACATCGAGTTCTCGACGTCGAGCATCATCGACGGCATTCGCATCTCGTACTGTCCGACGGCGGTGCTCTACGACGAACAGCCCATTACGTTCCGCGATTCGTGGAACCAGCGATTCCGCTGGGCGAAGGGCTTCTACCAGGTGTTCGGCAAATATGCTGGCGGCCTGGTGAAGGGCATCTTCACGCAGTCCAAGGGCCATCGGTTCGCATGCTACGATATGCTCATGACCATTTCTCCCGCCATGCTTCTGACGGTTATCTCGATCGTGTTCAACGCCGCCATCCTGGTGCTGGGCCTGACGGGCGCCATGTCGACGGGCGTGATGGTGGCCTCGTCGCTCTCGTCGATTTCGTTCTGCCTGCTGAGCTACATCATGTTCATGTTCACGCTCGGCGTGCTGACCACCTTTGTCGAGTGGGATTCGATCCATTCGACGGCCGGCAAGAAAATCCGCTACATGTTCACGTTCCCGCTGTTCATGCTGACCTACATTCCCATTGCGCTGGTCGCGCTTGTGAAGAAGGCCGAATGGAAGCCCATCAAGCACTCCATCGCCGTCAGCGTCGAGGACATCGACGAGGCGCGCCAGAAGGGCGTGGCGGTTCGCTAACGGTTTGCAGGCTTTGCTTTAGCTGGCGGCGGGAGATTCTCCCGCCGCTTTTTGTTTAGCATTCCAATGCATGAGGGCGGTCGCATTCCTTTGCTCTATGGCTTGCGGTTTCCTATGACGGCCTGAATGTGAAACCAGGCGTGCAGTAGTCCCAATGGGGTTTTTGGGCAAGGTTTTGGGGAGCACTATGACGTATCGCGTCGGGTTGCTGGGAAACCTCGGCTTGGTAGCATGCGGCTATGGGCATGGGGAAAGGCATAGCGCTGATAGCGAACATGGCTGCTGAGGCAGCCGCCGAGACGTTATGGCCTACCAGGTGCGCGATCTGCGATGCTCCCGGCGTGGTACTGTGCGAGCGGTGCCGTCGCAATCTGCCGTTCCTCGATTGGTGGCGCGCATGCCGCAGGTGCGGATCGCCTTACGGGCTCGTGCAGTGCGATCTGTGCAATCCAGTGTCGCTTTCGCGCATGGGTGTCAAGCAACTGCCGTTCGCCTCGTGTGCGAGCGCCGTGCTGTTCACGGGCGATACCGGACAGCTCGTGCGCGTGTTCAAAGACCAAGGCGAACAGCGCCTCGCGCCCGAGATGGCCCGCCTTATGATTCGCGTGGTGCCCCCGGATTGGCAGATTGACGCGCTGACCTTCGTGCCTGCCACGCTCGTCGCCTTCAGGAACCGTGGCTACGACCACGCAGAGCTTCTAGCGCAGTCCTTGTCAGGTCTGCTCGGGCTTCCTTGCGAACGGACGCTTCAGCGCCCGCGGTCCCGTGATCAGCGCGGTCTCTCGGCTGCAGGCCGCATCCGAAACCTGTCAGGCAGCTTCGCATTGCGCCAAGGTACGCTTGCGCACGGCCGTTACCTGCTTGTCGACGACGTCTTCACCACAGGAGCGACGCTCTGCGCCGCCAGCCAGGCTTTGCTCGCATCAGGCGCGACCGAAGTCCGCTGCCTCACCTTCGCCCGCGTGTAACCCCGCAAACCCGTTACCCAACGATACAGCTCAGGGTAATTGGGCGAAGGCTTCTTATCCCACCGCGTTCCTGCTGGTAGGGGCGCGCTCCGGCTTGGCTTCGCCTAAACCTAAGTGAAAATACAGGAACAGTGGCTGCAGAATCGCCGGAGTCACGCCCCTACCAGCAGGAACGCTTCGTTGACTTGAAACAGCTAGGATTACGCGTTACATTCGGATCCATCGTCAACGAAGCGTTTCCGCAGGCGGTAGCGTGACTCCGGCGATTCTGCAGGCACAAGCTTCCTAAATACACATAGGTTAGCCGAAGCCAAGCCGGAGCGCGCTACCGCCTGCGGAAACGCGGTGGGATGGTGGCGATTACCAACCAATCGCCCGCTGGGTAACGGGCTTATCGAGCGCGATGGGCTACAAGCCTGCTGTGCGGAGCGGGCAGCCAATCGGTTTCTGTGGCGAAAGCGTAGCCGAAGCGGGCTAAGAAGCACTTCGCAGTTGCAATCTGCTAAACTAAACCGTTGTTTCTTTCGGGTCTGTAGTTGCGGGGCGTTCGCGCCCTCAGTCCATGGCAGATGCGGTCGAAAGGATCCACGTAAACCAGGGGGCAACCTTCTGGCGAGCACGGCGCATTCTAGAGGTAAGACGCATCGCCCGTTGATGCGCGACATGGTGTCGCGGCGGGCGAGAGGGTGATGGTGCAAAGCTCAGCCCCGATGCGCGGGTGTGGGGTCGAAAACTAGGTCAGCCGGAAGAAACGACCTATACGTATGAGAGCAAGCTGGCGTTTGTGCGGCGCCAGCTTAGGGGCCAGGGCGCCACGGCGCTTTTTGGGGACGGAGGACCGCAAGATGAATCGTGCGAAGATTGCCATGTTGGTGTGCGCTGTCGTCGCTTGTGCGAGCTTGCTGCTCGCTGGTTGCCAGACGCAGACGTATACGCCTCCTGCCAAGTCGCAGACAGTCTCGTCTGCTGCGCTGGGCAAAGACGGCACGCTGCGCGTGGGGGTCAACGCCGCATCCGCGCCGCTTGCGGGCAAGGCTTCGGGTTCGTCCCGCATCGTGGGCATCGACGTGGATGTCGCCGCGTACCTTGCTGACCAGCTCGGTTGCAAGGTGGAGGTTACCGACGTGGGCAACGATCCGGCTGCGGCCCTTTCCAACGGCACCGTCGACGTGGTGCTTGGCGTCGACTCGTCCGAAGAAGGCGCCAAGTATTGGCGCTCGAACCCCTACATTCAGACGGGTGTCGCCCTCTTCGGCACGACTGCCGAAACCTCGATTCCCACTGCCGATTCGGCTCCGAAGGTGGCAGCGCAGGCTTCGTCGAAGAGCTCGTGGCGCGTCACCAACCTGTTCGGTGATGATTCGCTCGTGTCGCAGGAGGACCTGAAGTCGGCTTTCGTAGCCATGGACCAGGGCACTGTCCGTTACGTGGCAGCCGATGCGGTCATCGGCACCTACGTGGCGTTCACCAACAATTTCGACGACAAGATCATCGCTTTGCTCCAGGATCCCAGCGGATACTGCGCAGCGGTGTCGGAATCGAACGCTGAGCTGCAAAACGCCATCTCGGGCGCCATGGATTCGCTGAACTCCGGCGGCATGATTAACATCATCGAGGCGAAATGGCTTGGCTCGTCGATGAACCTTTCCGATATCACGGTCGTCAAGAGCGCCGCTTCCGACTCCAAGAAGAAGAGCTAAGGACCGCGTTGACGAGCGCATGCGAGTAGCGTGCTTTCCATGAACAAAAGGCCCTGCTGTCCGATTGGTCAGCAGGGCCTTTCTTCGCCTGGCCGAACGTTTGGGCCGATGCCAATCGGTTATTGTGCAGGGAACTGATTGGCTGTCGCGGCGGGCTCAGCTTGGGTTTACCCGACGAGGGCGATGACCGTAAGCCCCGCATTCGACGATTCCAGGATCTCGCGGCTGCCGAATGCGCAGATTGCATGCTTGGCGGCCGCCGCCTCGAGCACAGGAGCGAGCTCGCGTATGCCTTGCACGGTGCTGGCAAGGGTCTTCTGGCGATTTTGCTTGCGCTCGTCGGCGGGCAAGTTCGAGAAGAACCTCTGAGCTTGGCGCTTGATCAAACCCCTCGGCTTCACGGGCGCGTCGAAAGCCGCGACGGTTGCGACGATGAATCCTTCGAAGGCATCTTGCGTGGGGTCGCAATCCGCAAGCCATTTGCTTGCCGATTCGAAGCGCTCGAGCGTCTCGTCTAGGTGCGGATCGCGGTACGAGTAAAAGCGCATGTTGCCCGATTTGAGCGCCTGGAATCCCGTGCCGTAGGCGCCTCCTTTTACGCGGACTTCGTTCCACAGGTAGTCGTAGGACAGCGCGCGGCCGGCGACGACCCATGCGTTGTTATACGGCTCGCTGAGCAATCGACGGTCCCAGCCAAGCGCTACATAGCAAACGTCGCTCGGCACGACGAAGGCTTCGTTGCGCACAGTGGGCTTTGGTATTTGAAGCTTGCGCTGGGTGTCTCCGTCGGAGCCGCATCCGGGCTCGGCTGCCCAGAAACGCGCGTAGTCGTCATCGGAGCCCCCGAAGCTGATCGTGCAGGAGCCGTCGTCGAAGAGCTGCTTCGCGGTGCGCGCCAAGCGCTCGGCTAATTCGCCAGCGCGCTCGTCGTACTGGTCGATAAGCTCGCAGAGGAACTGGTAAAAGCCGACGTTGCTGAGCTGCTCGGCAATAACGCCCGCTTCGTCGTAATAGGATTTGCACCGCATGGTCGCGCATGAGTGCCCGGAGTTGGCGAAACCCTGCTCGAGCGAGATCTTGCGCTGCTTCAACACGTCGAGGATCTTGCCGGAGTTCGAGAAGTCCGTCTTCAGCATGACCTCGAGCGGCAGCTTTGCCAGGTAGTTGACGTTCGCCGACAGGGCAGAGGAGCTTACGACGAAGAGCGCGCGCGGGTTGGTGGAATCGCCGTAGTCTTCGCAGATCTCGGTGAAGAAGTTGAGGTTGCCGAGCTTGCCCTGAACGAGGGTGTCAACTTCAGCGGCGGTGTGCTCGGCGGTGTCGAGCTTGCCGAGCACCAAGGCGAGCACCGACGCGTACGGCAGGTCCTCGAAGGACAGGCGATCGAGGTCGAAGTACCGGTAGGCATAGGCGATGCCGCGTGTGTGTACGCTGTGGCGCAGGCAAGTGATGGGAGCCTGCGGATCGAGCGCGTAGGGCGCTTCGTCGAGCGCGGCCCCGATGTCGGCGACGCCGAGGCGCGGCAGGGTGGCGGTTGCCTCGGGGGCATCTGGGGCCTCTTGCAGCAGGCGGAGCTGCTCGACTTCCTTCATGATCGCCTTGCGCTCGTCGGGGGTAAGCGAGCGATTCTTCGCGTCGAGTTCGGCGGCGCGTTCATCTTCAGCCTCGCCGGGGGCCGGAACGACCTCGACGGAGGCCATATGGCTGTTCTCGCAGAACAGCTCGAGGCAGAGCTTCTCGTAGTAATCCGTGTCCAGCAGCGAGCGCAGTTCGGCGAAGACTCGCTCGTAGCGGAGGTAGTCGAGCGGGGTATCGTCATCGTAGAGCCAGCTCGAAAGGCAGATCATGGAGTTGATGACGCCGTCGGCGTAGCCCATGTCGTGCTCGCGCATCTGGAATTCCTCGTGCGAGAGCGCCGCCTCGATGAGCTCCTTGTCGAGGCCCTCGTCGAGCATCTTTCGCACGCTTTGCTCGATGAGTTCGGCAAGGCCCTCTGCCTTGCCGGGGGCGGGCATCTGTAGCTGCACGACGGCGAACGGTTGCAACAGCGCGTCCGAGACGAACGCGTGAACGTCGTGGGCGACCTCTGCGTCGAGGAGCGCGCGTTTAAGAGGGGCCTCGTTGCTGCCGAATAGGGCGTCGAGCAGGATTTCGGCGGCGGTGGCGCGCGTGCGCTCGGCCGAGCTTCCTATGACGTAGCCGCAGGCCGCGCATGCGTTTTCCGGGGCGGTATCCATGCGGTGCTGAAGGAAGCCCGCGGCAATCGGCTCTTGAGCCTCGATAGTGCGCGGGCGCAAGGGCTCGAGGCCGGCTGCGAGCCGCTCGTCATCGGCTTGCTGCTGTTCGGCGACGAGCGGGGTCAGGTAGCGCCCGTCAAGGAATTCCAGCGTGCGGTCGATGTCGAGGTTGCCATACAAGATTATGTAGCTGTTGTCGGTGCGGTAGTGGCGGCGATGCTCGTCGAGGTACTCCTCGTACGTCAGGGTCGGGATCGCGGCGGGCGTGCCGCCGGACTCGAACGCGTAGCACGTGTCGGGGAACAGCGCTTTCTGCAGCTCGTCGTAAAGCACCGAGCTCGCGTCCGAAAGCGCGCCTTTCATCTCGTTGAACACCACGCCGTTGTGGACGAGCTTCAGCTGGTCGGCATCGAGCCCGGCGGGGTCTTCTCCGTTTTCGGACATGAACTCGTAATGCCAGCCCTCCTGTTCGAAAATCGCCCGCTTCTCGTAGATGCGCGGATGGAAGACGGCGTCGAGGTAGACGTCCATGAGGTTGAAGAGGTCCTGTTCGTTGGTGGAGGCCACCGGGTAGAGCGTTTTGTCAGCGAACGTCATGGCATTGAGGAACGTTTGCATCGAGCTTTTCAACAGGTCGACGAACGGCTCCTTCACGGGGAATCGTTTGGACCCGCACAGTACCGAATGCTCGAGGATGTGGAAGACGCCCGTGTCGTCTTTAGGCGGCGTGCGGAATCCGATGGCGAACGATTTGTTGTTGTCGTCGTTTTTCAGGTAGAGGAGACGAGCCCCCGATGCCTCATGGCGCGCGGCGTATGCGTTGCCATCGATTTCGGGTAGTTCTTCGGCCGTTGTGAAACGGAAGCCGTGCAAGGCTGCCCCAGGATTCAGTTGCATGTTTCGTCCCTTCTGGCGTGTTGAGGCGGGAATCTCGGGTGCTTCCGGTTGTGCACCGGCTTGGCGGGCGCCCCTCAGGGCAAGCGCGGGCTAACCGCTCCTACGCTCCGGCGCGGCAGCAAGGCCTAATTTGTAACGGGGGAAAGCTAAAGCTTTCCCGACCTCGCTGAAAACGATTATCAATCGTTTTCCGGGCGCTCGGTCCTGCGGAACTCGGCCGCTTCGCGGCCTCAGACAGTCCTCGCTCCCGCCGCGCCTGCGCTTGTCGCAGCCCGCGAAAGCCCTGAGGGGCGCCCGCCAAGCCGGTGCACAACCGGGACCCCAATGGTTTAACAGCTCATTAGTCTAGACCGAATGCCGCGATGCGGGTGAGCGCTTCCCGTATAATTACCTCAAAATACATTGCGGTACGAGGAGATTGCTATGGCGACTGGCGAGTTCAAGCATATTTCGGTTACGGCTTCGGAAGACGAGGACGAGGTAATCTACGTTGGGGCTTCGCCGGAAGCTGCGGAAGAACCGCGCCGCGATGGGCTCCAGGCTGTCGGCGCAAAAGAGCGCGATGCCTCTTCTGATGAGGGGGTGGTTTCGGAGGCAACGAATGCGGCAAACGATCAGGTTGCTTCAAATGCCGGTCAGGCTCAAAGCAAGTCTGCGGAGGGTCGCGGCGAAGCGGGTCGCGGGCAGAAGCCGCCTGCCACAGGGCACAAGGCCGATCCGTATCGGCAGACGACGCTCGAGGATCTTAACTCGCAGAAAATGCCGCTTGTGCAGAAGATTGTCATAATCGCGGCGGTTCTCTGCATAATCGGTGCGATTGGATACTATCTTGCGTTCATGCGGTAATATGTAGCAATTGTTTTCGCACCTCGGGCATGGTGCCAGGGCTACGACGAGGATGTAGATGATGGCTAAACGCAGAACACATGACTCCGATGATTACTATTCTGATTCGTCAGACAATCCAATTGGTCTGACCAGCGCTTTCGAGGTCATACGCGACCCGCAGGCCGTTCAGTACGACAAAGGGGACCAGGCAATCGGGCTGACCGAGGCGTTTGCGTCGGTCGATGCCGACGAGCCGCGCGCCTGGGACGAAGCCGGCAAGTGGGATGGCTTCGATTGGGGTGCCGGCTATGAAGCCGAAGGGTCTTCTGTCGAGCACGCCGAGCCCGAGCCCGATGCGGGCCAGGAGTCCACGGCTCCTGAAGAGCAGCAGCCGGCTCAGGTCGAAGGCGCTACGGCTTCGAACGTGGCTTACGGGGTGTCGGTCACCACGCCGTTCAACGAAGAGGCGCGCCAGTTCGACGTGGCCAAGGACCTGGCGCACGCCAGCGCCGCCTCGGCGCCGAGCAAGGCTTCGACCCGCGGCAAGCACGCCGCCCATGCGCCCAAGTCATCTGAGCGCATGCAGAAGTCACGCCGTACGCGCAAGACGCTCATCGCCATCGTCGTGCTTTTGATTTTGGCGCTCTGTGCTTTGGGCTATTTCATTTACCACACCCTCACCGAGGGCCAGGTCGAAGCCGACCATCAGGCGCAGGAGAAGATCGAGGCTCCCAAAGAGACCGATACGCAGACCGAAGGCGACGATGCGGTTCAGACGACGGCCCAGCTTGCGAACGTCCCGAACCTGACGACGCTCATGGGCAAGACGACCGACGAGGCCGTTGCCGAGCTTGGCCGCGGGGCTTTCGTGTCGAACAACCAGAAGGTCAAAGAGAAGGGCAGTGCGATCAAGACGAACGTCACCATTGCCCTCAACGATGAGCCAAACGATTCGAAGACGGGCGTGCCGAGTGTTTACCTGGGGCTCGACAAAGACGGCAAGATCATCCAGGTGGGGTATTCGGCAGCGGCGTCGGCTTTGGGCTTCGGCTCGCTGAGCTTTGCCGACGCGGTCAATTCCGAACATGTCATCGAGCGTACCTTGGCCAAGATCGGTGCATCGATCGAGGACGGGTCGGCGGTCCTGCCCGATGACAGCAGCAAGTACGTCACCTACGGTTCCGACAAGACCACGGTCGTCAAGGAGCGCTGCTCGTTCGATGGCGATGTGGACGTGGATGGCACGCCATGTGCATGGTCGGCTGTTCTTTCATACGATTACACCACTCAGGTCATCACGGGCAACCTCTCGGATACCGTGCGCGTCATCTATGTGTACGTGACCAAGAAATAAGATTTGTCCAGCCTGACTGACGCGATGGGTCGCAGGATGTTCCTGCGACCCATCTGCTTTTTCCGCATACTTCATGGATATATGCACTTTGGCGATGATTCTTCCGTACAATTATCGGCTGGTATAAGCGATAGGAAGGATATATATGTCAGGGCACTCAAAGTGGGCTACCACCAAACATCGTAAGGCGGCGCAGGACTCCAAGCGTTCGGCGCTGTTCTCGAAGCTGTCGCGCAACATCACCGTTGCGGCGAAGGAGGGTGGCGACCCGAACCCCGAGAACAACGCTTCCCTGGCTGCTGCGATCGAGAAGGCGAAGGGTTATTCGCTTCCCAAAGACAAGATCAAGACGGCTATCGACAAGGCGTTTGGCTCTGGCAAGGACGCAGCCAACTACGAGACCGTCACGTATGAGGGCTACGGCCCGGCCGGCGTGGGCATTTTCTGCGAAGCGCTGACCGACAACCGCAACCGCACCGCCGCCGACGTGCGCGCCGCATTCAACCATCACGGCGGTAACCTGGCCACTTCGGGCGCCGTTGCGTTCCAGTTCGATCGCAAGGGCCAGATCATGATCCCGAAGATCATCGAGGGCGATGGCAAGAAGGTTGCGGATCGCGCCAACGGTGCTGCGGGCGATGCCGACGAGTTCGAGATGATGCTGCTCGAGGTCGGCGCCGACGACTACGAGGACGCCGAGGACGAATGGATTGTCTACACGGCGGCTACCGACCTGATGGCCGTCAAGAAGGCCATCGAGGAACAGGGGGTCGAGACCAAGGGCGCCGAGCTGACGATGGTCGCGCAGAATCCGGCCGAGATTTCGGTTGTCGATGCCAAGAAGGTCATGCGTCTGATCGACCGGCTCGAGGAGCTCGAAGACCTTCAGAACGTCTATCACACGATGGACATCACCGACGAGATTGCGGCGGCGCTCGAGGAAGAGTAAAGGTCGCACAACGAGTCTTTGCGCGGGCCGGAGGGGAAGCTCTTCGGCCCGTTTTGTTACTGCGGTAGGGGAGGCCATGATGATCGACGCTTATCTGCAAGATGTTCTTGATGGCGCTGCTTTTGCGCTGTTCGACGGTGCGATGGGTACTATGCTCGTGCGCGAGGGGCTTCAGGGGGGCGAGCTTCCCGAACTGCTTTGCCTGAGCGACCCGGACCGGATTACCGCCGTGCATCGCGCCTACGTAGAAGCCGGAAGCAAATTCGTCACCACCAACACGTTCGGCGCGAACCGACTCAAGCTCGGTGACGCGGCAAGCGTCGACGATGTCTTTGCTGCCGCAGTGCGCTGCGCGCGTGATGCGGGCGCAGCGTACGTGGCGGCCGATATGGGGCCGACTGGCGAGCTCATCTTTCCTATGGGCGAGTTGACGTTCACCGAGGCCTACGAGCTGTTCGCCGAGCAGGCTCGCGCGGCTGAAGCGGCTGGCGCCGACGTGATCATCGTCGAGACCATGGCCGACGTGCTCGAGGCCGCAGCTGCGGTAATCGCCGCGAAGCTGAATTGCTCGCTGCCCGTGTTTGCCAGCATGACGTTTACCGCATCGGGCCGCACGTTCTTGGGGACCGAGCCTCGGACGGCGGCGTTGGCGCTGTCGGTGCTGGGCGCCGATGTGCTCGGCGTCAACTGCTCGGCGGGGCCAAGCGATTTGCAGCCGGTCGTCGGCGCGATGCTCGAGGTGGCGTCGTGCCCTGTTCTCGTACAAGCCAACGCGGGGCTTCCGCAGGTAGTCGACGGGCAGACGATCTACACGCTCGCTCCTGCCGATTATGCGGAAGCGGTAAGGCCCATGATCGATGCTGGCGCGTCGGTGGTGGGAGGCTGTTGCGGCACCGATCCCGATTACATTCGGGAGCTGGCTTGCGTTATAGCGGGTCTTGAGCCCGCGAGGCGTGCGTCGAGCCGCGAGCAAATGCTCGTGCGCGCCTGCGAGGTCGCGCAAGGGGATGGCCGCGACGCCGAGATCATGGATTTGCTCTTAGAGGCAGGCGATTGCGCAGAAATGCGCGAAGCGCTGGCCGACGAGTTCGACGACTAGAAAGATGATGAGATTTGCCCATGTGGTTGTTTGATCTGGTACCGTGCGCAGCGTTCGAGACGCCTGGAAGCCGCGCGCGGATGGCGAAGCGCGTGGCGTGCACCGCTTGTGCGATTGCAGTATCGGTCGTGCTCGCAGGATGCGCGGGGTCCTCGGAAAGTGGGGATCACCCGAATGTCGTTCGGATTGAGGCGAGCGAGCAGAGTCCGGCAAACACGGCGCCTGCAAGCGCTTCGGCGCAGAGTTCGGGCGAGGCGCCTGCGGCATCGCAAAACAGCGCCGAACTGCCCGTATCGGACATCGCACTCAGTTCGGCCGCCTCGGCCCCCTCTGCTTCAGCTGCCTCTTCGGCGTCCTCCGAAGACAACAAGGAGCAGGCCAAGAAGCTCTTCAAGAAACTCGGCATCAAGCAAGATTTCCGAAAGGAATTCGTGCATGGAGACAAGCCCGCTAAATACCAGAAATACATCGTGCTGCACGACACCGAAGGCGACGGAAGCGCCGAGGGCGTCATCGACTACTGGGACGGGAGCGACGCAGGCGTTGCCGCGCATTTCGTCGTCAACAAGGACGGCTCGATCGTGCAGTGTGTGAAGCTCGACAAGATAACGCACCATGCGGGCTTCGGCGACACGGGCCACAACAAGAAGTACGGCGTCGAGGACGAGTCGCGCGACGACAAAGAGGGCACGGTCGAGATCGGGTCGGATTTTGCGGACTACGGCATGAACTCGTATTCGATCGGCATCGAGATGGTGCATGTGGGCGGCTCGGGCGATTACCCGAAGAAGCAGCTCGAAGCGCTCGACGGGCTCATCGCCTATATCGACACGTACTATGGCAAGGAGTCGAAGATCATCGATCACAAGGCCTGGCGCTCGGGTAACTCCGACACCTCCGAAGAGTTTGCCGACTACCTGAAGAACTACCAGGACCACCGCTCGTACAAGAAAGCTTCCTCGAAGTCGTAGGGCCGTATCTTCTTAATTCGTTTTGCCACGTCCGGATTGGCGGACGTGCGTGCCGGCTTGATGGTAACTGTCCCGCCGCGCGACCGCGGGCGGGGGCGCGCTCCGGCTTGGCTTCGGCTAAACCTATATGGATAAACAGGAACAGTGCCTGCAGAATCGCCGGAGTCACGCCCCCGCCCGCGGTCGCGCTTCGTTATGCCGATAACTCCGAAAAGGATATTCCCATATGTAGTCGCTAAATGACGATTACCCATAATAACCGGAGCGTTTGAGCTGGTGGAGGCGTGACTCCGGCGATTCTGCAGGCACATTCTTCCTAAATTCATATAGGTTAGCCGAAGCCAAGCCGGAGCGCGCCTCCACCAGCTCAAACGCGGCGGGACAGCTCAGCTCGGCTCTATCTTGCAACATACAAACATATGTTCTATACTAAGCGCATGGTAATCGATAGAATCATATTGGGGATCGACCCGGGGCTTGCCCATACTGGGTGGGGCGTCGTGCATCAGATGGGGCCAAGGCTTGCGTGCATGGCGTATGGGTGCGTGACGACGACGGCCGATCAGGAGCTTTCGTGGCGCTTGGCCAAGATCCACGACCAGATTTCAGCCGTCATCGAGCGCTATGCGCCTACGTGTGTGGGCATCGAGACCGTTTGGTTCGGGCAGAACATTACTGCGGCGTTCGCAACCGGCCAGGCCCGGGGCGCGGCGCTCGTCGCCTGCGCGCATTCTAATTTAGAGGTGGGCGAGTTCAGCCCCAAGCAAATCAAGCTTGCCGTGGTCGGTGCGGGCGGTGCCGAAAAAGGGCAAGTGCAGTACATGGTAAAGCAGCTGCTCTCGCTTTCGGACGTTCCCAAGCCCGATCATGCGGCAGACGCGCTCGCTGCGGCTATTTGCTTTACCACTCATCAGGGGTTCGCGGGCAAGCTTGGCCAGCGAGTCGGCTAGGAAGGGTAGGACATGATTGCGTTTCTCGACGGGATAGTTGCGGGTAAAACGCTTGCGAGCGCGTTCGTAAATGTCGGCGGCGTCGGTTTCGAAGTGGGCATGTCTTCGACCAGCCTCTCGAAGCTGCCGGAATCTGGCCAGCGGGTAACTGTGTACACGTACCTGCAGGTTCGCGATGATGGCATGTCGTTGTTCGGCTTCCTCTCGCTCGAAGAAAAAGCCCTGTTCGAGAAGCTCATCACCGTAAGCGGGGTGGGGCCTAAGGTCGCACTTGCCGCTTTGTCGTCCTATACGCCGGCCCAGCTGGCAGACCTGATCTCTGCTCAGGACGTTACGGCCGTGCAGCGCATTCCCGGTATCGGCAAGAAGACCGCTTCGCGTATCATCCTCGAGCTCAAGGGTTCGCTCGATCAAGGTCTTGGCGGGCTGTTCGCCCAAGACGAGCCAGCTCAGAGCAAGGCGCTCGACGGTGCGACGGAAGCGCTGCTCTCGATGGGGTTCACTTCGGCCGAGGCGGAGCTTGCCCTGAAGGGGGCCCCCGACGGCGCATCCGAAAGCGCACTGCTACAATATGCGCTGAAGAAGCTCGGATCGTAAGCGGTGGCTATGGCATCAGGAATCGAAATAGACGGGCTCGTGTTCGACGCGGGCATGCAAGGCGGTTTTGCCGACGAGCGGCCCGACGCATCGTCCCGCACGATGTCGGCCGAGTTGCAAGAGGAAGACCTCTCGTTCGACCGCAGCCTCAGACCGAAGTACCTGAAGGATTACCTTGGCCAAGAGAAGGTCAAGGAATCGCTTGCCATCATGATCCAGGCGGCTCAGGAACGTGGCGAAGCAGCGGATCATATTCTGTTTTCGGGCCCTCCTGGCCTGGGAAAGACGACGCTTGCCGCCGTCGTTGCCAACGAGCTGCATTCCAACATCAAGACGACGAGCGGTCCTGCCATCGAGCGCACTGGGGACCTTGCCGCCATCCTCACCAATCTCGAGGAAGGCGATGTGCTGTTCATCGACGAGATACATCGCATGAACCGAATGGTCGAAGAGGTGCTGTATCCGGCGCTCGAAGATTTCGCCCTCGACATCGTCGTCGGCAAAGGTCCGGCAGCTCGCTCGATTAGGCTCGACTTGCCCCGATTCACACTTATCGGCGCAACCACGCGCACGGGTTTGCTTACCGGGCCGTTGCGCGACAGGTTCGGCATAGCCTTTCGCCTGCAGTACTATTCGCCCGAAGAGCTGGCCTCGATTGTCAGGCGTTCTGCGAGCATTTTGGGGGTCAGCATTCAGGAAGACGGTGCACTCGAGATAGCCCGCCGTAGCCGAGGTACCCCGCGACTCGCAAACCGCCTGCTCAAGCGTGTTCGCGACTATGCGCAGGTGCGCGGCGACGGCATCATTACCGAGGATGTTGCAGCGCAGGCGCTCAGTTTCTTCGAGGTTGATTCGCTCGGACTCGACGCTATGGACAATCGCATCCTCGAGATGCTCGCCATACAGTTCAGCGGACGCCCAGTAGGCTTGACCACGCTTGCTAGCGCGCTTTCAGAAGAGCCCGATACGCTCGAGGACGTTTACGAGCCATTCCTCATGCAGCAGGGCCTCGTCATCCGCACGCCCAAGGGCAGGCAGGCGACGGCGCGCGCCTACGAGCATTTGGGGCTCGTGCCTCCCGAAGGAGTATAGCGATGCTCGAGCAAGATTACCTCATGCGCATGCTGCTGCAGTTCTTCAAGGCCATGGTGCGTTCCAACGAAATGATCATGGAACAGAAGAATCCGCAGGATGCTGCCGATTCGCTCGAAGATGCCATCGGCAACGCAGTCGAGATGGACGGCGCCACGCTCCTTTCGTTATCGCCCGAATCGATTGCCCAAATCATGCGTGTGACCGGGGTTGACCCCAACATAACGCAATTCGTCGCCCGCAGCATGCTGCTCGAGTCGGTGTACCTAGAGCAGGCGGGGGATACTGCGCTGTCGCAGCTGCGTGCAGCTCAGGCCCGCTCGATTGCCGCAGAATACGGTTTTGAGCTGCCACCTGATCCTTCGGATTTCGACGCCATCACCGAAGGCCTCGAAGAGGCCGCTCTAGCAGGAGGGTTCGATTTAAGCGATAATCCGCTTGCTCGATTCGAAGGCTACTTTGATTAGCGGAATGGTTATATCGACATTGTTCAGGATGAACAAAAAATGACTAAATACGGTAATAATAAAGCACTCATATTTCAAAAAAATAGTCCTGAGCTGCAAAAGTATGTATAGCGACAAAACATTGACGAAATTCTAAATACTGAAGATTTTTCGTATTTAATGGCGTATAGTGTACCTCGTGCTCTCGAAGTGAGGGTGAGCATCGTACGCCACGATGCTCAGTAGGACCCCTTCCAAGACGATTTGGTGGGGATGGAAAGAAGGATACGAAATGGCGCAAGGTACTGTTAAGTGGTTTAATCCGGACAAGGGTTACGGCTTCATCTCGCAGGAGGGCGGGGAAGACCTGTTCGTGCACTGGTCCGAAATCCAGATGGATGGCTACAAGACTCTGGACGAGGGCGCTGCGGTTGAGTTCGAGGTGACTCAGGGCGACAACGGCAAGCTGCAGGCATCCAACGTCCGCAAGCTTTAGCCCATCGATTATACAATCAAGCATGAGGAAGCGGCTCCTTTTGGGGCCGCTTCTATTTATCATCAAAGCGATCAAAAGCGTCGAGGCAGCTGCCGTGGGGAAGCGAAGGGAAGTGGGATGCTCCTCTTCGCTTCCTACAGCTGCTTGCGTTTTGGGACAATTCAAGCCAGTAGCTGCGCAAGCGGCTACGCATCATGCTGCTGAACTGTCCTGATGAAGCGTGAACAGGAATCTTGAGGTCGATTTGTTGTACCAAAAATGCACCACTAGGAAACCCAGGCCGCAGTATAGTGGGTTCAGTCGGTTCGAAGCGGCGGGTCCTTTCCCTCTACCTGCATAAAACCTTTGTTCAACCGCCGCTTCGAGCAGAGGCTCGTTTTGCGCTTCGCTCTTCGCGGGCATTTGCCTTGCAGTCTCCGTCTGGTTTCGGGTTTTCCCGCGTTACAATAGATGCTTCCGAACGACTGTCGAAAGGAACTCCAGATGCCTGACGTCAAAGAGCAAGTGAACCGCGTCGGTTTGGCTATGAACGAACGCGGGTTGGTCTTCGATTACGTAGACGAATTTGACAAGCCGATGATCAGGCTCAGCTTTGGTGGGGGCGACTTTTCGTATACTCATGTGGCTATTAGTATCGTCTTCGACGAAGATGGCGAAAGCGCCCAGATCATCTCTTCGCCGATTGCCAGCGTGCCTGCCGAGAAGACGGCAAAGCTGCTCTTGACGCTCAACGATTGCAACCATAGGTTCCGCTGGGTAAAGTTCTACCTCGACGACGATAACGACGTCGTTGCCGATGCGGATGTAATCTTCGACGAGCAGAACGTAGGTGCGGCGGTAATCGAGATCGTCATGCGCACCGCATCCATTATCGACGACGCTTACGCCGACATAATGAAAGGCATTTGGGGTTAACGGGCCTGCCTGGCTTAATCTGCTTCATCAAGGTCGCTCAGAGCTTCGAACTTGGCCTTCATGGTGGGGTTTTTGCGCACAAGCTTCTTGACCGTCAGGCCTTCGAGCTTATTATTGGCTGCGTTAAGATGCTTTTCGGATACAAGAAGCTTGTCCTTGGCTTTCTGTAGGTCGGCGATTGCCTTGTCGATAGCTTTTATGGCGTCCTCGAAGCGCAGTGATGCGTCCCCGAAGTTCTTGAAGAACCCTTGCTTGAACACATCGAGGTCTCGCTCGAAGTTCGTGATGTCCAGATCTTGCTGCTTTACCAGCGCGAGTTCGCGTTTGTACTCAAGCGAGCTGAGCGAAGCGTTTCGCAACAGCGAGATGATGGGGATGAAGAACTGGGGGCGCACGACGTACATCTTGGGGTATCGGTGCGAAACGTCGACGATGCCTTCGTTGTAGAGCTCGCTTTCGGGCTCGAGCAGCGAAACGAGCACTGCGTACTCGCAGCCCTTCTTCGTCCGGTCCTTGTCGAGCTTGGCAAAATGGTCCTCGTTCTTCTTTTTGACCGAGTTGGTGTCACCTTCGTTTTTCATCTCGAACATAATCGAGATGACCTCGTTGCCCTCTTCGTCTTCTTCGCGGAAGATGAAATCGCCCTTGGTACCCTGCGAGGCATCGTTGTCCTTCTCGAAATATGCGTTGGGGAATGCCGCTGCGCGGATGCGGTCGAACTCGTATTGGCAATGCTGTTCGAGCGATTCGCCTACCATCTTGGTCGACAGACGGGCCTTCATGTCTTTGAGCCGCTCGATTTCGTCGCGCTGAAACGCTATGACTTCGTCTTTGGCGCGCTGCTGTTGAATGAGCTGCTCTTTGAGCTGAGCTTGCGCTGCGTCGTGCTCTGATTGGCTGAGTTTAAGGGCCGCATCAAGGTCGTCGCGCTGCTTCTGCATATCGAAAACCGCCTTTTGCATGGCAAGCTCGTGCTGCGATTCGGCGAGGAGCAGCGACGATTTAAGTTCGTCGGCCTCTTTTTGCGCTGATGCCACGGCTTGGGCGACGGCGAGCTGCTTTTGGGTTTCCGCAGCTTCCTTCTGGGCGGCCAGTTGAGCCTTGAGGTCGGCGATCTGCTCGGTCAGCTGCGCGCTCGATTGGGCCAATTTGGCCTCGGCTTCGGAAGCCTGAAGGGCAGCTTGGGCCTTCATCTGCGCTTCGGCGGTTTTGGTGGCCGACTGAAGCTGGGCGCGCAGCTCGGCGATTTGCGAATCCTTCTGCGCCGAACATGCCGCGAGCTCGGCGTCGGCTTTGGCCTTCAGGGCAGCCAAGTCGTTCTGCTTTTGGGCCTCGAGTGCGGCTTGGCGCTCGTCGAGCTCGGCCTTGAACTGTTCGTCGCGTACCTGCGCGACGACCGAATCGAGGTCCGATTGCTCGAGCGATATCACCGTTCCGCATTTGGGGCATTTGATCTCGGCCATGAAGCAGCTCCTATCCGACGAATTTGCACTTCGTTAACTTGGTTGGAAACTAGGATATCGCCAAAAACAGACTTAGGAGCACCAGATGCGGTACTTCGAAGCATAAAATGACATGGTATAAACGTTGCGATGAATGCAGCTGCGCAGGGCTTCCGTTACCAGTCAAAGAGGATCCGTATGGTCGAAGTGTTGTCATATCAAACATCGCGTGCAGGCGAGCAGGCTTTCGACGTCGTGCTATTGCCCACGTTCGCCCAGGTAGAAGATTGGCGCAAGCGCCATGCTTCCGAGGGCGCGCCTGGGCTGTTCTCGCAGACCGTCACGACATTCAACGCCTGGGTTGCAGATTTATGGGAGCTGCATGGCGACGGCAGCGCGCTCGTCGATTCTCTGCAGCGCGAAGTGGTCATGCAGGCGGCGTTCGAGCAAACGGCGCAATCTCCAACAGCGCCCGACGAGGGCATCGAGGAAGCGCTTACGGTATCGCCGGGCGTCGTGCCGTTGGCAGCTAAATGCGCGCGTCTCGCTTCGGGCATTCCCGCTTTCGAGCGCGCAGTAGAACAGGCGCTCTGCGTAGGCGCATGCCCAGGGCTGGCTTTGCGCGAATCGGCGCTGCTGCGGGGAGTGGGGCGCTATTACGAGCTGCTCGATTCGGTGGGACTCGTCGAGCTCGGAAGAGCGGCGGCTTACCTTGCCGAGCGTCAGTCGAGCGTGTTTTCGCGCCCGGTGCGGATCCTCGTCGCAAACGCCGCACCGCTCAGCTGGGTTGCCAAATGGTTCTTCGAATCATGCGAGAACCTGTCGGTGACCGTATGGCTCGCAGCAGGGCAGGAAGGGGTCAATCGAGTCCCAGACGGGGTTCAGCTGCGGTTCGGGTTCCCCTCTGGGCGTTACGCGCAGCCTGCCCTGGTATGCGATTCGGCGCGTGCGTTCACCTTGGGCCATGGGACCACCCTCCCTTTGACTGCTGTCGTTGCGTGCAAGGATCCGCTGGCGCTCTACAAACAGGTCGAAGCCCCTCTTTCCGAAGCCGGCATGCGCGTTAGCGTTCAAGCGCAGGTGCCGTTCTCGTCCACCGATTTCGGACGGCAGTATCTTCAGATGGCGAGTATCGTTCAAAAGGATACCTGGTCGACTGCCGATCTTGCCGATGTCGTCAAGCCGCCGTTCTCGGGCATCGGCGCATCCGATGCTCTGCGCATCGACAAAGAGCTGCGCGCGAACCGGCTTGCGCAACGCGAGGAATGCATGAGCCAGCTTCGCATAGCATCCGATGTATTCTCGCAGTTGGAAGATCTGGCGACCGATCCCGAAGCCGACATACTGCTTGGCGTTTTCGAGCAGATCGCCTACACCACTCCCGGGCGCTCCGATGCATGGCGCTCCGAGCAGCTCGTGGCGGCCAAAGCGCTAAGGTCGTGCACATCCGTTGCGCGACGGGTCGGCGCGAGCATACGCGGGTGCGCTCGAGTGCTCGAAAACGCCCTGGTAAGCGTCTCATTCGAAGGAACTTGTGCCGAAAGGGGCCCGCATGCCCGAGTAATCGTCACGACCCAAGCGGCTGCGGCGCAGATGGGCGCCGGTTCGTGCGATCAGCTCATCGTGTGCGATTTGACTTCAGAAGATTATCCCGTGGCCGACAAGGATGACGCTGCCGCCACGTTGTTCCTGAAACTCGGGCTTGCCCCGACTGATACGGCATTGGCTAGGGCCCGTCGTACGTTTTCGGCGCTGCAATCACTGCCGGTTAGCCAATTGTTCTGCGTCCGTCCGCTCAACGATTGGGATGGAAACCCGACGTATCCGTCTGCGGTCCTCCAAGAGCTCATAGACGCTTATCGCGCCGATGCCACATCCGATGACGACGTCGACGAGGTGCTCGGTTTGCCCGACGCTTTGCTGGGCGAGGTCGCCCAGCGCGGCGAGGAGCTTCTTTTCGCCAACGCGCTTGCCGCGGAACCGATCGATCAACAGGCGATATCGGGCGTAACGCAGACAAGCTGGGGCAGCCCGCAGTCGCCGTCTGCCCGAGCCGCCCTGGCCTTACCGCGCCGTGGCGAAGGTGGAAGGGTCGCGGCCGGGTTCAGCCCGTCGCCCTCGCAGGTTGAGGCGTACCTCGAGTGCCCGCGCAAATGGTTCGTCCAGAACAGGCTCAACGTCGAGGACCTCGAGGAGGGCTTTGGGGCGCTTGAGCGGGGGTCCTTCGCGCACTCGGTCCTTCAGGAGTTCTACGTGCGGTTCCAGCGGTCTGGTCAGGCAAAGGTTTTACCCGAAAACCTCGAACGCGCAAAGGAGCTATTGGGTAAGGTGGCTGACGAGCTCGAGGCCGAGCAGTATTCGCGAGACCCGGGTAGCGGGCGTTACGTGGCAGCGAGTCAAATCGAGAAACGCGAAGTCGAGACCTGCAAGGCCGAGCTCGCCTCGTACCTCGATTTCGAGGCGCAGTTCCTCCCCGGTTTTCATCCGGCATACCTCGAATATCCGTTTAGGCTCGAGGACGAGGTTATGTACGCAGGGCACCCGTTTGTGGGCATCATCGACCGAATCGACGTCGACGATGCCGGCAACGCGGTGGTCATCGACTACAAGGGCACTGTGGACAAGGCGCACCAGATTGCCGGGAAAGACGATACAGAGCCGGGGAAAGTCCAGGCGCGAATGTACGCGCAGGTCGTTCGTCGTACCCTTGGCCTGAACGTTGTCGGCGCGCTGTACGTCAGCTACGGAAAAACCCACGCTTGCGCCGGAGCGTTCGACCCGCGTTCGCTCGAGGGGGCGCATCTTCCCGCTATGAAGCTCGAGGATTGCAGTTGCGCGGCTTGCGATGAACCTTGGGATGATCAGGTTGCCGAGTTTGCAAAGCTTTCGTTTTCCCAGATGCTCGACCGTACCGAGCAAATCGTGGAGCGGGCGATTGCAGCCATGGAAGCCGGTGAAGTCGAGCCAGCTCCCTCGACTCAGGACGCATGCAAGTACTGCCCAGCTGCGGAGTGCCCGCTGAAACAGGCTTAGGGAACAAAGGGGCAAACGCGAAAGCCGGCGGCGCGCACGCTCGGACGTCGGCTTACACTGATCGGGAGAAACAATGGCCTTCACACCAGGACAAGAGAAATGCATACACACCCTCGACCGTTCGCTCGTGGTGGCGGCCGGTGCCGGTTCGGGCAAGACGTTTACTCTGACCAAGCGCATCGTCTATGCCATACAGAGCGGATCTGTGGACGGTATCGGCAGGGTATGCGCCATAACCTTTACCAACAAAGCGGCAGGCGAGCTGAAGTCGCGCATCAAGGCCGAGTTGCGTGCTTGCGGGCTCGCAGAGCAAGCGCTTGCGGTTGACGAAGCTTGGGTTTCGACGATTCACGGCATGTGCGCGCGAATCCTAAGGGCTCATGCCATCGAGTTGGACATCGACCCGGCGTTTAAAATGGCCGACGCCGTGCAGGTCAACGTGTTGCGCGAACGTGCGGTCGACGAGGTTCTGTCGTATGCGCGCTTCGTTTCGGGCGCGCTCGACGCCGACGAGCCCGACGGCTTCGGCTCCGTCGATGTCGCCGATGACCATCTGAGGGCAGCTTCGGCAGATGATGGCCCGATGCGCGCCGCTGACGTGGCAAGGAGCTTGGGCGTGGAGTTCCCGAGCAGCCAGGCGATTGACGCGCTGTTCCAGGAGTATTCTGCGCGCACGCGCGGCCCGCGCGGGTCTTCGGTTGAGTCGATGGTGCACGGTCTCGTCGAAATGGCAGGCGCCCGGCCCGATGGGTTCGACTCGCTCGTAAGCGCTGGCGCTTCCGTGAATCCCGCACGGCTGGTCGATGCCGTGCTCGAGGCGTTCGAGGGAATTGCCGCTGCCGTCGGCTCCCAGAAGCCCAACGAGGCGCGCGAAGCCTGGGCTGCGCAAACGCTCGAACATGCCGAGCAGATTCGCGCACAGCTGCAAAAGGGCCTTGCAAGTGATTGCAAGTGGGCTCTTAAGGCGCTCGATTCGCTCGAATGGCCGAAGAAAACTGGCTCGGTCGACTACAAGAACCAGGTCGGTGAAGCAATCGACGTTTACAAGATGTGCGTTATGGAGCTGCGCCTTGCGCTCGCTTCCGACCATCTTAACACCCTGATCGCGCTGGCAAAGATCGCGTTGGGTCTCTTCGCCCTGGCAAAGCACCAAGAGGGCATTTTAGACAACAACGACCTTCTGGTTATGGCTTACAACGCCGTAACCGGCAACCCCGATTTAGCTGCGATTTACGCCGACAAGTTCCAACTGGTGATGGTCGACGAATTCCAGGATACCGACCAGATGCAGGTCGATATGATCAAGGCCTTGTCGGGGCCGGGTGCGTGCCGCCTGTGCACGGTCGGCGATGCCCAGCAATCGATCTACCGGTTCAGGGGCGCTGACGTCTCGGTCTACAACCGCCATCTGAAAGACGTCGAGTCGGGCAACGCCGATGACGTCATAAAACTCGCCGATAACTTCCGCAGCCATGCAGACGTGCTCTCGTTCGTCGATCGCGTGTTCGAGCAGCCCGATGTTTTCGGGGGAAGCTTCATGTCGCTCGCGCCGGGTCGCGACGAGGAGCGGGTAAAGCAGCCGTTCGCAAGCGGCGTTCCGCGTATCCAGGTGCAGCTTACGTCGAATAGCCGCGGGGGAGCAAAGGCCGAGCAAGTTCGCCAGGTGGCGGCGGCGCGCATTGCCGACGTGTTCGCCGACTTGCACCAGAAGGGGCACTCCGCAGGCCAGATGGCGGTGCTTCTGGGCGGTATGACCTACGCTGGCATGTACGCCGAGGCGCTTCGTGCCCGAGGGCTTGCTTGCGTGATATCGGGGGGTTCGGTCTTCGCCCAAACGCCCGAAGCGCATCTTGTGTGCGACTTGGTACGCGTAATCGCCAACCCGTACCAAACCCAGGCGCTTCACAACGTGCTTACAGGGCCGCTGTTCAGGCTGACCGCGCAGGACCTGCTGGTGCTGACCACCGTGGCCGATGATGAGGACGGCAGCCCAAGGCGCAGGAACTTGGCGTCGGGAGTCATCGCCGAGGCATTCAAACTCAGCCGAGGGCAGGTCGAGGCGAGCTGGTCGGGTCAACTCGCGTTGGCCCTTAGGGTTATGGGAGAGGCTTTTGGCGCGGCGGGGCGCTCTGCGGTGTCGCGCATTCTTTCGCGGGTGATTGTCGAGTCGGGGTTGCTGACCCGCTTGCAGAAGCAGGGTGCCGAGGGGTTGGCATCGGCTGCCAACGTCTACAAGGCCGTGCGCATGGTCGAATCGGTCGAATCGTCGGGCGCGGTTGGTCCGGCGGGTGTCGAGCGCGATTTCACGGCGCTGCTGGCCGAATCGAAAGAGGCGCCTGGGGCGTTGTCGGCAACGGGCGGCGACTTCGTGCGCATCATGACGGTCCATGCGTCCAAGGGCCTCGAGTTTCCCGTAGTTGCCGTTGCCGAATTCAAAGATTCGGCTGGCAGTTCGGCAAAGCTGCTCTCGGGGGAGGTGGGGGGCAAGGTGTACTTGTCGCTCGACCTGGACAACACGCTGAAATCGATGAATGGGCATGCCAAGTTCGACAAGGTGCCCGAACTGTACGCGACCCTCATGGAGGGACGTGCGGGCGAAGACGAGCTTGCAAGCGCGATTTGCCAGGCAGAAGGCGCGCTGGCTCGCCGTGCAGCGCTGTACGAATACGAGCGGGCAGCCGATGAGGAGGAATCCAAGCGCTTGCTATACGTAGCGCTTACGCGCGCCAAGGAAGCCCTGGTCGTGTCGCTTAGAGGTTCGCGCACCAAGGAAAACTCCTTGGGTACGCCCCGGGGCTGTTTGGGGTCTGTCGTCACGGCGCTCGCTGGTCCTGCCAATGGGTTCGACGTGGGCGTTTCACGGCTCGAATACGGTGGAAGCATGCCGGCTTTGGTCGAGTCCGTTGCGCTTACAGCCGAAGATTTCGAGGACGATGGCGTCCCGGGGCCCGATGGGGCGTTGTCGGTTGGCGACGGGAGCGGCTCCGATGGCGAGCGGCTTGCTTCCGAAAACGACGGCCCGCCTGTTGGCCTCTGCGAGTTCGCGGTTCCGGCGCCCCTGCAAAGACCGCATATCAGCCGTATGCCGTATGCGCCGGCACATGAGGGAATCTTCAGCTATTCGTCGATCTCGGAAGCATCGCACGAAGGCGATGTGCTTGGCGGGCTCGTGCAACGCTTCTTCGTCTCCGCCGATGAATGCGACGAAGAGGCCGTGTTCTCGATATACCTGAGGCCTTCGGAAGAGCCGCAAGACGATGTTGGATCTATCGCGAGCGCGCTCGGCAACCGAGTGGCGGCGGCAGTTGACGAAGACGACGGTTCGTGGGCTTATATTGGCACATCCACCGCAGATGACGACAAGGCGACCGATCTGGGTACCGCTTTCCATCGCCTAGCCCAATACGCGGTCGTTATGCGCGAACAGGGTCGGCCGCTCGTGCGTCCCGATGAGCAGCGGGTCATATCCTTAAGCCGTGCGGGCAATCTCGATGGGGTGCAGTGCGACAGGCTCGACGCCGCGCTCGGCCGTTGGTTTGCAAGTGATGTGGCAAGCCAGATGGCGGAGTTCGGCGATCTGCGCGCCGAGACGCCGTTCTTCCTGAAGCTCGAGCCTCCGTTTGCGCCCACGGGGATATACCTCGAGGGCGAGATAGACCTATTGGCGATCGATCATGTTCATGGGCGAGCCGTCGTGGTCGACTACAAGACCGGGGGCCGCGCAGACGAGACCGAAGACGAGCTGAGCCTCAAGCATGTGCTGCAGGCGAGCTGCTATGCCTACGCCGTCATGTCGCAGGGAATCCACGAGCTCGAAGCGATCTTCGTCCGCGTCGAGCGCCCGCGTGCGAACATGCCCGAACAGCCGCAATGCGTCCGCTACCGTTTTAGCGAAGCGGACTTGCCCGTGCTTGGTCAGGCCATCGCACAAGCCTACGCTGCTGCATATTGCTAACGAGGGCGAAGATAATGAGTCGGGAGAACTGTCCTCCCGACTCATTATTGCGCCGAGCAGGATTGCCTTTTGGTCCCAAGTACTCGATGAGGGCTGCCGTTCACTATGATTCCAATGAGGTTATATGCCGAGGAGTTTCGCCGAGATGAGCAGGTGCAGGACCTGATCTTGATCGTCGAGATCGACGGGGGCGATTACTTTGATTTGCGCCATGCGGCGCATGAGCGAGGTGCGATGGATGAACAGTTCCTCTGCTGATTGCGTCGTGTTCTGGTTATTGCGTAGGAAGCACACGAGCGTTCGGGCGAAATCTGTTCCCTGCTCGGCATCGTGAGCTCGTAGCGCTGCAAGCGCCGGATGGCATACCTGCATCGCCGAAAGCTCTCCAGCGCTTTGAACGAGCAGGTAGTCGAGCAGGTAGTCTTCGAATCGATAGTACCAGAAATGCGGATCGCGCACCTGGCCGTATTTCAGTGCATAGCCGGCTTCAAGATAAGAGCCCCGTCCCAGCAGGAAGTTGGAATAACGACCGCTTACGCCCGCCTTGCACGCGTATTCGCGCAACATTGCCACAAGCGCCTTGATGAATCGCTTCATCACCTGATCGCTCGTCTCTTCCCCGCGTGCAGCGCGCGTGAGGTTCGCAACCCACACGATTTCCCGGTCAGTCGAAAACGCGCAATTGTTCCCGATGGTCCTTTCGAGCAGGCCGCACAGGTAAAGCGACACGGTATCCCAATGCACTCCTTCGAAGAATACGAGCTTTGCCACAACGTACTCATCCTGGGCGCTCCATCCATACGAGCGAAGGACCGACGTAGCGTCTTCGGCGTCAACGGTATCGGCGTCGAGAATCACGCTCCGCGCGAGCACGTGCAGCGAATCGTGTTGCGCCGAGATGATGCCTGCATTGCCGGCAAAACGCAAGAAGAGATCGTCTAGCCGCGCATGGTATACGTCAATGAGCTGTTCTTGGCCTCGGTGTAGTCGCTTAACGCCAGCGGGCAGCGTGATGACAAGGCGCGCAAGGTACTCGTCTCCGTCGAACGTGTTCACACCGTAGAACATGCGATTAAAAGCGTCTTCGTAGTAGAAGCCGCCGTGGATTTCGGCAGCATGAAGGTAGTCCAGGTCTTCGACCAAGCCAGTCGCCCTTCGGGAGGGTATCTGGCCTTCGACGCTCAGCCCTTCGTCCTCGCCCTCCAAAAGCCCACTCGAAAGCCAGTAATCGTCCGACGACGCCAGCACGATTAGATTGCAATCGAAATATGCGATCGCGCAGCCAAGCATGTCGCGCCCCAAGGTCATGAAGTCATCGAGCGTTGCACCGCGCAAGAGCGCCTCGCCAAGCGAAGATGCCCACGTCTCGGCAGTGCGGAGGGCGTCGTAGGTTGCGGCAAGCGCTTCGGTCGCCGAGCTGCCTTCGGGCCAGCAGATTACGGAAGCCTTCCCGTTAAGCGGGAAGGCTGCTGGGCGGACCTGCTCGCACGCCACGTACAGCACGCCGCGCTCCCGTGCGCCGGGATGGTGGCAGCTTATGCGGTCAACCACGCATTCGGGATTGCCGACAAGGTGGACGTCATGACCGTCACGTAACAACGCGAACTCGACCATTGCCGCAAGAACCTGCATGCGCCCTCCTTTTCCATAAGCATCTTGATGGACCCAGATGGGGGCCATGATCGAAACGGTAGGGGCGTAAATCGAAGCCCGCTGCTGGGATCCAGCAGCGGAACGCCAAGTTGCCAAACCCCAATCTCCTTGCGGAAAACCTTCGTTAAAGCCCGCTTCCAATAATGCATCATTGTGATGCGTAACTATACCTCATTTGCTCATTACAGCGACTAGTATCGCAGCTAATGCCTAATTATACTTGCTTTATACGATGCATCATGTCGATGCGTTCACCGAGTAACTTCACGAGAAAGGTCACCACAATGATGACGCCGCGCGAGAACTACGAAGCCTACCAGAACCACGAGGCCGTCGATTGGATCCCGACGTTCGCCATCGACTTCACCATTTTTGGAAGCCAACGAGAGTGGTGGGAGAACGGTCCGCTCACCGGTGGCTTCGACGGGTTTGGCAACAATTGGATTCCTACCGATTCCGCTGCCGGGCAGCCTGCGCTCGATCCGACGATCATCCCGCTCGACGATGTGTGCGACTGGGAGGATAAGGTGAAATTCCCCGACCTGGACGCCATCGACTGGCAGAAATTTGCCGAAGACGAACTCGCGCTCGCCGACCGTGAAAACAAGGTCATTGAGTATCACACCTGGAACTCGGTGTTTTTACGACTCGGACATCTGCTCGGCTTCGAAGAAGCGCTTTGCGCATTCTACGACGAGCCCGAAGCCACCAAGGCGCTCTGCATGGCAATTGCGGACTACAAGGTGGCGCTGCTCGAGCGGGTGGCCAAATGGATTCAGCCCGATGCGTACGTGCATTACGACGATGTGGCCACCGAGCGGTCGCTTTTCATGGCGCCTGAGGTGTACCGCGAGTTCATCAAGCCCGCCCACAAGCGTATGAACGATGCTGCAATCGGCCTGGGGATCAAACCTGAAATCCACGTTTGCGGCTGCTGCGAAGCGATTATTCCCGATATTATCGAAGAGGGCTCTATCGTGTGGCAGTCTGCGCAACCCTCTAACGACATCAATCGCATCATCGAGCAGTATGGTGACAAACTCTCGGTCCTCGGCGGCTACGACACCCAAGGACGTCCGGGCCACGACGACGCCACCGATGAGGAAATCGCCATCGAAGTGCACCGCTGCCTCGACGAGTATGGCAAATATGGCCATTCATACGGCTTCATGGGCTTCCGGCTCGGCAACATGCGCGACCCGCGCATTCTCGGCGGCGCCTATCAGTATGCCCAAGAGCTCGCCGCGAAGCGAGCCCAATAACCAAGCGGCGGCGAAACCGTATCAGGCGTGAAAAGCATGCCTGATACGGATATTTGCCTGAGTTTGCAAACGGCAATCTGGGGGTTGTAATTCTCCCTCACCTAGCTGATGAGCATGGCGTCGCCGAAGCTGAAGAAGCGGTACCGCTGCTGTATGGCGTGCTGGTAGGCGGCCATGACGTTATCGCGCGACGAGAACGCGCTCACGAGCATCATGAGGGTCGATCGGGGCACGTGGAAGTTCGTGATCAGCGCGTCGATGACGTGGAACTCGCTTCCGGGGAGCAAGTAGAGCTGCGTCGCCTCGCGCTCGCGGGCCCTGATGCGCCCAATTGCGGGGTCCCAAGCGCTCTCGAGGCTGCGCACGCTCGTGGTGCCCACGGCGATGATGCGCCCCCCGGCGGCTTTTGTGCGCTCGATGGCGTCGACGGTGCTCTGCGGTACCGTGTACAGCTCGGTGTGCATCTGGTGCTGCTCGGGGTCGTCCTCGTCGACGATGCGGAACGTGTCGAGTCCGACTTCGAGCTCGACTGTTTCCCACCCGGCGCCCTTGGCGCGCAGCTTTTCTATCAGCTGCGGTGTGAAGTGCAGCCCGGCAGTCGGCGCCGCCGCCGAGCTCTCGCGGCGCGAGTATACCGTCTGGTACAGCTCCTCGTCGCCGGCGTAGTCCTTGATGTAGGGTGGCAGCGGTGTATGGCCGACCGCGTGAAGGGCTTCGTCGAGGGAGGGTTCTGACGTTGTCAAGCGGGCGATGCGTTCGCCGCGGGCGCCGTTTTCGGCCCAATCCACGATTTCGGCCGAAAGGACAACGGCGCCTTCCGAATTTTTGAAATCAACCATGGCACCGCTGCCGGGCTTCAGTCGTTTTCCTGGCTTTACCAGGACTTCCCAATACGCTTGCTGGTTCGACCCCGTTTTGTGGTCGTTCTCGGAGCTACGCTCGGTGCGTTTGCCAGCTGATGGCTTCGGCGTATAGTCGAACGCCTGCCTGAGCAAGAACACCTCCGCAGCTCCGCCCGTGCCCCGTTTGCTTCCCAAGAGGCGCGCGGGCAGGACGCGCGTCTCGTTTACGACGAGCAGGTCGCCCGGGTTCACGTAATCGACGATATCGCGGAAGATGCGGTCTTCGAGTGCGCCTGTTGTCCGGTCCATGACGAGCAGCCGGCACGCGTCGCGCTCGGCAGCAGGTTCCTGTGCGATGAGCTCGGCTGGAAGCTCGTAATCGAAATCGCTCGTTCTCACGTTGGTGTCTCCGTTCGGGGTAGGTTTCGTGCCAAACGATTGTAGGTCATGTTCGGCGAAAACCGACGAATATGCATATCCCAAATAACCGCTTGCGCGCGAACCGAACCAAAGGGGGCATACAGGTTAGCCGAAGCCAAGCCGATGCGAGTTTCCACCAGCGTTTTCGCGGTGGGATAAGCTATTCGGACCGATTACCTACGGGGTAAGCGGTTCGCTTGGGGCATCTCAGGCATGGTGCGCTATACTGGGAAAATCTGCGACAACGATAGGAGATTTGGGAATGCCCACCAAAGAAGAGCGCCAAGCAGAGGCAAAAAGGCATATCGGCATGATGAGGGGCTTGTTCGCCACCGATATAGCCAAGACGATTGAAACCGCGAAGCTTTACGAGGACGGCGAGGGCCGCGAGCTCGAGCTGCCGGAGCCCCGGTTCGAGTCGACGAACGTGAGCGTCGAGCGCGTTGACGCAGCGAAAGCCGTAACCGATGCGAAAGAAAGGGCATGCGTCTTGGATTTCGCGTCGTACCGTTATCCGGGCGGCGGCTACGTCAACGGCGGTTGGTCGCAGGAAGAGGAGCTCTGCTCGCAGAGTAGCTTATACCCTGTGCTCGACGGGCTTCAGGATGAGTTCTACATTCCCAATCGGCAGACGCGCCGCGGCGAGCTTTATACCGATCGCGCTCTGTATTTGTCCGACGTGGTATTTACGACCGGCGGGGCCATGAAGAAGCGCGATGTGCTCGTTTGCTCGCCGGTTAACAGGCGATTCGCCCTTCAGAATCACCGTTCCGAACCCGAATGCGACATCGACATGGTTCACCGTGTGCATACGG
This sequence comes from Eggerthellaceae bacterium UBA3686, assembly GCA_002371495.1. Lineage (GTDB taxonomy): Bacteria > Actinomycetota > Coriobacteriia > Coriobacteriales > Eggerthellaceae > UBA9715. The sequence goes on from DFIX01000016.1 coordinate 41,297, forward strand.
TCATGCACATCGCGGCAGCCAACGAAGTCGATTCGCTCGTGCTCGGGGCCTTTGGTTGCGGGTTGTTCGGAAACGATCCTACCAAGGTGGCGATCCTGTTCAGGGACTGGCTTGCTGCGCATCCGGGTCAGTTCCAAAACGTCGTCTTCGCCATACCGGGCGGCCCCAACCTCGATGCGTTTCGCGAGGTCTTCCCGGTCGAGCGCAAGCATGACGAGGTCGCGCCTGCCCAGAAGGATACCTACGACGATTTCGATGACGACGACTGGCGCAATGACCTCAGCGAGGACAACGGGCGCTGGGTATTCGAGTAGTAAAGACGGGCAAGCGCCCGGGAATACGAAGCTGGTACAGCTCGTTGCCGTGCGCTCGTTAGCAAAGGATTTAACATGGGATTTTCCAAGAAGCCCGTAAAGGGTATGACCGACTTCCTGCCAACTGATATGCGCTTGCGTGATTCAGTGCTGGCCGAGATTAAGCGCACGTACGCCCAATACGGGTTTGCGCAGATCGAAACCCCCTGCATGGAGCATATCGGTAACCTGACATCCAAGCAGGGTGGCGATAACGAGAAGCTCATCTTCAAGATCGAAAAGCGCGGCGCGGCGTTCGACCGCGCCTGGGATTCGGGGAACCGCGACGAGCTCGTCGACAACGGCCTGCGCTATGACCTGACCGTTCCGCTGTCGCGCTTCTACGCCAACAACAAAGAGCAGCTGCCCTCGCCGTTCCGCTCGCTGCAGACCGGGCCGGTATGGCGCGCCGACCAGCCGGCAAAGGGGCGTTTCCGCCAGTTCGTGCAGTGCGATATCGACGTGCTGGGCGATGCGACAAACTTAGCCGAAATCGAGCTGATTACCGCTACGTCGACAGCGCTTTCGCGGGTGCTCGGCAAGGCGGGCATCGACCGCTTCACCGTTCACGTAAACGACCGCCAAATCCTGCGTGCCGCCGCGCTGAAAGCGGGATTTGCCGAGGATCAGATCGGCGGCGTGCTCGTGACGCTCGACAAGCTCGACAAGATAGGCTTCGAAGGCGTGGAATCCGAGCTACTCGCAAACGGCGCCGACGCTGACACGGCCAAGGCCTACCTGGACCTGTTCCGCGACGAAACGAACGGCGCGTTCAGCAAAGCGTTTTGCGATGCGGTCGATGCCGAGGGGCTAGCAGAAACCGCTGCTAACCTCGACGAGATAATCGCGAACGCCGCAGCGCTCACGGGTGAAGGCGTGCAGATCGTCTTCGACCCGACGCTTGTCCGCGGCATGGGCTATTACACCGGCCCCATCTTCGAGGTCACGGTCGACAACTTCGGCATCTCGATTGCTGGCGGCGGACGCTACGACGAGATGATCGGCAAGTTCAGCGGCGAAGACGTGTGCGCATGCGGGTTCTCGATAGGCTTCGAGCGCATAATCGCCGTGCTGAAGGACGCGGGCGTCACCGACTTGGCAGATGAGGCCGAGGTCGAGGCGGTCGCGTTCCTGGTCGACGCCAAAGCGGGCGCCGAAAAGCGCCGCGAAGCTTTGCGCGAAGCGCAGACGCTGCGCGAAGCCGGCGCCAATGTGGCGGTGCTTCCCATGCGCAAAAACATGAAGCGCCAGATCCAGACGCTCGAGGGCGAAGGCTTCAGCCGATTCGAGAAAGTGTATGCGGACTAGTCGCCTTTGCGCTTTTCGCGAAGCCCCTTCAGGATAGCTTTCTTTTTGGCCTGCGCTTCGGCGTAGGCCTTTTTCTGCGCCCTGGCGCGCGCGGCCTGGGGGTCGGCGGATTGTGCTTGGAGGCGTTCGGCGGCGCGGGCGGCTTTCTTCGCTTTGCGCTGTTGCTTGATGAAGGCGCGCGTAGCGGCGCCTTCCTGTACCGAGAAACGGCATCCGCAGTAGTTTTGCCTGTACATTCCCAGTTCGCGGCTGATCCGCGTGGCTTCGTCGTAGTAGGGGCGGTAATCTTCGAAGTGCGCCGCAATGCCCGCCTGGGCGCAAGCGCGGTGAAGTTCCTCGCGTATGACCTCGGTGAACTGATATGGGCTGACCGCAAGTGTCGTTGCGAGACCCTCGTAGCTCCCTTCGGCAGCCATCGCAGCGGCTTCTTCGAGCCGCATGCGGTAGCAGGCGCGGCAGCGTTCTTTGCGCCGCTCATCGTCGAGCAGCTCGGCGACGGTCGCGGGCACGTCGTTACTCGGGGTTTCGGAGGACGACCCTTGCGCGAACGCGGCGCCGAAGGCCGGGCTATAGCGCTTGAGAGATTCGCCGATGGGGGCAACGGTCTTTTCCCAGGCGTCGGGATCGTATGTGCCTTCGATGACGTCGAAACCCTGCATCGCAGCGTATTTCTGCAGCTCGACGAGGCGACGTTCGTATTCTGAGGCTGGTGCGATGTTGCTGTTGGCGTAAAACACCGTTATGTCATGCCCTTCCTCGCGCAGGAGGGTCGTGGGCATGATCGAACAGGGGCCGCAGCAGGCATGTACCAGAAGTTTCATGCTGCCAGTGTAGCATTGGAGGCCAGCGTCGGTCGGGACGAGCTGGGGTATACTGTGACAACCCTCAGGGCGCACCGGGTATTCACGTGAAAGGATGTTCATGGCGTTGTTCGATTATCAGATTCAGGCCCGCTCGGGCGCAGCTCGTGCCGGGCGCTACGAAACGGCCCACGGTGACTTCACAACGCCCCTGTTCATGCCCGTGGGTACGCACGCCACAGTAAAGGGCGTAACATCGGCTGGCCTACGCAGCTTGAACGCCCAGGTTGTGCTTGCGAACACGTATCATCTGTACATGAGGCCCGGGACCGACGTCGTCGAAGAGGCGGGCGGCGTGCAGAAGTTCATGAACTACGACGGGCCGATGCTCACCGATTCCGGTGGGTTTCAGCTGTTCAGCCTCGATCACATGATGAAAACAGATCCAGATGGCGTGAGCTTCCACGCGCGCGATTACGATGGCAGCAAGCATCGCTGGACGCCCGAAGAAAACATGCGTATTCAAGAGAAGATCGGCGCCGACATCGTCATGCAGCTCGACCAATGTGTGGGCTATCCCGCGAAGAAGGAGGACGTTGCCGCGTCGACGAAGCTCTCGTGGGAGTGGGCCGAACGCTGCCTGGCGTCGCATACGCGCGCCGACCAGGCCCTGTTCGGCATCGTCCAGGGCGGCATGCATCTGGACCTTCGCCTTCAGAGCGTCGAGCAGCTTCTAGAAATCGAGCGCCGCAGCGTCGAAGCCGGCGGTCGCCGTTTCGATGGCTTTGGCATCGGGGGCTATTCGGTGGGCGAAGATCACGAGGTCATGTTCCAGACGCTCGGCGATGTCGTAGCGGCATTGCCCGAAGATCGCCCGCGCTATCTCATGGGGGTCGGCAACCCCACGACGCTCGTTCGGGCCGTGGGGGTGGGCGTCGACATGTTCGATTGCGTGCTGCCCACGCGCACGGGCCGCATGGGGACCGCCTTCTCGAGCCAAGGCCGCATGAACATGCGCAATGCCAAGTACACGCATGACTTCGGGCCACTCGATGCGCAGTGCACCTGCGAAACCTGCACGAACTATACGCGCGCCTACATCCGCCACTTGGTCAAGCAAAACGAGATGCTCGGCGGCATCCTTCTGAGCATGCACAACCTGCACTTCCTCATCGACCTCATGCGCCGCGCGCGCGAGGCGGTCCTGGCGGGAGCCTACGATGAGTTCCTCGCCGAATGGATGGCCAGCCCCGCCGCCGAGGACTACTAAGCCGATTCCGTCCCACCGCTAAGCTGCAGGTGGGACGTACTCTGGCTCGGCTTCGCTCAATCCCACCGCGCGCCTGAAGGCGGGGGCGCGCTCCGGCTTGGCTTCGGCTAACCAAGATGAATTTTCAGGAACAGTGCCTGCAGAATCGCCGGAGTCACGCCCCCGCCTTCAGGCGCGCTCCGTTAATCGGACTCCAAATGAATGCAGCATGGCTCGTTACCTATTGCATTCGATAAGCGGGCCAGCGCTCATCTCCCACTGTTAGGATAACGAAGCGTTTCCGCAGGCGGGGCGTGACTCCGGCGATTCTGCAGGCACAAACTTTCTAAATTCACATAGGTTTAGCCGAAGCCAAGCCGGAGCGCGCCCCGCCTGCGGAAACGCGATGGGATGCGTTGCCGAAACCAAGCCGATGCGCGCTGCCGCCTTCGGAAACGCGGCGGATGGTTGGAAATGGATTGCTGGCATCAGTTTGCTCAGGCGTGGCGGGTGCTTTCGGATGTGTGCGCATTCTCTATTCTGATGCGTAGATAATATAAAGGACGCACTATATTTGCGGATTGGTGCTGCCAATGAGGCGTGGTTGTGGCACAATATCGAAGTTACGCCATTTTGGTGTTACTTGCGCATGTGTCGAAATAGGAAAGAAGGATAGCGCATGGCAACGCCCAGCAATGAACGCAAAGGCTCGAACATAGGATCAGATCGCCGCAACATATGGCTGCTCGTCATAACGACACTGCTAATCATCGGCTCGATCGTCTTGTTCATGCCCCCGCAAGAAAAGATCAATCAGGGCCTCGATATTCAAGGCGGCCTCTCGGTCGTGCTGACCGCCACCTCGACCGATGGCGATGCGATCACCGACGAGGACATGGAGACCTCCCGCGCCATCGTCGAGAGCCGTGTCAACGCTCTCGGTGCATCCGAGGCGGTCGTGCAGGTGCAGGGCACCAACCAGATTTTGGTGCAGATTCCCGGCCTGTCAGATACGCAGACGGCGCTGAGCATCATCGGCAAGACCGGCAAACTCGAGTTTGCACGTCTCGATTCGTTCACTGACGCAACAGTCGTGCAGGACATCCAGACGGGCAACTACGGCAACGAGGCTACGGTCACCGACGAGTTCGGCAATGCGTTTCCCACGGGCGAAGTCAAGCATCTGAAGGTCGAAGACGGCACGTACACCCCCATCGTCACCGGTGACAACATCGAACGCGTGACGGTAGGCCGCGCGTCCGAGACTTCGATTTACTACGCGGTCGACATCGATTTGGATGCCGAAGGCACCAAGGCGTTTGCCGACGCATCGCGCGACCTGGTCACCGACCATGGCCAGATCGTCATCATCCTCGACAACGAGGTTCAGTCCGCTCCCGCAGTGCAGTCCGAGATTCCTAACGGCCAGGTCCAGATTACCGGTAACTACGACCTCGACGGTGCGAACGGCCTGCGGACCGTGCTCGAGTCCGGCTCGCTTCCGGTGAGCTTCGAATACTCGCAAAGCCAGGTCGTCGGCCCGACGCTTGGCCAGGACGCGCTGCGCTCAGGCGTTATCGTCGCCTTGCTCGGCATTCTGCTGGTCATGATTTACCTGCTGTTCTTCTACAAGGGCCTGGGCACCATCACCGCAGGTGCGGTTGTCGTGTTCGCAATCCTGTACTTGGGCATCCTTGCCGGGCTTTCGGCATTCGGCCTGTTCAGCCTGACTCTTTCGGGTGTTGCGGGTATCGTTCTGACAATCGGTATGGCTGCGGACTCATCGGTTCTGACCGTTGAGCGCTTCCGAGAGGAAGTGCGCATGGGCAAGAGCGTCCGCGCCGCTTCCATTTCGGGCGTGCGCCATGCCATCCAGACCTCGATTGACGCCGACCTGGTTTCGCTCGTATCGGCCCTGTGCTTGTTCTTCCTGGCTTCTGCGAGCGTCAAGGGCTTCGGTCTTACGCTGTCGCTCGGCATCCTGTGCGACATCGTCATGATGCTGCTGTTCAAGGCGCCGCTCGTTCGCCTGCTGGCACCGCGCTCAATCGCGAAGCACCCCGGTTTCTGGAACGTCAAGGACGGCCAGATCGCAGGCGAAAAGTTCGCAGCGCTAGGCGCCGTCATAGGCGTGACTGCCGGCGAAGCCGAGATGGGCGAGGCGCTTGACCGCACGATTGTCGACAAAGAAGCTGAGGCGCGCGGAGGCGCCGATGGCTTGCGCGTCGCCGAAGCGGTGCATAACCTGAAGGGCCGCTTCATCAAACATGACATCAATTTCGTCGGCCATCGCAAGGTGTTCCTGATCATCTCGGCATGCCTGGTCGTCGGCTCGCTTGCCGTTGTGGGCATCAAGGGCATGCAGTTCGGCATCGAATTCGTGGGCGGCACGTCTATCGCCTTCCACGATACGGGCGATGTGACCATCGACGACATGCGCAATGCCTTCAGCGAGGCCGGCCAGGCTGATGCGACCATCCAGACGACCACCACTGACGGCGAGGAGGGCTTCCTCGTGCGCATGACGGTGACCGATGCAGAGGAAGCTGCCGCCGTTGCCAACCAGGTGGCGCAGAAGTACAGCTTGACTTCCGACAACTTCGAGGTCACGACGATCGGGCCCGACTGGGGCGCGAGCGTCATCCAGCAGTCGCTCATTGCGTTCCTCGTTTCGCTCGTCCTGATCATCGTCTACATCACTGTTCGCTTCAGGGAATACAAGATGGGCTTCACGGCCGTCGTCGTGTTGCTGCATGACCTGATAATCGTCGTGGGCGTGTATGCGCTTGTGGGCCGCGAGTTTACGCCGAACGCCGTGGCGGCGTTGCTCACCATCATCGGATACTCGCTCTACGATACGGTCGTCGTGTTCCACCGCATCAACGAAAACGCCAAGGACTTCGGCGTGCGCTGCTCGTTCTACACGATTGCCAACCATTCGCTCAACCAGGTGTTCCTGCGCTCGATTAACACGACCATCACCTCGTTGATCCCGGTACTGTTCATGCTGCTGTTCGGTGGCGAAACGCTGAAGGACTTCGCGTTCGCCATGACGATCGGCTTGGTCATCGGTTGCTATTCCTCGATTGCTGTGGGCACTCCGCTGTTCGCCATCTGGAAGACGCGCGAAGAAAAGTACGCAAGGTCCCAGAAGAAGTTCGGCGATGTGATCGGCGCCTTCGAGTTCGAGCGCGCTGGTTCGAGTATTGCGGGCACGTTGGGTAAATCCAAAGCCGCCCGCCGCAAGACCGCTCAGGTCAAAGCCGCCAATGCAAAGGTCGCGATGGAAGCGCATGCCGAGCAGCCCGAAGGCGACGTGCTCGTCATCATAGAAGACGCGCCTGCCGAATCCGAGTCACATGGTTCTAATGCACTTGGCGAAGACGGCAAGCCCTTGTATCAGCAGACGCCGCATAACCCCAAGAAGGGCAAGAAAAAGAAGAAGTAGGTTATTGCACCGAGCTTCTCGAACGCGCGGCGGCCACGGGCCGCCGCGTTTTGCGTATACTGGTGCACTAGCAGAGTTTTAATCTTGCGTGAAGGAGCAAGCTATGCGTGAGGGAAGTGCCCCTAATTTCTGCCCGCCGGTTAACGAGGGCGATGTGTTCGAGTTCGAAGACGAGAAAGGTGACGTCGTCTCGCTCGAGTTTTTGGGGCTGGTAATTCACAACGATCGTCGCTATGGTTTCTTCTTCCCCGTATCGCCTGATGAGCCCGCTTTGTCTTCGGGCGAAGTCGTTCTGCTCGAGGTGCTCGACATCGATGAAGACGGACAGCCCGTCGAGTTCGAGTACGTTGAGGACGAGGCAATCGCCGAGGAGGCGTTTGCGGCTTTCCGCGAGGCCGCGAAGGACCTTTACGATTTCGAATAGGCATGCCGCGCCTCGCCCAGTAGGCGCTGGTTTATGCGAAGGCAAAATTAGCCGCAGGGCGTGCTGGCGGCCCATTGTACAGGCAAAGTGGGTTTAACGGCGTTTCATCTGGCCGTCTAGCGCATGGACCAATCGATATCGGTCGGGTAGATCCAAGCCGATTTTCCGCAGGGCGGTTTCGTCCGTGAAAATGCTCTCCGGCGTTCCGAGGGCGTGCATCCCGCCTTGGTTCAGCACGAGAATCCGGTCGCAGAGCCGGGATAAATCCTGCATTTCGTGCGATACGAGCACGATGGTCAGCCCTTCGACGGTGTGGAGCTCGCAGAGCAGCTCGATGAGCCTGCGCTTTTCTTGCGGGTCGAGGCCGGCAACAGGCTCATCGAGGACGAGCGCGCTCGGTTTCATGGCGAGGACCCCCGCCAAAGCGACGCGCCGCTGCTGCCCGCCCGAAAGCGAGAAGGGGCTTTTCAGGCAGAGCTCTTCGCTGTCGAGGTGAACGAGGTTGAGCGCCCAGGCTACCCGCTCTCCGATCTGCTTTTCGTCGATTCCGAGGTTGCGCGGCCCAAAAGCCACGTCGTCGAACACCGTAGCGGCAAAGAGCTGATGCTCGGGGTATTGGAAGGCGACGCCGATGAAGCGACGTGCTTCGATGGCGCTTGCCCTGTTCGAAAGGTCTGCTCCGTTGACGCGCACGGAACCAACTGTCGGCTGTAGCAAGCCGTTGCAGAGCTGGATGAGCGTGCTCTTGCCCGATCCGGTGTGCCCTGCAATGCCGAAAAACTCGCCGGCACATACCGAGAAGCTGATTTCCTCGAGTGCCCACGCATCTGGGGCACTTAGGCGCTCATCACGTTTCGCCTGCTTTTTCCCGCGCGTTTTGGTTCCTGGATGCGGATACGCGAACGAAACGGCATCGAATTCCAGCAGAGGAACGCTTTGCGCAGGGACTTCTCGGACGATAGTACCTTTGATGCCGGTTTGCCCCTTGCGCGCTGGCAGCGGCTCCCAGCTGGCGATGGCTCCGTCAACTGCTGCGGCAAGGCCGTGGTTTGTTCCGGGTTGGTCCGTTGTTCCGATGGTGGCCTGCAGTGCGGCGATGCTTTCCGCGAGGTCTTCGATGCGAGCAGTAGGGGCAATAGCGAAACCGAGTGAGCCGAGCTTTAAGGAGACGTGGGCGGCCAAGGGCTCTTGCAGGCCGAAGCTTTGCAGCTCTGAGGCCCTTAGGAGCACGTCTTCGGGTGCGCCGTCGAGTTGTATGCGGCCGTCTGCCAAAACGATGATGCGCTTGGCCTGCGCTGCCTCGTGAATGTGATGGGTGATCATGATGATGGTGAGGCCCTCGGCGTTGAGCTTGCGGCAAAGCCCCAAGAGGCTTTCCCGTCCGCGCGGGTCGAGCATCGAGCTTGCCTCGTCGAGCACGAGTGCGTGCGGCTTCATGGCGAGCGCCCCTGCTATGGCCAGCCTCTGTTTCTGGCCGCCCGAAAGCGTGGACACTTCGCGTCGTTCGAAGCCCGCGAGACCTACGGCCTTAAGCGATTCGGTGACCCGCTCGCGAATTTCCTTGGGGGTAAGCCCCAGGTTCTCGGGTCCGAATGCGACGTCGTCTTCCACGATGCTTGCGACGATTTGGTCATCGGGGTTTTGGAACACCATGGCTATCGATTTGCGCACTTCGAAAGCCGCGCCTGCGTCAGCAGTGTTGAACCCGCCCACGTAAACGCTGCCCGCATCGGGCACGGCCAGCGAGTTCATATGTCGGGCAAGTGTCGACTTGCCGCTGCCGTTCGCGCCGAGGACGCAGACGAATTCGCCTTGGTCGATACGCAGGTCGACTCCGTCAAGCGCAAGCGAGGCACTGTCGTACGAGTAGCTGACCTGCTCGAATTCTATGAACGCCATGAGTGGATGGCTACTTGTTGCGGTCAGCTGCCAACTGCACGGCGCGGTACGCGCCATCGTAGGTGCCGATCGCGTCGGCCGCCTCGATGTTGTCGCACATGTCGGCAATAATCGCAGGTTCCGATTGCAGGAGGTCGATCCACGCGCAGATTTCGGGAAGCGTGCGCAGCTCGTACGTGCCGTCGCCTACCTCGGCAGCGCGGATTGCACCCCAGGCCTCGTGGCCACCGACTCGGCGGATCATGAGTTTGGGAACGGGGTAGAAGGCCAGCTCGCTCGGCTTCGTAACCAGCAGATCGCTTGCGCGCATGAGCAGGTTGGTCATGTAGACCGCCGCAAAGATGTCTTCGTCGCCGAAAGCGTGGATACCTTCCACATCGTCTTCGAGGGCGGCTTCGGCAAAGGCGGCCGACCGCTCAAAATTGTTGAAGTGCTCGACGGCGCCCGCAAGACCCGGAATCGCATTCTTTAAGGCGCCCCAGATGGGCGCGTGGTCTCCGACGTTCACGAACAAAGCGGCCTTACCGGCTTTAACGAAGGGCAGTAGGTGCTCGATGATGCCGCGGAACAGGTCTTGTTGGGCGCCGGCTCCGCCGACGGTAAGCAGGTAGCGAATAGGGCCGGCTCCTTGTGCGCGTGCCACGCGCCGCTCGCAGTCGAACGGGATGTTCAGGACCAGCTCGTGGTCGATGTAGTGCCCGGTAAAGTAGAGCGAGCCCTCTGGCATGGGCGAGAGCTGCTGGTTTTTGCTCATGCCGCGCAATGCTTTGTAGCCCCAGTATGCCGATGGGGTTTGCACTGCATGCAGCGCACCCTCCGACAAATGCAGCGCCATCGGCCAGTTGTCGGGTATGGCGTTGACGACGTTGGTCAGCCCCGCATGCACGGCCGCTTGGGCGGGCCAGGCGTGCGTTGCGACGAACGGAATGTCGCGGGGCAGGTCCGCATACGGCGTGCACATGAGCTCCGATGCTTTCTGGTCTGTGGCGTTGTAGGTGAGCTTGCGGAAGCCTTCGGAGTTCATGGGCTCCCATACCAGCTTGTTGAATAGCCCGAACCGCTGCGAGAGGCGCGAACCCATGGAGTAAAGATCGTTCTGGTAGGCGATGAGTTTCGATGCCGTTGTTTCGGGGAATCCCATGAGGTCGAACCAGAGCGGTGTATAGCCGAGGGCGCGTGCGGCGGAAGCCATAGCCATGGCGATGCGGTAGTGCCCGAAGCCCATGCGAATGTTGCCTATGACGACCGGGTCGGCCACGTTCGAGAAATCTGCCGGTGCAGCTTCGCTCGCCGCCGGGCCAAGGAGCTTTGCGCCGAAGCGGTCGCTGATGACGGGGGCGTCAAGGAGCTCCAGGTGGCAAGCGGCGTTGGGGTCATCCCCGAACTTGCGCGCGTATTTCCGCTTGGCCTTGCAGGCCTTTGCGTAGGTGCGCCGGTCGATTGGGTTCCCGAAAATTGAAGCTGAACGATCCGTATGCATGACGTCCTCCAGATTGGTTTCGATATAATCACAGTGCCAATTATATTCGCAGGAAAGGCAGGCAATGGAAAAGAAGCTGGCATCTAACAAGATTCTGTGGCTGTTCGCCATCGGACAATTGGGTTGGGCGGCCCTTTCGGGCGTTATATCGAACTGCCTGGTGTACTACTACATGCCCGAGGACTCGCTGCTGAGCCAGGGGCATACGCTGTTCATCACGCAATCTGCGGTGTTCCTGGGCTTTCTGACCGTAATCGGCGGCATTACCGCGCTTGGCCGTCTTTTCGATGCGGTAACCGACCCACTGATCGCCTCGCTCTCGGACCGCTGCAAGCACCGCCTTGGTCGCCGCATCCCGTTCATGCGTTACGCCGCCGTGCCTTTCGGCGTCGTGACGGTGCTCGTGTTCGTGTCTCCGGTGCCGGACGTCAGCTGGGTCAACAGCTTGTTCCTCGGCGTCATGATGCTTCTGTTCTACCTGTGCATGACCTGCTACTGCACGCCCTACAACGCGCTGATTCCTGAGCTCGGCCGCACGCAGAACCTGCGCATCAACGTCTCGACGTACATCTCGGCAACGTATTTTATCGGAACGGCGCTGGCCTACACGGTGCCGACGATTGCGAGCGCTCTGTTCCCGACATTTGGCGTTGCGGGTGGTTTCCGCATGGCCATTGCGGGGCTTGCTGCGCTGGCGGTCATTTGCATGCTCGTTCCCGCGTTCGGGATCGACGAGCACGCGTACGCCGATACTACGCCCTCGAAATCGCCGACGTTCAGCAGTCTCATGAAGACCTTCAAAAACAAGGAGTTCCAGACTTTCGTCTGCTCCGATATCCTGTACTGGATCGCTTTCACGATGTTCCAGACCGGCCTTCTGTTCTACGTGACCGAGCTCATGGGTTTGCCGGTGGCGTGGAGCACCATCTTGCTGGTGTTGATGATGGTCGTGGCGTTCGTGCTCTACATCCCCGTGAATTTCCTTGCCAAGCGTCTGGGTAAGAAGAAGCTCATCGTGTTCGCGTTCTCGTTCTTTGCGGCGACATTCGGTATAACGGCGCTTTCGGGCGTTTTGGGCGTGCCCGTTGAAGCTTGGGGCATCCTGATCGCGATACTCTCGTCGATTCCTCTGGCGATTCTGGGCGTCTTGCCCCAAGCGGTCGTTGCCGACATCGCCGATGTCGATGCAATCGATACCGGCGAAGCGCGCCAGGGCATGTTCTACGCGGCTCGCACGTTCGCGATGAAGCTCGGCCAAGCAGTTTCGATGCTGGTGTTCACGGGCATTATCGCCATGGACATCGGCGATATGAAGTACCGGATCACCGCGGTCGTCGCCTGCGTATTCTGTTTGCTGGGTGCATTGGTGTTCGCACGCTACCATGAGCGCGCTGTGCTCGAGCGCATCGAGGACGCGGGCGCAGCGCAGCTCAAGGAGGCATAGGCGCCATGCGCAAGCAGAAGATGCCTTATGGGGCCAAAGTCGCCATGGAGCCGGCGGCGCTCAAGCTGTACTACCGGTGCTCCGAACAGGGAACGGCGCGCTTCGAAGCATGCGCACTCGAGGCGCAGCTCGCCTATTCGCTGCCGGCTGATTTCGAGGCCGAGGATACCGAGGTTTGCCGGACGTTCGGCCACCCGGTCGAGCTGCGTTTCGAGCTTCCGGGACCGAACGGCGCTCCATCGCCTAAAGTGGGCACGGCTGTGGTTTCGTTTGACGGCGAGGTGCTTGCAGTTGTCATCGAGGCGCAGACGGAATTGCTCGTCGAGTATTGCGCGGTTACCCTGCGTCATGCATTCTCAGGTGATGAGCAGGTGTTGCTCAATGGGTATCAATCGTGGACCGATACGGTCGAACGACCTGCTTGGGGCCGTATGCGGGGGCTTAAGGGAGTGCCGTCGCAGCTGGTCGAGCGGTTTGTCCTCGACGGAGGGGGCGACTACGCCATCGTGGACTACTCGGCGCGCCGCGGGCGGCAGCATGGGTTTACGTATGCGACGTTCAGGCGGCAAGACGGCATGGTGCTCGTCGGCTCGCTCGACGAGTCCCGCGGGTTCACGCTGGTTAAAACCGATGCTGCGGCAGGGACGGTGATGCTCGAGACCGAATGCCCTGCGAGCGCGCTTTCGCCGGGGCAGGCAATTGAATTCGGTCGATACGGCATTGCGCGGGGAACCATGAAGGGCTGCTACGACCGTTGGTTCAATCTGATGGGAATCAGCGCCCGCAAGGCAAAGCCCCTTGTAGGGTATACGAGCTGGTATAGACACTACGGCGAAATCGACGAGGCTAAGCTGAACGACGATCTGGACGGCGTTGCCGGCTTCTTCAAATGCGATGTACGCAAGGATCTGTCGGGCGTCCAAAAGGTCTTCCAAATCGATGACGGCTACTGCAAAGTGGGGGATTGGCTCGACGTGGATTCGGCGAAGTTCCCGTCCGGGCTTAGACCGCTTGCCGGCCGCATTCGGGCCGAAGGGTTTCTTCCCGGCATCTGGCTTGCGCCTTTTGTGTGCGAGGAGGATTCACGGCTGTTCCGCGAGCGTCCCGAATGGCTGCTGCGCGATGCTGCGGGCGATCCGGTGGCAACTGGGTCGCAATGGAGCAGGGGATTTGCCCTGGATACGCGCAATGTCGACGTGCGCAGCTACATCCTGGAGGTGCTCGACACCGTTGTGCGCGAATGGGGCTTCGGGCTTTTAAAGCTCGATTTCCTGTATGCCGCTTGCATGCTGCCGCATGGCGGGCTCAACCGCGGCGAGCTGATGGCCGATGCCGTGTCGCTTCTGAGGAAGGGCGCTGGTGAAAAGACGCTGCTGCTTGGTTGCGGTGTGCCGCTGGCCAGCGTCTTCGGGAAGTTCGAATACTGTCGTATCGGGTGCGACGTCGGGCTGGACTGGGATGACCTGCCGCATATGCGCATGCTTCACCGCGAGCGCATTTCGACGAAGAACTCGCTATCGAACACATACGGGCGCGCGCCGCTCGATGGGCGCGCGTTCGGCAACGATCCCGACGTGTTCTTCCTGCGAGACGATGTGCGTCTGACGCCCGCTCAGCGCGATGAGCTGCTCTTTGCCGACGCTGACTTGGGTAGCGTGTTCTTGACGTCGGACGACATGGGGCAATGGCCTGCGGCGATGCGCGAACGGTATTACAAGGCGCTCGATATCGTGCTCGAGCGGATGAGTCAGTCTAGCAGGTAGGCTGACTCGTTTGAAGGGAAGTCGAATATGGTCGATTTAACACGCGCGCATGTACGCGCGTTCGCGCCGGGACGGACGGAAATAGCCGGCAACCATACCGATCACCAGGGTGGGCGCGTCATCGCCGCCGCAGTCGATTGCGGTATCGATCTGCTGCTCCAGCCTTGTGAAGGGCAAAAAGCTTACGTTTCAAGTGACGGCTTCGAGCCCGTCGAAGTGGACCTTGCCGACGTGACGCCGCGAGCCGACGAGGCCTTCACGACAGCGGCCCTCGTACGCGGCGTGGTGGCGGGGATGCGCGAAGCTGGCGTCGGCGTGGGCGGATTTGCTGCGTCTGCAAAAAGCGGCATTCCGGCGGGCGGTGGCTTGTCGTCATCCGCTGCGTTCGAATTGGCGCTCGGACAGGCGTTGAACGCGGCTTTCGGCGAAGGCGGGTTCGCGCCCGAGCAATTGGCTCGCATAGGTCAGGAGGCCGAGCGCACGTGGTTCGGAAAGCCATGCGGCCTTATGGATCAGATGGCAATTGCTCTCGGCGGTGTGCAGCTCATGGATTTTGCCGATGGGGGGTGCGTGGCTCGAAGCATCGATTTCGATTTCGAATCGGCTGGCCTGGCGCTGTTCCTCATCGACACGCACTGCGATCACAGCGCCTACACTCTCGAGTATGCGCAGGTGGCAAAGGATATGGACGCAGTGGCTCATTTCCTTGGAGCTAACATGCTGTCCGAGGTGAGCGCCGATTGGTTTTTCGAGTCGTTCGGGCGTGTGCGCGCCGAGATGGGTGATGTGCCGGCGCTGCGCGCGCTTCACTACTACCATGAAATGGCACTCGTCGACCGCCGGGCGCAAGCCCTTGCCGAAGGGGATGTTGCGGTTTTCCTGGCGGCGACCAGGCAGTCGGGAGTATCGTCGGCGCAGTATCTGCAGAACGTCTCGACCGCCGACCGCGTGTCGCAGCCGGCCATGGTGGCGTTGGCGCTGGCGGATTGCCTGGCGAGCGAGCAGGGGGCCGTGCGCATTCATGGCGGAGGCTTCGGGGGTACAGTGCAGGCGTTCGTGCCCGTCGAGCGCGCCGATGAGTTCGCGTTGAAAATGGATGAGCTCTTGGGCACCGGGTCGTGCAGGCGCTACCGCATTTCGGCGTGCGGCGCGCATGCCGAATGGGTATTCTAGATGTGCAAAAGTGCCATAGTGCAAAAGGGTCTGACCCTTTTGTACGTATGGGATGGAGGGAATTGATGGATACGGATGATTTTTATCGGCAGAGCTGCGAGAAGGGGTTTGTGAAGCTCGAGGCTGTGGCGCGTAACATCGCGTGGACGACGGGAACCGAATGGGGCGACATCGAAGTCACGATAAACCTCTCGAAGCCCGAGAAGGACCCGCGCGACATCGCTGCCGCTGCAAAACAGCAGGCGGGGAGCAAGAAGAGTTTCATCGACCCAGCGACGGGCGTCGCGCGTCCCTGCCCGCTTTGCGTGACTGAGGCCGATGTCGAGTTGGGGTATGCCCGGCATATGACGCTTTGCGGGGAGCCGTGGGGGCTCTGGTACAGCCCGTACGCCTATTACGAAGAGCATTGTATCGCCATGAGCTGGGAGCATCGGCCCATGCATATCGACCGCGCTGCTTTCGAATGCCTCTTCGACGTTGTGGGGCAGCTTCCGCAGTATTTTTTCGGTAGCAATGCGGATCTGCCCATCGTGGGCGGCTCGATTCTGGGGCACGATCACTTTCAGGGTGGGCGGCACGTGTTTCCCATGCAGAAAGCGCCGGTTTACCGCGCGATTGAGCTCTCGGGTTTTTCCGATGTGGAAGCGGGCATTGTGAAATGGCCGATGTCGGTCATCCGGCTCTGCGGGAACAACCGCTCCTCATTAGTTGATGCCGCTTGCGCGGTGCTCGATGCATGGCGCCACTATGATGATGCCGAAGTCGGCATCATCTCGCATACCGATGGCGTGCGGCATAACACCATCACGCCGATCTTGCGCGCAATCGAAGGTGGGTACCAGCTTGATTTGGCATTGCGCTGCAACATTACGAGCGCCGAGCACCCGCTGGGCGTATTCCATCCCCACGAGGAACTCCACCATATTAAGAAAGAGAACATCGGACTTATCGAGGTCATGGGTTTGGCCATTTTGCCACCGCGCGTGCAAGGGGTCATGGAGGACCGGGGCCTCTCGCGCGATGACGTTGGCAAGCTCTTCGGCCAGGTACTCGAATGCGCGGGCGTTTTCAAATGGGATGAGGCAGGACGCGCCGCTTTCGAGCGTTTTGTCAGCACGCTTTAAAAATGTGAACAGGGGGCTATCCCTTTGGGACATCTAGCCTGCACCGCTAACTGCCCCTGCGCGAAACGGTAGCGAAAGGCCTGGCGGCGGCATGCGTGAGCGATTCTGCAGCCACTGCTCCTGTAAATATATATAGGTTAGGCGAAGCCAAGCGAACGCGTGTTGCCGCCAGGCCTTTCGCGGGACGTTACGTGCATAGGAGGACAGCCCCTTTTTCACATTTTTGCGGGGAACCGACCGCGCATTCAAGCGGCTATAGGCGCTCGACGTCGCGCAGCGAAAGCTTCCCATCGGTGTCGATGCTTACGGTCATGCGATAGCCCTGGCAGTTGCCGACGAGCCAATCGTAGTAGCTGCGCTGCTCATCGGCAAACCGCGAGAGGAAGGCCATGAGCGTGCCGCCGTGGGCCACCAGGTACGCACGCTGTTCGCCCGACTCGGCGATGCTACGGCATAGGTGCATCATCCCGTCGCATACGCGTTCGTCAAACTGCGCCTTGGACTCGCCGCCCGGGCATTGCCCTTCGCACATGCCCTCGACCCAAGTGCGGTAGTCTGGATCGTCGACCATCTCATCTGCCGATCGGCCGGTGAATACACCGAAATCCATTTCCTGAATACCCGGCACGACCACCTGTTCGGCAGCCGGGAACAAGATGGCGGCCGTTTCGTGGGTGCGCCGCAGCTCCGATACGTACACACGCCTGACCTCGGCGAAACCATAGTCTTCGTAGAAAGCGGCAGCCGAGAGCGCCTCTTCGCGTCCAAGGGGGCTCAGCGGCTGGTCATCGGTGGAACCCACGTAGCGCCGCTCGGCATTGCCGTGGGTCTGCCCGTGGCGGAACATCATGAGCTGGAATTCGGTACTTCGACCGCGCGTATCGCCGCCCTCCATTACGCCATCACCTCGCTGAGCGCTTCGAGGAACTTCTTGTTCTCGACGGTCGTGCGCACCGCAATGCGGAACCACGAAGCATCGAGTCCCCGGAAGTTTTCGCAGCGCCTTATGGCGAAACCGCGCTCGAGCATCGGCTCGTAGAGCGGTTTGGGACTTTGGAACAAGATGTAGTTGGCCTGCGAGGGCACGACGAGCATGCCGAGTTCCTGCAAGCCCTCTTCGAGCCGCGCGCGCTCGGTCGCAACGTATTCGTGCGTAAGGTCTAAATAGCCCGGCACGTCGAGCGCAGCAACGCCCGCTACCTGGGCCGGCGACGACACTGCCCAAGGAGCGCCGGCAGCGCGAATCTGATCGAGCAGGTGCTCGTTGGCGCACAGACAATACCCCAGTCTGAAGCCCGCAAGGGCATGGCTCTTGGTCAGCGCTTTGACCACGATCATATGCGGGAACTGCTCGAGCAGATCGGTGCACGACTCCCGCTCGGTCAGCTCGATGAAGCACTCATCAACCAGGACCTTAGTGCCCCACCTATCGGCGGCGCGCAAGATCTTGGCGAGCACTCCGCGGTCGATGGTGCGGCCCGTCGGGTTGTTGGGCGAACACAGGATGATCAGGTCCACATCCGGCTCGATGTAATCGATGATGCGCTCCGTCACATCGAAGTTCTCGCGCGCGACCAAGCTGTGGTGCACGACACGCGGATGAAACGGCTGCAGGGCCTGCTCGTAGCCCGAGTAGCAGGGCGAGCACACGAGCACCTTGTGAGGTTTGAGCGCTGACGCAATACGCGAGAACGCATCGGTCGCTCCAGCCGTGGCGACGATGTACCGCTCGGGAAGCTGCTCGTGCTCTGCGAGCGCGGCCACGAGGTCGCGGCAGAGCGGGTCGGGATACGTCTCGAAGCTCGCAGCCGCCACCTTCAGGGCGCGCACGACCTGCACCGGCATGCCGAGCGGATTCAGGCTCGCCGAGAAATCGACGACGCCTTCCATTCCATACAGGTCCCCGCCGTGTTCGTAACGTCCCATATGCTGGGTTTTATCGCGTTCAGTCACGTTTTACCCTTTCAGTCCACGGGCCTTGCCGCGCAGAAGGCCCGCCCCAGCCGCAAGGCACAGGCCCAGGGCGGCAGTTGCGTACATGAGCTTGTTCGCCCGTTGAATATCGTCCGCCTCGACCGGACGCTCGTTGTCGCCGATCGTAGGCTTGTCGACCATTTTTCCGAAATAGCGGTTTGGTCCCCCGAGCTGAACCCCCAAAGCCCCCGCGCATGCTGCCTCGGTATGCGCAGAATTTGGCGAGGTATGGTTGTAGCGGTCGCGCTTGAACACCTTCCAAGCACGCGCGGAATCGAGTCCCACAAGGCCAGCCGCCGCGCACATGAGCGTGCCCGCCACACGCGCCGGCACGATGTTCAGGACATCGTCGAGCTTGGCGGGTATACGCCCCAGGTTAAGGTAGCGGTCGTTCTTGTAGCCGACCATCGAATCGAGCGTGTTCACGGCTTTGTACAGCATAGCCGCAGGTGCACCGCCTATTCCCATGAACAGAAGCGGTGCAACGACGCCGTCCGACGCGTTCTCGGCCACGGTTTCGACGGCGGCTTTCGCAACGCCCTGCTCGTCGAGCGTATCGGTATCGCGCCCCACGATCATACCCACGGCCTTGCGGGCGCCCTCCAGGTCACCCGCCGTCAGCGCATCGTGCACCTTCATGCTCTCGTCGCAAAGCGACCTCGTCGCCAACAGCTGATAGCACAGAATCGACTCCAGGCCGAACGCCGCAACGGGATGAATCTTTTGCGCCCCCTTCAGCAGAAGAAACGCTGCAGCAGGCGTTACGAGTGCGACATCGGCTGCCAACGCCGCGCCCGCCAAGCGCTCGGTCTGTGCTTTCGAGAGCGGCCATGCGTCGCCTGCAGCTTCCGCCTCGGGCAACAAGTACTTGTTAATGAGTCCCTCTTCGAACTCGATTTGCTTGCCGACCAGGCGCACTGGATGCGGCCACCCTTGCGGATCGCCCAACGCCACGTCAAGCGCGAACCCCGCCAGCATGGCCAGGACGTGATGGTTTCTCATCTATTACCCCGCTTGCCTCGTTGATGTTTCGAACCATTGTACCGTGTTAGAAGCCACCTGCGCCAACGCACGAAATCCCCACTGTGCAAGCCGCCGAAAACCGCTCTGCCCGATCGGACGCTCCAGTGTAGCCGATCGCTTGCGACAACCGGTTACCTACGGCATAGCCGGTCGTTGCCTCGTGGTAGTCGGTCAGCAATGGTGCGATCAGCTAGCAAACGGATCCTCGAAAAAAACTTCCCAACATAACCGCAGTTCGCAGGGTACCTGTACAAAAAGTACAGGTTTATTTTTCTCGAAAACTATTCTAGAAAGAAATAGTAATGAGATAATTCGAACGAAGGAAGTGCTGTGAACACGGTTATTGTCAACGGAATGCGCCACGAAGTTCTTCCGCTGAGCGAGGCGGGACCGGAGTTGGGGTCGGTGCTTTTATGGCGCGATCATCGCAGGGTGTATCGGTTGCTTTGCAGGGATGGCGACGAGTACGTTATGCGCAACGTGCGTCATCCGGCTGTGTTCGAGGC
>DFIX01000034.1 GCA_002371495.1 Eggerthellaceae bacterium UBA3686
GGTCCAAGAAATCGTCCGCAGTCCCGCGCTCAGACTGGGACGTATTTTCCCGATCGAGCCCCTCGGGGAAACTGCGACCCGGAATCTGTGCCCGAAACGGGACGTGGTTTCCCCGAGGACCGAAACAGCCGCCCGCCCCTCGTCAAAATCATCCGCTTTCCTCCGTTGTATGCGGATCATCCAAGGAGTGTCCCAGAGTGCCAGCAATAGGAACGTCCCCAGCTGCCGGCAGCATTTCACCACAACTGCAAAAACCCGCGCAGGCAACCGTAGTCACCTGCGCGGGTTTAGTGGGCGCTCACAAAGGTACGTTACAGAGGCCCACGTCAGTTATGGATTACCGAACGGCACCGGCACGCGATGCCTCAGTCGGCTTACCAAGCGATGAAGCTTACCGAAGTCCTAGACAATCGGCGCAATGCCGGCAAAGTGCAGATACAGCGAAATGATTGCTACGATAATGACCACCGCTGCGATCAGCTTGTCGTGCAGATGCGGAAGCACCGGCTTACCGCGACCTCGCTCGCCCAACATATAGACGGGAATGGCCGGAGCAAAAAGAATCGTCGTGATCATAACGCCCTGAAGACCCGTCGACCACACCAGGAACAATGTGTAGATGAAGCCGAGCGTACCGAAGAAGCGGGCTTTGCCGACGCTGGGCGCATGCGGCCCGTCCAGATGCTCGTTCTTCCAGCCAATCACCATGTAATAGGCAGCCGAGCAGACATACGGAACCAGAATCGTGTTGACTGCGCAGCTATAGAAGAACTGGTAGGTGCTCGCCGCCACATACGACACGATCAAGAAGAGCTGCGTGATGCCGGAGCTCACAAGAACCGTTACCACCGGGGCGTCGTGCTTGTTCGTCTTGGCAAACGCCAGAGGGAAGGATCCCTGGCGCGCCGCCTCGAACGGCGTCTCGGACGCAATGATGACATAGCCCAGCAGCGCGCCGACCAGCGAAAGGATAACGCCAAGGTTTACGATGGCAGCGCCAACCGGACCGATTGCACACTCGAGAATTCCCGCCATGGAGGGCGTTGCGAGCTGCGCCATCTCCTCGCGCGGCATAATGCCGAGTGACAGCATCGAGATGATCAGATACAGCGTAAATACAGCCGCAAATCCGAGCGCCGTCGAGCGGCCGACGTCACGCACGTACTTTGCACGGCCCGAGATAACGACAGCGCCCTCGATGCCCGTGAAGACCCAGACAAGGGCGATCATGGTCGAGACAACCTGCTCGCCAAAGCCAGGACCAGCCGGCTCTCCCCAGAAGTTGTCCATAAAGATATCGACGTTGAACTTACCCAGGAGCACGATGCTCAGCACAAAGAGCCCCAGCGGCACCAGCTTCGCCAACGTGACGATAGTGTTAATGCCCGCAGCCTCCTTAACGCCACGAAGCACAAGGACGGTAAGGAACCACAAAAACACGCTGGCGCAGACGATGGAAAGCAAGTTGTTACCCGCGCCAAACGCAGGGAAGAAATAACCCAGCGCGCTAAACAGCAAGAGCGCAAAGCTCACGTTGGAAAGACATGCGCTGATCCAGTAGCCCCAGGCGGAGTTGAATCCAATGTAATCGCCAAAACCGGCCGCAGCGTATGCATAGATGCCGCCGGTCAGGTCGGGACGAGCCTGAGACAAACCGTTGAACACCATCATCAGCGCAAAGACGCCGATAAAGCAAATTCCCCACGAGACGATAACCGCACCGGTATTTGCCCCGCCTGCTGCCATATCGCCGGCAAGCGAAAAGATACCGCCACAAATACTGGCGGTAATGACCATCATGGTCAGACGAAAGAGATCGAGGCCATTAGGGTCGATAATCTCGTCGTTTTGAACTTTAGAGGCCATTGTATGTGCACCCCCTTCATCATGTGATCGAACGAAAGATGACCCGGACGTCCCGAATCGGGTGCCGGGCCATCGGTCAAGCGATCATCAGACTGTTACAGCTATCGCGTTAGAAGCGCAGCGACAGGCAAGAAAGGCCGCCGTCGACCTTGCGATACTCGGAGGTATCGACGACGAGCGTCTTGTAGCCCAGATCCTGCACGGCCTTGAGCACGGTCGGATAGCCCTCGGCGACGATGACCGTACCGTTGACCCAGATGCAGTTGGCGCCGTAAGCCTCGTCCTCGGGCACGACGATCTTGTTGTACTGGGCAAAGTCGGGTTTATCGATAAACTCACCGGAAACGAGCATGTTGTTGTCCTCGATGTAGTTGACGCCCGTCTTGAGGTGTAGGACCTCCTCCAGCGGAACCTCGGAACCCTCGAGACCCCAGCCCTCGAGAATCTCACAGAACTGGCGGATGCCCTCTTCGTTGGTGCGAGCGGAGCGACCGACGTAGAAATGGTCGCCGACCATCATGACGTCGCCGCCGTCGAGCGTACCCGGAGAAACGATGTGCTTGACATGCTCGTCGTCAAAGAAGCGACGGACGGCTGGTTCGATCTCGTCCTTCTCGCCGTTGCGGCTGTCGGCACCGGGGTTGGTAATGATGGCGCCGCAGCGAGTGATGACGGCCGGATCCTCGACAAAGCAGCTGTCGGGATACTGCTCGAGCGCCGGCAGCACCGACACGTCAACGCCGCACTGCTCGAGCGCATGCTCGTAATCGTAGTGCTCCTCGATGGCACGCTCGTAGATGGGCTGGCCAAGCTCGGGGGCGCTCGTGATGCCATTGCTCAGGGACTTGCCGGGACGACGGATGATGACGTGGCTGAACTTGGTCATGGTGATCCTCCTTGGATCTCTTAGCAGAGAGCGGGACTTCTTTGCGCCCGCCTTCCTTTCGATAGCTTTATCTTAGGGCGGTTTTCCTATTTTGTATATTGTATACAATCCCGAACGGTAGGTATTCATCGGTAAGCGTATTCTCACCTATCGGTGCAAATTAGCGCGATTTAGCTGGTCGTTCTATAATTCAACTGAGCTATTCAAGCGAAACGTATTTAATTTTGAAAATATACAGTTAAGGAACACAAGCTCATGGAAACGCTCAGAAGACCCTTGAAGGATCATGTATACGACTATATTTCGAGCCGCATAGATGCCGGCGAGCTTTCGGCTGGCGACCGCGTGAGCGAGCAAGCGATCTGCGATGCCATGGGCGTGTCGCGCACGCCGGTTCGCGAGGCGCTCATTCAGCTGGCAAGCGATGGCTACCTGGACAATCTCCCCCGTCGCGGATTCCGTGTCCGTGGGTTCGATCAACAAAACGCCGTTGAAGTCTTTGAGATTATGGGGCCGCTCGATGGGCAGGCGGCATACCTCGCCTGTCCCCTCCTGACAAAAGAGGACATCATGCAGCTGAAGTTTTTGGTTGGGTCCATGGACCTTGCGATCCAAGGCGGTCTTATCCGAAAGTACGACGACATTCAGCGAGACTTTCATCTGACGTACTTCAACCGCTGCGGCAACGATCGTCTACGCGATATGATTTCGCAGCTCGAGCGCTGCTTTATCAAACGCGATTACGAGACTGTCGATCAAGAGACGGCGTGCAAGCTGCTCGATAAAGCCAATGCCGAACATGCCCATATTCTTGAACTGTTCGAAGCGCGGGACGCGGCGGGCGTGCGCGATTACGTACGCGATGTCCATTGGAACACGGAGAACGCCCAGTTCACCGTTTGGTAGGAAAGCAGCGGGCGGTAGCGGACCAATTCTTGGCACCGCCGCTCAAAATGATTCATTTCCCTCCGTCACCAAGGGATCATTGGTGCAATGGGAGCAGGTTACTTTGCGCCAATAAGTAGGATGCGGAGCAACCAAACGGCGGGACTCCGGGCCGCAGCTTCTCAAACGACACCCTTCCGGAAACCGTGTCCCACTATCCGGGCGAATTCTGGGATGCAGCTTCCCAATGGGGCCCCTTGGGGAAATCGCATCCCGGAATTCACGGGGACTGCGGACGATTTCTTGGAC
>DFIX01000024.1 GCA_002371495.1 Eggerthellaceae bacterium UBA3686
CGCCGAGGACTAAGGGCGCGCGGCGCTCATGGCAGGCTCACGGACATATCGCACGAAGGTACTCGTCCTCGATAAGACCAAGCTCAAGGAGACCGATCTGATCTTGACGATGCTTGATGAGCGTGGTCGGCAGGTCCGTGCCGTGGCAAAGGGCGCGCGCAAACCCGGCGGGCGCCTGGCGGCGCGCTGCGAGCTGTTCTGTACCGTCGATATGCTGCTCGCGCACGGACGGTCGCTCGACGTGGTTTCCCAGGCCGAGCTTATGGAGGCGCCGCTCGGCGCCGCGCCCGATTACGAGACGACCTGCGCCGCAAGCGCGATCGCCGAGGTCGCGCGCGTGTGCTCGTTCGAGGACGCCGAGGACCCGTTTACCTTTGCCATTACGCAGCGAGCACTTGCCCTGGTGGGCAGCAGGCTCGACACGGCACATATGGACCTGCTTGTGGCGGCATATGTATTTAAGCTGCTGTCGCACGTTGGCTATCGACCCGATTTTTCGGCCTGCGTACTGTGCGGAGACCCCATGCTGTCGTATTTTTCGCCCCAGGCGGGCGGGCTCATGTGCGGGTCGTGCGCGTCGAGCGTTCCGGGTGCCGAGCTGGTGTCGACCGGCGAGGTCGCATGGCTGCGCGCCCTCATGTCCATGACCTTCGATGCGCTCATGGCCGAGAGGGTCGACCCCCATACTGCCGCCTTTTTGCTGGGGCTTTCGCATGTTTGGGCTGCGACGCACGCCGATCAGCGTCTTCGCGCGATGGAATTCATGTTGGGTCGGTGATGATGGGCAGACGCGGTCCGCTTGTGGTAACATACCGACCTGTTGGTACCTCGACCTTGGATGCTCGCTCCACCGG
Organism: Eggerthellaceae bacterium UBA3686; assembly: GCA_002371495.1. Classification (GTDB taxonomy): domain Bacteria; phylum Actinomycetota; class Coriobacteriia; order Coriobacteriales; family Eggerthellaceae; genus UBA9715. Next base: position 855 of record DFIX01000024.1, read on the forward strand.
CGGCTTCCCAGTCCGAGGCGAATAGAGTCGCCCGCGGGCGACGCGAAACGAAAGGTGAAACAATGACTGTTTCCAAAGAGCGCAAGGCGGAGCTGACTGCCCAGTTCGGTAACACCCCGGTCGACACCGGCAACCCCAAGGTTCAGGTCGCCATCCTGACCGAGCGCATCAAGGAGCTGACCGAGCACATGAAGTCCCACCAGAAGGACTTCCACACCCGTCGTGGTCTGCTCATGCTCGTCGGTCGCCGTCGTCGTCTTCTCTCCTACATCAAGAAGAACGACGTCGTCGAGTATCGTGAGCTCATCAAGGCTCTGGGCATCCGCGACAACATCCAGTAAGGATTTGTACATGCTAAGAGCGTCCTGCGCAGCGGGGCGCTCTTTTTGTGTAAGGGCGTGAACAATCACGCTCTGAAGCGTGGCGGGGGCAGGGGGCCCGCGTCACATGAGAAGCCCGCAGGCAAGGGGCCTGCGGGGTAAAGGAGAACAATGACACTCGTATCCAAGACCTTTGAGCTGTACGGCAAGACCTACACCTTTGAGTCGGGCGAGCTTGCCAAGCAGGCCACCGGCGCCTGTCTGGTCAAGCAGGGCGACACCACGATGCTCGACACCGTGGTCGTCTCCAAGGAGCGCAAGAACTACGACTTCTTTCCGCTGACCGTCGACTTCAACGAGAAGATGTACGCTGCCGGCCGTATTCCGGGTGGCTACCTCAAGCGCGAGGGCCGTCCCAGCGAGAAGGCCACGCTCACGGCCCGCATGATCGACCGTCCTATTCGCCCGAGCTTCCCGGACGGCTTCCGCAACGAGGTGCACATCGTCGCCACCTCGCTCGTCGCCGACCAGGTCAACCCCTTCGACGTCATCAACGTCATGGGTGCCTCCCTGGCCATGACGCTCGGCGGCGTGCCCTTCGAGGGCCCGCTTGCGTGCGTGCGCATCGGCCGCAACGTGGAGACCGGCGAGTTTATCGTCAACCCCACCTATGAGGAGCGCGAGAACTCCGATCTGGACCTGGAGCTGGGCGGCTCTGCCGACTTCATCTCGATGGTCGAGGCCGGCGCCGATGAGATCTCCGAGGACGATATGCTCGCCGCTATGAAGTTTGGCCAGGAGGCCCTCGCTGCCTTCTGCCAGGCTCAGGACGAGTTCGTTGCCGAGTGGGAGCAGGTTAACGGCGCTATCGTCAAGAAGGAGTACCCCCTCGACCAGCCCGTCGAGGAGGTCCAGGAGCGCATCTTCGCCCACTACGACGAGATGGCAGCCGCCCTTCGCGACGCCGACAAGCTCTCCCGTATCGGCAAGGTCGAGGCTCTGAAGGAGTCCATCCGTGCCGAGTTCACCGAGGAGGAGCAGGCCGCTTGGGAGCGCGAGATCCCCGTGGCACTCAAGAAGCTCGAGAAGAAGGCCATGCGCACCATGGTCGTCGAGACCGGTGAGCGCGTCGACGGCCGTGCCGCCGATGAGATTCGCCCCATTATGGTGAAGGACAACTACCTGCCGCTCGTTCATGGCTCCGGCCTGTTCCAGCGCGGCCAGACCCAGGTGCTCTCCGTCCTGTCGCTCGGCATGCTCAACGAGGGCCAGCGTCTGGATACCATCGAGCCCACCGAGGGCAAGCGCTACATGCACCACTACAACTTCCCGCCGTTCTGCACCGGCGAGACCGGCCGCATGGGTAGCCCCAAGCGCCGCGAGATCGGCCACGGCAACCTGGCCGAGCGCGCCCTGCTTCCGGTGCTCCCCGACGAGAACGAGTTCCCCTA
>DFIX01000031.1 GCA_002371495.1 Eggerthellaceae bacterium UBA3686
TACCCCCATCAACTTTACGCCGTCTGATAACGATTGAGACAAATGTTCGGGTTGGATTCGGGGTATAATACGTATCGGTGAGCCACACCACCGGCAGTTCGGGTAGGTGCCGAATTAAAACAGGGCTGGCATGGACCGTGAGCCATGCTTCACCGACGAGATGCGTGAGATAAACCCTCGGAGATACCCGCCGCACGACGGTATGTCGTGCGCGTGACATACAAGACAGAGTGAACGCCAACTCTATACCAGGCAGGTTCCGGGACGGAACGTGCCGGATGGGTTGGTGTTTTCATATGTCCGAGGGTATGGTTGATGATGTGAGGCGTTTCTACACGCCGTCCGATCTGGTCAAGATGGGCTACGGGTCGAGGGCGACCGTGTACCGCGACATCGAGGACGGCAGCGTCCCCTCGATGAAGGTCGGCAAGGGCCGCGTGCTCATCCCTCGCGAGCGTTTCGAGGAGTATCTCGCGCTGCGCGAGGTGGCGTGCAGGAAGCCGCTTCCGAAACGCGACGAGGCCGATGCCGTCGCCGAGATCGTGCGGCGCATCGAGGTTCTGCAGACGACGATGAGCGACGCGAGCCAGAAGAAGCTCGTTGACGCCATTACGGGGTGGTGACGGCGTCGATGGATTCGTCGGCATAGGCGTCGACGAGGCATGTACGGAGGCGGTCCCATTACGGGCCGCCTTTTATATGCGATGGCGTGCTTGCCGGTGCCAGCCCGCTCGCTCGGGAACAGGTGGAGGCGGTTGTGGCGGAAAAAAGAGCGCCGATCCCCATGACGGGGGTCGGCGCTCATGTTGTCTACCTCACCTTGTGGATGGTGGGCTTGCCGTCGAACGCGACGACCAGCATGCCTTTGTACGTCTCGTAGTCGCCGTCGGCGTACACGTTGGCGGCGTGGTGCTGCGCCAGGCACAGCAGCGCCTCGGGGTTGAGCTTCTCCCGCGCCTTCAGGTAGCCCGGCGCGCTCCCTAAGGGTGCGATTTCGTGTTGCATCGAGTATAGCGCAGCAACGGGACGGCACACGACAGCGGGCGGCCCGAGTGGACCGCCCGCATGCGATTCGGGTTTGTTGCTCCCCTACTCCTTGGCGAAGGGGTCGTCGGCAGGATCCTTGCTCCAGATGTACTCGGTCATCTGCACAAGATACTCGGCGCGATCCTCGCCGTACTGGTCGGCGACGAACGCCAGGGCCATGTCGGTGCCCGCCGAGACGCCGGAGGACATGTAGAACTTGCCGGCATGCACCCAACGGGCGCTGCGCTGCCAGTCGACCGCCGGATAATCGCCCACAACCCAGTCGAACACGAACTTGTTCGTGGTCGAAGGCAGGCCGTCGATGAGGCCCGATCGGGCGACCATGAGCGAACCAGTGCAGATGGTCAGCACGAACTCAGCATGCTCGAGAGCCGGGGTGAGCGCCTCCATGAAGCCCGCGGACTGGGCGACCTCCTCGGATGCGCGACCGCCCGGGATGACGATGATGTCCGGCGCAGGCACATCGGCCAGCGCCTCGGTCATGATCTCGAAGTTCTGGAAGCTCTTGATAGGGCCTCCCTCGACAGAGACGTAATGGACGTCGAAGTACTCGCCGTTCTCATTGAGCGTGCCCAGCATCTCGATGGGACCCATGATGTCGAGCGTCTCGTAGCCCTCGTAGAAGAAGTAGTGCAGCACGCGCATGATGCCTCCTCAGCTCGGTGGTTTAGCGCTTTAATCGTAAAGAGAGCAGTGGAATCTGTCGTGCACAAATATGGACAATCTGTCCTCTCTGGTACAGGATGTCAGCAGACGCCGCATCGAAAGGAGGATGCAATGCCGCAATACGCACGCTCATTGCGCGCACGGCGCGACATCAAGGAGGCGCTCGTGGAGCTGCTGCGCAGCAAACAGCTCGATCAAATCGGAATGAGCGAGCTCGCGCGCACGGCCCAGGTAAGCCGCAACACGCTCTACAAACACTATCCCAATATCGCGCAGGTGTACGAGGACATGGTCAGGGACTTCTCCGGACGCATCTTCACTCAGCTCGCGCAACCTGGCCTCTGCAAGCATGACGGCTCAGACGGCAAGCGCCCGTTCTGCGAGTTGATGCGCAACGCAGGCCCGTACGCCGGGGTCGTGCGCGAGCCGCGCTTCATCGAGCTGCTGCTTGCCGACGAGGCAACGCTCGAGACCCATCCCACCTACGCCAAACTCGTAGCCGCGGGCCATTCAAGCTCCGCCGCACGCGAGCTGGTCAAGTTCCACACATATGGCTGCTTCATGGCGTCGCAGAGCACGAGAGACGACGAGGCATGGGCCGAGGCCCGCTGTCTCATCGATGCGTTCGTCCAGGGCGGCTCGGAGGCCATCCTCGCTAACGGCCGATAGCCACGCTGAAGAAGCTGTCGAGCATGTCGATGAGCTCGGGATTGGCCACGTTGGCGCGCTTGATGTCGTAGTCGGCCTGGAACGCGGCCAGCACATCATCGGGGATCTCGGTGTCGTACTCGTCGATGATGGCGGCGAACTCGTCCGACTTCTGGCCGAAGTAGGCGTTGGCATCCGCATCGTAGAAGTACGTGTTATGCCCGTTGCGCCACTCCTCTGAGAACGTGAAGTACTGCACGTTGGGATTGGTGATGGCGTCCTGCTGGGCGATGATGCTCGCACCGTCGTAGAGGACCGTGTCATCGGCATCGCCGTGGATAATGAGCACGGGGATATCCACCGAGTTGATGCCGTCGACGGCCGTGCGGTTGGCGTCGGCGCCGAAGGCGATCTTGTTGAGGATCCAGCCCATTGTCTCCCGCGCGCGCATGTACTGTTCGATGTAATCGCCGAATGTTATCGAGTGCGCTCTTTCCTCCTTGCGTTGAGCAAGGTTTTGAACGACCTCTCGATCTGACATGCCCATGCTTATTTATGATGTCGACGTCCAGGCCATACGATTCGAGCTCTTCGAAGTCCAGTCCGAGCTTTCTAAGCTCGTCAATGCGTTCGTAGCGGACTCTCAGCTCCTCGACGCGTAATTCCGCTTGTCGTTTGGTTCCAAGGAAACGTTCTACATGGCGGCGATACGCACCGGTGTCGGGGTCCTTTCCGTATGAGAACGTTATCTTGTATTTCTTTCCTGCGATAAGCTCTACTATCGTGCCTTTTCCGTACAGCTTAGCCAAGTTGCCCCCCTGTTATCGAAGATCTAACGGTCGATTGCCCATCCCCTTAGCGCTTCTTGAGCGACGTCCTGAGGCCCCGAACTTCCCCCGGATGTCTCCTTGCCCAGGACCGGCACTTCTCACCGCAGTATTCGCGTGGCGTGCCGCGTTCTCCGGTGACGAATATCGGGCGTCCGCAGCCTTTGCAGAACGCAATCCGAGCTCCGCTGAAGCGGTTGCAATACGATAACCAGAGCGCCGATATCCCCCAAGACGCTTCCTGATGTGGAATTCCGTATCTCCCGGAACATGTCTTGACGTGCATCAGATGGATGTCGATGAGCTGCATGAGCGCTATCTCGACAAGCGAGTCAAAACACCCGGCCTCTTCTTCTTCGGTGCCTTGCCACCAGGAGGGCAGGCGTAGTACAAGCACGTCGCTTTCATCTTCGCGCTCTTCAACAAAATGCATCGAATCCGTGTTGTCCAGGCAATTCAGGTAGTCGATGTACGTTTCTCCCTTTATGGGAATCGAGCAAGTCGCCCATTCATACGAGAGATGCGACAATTTCCGTTGCTCGATGTAATCTGCTTCGCGTTCGATCAGGTAATGTGGCAACAGACGCGACGAGCGCGTCGATGGCGCCGCGCCGCGCGCCCCTCGTGAGGGCGCCCACGGCCCTCGGGTCGGCGTCGGCTATCTGCCACGGGCCCCCGACCTTCGCGAGCAGGTTGACCTGCCGCTCGTCCGAGAGGTCCACCAGCGACTCGAACTCCGGGCAGCTCTCGAGCAGGATCGCGCGGAGCCGGTTCTTGTCGTGGGTGGAGCCGGCGACGACGAAGTCCCGCTGCGAGGCGAGCCGCCTGGCGGCCGAGACGAGCTCCGAGCCGCCGGGCGCGGGCCTGAGCGCGTCGGGTATGCCCAGCGCCGTCTTGGCGATCACCTCGGCGTCGCGCGCGTCGGTCTTGGCGTCTCCGGCGAACAGCTTCGCCGCGTTGTGCTCGGCGAGGCCGGGCAGGTAGGCGACAGCGAGCCCGGCGAGCCTGGCCCGCGATATGGCGAGGGCGCCGATGTCGCGGACCTGGTCGACGACGACCAGGGTGCCGGGCTCGACGGAGGCGAAGAAGGAGTCGAGCGCGCCCTCCCTGTTCTCCACCGGGAAGTCGGCGGTCACCTCGCCGGCCGCGCCGATGCCGTAGGCCCAGTGCGAGAACTTCCCCACGTCGAGCCCCACTACCGCCTCGGGTTTGGCGATGATGCTCCTGGTCCTGCCCATGTGGTATCCTCCAATCGGTAGGCCGGCCGGGGCCATCCCGCTGCGACACCCACATTACATGGCCGTGACAATCGTCCGGCAGGTTCCTAGCAGTGCTA
>DFIX01000046.1 GCA_002371495.1 Eggerthellaceae bacterium UBA3686
GAGCATGCCCGATACGCGACCGCGGCCTACTTCGAACCCGAGACCATCGGCGACAAGGTCGTTCTCATTGGAGGAGGCACGGTCAACTGTGAAATTGCCATCAGCCTCGCCGACGCTGGCAAGGATGTGACCATTTTGGCAGTTAGGAACACGATAGCCAAAGGCGCGAACATGTTCATTAAGACGACTCTCGACGAGATGTTCGCGGAACGTGCCGAGTCCATCCACGTAATCACCTGGGCTGCCACGAAATCGATTTCCGAAAGGTCGGTCACGTACACGAACAAGAACGGCGATGATTGCGAGATACAAGCCGACACCGTTCTGTATGCCATCGGCAGCGTACCGAACTCGTCGATCGTCGAAGAGCTTCAGGATTGGCCGAACTGGGAAAGCTTCCGCGCTGTCGGCGACTGCACGGGCGCAAGCATCGTCAAGAAGGCAATCCATCAGGGACACTACGCAGCACTGGATATCCTCTAGAGGAATCTGCAAGCTTATTGAGACAGCGGTACCTGGTACCGATGTCTCATCCAGGGGGAATGATGAGAATCGAGCATGTTGAAGAGTTCATCGACCTTTCGGTTACGCTGAACTTCACACGGACGGCGAAGCACTTCTTCGTCACGCAGCCCGTCCTTTCCAAGCATATCGCTTCTCTCGAACAGGAGCTCGGTGGCAAGCTCTTCGAACGGGACAAGCACAACATGAGAATGACTCCGTTCGGAGAAGCGCTCCTGCCCTTTGCCAAGCAGCTTGTCGGCGACAAGAACAGAATGCTCGCCGAAGCGCAGAGCCTCACTGCCGGAGGGTCCTCTTCCATTAAGGTTGGGTTCTTGCAGGGCGCTGCCGGAGGGCACATCCCCGAAATCCAGAAGCGCTTCCACAGGTTGCACCCGAACGTTACCGTCGAATACTTCACCTATGAATTCGATCGGATCTTCGAATCGCTCAACGACAACTCGACGGACATGATCATAGGGGGGCTCACACTGTCGCTTCCTAAAGACGCGTACGAAGTGCGTCAGGTTTACGAGGATTCGTATTACGCACTCGCAGCTTCCTCCGACCCCCTGAGCTCCTTGCAAGCGGTATCTCCCGCAGACCTCAGTGGCAAAACCGTTGTCGTACCAGCTCCTTCGTTCTTCGGGCGCGATATCGAAGCCCTTAGCAACTGGCTCGACCCGCTCGCCAACGGCATTACCGTGCGTGAGTCCATGCACGACATCAACGCCGCCCCGCTTTCGGTCAAAATCAGCAACGCCGTAAGCATCACCTTCGGGCACCTTGCGTCGTATTACGGAAGCGATTACGAACTCATTCCGGTGGAAGGGTTCGACAAGTCGCTCGACATCGTCGTCGCCTGGCGGAAATCCGCCGAAAAGCCCTTCTTCGAAGACTTTGCGCGCATCGTCAAAGATGTCATCGACGAGTTCGGGTATTAATGCCATAAACAGGCAGCAAACGGAGATGTAGGTTAATTCGCGCAGGGCGTATTTTTGCATTGAGACCCATTGCGTGAATAAACCTGCGCCCTTGTTTACGTCATCGCGCACTCGAAGGAAGACCGGGTGGCAACGGCAGCGGAGCGCCGCACGAAGGGCATGTTGTCATGCCCTTCTCGAACGGTTCTCCGCACTTGCGGCACTTCTTGCCCGCTTCTTTAAGCCAGTCATACCTTCCGCATTTGTTGCAAAGATCACAGGGGTAGCAAGCCATGATCGACACTACCCGCTCGCCATGGAGGGATCGAATCCGCTCAGACGAGACGCAATGGCCATCGCCAGCTTTAACGTGCAAGCAATGCCCAAGAAGCCAGCCGCGATCGCAATCGGCCACAATTGCACCACGGCTTGGCAAACCGCACCGAAGCCTCCTTCTTTCACAATGTTGATGAACATGCAAAGGCACAAGATTACCGTCACGTTCACAAGGCTCAGAATGAGGCTGGTAACGAGATGCCGCATAAACCCCGATTGAAGGCCGAGCGCGTCGCACACCTTCTGCGCAATGCCGAGGGTGGGTATGATATCGCCCATTGCGTAGCCAACGCAGACGCTTAAGACAAACGCTTGCAGGAACCCGATTGCAAGTTCCTGCGTGGACGTCGTCGAAACATCGTTGGCGACGAAAAGGAACGTTAAGCCAAGAACCAATCCGATGAAAACGTTCATCATCAGGTTAGTTAGACGGGCAAAGCCAATTTCCCCTTTATAAGGCATCGATATCCTCCAGATACTAACTCATGCAAGGGGCGAGACCACGCTCGCCCCTTGCATACATGGTTCAATGACCAGGTTTTACGCTTGGCCCTCTTCTTTCTTCAGGATGCTTCGCTCGCTCTTCACAAAGATCAAGCAGAGCACGGTGAAGACAGCCGCGATGGGCAGGAGCCCCACAAGTCCAGCCTGCTGCCAGCCCATGCCGTCAGCCATCGCGCCGAACGGGCCACTGTAGAAGCTGCCGAGGTTGGTGACGAACGCCATGATACCCAAAACGTAGTCCATCTTACGCGGGTCGGAAACCTGAAACGGAATGAGCGTACGCAGCGCAACCGGCAAAACGCCCGCAGCGCAACCGATGAGCACAGCCGTCACGACGCCGACGCCGTTGAAGAAGTTCCAGGCAACTATGCCCATTGTGATACCGAGCAGTGCATGTCCGCCGACGAGCGCCCACTTGCTGATGTGGAACTTGTCGATGACAATGCCCGCAGCGAAGCTGATGGGAATCGTGACGATGGTCGAAATGGTAGCCGGCAGCATGGAGGCAGCCATGTCGAGGCCGTTCGCCTGCAGGAATGTCGGATAGAAATTTTGGAACATGCCGAACAGCGCTGCATAGCCGATGAACGAGAACGACGCGATCGATGCGCTCAGTATGTAATTTCGGCTCTTGCGCGGTGCAGCTTTCAGCTCGGGGTTCTCTTGCAACGCAAGCTCGTTCTCATCGATTGCGTTCATCTTGAAGCAAGCGAGCATCCAGACGATGGCGACAGCTTCCATTGCGATGCTGAGCCACCAGAGCGAGTCTATCGAGCCAGTGGCCATAACGATCTGCGGACCCACGAGCGACGCAAGCAGGATGCCCGGGCACGTCCAAACCGACCAGATGCCCATGACCAGCCCCAGGTTCTTCAGCGGGAACAGGCGCGGCATGACGTTCGGGCCGATGGCGGCAACCATGCCCATGCCAGCACCTTCGAGTACGCGGGACAGCAGGAACATGCCTGCATCGGGTGCGTAAATACCCAGAAGCGAACCGGCCAACGTGATGACGCCTGTGACGATCAGCGAGAATTTCACGCCCAGATTCCTCATAACCCAAATCGCCGGAAACGCCATGATGATGCCAGCGATGTTGAAGAACGCCATGACGTTGCCCACCGTGTCGAGGCCCATGCCGTATTTCTGCCCGATGTCCATGAGCACCGGGGAAACCTTGATGAAGCCGTACATCGTGACGAACGCAAAGAAGAACAGGCATGCGAGCGCCATCCAACGTTCGCCCTGCGACAACTGACGGTCTGCAACTCCCCAACGCACGATTGCTCGATCCGAGCTTTTGTTGCCACTCATTGGAACCCTCCTATTCCAATCAACTAATAATTCGAGATAGACGGGGCGTTTTACACCCAAACGCCCCGTCCGAGAAAAGGATGTCTACACGAACAACGCGAACTTATCGCCGTCGATGCGGCCGACCAGCTCGTCGATGTCACCCACCCAGAGGCACCCTGCCTGGCAGTGCTGGGCGCACATCGCCTGCTTGCCGCGCTCCAAGCGGTCGGCGCAGCGGTTACAGCGGTCGGTCGGCACGGGCACGAACTCGTACTGCCACTGGCGTGGTGCCACCTCATCGGGACCGATCTGCGTGAGCTTGATACCCCATTTGTCGGGCTCGAGGCCCAGATGTTTCTGACACGCGACCTCGCAGGTATGACAGCCGGTGCAGTACTTGTAGTCGATTAGAATCGCCTTTTTCATTTCGTATTCCTCTCTCTTCCCCGTCGCGCTAGGCCTTGCGAATGGAGCACAGGACCGACTTGTACGAACAGCCGAGGCCCGTGGAGCCGGGGCGCATGGGAATGCAGTTGTTGATGTTGCTCTCGAACGTGCCGAAGAAGCCGTCTTCGCGGTCGCGCTCGGGGAACCACCAGCCGTGGTCGGCCGAAACGACGCCCTGCTTGATGCGGATGTCAATCTTCGCCTTCTGCTTGCACGAACCGTACTGATTCTCGATGATGACCCAGTCGCCGTCGGCGATGCCATATTTCTCGGCGTCGGCGGGATGGATGGTCACCTCGGGTTCGGGATGGATAGCGCGCAGGTGCGGCACCTGGCGTCCCTCGGAATGGAAGAAGCCCCATTGGCGCGCGCCAGTCGTGAGCGTGAGCGGATACTTCTCGAGCAAGTCGGGTCGGCTGATGGGGCTCTCGGGCGGCTCCTCGTAGAACGCGAGCGGGCGCATGCCCATGGCCTCCAGATTCACGCTGTAGAACTCGTAGCGGCCCGTGGGCGTCGAGAAGCCGGGTTCGCCATCGTCGCGGATCTCGCCAGTCTTGTAGCGGTAGTACTTCATCTCGGGGTACGCCCACGTGCGAGATTTCAGGTCGTCCCACGTGAAACCGGAGTTGCGCAGCAGGTAGTCGTAGAACGCTTCCTCGTCGAAATGCTCGCCGTCGCTCCAGGGGAAGAGGTCTGCGCCCTTGAAGATGCGGCCCATTTCGACGACGACCTGCGGGTCGCTGCGGCACTCACCAATGGTGTCGATGGCTTTATTGATGGCGCCCGTGCGGTACGGCTGATGACCCGTGAGCCCGAAGCGCTCGGGGAACGTGGTAACAGGCAGGAACACATCGGCCACGGCCATGGCGGTCGGCGTCATCCATAGGTCCATGACAACGTTGAAGTCGTCTTCCATAAGGCCCTTAGCGATGCGCTGCGGCTGGGCACCCATGTTGGCCAGGCAGTTGTTGGTCTGCAGCCAGGCAGCCTTCACCGGATAGTCGTACTTGCCTTCGAGCGCCTCGAGTGTGGCGTCGGGGCTCGGCATGCCGATAACCCGAAGCGCCGGGTAATCGCCGTGCAGGTGCTCGTATTGATTGCGCTTGGTGGGAATCCAATCGGTGTCGGAGCCGATCCAAGTGACGGGAACGCCGAACGAGGGTTTGCCGCAGACCATTCCGCCGGGCTTGTCGAACTGCCCGCACAAGGCGCACAAGTCGTAGCACGAGGCGCCAGAATAGAAGCCCTCGGCCGTGTGGTCGAGCGCGACGCCCCACTGCAGCGCCCAACCGTCGGCATTGCCGAGCGCACGGGCGGCCGACCAGATGAGGTCCTCGTCGATGTCGCAGATTTCTGCGACGCGGGTGGGCGTCCAGTCCTTGATGTGCTCTTGATACTCCTCGAAGCCGTAGCACCAGCAGTCGACGAACTCGTGGTCGTAGAGATCCTCCTCTACGATGACGTGGGCCATCGCCAGCGCGAGCGCCGAGTCGGTGCCGGGGCGGACCTGCAACCAGTACTCGGAATGTGCCGCGCACCACGTGAGCTTCGGGTCGATGGTGATGAGCTTCGTGCCGCGCTTCATGCACTCCACGATCCAGTGGCCCAGCGTGCCGTCCGAGTTGGCGACAACCGGGTTGTTGCCCCAGATGACGACGTAGTCAGGACGTACCCAGTTCGGGTTGTCGTAGCGGTCAATCCAGTTCTGCGAGTAGTCGCCCGTGTAGAGGTTACCGATCTTCATGGTCGTGCTGAACATGCGCGGGACGTAGCAGCCCTGACCGGACAGAAAGCCCATGCCCTGGTTGGGCGTGTCGAGGATGTTGGCGAGCATGGGGTGGTAACCCACGATGTCGCGGCCGGTGCCGCAGAACACCTGGATGGCCTGCGGGCCGTATTTCTCCTGCACCGCACGCAGCTCGCGCTCGCAGATCTCGTAGGCTTCCTCCCAAGTGATCTGCTCCCACTTGTCCTTGCCGCGGTCAGCGCGGTCGCGCTTGAGCGGGTGCAGCTGGCGGTCCTTGTGATACACAACGTCGGGAAGCGTCAGGCAGCGCAGGCACAAACGGCCCTGGTTGTACGGGTCGTCCGGGTCGCCTTCCACGTGGTCGAGCTTGCCGTCCTTGTCGATGTACATGAGGATGCCGCAGTTGTCATGGCAGCCAGGCGCCGTGCGCGCATTGCCGCGCACGACCGTGAAGCCGTCTTCCTCCCACGTGTCCTTACGGGTTGCCGCGGTCGGGTCGTTCTGCATGGGAACGACCTTCCCACCTCCCGACATCCCCAAGCCAGCGTTCTGGCCGATGGTCTCGTTGTTCTCCTGGTCGGTCATGCCTCCCCCTCTCATCTCGTTTGATACAACTCGTTTCGCTTCTGATTCCATGATTCGTGAGCAGGGTGCAAATGTGAAATACAGAGCTGGAATGCTTGATTGTTTTTGGGAATATGCGCAGTTCAAACAATTGGTGCAAAAAATGAAAGGGGCGGCCGAAGCCGCCCCGAAATATTGGGTGGATGCCCTTAGCGCAACTTCTTGCGCAAGACCACCCATGTCACGACTATCGACAGAATCCAGCACGGTACCACGACACACCAAGACGCCATCTGGTAACCGAGCGCTTGGATAACGCTGCCCATGCCCATGGATCCGATGAACATGCCGACGTTCTGCGCGAATGCCAGCGCAGCAGTTGCGCCGGGAATGAGCTTGGAAGGAACGACCTCGGTGGTCGCCGTCCAGAGCATGGCAGTGATGCCCGTCGTCAGAACCTGCAGAACGACGGCGATAATGAGACCGGTGAGCGTATGCACCGAGAAAACGATAACCGAGTACGCAAGCATGCAGAACTGGCACACGACCAAAACCTTGAAACGCGAGCCTATCGCATCGGAGATCTTGCCTGCAACAGGACCCCAGATGGCACCTGCGAAGCTACCTACCGAGATAAGTACAGACCCCACCATAAGCGGCATGCTGACCTCGTTCGCCACGTAGGCGTTGAAGAACCCCTGCACGCCCATGAAGGCGCCTTCGCCGAAGAAGAAGGTAACGGCAAGGGCCAGCACTGCCTTGTTCGTGAAGATAGCCTTGTAATCCATCTTCGTGTCGCCTGCCTTCTCCTCCTCATCAATGTACGGATCGGAGGGGGTGCGGTAGATGAGCAGGAACAGAACGAGCACGACGATGCTGAAACCGAAATTGAAGTACCAGACGCTCATGAGCTCGCCGGTCGTCTCGAAGATGGCGGTGAACAGGATCGGGGCGATTGCCAGAGCGATTGCGACCCATGCCGCCCAAAGGCCGCACGGCATGCCGCGCTTGTCCTTCGAGAACCAGGGCGAGATGGTGGGAACGCCCGCGACGCCCATCAAGCCGAAGCCGCCGCCCTCAATGATGCGGCCGACAATGAAAGCCGGGATGTTTCCCGGCGTCAAAATGCCGATCAGGTTGCCGACGATAGAACACCCCAATGCCACAAGGATAGTGTTCCTCGGGCCGATCTTCTTGATGAAAGAAGCTGCAGGAAATGCGACGACGGCACCGAGCAGGTAAAACGCAGCAATCATCAGACCGAGCATCGCTTCGCCGATTCCGTAGACCTGCATGATGACCGGGCCGAGGAACATCGCCTTGCCCATGTTGAACGGCATGCAGATGCCGCAAAGAACGACCATGATCGCAACAGGCCACGCGCGGTTCATGTTGCTCGGTTTCCCGCTGATGTTTTCAACTGTCATGATTCCCTCCTTTTAGATTTGCCAAACAGGTTCTGTTTCACCACGCCCGGACAGAGGGCCGCAACATTCGGCCCTCTGGCACCGCGCATGCAAGAAAAGGACCGCTACAGCGCGTAGAGCACCTGCTTGGGATGGTCGGTCAGCTTCTTGGCAAGGTCTTCGATCTTCCCGTACTCCATGCAGGCAGCCTGGCAGTGGTGCACGCACGTCGGCTTCTTGCCTTTAGCCGTGCGCTCGGCGCACAGGTCACACTGGTCGGTCGGCACCGGCATGAAGAAGTACGTCCAATCGTCGGGAGCATTCTCCCACGGGCCGAACTGATCAACCCTGATGCCGAATTGCCCGATGGGAATATCGTGTTCGACCGAGCACGCCATCTCGCAGCTCTTGCATCCTGTACACCAGTGGTAATCGATAAGCAAACCGTATTCCGAGTTAGCCATGCTATTCATCCTCCCCAACTTTGTATACTTTCACGAGCGTCGATTTGTAGTTGGCGCCAAAGCCGCTCGGGCCAGGATTGAACGGCACCAAGTTGTTGATAGCCAAATCGAATACGTCGTAGAGCTTTTCGGGATCGCCTTCGGGATGCCACCATGCATGGTCGGCGGACGCGATGCCAGCCGGCATCTCGAAAGTCTCATTGACCTTGCATTTTGCTCGTCCCAAATAGTTTTCAACCCAAACCCATTCGCCTTGCTTCACGCCAAACTTCGATGCGTCATCCGGATGGATATCCAGCACGGGCTCGGGATGCATTGCGCGCAGGCGCGGTATTTGACGATGTTCGGAATGGAACGAATTCCAACGTCGTGCGCCTGTCGTGAGAACGAGCGGGTATTCTTCGCACATTTCGGGAGTAGAGTTCGGACCGGGCTCGGGCTCCTTGAAGTAAGGGAGCGGATCGAGCCCGAACATGTTGTAGATGTTGCACCACAGCTCGATGCGGCCCGTCGGAGTCTCGAAACCGACTTGACCGTCGCTTCTGAGAAGACCCTTTTCATGGCGGTGGTACTCGAAGGGCACGTAGACCGGCGACACCTCGCGCAGCTCGTCGTACTTGTAGCCCGAGTCCTGCAAGACCTCTGTGAACATGTCCTGAACGGTTTCCCACGGCCAGCACTCTGGGTTGAAGCGCTTGCCCAAAAGCAGATTGATTTCCATGTCGGACTTGGTGTCGCCTGGATCGCACACCTGGTTCATGGCGCCGGCTTGCTGGATGCCGCAGATGAGCGAGAGTCCGTCACGTTCGGGGAAAGTGCACACGGGCAGGAACACGTCAGCAAGGGCCATGGCGGTCGGCGTCATGAACAGGTCGACGACGACGATGAAGTCGAGTTTCTTCATGCCTTCAAGCACGCGCTTCGGGTCCGCTGACATGCATGCCAACGGATTGTGAGCCTGCAGCCATGCACCGTGCAGCTTGTACGGCTGGTCGGTTTCGAGGCACCGTATGACCTCGTCGTCGGAACACGATGTCATGGCGGTCTTCATGAGCTGGTAGTTGCCGACGATACGCTTGTCGTCCATGCCTTCAGGCAGGAACTCGCGCCCCCACTGCCCGCCCATGACGTCAAGGATCTGTGTGTTGGCGATTAGACCGCCGGGCACCTCTATATTGCCCGTAATCTCGAAAATGGCAGTGACGGCTTGGCCTGTACCCATGGCTTCGCGGGTCTGGTCGATAGCGACGCCCCATTGCAACGTCGCCGGCTTCGCATTGGCGATCATACGAGCTGCTGCGGTGATCTTTTCGGCAGGCACCCAGCAAATCTCGGCCACCTTCTCGACGGGGAAGTCCTTCGCGCGCTCTGCGAGCTCGTCGAAGCCGTAACACCACCTGTCAACGAAGTCGTGGTCGTACAGGTCCTCCTGGACAATGATATTGATCATGGCCAGAGCCAATGCGGCATCGGTACCGGGGCGGACACGGAGATGGAGCTCGGAGCGAGCCGCAAGCCATGTCATGCGCGGGTCGATGACTATGATCTTCATGCCGCGCTTCATGAGATCAACAACCCAATGGCCGAAGAAGCCGTCCGCGTTCGCGACGATGGGATTGTTTCCCCAAATGACCATGACCTCGGGGACCTTGTACTCGGGATTGTCATACCGGTCGAACCACGCTTGCGAGCAGTCGGCGATGTAAAGCGACCCGGCTGTGCACGACATGCCTGCAATTCGCGGAACATAGCAGGAAAGGCCCGAGAACAAACCGGTCATGTTCGGAGAGCCGTAAGCGTACATGAGACGGTCGGCGTACTGCATGACGTCGCGACCGGTTCCATGAGTGAAGAAGAACGTTTCCGCGCCGTACTTCTCCTTGATCTCCATCATGTTATCGTAGGTGTAATCGAGAGCTTCATCCCAGCTGACCTGGCGCCATTTATCCTTGCCGCGGTCTTCGCGATTGCGAATCATCGGATGCAGCACGCGCTTCGGACTGTTGACGACTTCCTTGATGTCGAGGCATCTCGCACATAAGCGTCCATGGTTGTAGGGGCTTTCCTCGTCGCCCTCTACGCGCACAAGTTTTCCGTCTTTGTCCGTGTACAGCTTGATGTCGCATCCGATGTGGCACCCTGGCGCCGTCCACGCTTTGCTGCGCGTAACCGTCAGCTCACCTTCTTCGTACTGCCACGGTTTCGAATGCTCTAATTCGCGGTACCCGCTGTTCCCACTCATACGAGCCCCTTCCCTCTTCTCATATCCCGTCATATCGGCAGCCCTTTTGACTGCTTTGCATAAGACGAGTTTAAGAGGCTCTGAAGTGCATTTATGTTGCATGATTCGACTATGCTATTCCGCTGCGGAATAGCAAAAGCTCATGCTAATTCACTTTGTCTGAGAATAAAACCTCGCACAGGCATTTGGAAAACAAATCGATTGCCTCGTTTTCGCGCGAGTCTTTGCGAATCATGCCGATTGCGGCTTGTATATCTATGTCTGTAAGCGGTACAAACGTGTAACCTTCCTTGAAGAATCGCAAGGTGCAGTTGTACGTAAGAGCAACGTAGTTATTTGCCGTTAGGAGTGGGCCAATCCCCGCAAGGCCATGTGTCTCTTCGGCTATATCGATATTAGGAAACGCCTTGAGCAGGCGTGCAGACGTGATGCTGCCCATGATGGGGAACGATGCCGGACTTGGGATGAGCAAGCGCTCTCCCGCCAAGTCGGCCATCGTAATCGCACCTTTTCGCGCGATAGGATGCCTGTTGTCAACCAAAGCGCCGAACAGCTGTCGCTCCATGAGGAAAAACGACATGTCTCTGGGCACAGCGTCTGTTATCACGATCGTTATCCCCAAATCGATATCGCCGCTTTCGACAGCTTGGACAACTTCTTCCGGCTCCATGGGATACATGCCGAGCTTAACCCCTGGAGCCTTCACCTTGAAAACCCTGCAGGCATCCGCAACGGAACGAGGAGGGGCTGCAACGATAAACCCTATGTCGAGTTTCGACATAAACGAAACCCTGATATCGTTTACAGCCTCGATAGCATCATCATATGCCGAGATGACGTCGCTGATTTTCGAAGCGAACACCTTCCCTGCGCTTGTTAGCCGCACGGAATGGCTGTCACGGACGAACAGGCGTGCCCCAACTTCCTTCTCGAGAGAGCTGACATGCTTGCTGAGTGTCGATTGCGCAATCTGCAAACGCCGCGCTGATGCCGAATAGTTAAGGCTCCGCGTCAAATCGAGAAACTCGCGTAACACCGAAATATCCATCGCCGATACCCCCCTATTGTGCGGGCTCGATTGCAATCACACTATCATATCCCGATGATCTTTATTGTGCAGAAACGCTGAACCCGCCGATGCGCGCCCCGCACGCTAGGGCCAGTTTCGATTTGCATGTTACACCCACGAACCCAGATGCTATGGTTTTTAACCACAAGCAGACGATTGCTTTGCAAACCATCTCGAAGCTACCATCGATGGCAAGGTTGATGCGCATGCAAAAAACAACCCAGGCGAAATACAGAGCTTGGCTCCCTTGTAGCTTTTCGAAACAACGGCCGTTCAGTCGGCAGTCTTTTACATGCACGGAAAGGCGGACACGTCCTTAGAGCAAACATGCCCGCCCTTCAAGATAACTTTCCAATTTGAAACGGTTTTCCGACAACTCCCCTAGCCGAAAACCGGGTGCGGGATCGACTCGACGTCGAAGCCGAGGTTGCGGCCTTCCTTGATGTAGGGGAACAGGTCGACGGTGGCCTTGATGCGCACCTGGCGCTTGCCGGGCGTGCCCCAGAGCACCTCGACGACCTTGCCCTGCTCGGCGTAGTCCATATCGACCGTGGCGAGCGAGATCATCTCGCGGGTCTTCGGCGAGAGCATGCGACCAGATGCAGCACCGACGAGCTTGTCGCCGTCGTAGACGCCGTCGATGTGCACGGTCATGTTACCGCCCACCGGGTCGTAGTCCTCGACCATGTCCATGACGTCGGTCGGGTTGACGGGGTCCATCGACGCCTCGACGGCCGCCATCACATCAGCCTTGTCCCAGACGAGCGTGACCATGGAGTTGTGGTGCCCGTCGAGCTCGGCCTGGATGGCCGCCTTGCCCGGGAACTCGTGGCCGAAGTTGACCATGCCCTCCCAGCCCAGGTCGACCGGGCTGCGGTACACGAGCCCGGATTCGGGGTCGAGGCTCCCCGTCACCTTGATCGGGAAAGGGAAGTCAGCTGCTGGCCAGTGGGTGTTCACCTGCGGGATGCTGCCCTCGGTGTGAGCGTTGCGGTACGCGTGGCGGCCGAGCTCGGTGATGCCGTACTCCTTGCCCACCTCCATCAGGCAGTTGTACACCTCGTGTGCGTCCTCGACCATGCCGTGCACCTCGTAGCCGAGCGTGCCCGCCATGCTCGTGCGCAGGATGAAAACGTCCTTGCCGGCGATCTGGGCGTCACGCAGGTACATGAACTCGAGGTCGTGCAGATCGGTCTTGGTCGCCTGCTCCACGACCTCGAGCGAACGCGGGCCGCACAGCTGGAAGAAGAAGCGCTTGGCGCAGGTGTCCTTGCTCGTAAAGCCGTAGTCCTTGCCGGTCATCTGCGCGAGCATCGCCGGGTCGGGCAGGCACATGGTGATGAAGTCCTCCTCGGAGCGGCGCACCAGGATGCCGTCGACCATGACCTTGCCGTCGTTGTTGCACAGGATGGTATGGCGGCACTTGCCCACCGGGAACTTCTTGAACGTGTTCACGCTGATATCGGTGAACAGATCGAGCAGCCCCTTGCCGTGAACGTCGTAGAACAGGAAGGGGTTCAGGCCCGCGTGGATGTAGCAGTTGTCGTACCAGCTGAGCTCCTCGTCCACCCAGTTGGTGAATTCGAACGGGTACACGGGGAAACTGCCGTCGTCGAGTGGGCGCCAGCCGCCCTCGGGGCCGCACTGCGCCGCGTACTTCAGCGGGTCGAACGGCATGAACGGCGAGGTCGTGATCTTGATGTCGCTGGTGGTCATGGGAATCTTCTCCTTTCGATAGTGCGCGACAGGCTTTTCACCTTGTCCAAATCGCCTATTCGAAGGGTACGGCCTAGGAACGATGAGTGGTGCTTCCCGTTCGGCATGATTGATTCTCAAAAGGCATAATGCGTTACGTCCTTGTGGACAGGTGACCGAAAGCACACCGAATAACGCAAGGGCCTCGTTGTCCCCATGGGCTTCTGAACGGCCCCGAGGAGGAGCGGTGGTAGCCTAAACCCGCAATGCAATCCTCAGCTACCGCCAAGGAGGGAGGGAAGAAACGGCCGAAAAATTCCCCCGCAATAAAATCCCTGACCGTTTTACCAGTTCAAGGACTTGATTTTGGTCAAGGGGGTTCGAACGCCCGGAAAACGAGCCAGTGGCTCGTTTTCAGTGAGAACAGGCAAGCTTCAGCTTGCCCAGGAACAGGATTTGAACCTACGGTCCAGGGGTTCGCTAAAGCTCACCCGTTCTCGCTCAAAACAGTCCACTGGACTGTTTTGCCGGCGCTTCGCGCCGTCGCTCGAACCCTCCGGGTTATGAGTCCGCGTTTCCTGTATCGGGACGTCTCGGCTCTTTCGTCTGTAAACTCAAAATCCCAGATGAACCGCCATTTTGACATCGTCTCTTATCGCATTGCATCGGCTGGCATTCTCTAGCATTCCCCCCCCGAATTCCCCCATTTTTGCCAAAACCGCGATTTCGATTCCCCCCTCGCAGTGCTTGTGTAAAACCTCCTTAGAGGACGTCGGGGAAGGCGCAGACGCCCGGTTGTTCAGGATGTTCAAACGAACATAATCATGTAAATGGGGAGATAGGCCACCTTTCCGTCCTCGTTCACGTTGCCCTCGCACAGCACGATCGCCTGCTCGATCTCGTAGTTCGGCGAGCTCAGGATGTTGTGCAAGGCGCTGTGACGCTTGTAGTCCTTCCCCGATTTCACCTCGATGGGCAAGACGGTGACGCCACCCCTCTCGCACACGAAGTCGACCTCCCCGAGCTTCTTGTTCCGGAAGTAATGCAGGTCGTGCCCGTGGGCTTTGAGTTCCTGCGCGACGGCGTTCTCGTATACGGACCCGTAATTTACCCCGAGCCTGTCGCTGAGGATCCCCTTGACCACGTCCATGCCGCATGCCCGGCACAAGAGGCCGACATCGTCCATGAACAGCTTGAAATAGCTGCGCTTCTCGGAGAGCTTCAGCGGGTGCCTCGGCTCCGTCACGCTGATGGCCGGAAGCGCGACCCCGGCATCGACGAGCCAGAGCACCTGGTTCTCGTAGCGCTCGTAGGTGCCCCTGGGGGCGATACTCGCAAACGTGAACCGCTTGCTCTGCGAGTCGAGCTGGGAGTGAATCTGATCGAATATCTCCCGTATCACGAGCTTGTGCTCGTCTGGCGCGTATTGGGAGATATCCTCCCTGTACAGGCGGATGATGTCCCCTTGGACGGAATGGACGGCGCCCATGTTAGTGTATTTTTCCAACCTCGAATAGTTCCGATTCGCGCATCTTTCAACCCGAGTAGATTGGACCGTAATTTCTTTTCATTGCACTCGTTTGCACTTGTCAAGCTTCGGGTCTGCGTCAAAATCACCATCGTGTGCGCAAATCCGCAAATCCGCGGCACCGGCCACATGTCGGTTAAGAAGAGGCTGTTCATTTCGCACATACGATGGGAAATCCGAATATTACACCGATGAAAACCCGAATGTATAGCAATAGGAATTCCGAATTTATAGAACTTGAGGATGATTGCTTTCTTTTGTGATTCGGAACCGACAATAATCCGCTCCACGTAATACAGTTTCTGAGATCTCCACCTCAAAACTACTGTTCGGCTCCAAACGGCCGAGGATATACAAGATACTCTGTCTAGAGCAATTGCATTGATCCGGATCAGTAATCTGGCCGAACAGTACTTTCGGGCAAGTGCATCTTTCGTAGCCAAGTTCGTAGACACGGCCGGGCTCGATGACTCTCCCGAAGTATCCGCTTCCGTTCATTGCCTCGCCGTAAACCCTGTCCAGATCGCCATCGCAGGATTGGTAGAGCTCGAGCTGGGCGGGTAGGACACGGTCCTTCACGCATGCGATAGCCTGATCATTCTCGAGGAGCTCTTGAAGAGTTGCCACCTCGCAGCCCTTGCCGGCGTAGTAAGCAAGCATCTCGTCGATTTTCCGCAGGTCATAGCTCGTGACGCAGTCGGACAGGACGTGCACCGCATAGCCGGCTTTCGTCATGTTGTAGCAGGTGGACTTCACGCAGGCGGTTGCATCAGCCCCGACGATATAGAACTCGGTGATGCCGCTTTCCTGGATATAGTCGACGAACGCCTCACTGGTCAAAGCGCTGGCCTTCGTCTTGACGAAAACGTTGTCAGTCACGACCTTCAGTTCCGGGACAAGCTCTGCTCCCTTCGAGCCAGGCTTGAACGTGCGGGAGCCTGGAGAGGGATTGTTGTGCTTGATGTAGACGACCTCCAGCCCCTGCTCCGTCGCCCAATCGATAGCGGCATTGAGGTTATCGATGATATCCCGATAGTGCTTCGTTATATCGTTTTGAATGTCGATTACGACGAGCGCTCGTGTGCTTACCATAACTGACCCCTTTCCATTTTGAGGGCTTCGAATCGTGTGCGGCCGCGTCCTACCAGCCAGAATCTCAGTATGTTAGTTGCCTTTCCGTAGTGGTTACCAAGCCGGCTTTGGGCTAATGGGAGTTGCCTCTGAGACCAGGATCAGACCGTCGTACCAGATCGAGGGACATTGGTACACCCGATATGTCATCGGCAGCACGAGCATGAGCGGCGAGTAGCCCTCGCCCAGGCTGCCCATGTACATGTAGGACGAACAGACCTTTCCTAGCTCCGAATCTGCAGGGACCTTCGAGAAGTCCAACCAGCAGACGTCGAATCCTGCGGTCTTCGCGGCCTTCGCCAGCGGGTCATGGGAATAGAAGCCGAAATCGAAACGGCTGTTCATGAAGGGCATGTTGCACGTCGTGTGGTAGAAGTCCGTGCCGATGGCGTAGTAGCCTTCCCCGAAGTCACGTGAAAGGAGATTGCCCGTTGATTCGTAGCTCGTCTTCGCCACGTGCCCGTCGTGGGCGGAGACGAAGACCATGCTGTGGCCGAGCATCTGTTCCTGCTCGGAAATCCAGTGGATGTTGTCCGCCATCATCGCATCCCTGCGCAAGCTGGAGTCGCCGCTCGATTCGGACTCCATGGCCTGGTAGTACGTGCAATGCTGCAGCAGTACGTCGGCGAAGTGGAGCTCGTGTGCGGAAGCGCCGGCATCGGCAAGCTCCTGTCTGATGGCAGAAATGATTGCAATTCTTTCGTCCCAAGCGTACGCATCCGACCAGTCTTCGCCGTTAGCGAGAAGGTGGAGGCTCGCCGTGTCCACGCCGTGGTTCTGGCACGCCTCGATCAGGTAGGCCAGGTTGTATGCGCCCCGCTGCATGTCGAAACCGTAGAAGCGCAGGTCTTCGTCGGGTGCTGCGGTTTCGTTGTACGCGCGCATCCACGCGACGAGATCTGCCATCTCGTCGGTGCGGTAGATGGTGAAGCCGATTGCGGCTGTCGCTTCGTCATAGCCGATCGATGCGACTGCTCCTTGGGAGATATCCGACTCGCCGTGGATGTATCGGTTCACCACCTCGCATCCACCGAAATCGCCTTCCAGCGCAAAAGCGCGTACGTCGTATTTCTCTACGAGCACTTTGAAGACATCAAGCTTGAGCTGCTGGAACTCGGAATTGCCGTGCGTCGCCTCGCCGAGCGCGATGATGCGTGCGTTCTCAGGAACCGTAATCTCTGAAACCGGCTGCGCGTACTTAGCAAACTCGGCGGCATCGGCAGAAGGCCCCGTACCGAACCCTCCATAATGCGAGAACGCGAGCGCAACAACTGCGGTTGCTGCGACAAAAAGCAATGCGATTCCCAAACGGGCGCGCTTACCCTTCTGTCTGGCGGATGCCTTCATCTAAGCCCCCTTATCGTTTTCTGCGTCATTCGAGTGATCGAACAGGCCGAACGCCATCCCCATGAGCAGGCCCATGCAGATGCCAATGGTCACGTCGTTCAGCGCATTGGTGAAGACGATGCCCCAAAGAACGGCCATTGAGAACGCGAAAACCCGGCGATTCTTCATCGAATCCTTCTTCCGTTGTATATGGATGTTGTTATGAGTCGCCCGAGGCCTTATTTGGTGAGCTCTCGGAAGATCGCGTCGCGGTCGTAGTCGCCTCGCGGCAGGCCGGGGATGTCCTTGTACGCCTTGCAGACGGCAAGGCTCACCTCGGTGAACATGGCGCTCATCTGCTCGTCGGTGTACGGGCACTCTCCGGCCGCGATCATCGCGCAGAAACTGAAGGCGATAAGCCACAGGTTGCGGTAATAGCAGTCCGCCTCGTAGGCGTCCATCTTGTAGATGCCCATAATCGAGTCGCGCACGAGATCCTGCGAGAACGCGAGGGCCTCCGCCGCCCCGCCGTCCGCGCCGTCGGGCTTTTGCAGGAACAGCAGCCTGAAGAGCTCCGGCTCTTCCCGCGCGAAGCGGATAGTGTTCTGCCCGACGCCGAGGAATGGCACGGGTTCGGCCAGCCCACGCACGATGTAGGTCTTGTAGATGCCCTTGGCCGCCTCGTGGACCTCGTGCTTGAGCTCGTCCACCGTCTCGAAGTACGTAAACATCGGCCGCGTCGACGCACCGAGCTCGGATGCAAGCGAACGGGCCGTCAGCGAATCGATACCGCCCTCGCGCGTCACGCGCAGGGCGGCTTCGACGATCTCTTCCTTCGTGAACTTGACGCGTGGGGGCATTTCGCCGTCCTTTCCGTGCTTGCGTAACTTCCCAACGTATGGTAACGTGCGTTGCGCAACATATGTTATGTTTAACTGGAGCCGTTGTCAACCAAAGTTTTCGAAACACATCAGCAAGCGCAAAGACGCTCCTAAACCACAACTGGATAACAGGGAGGCAAGCAGATGGAGAACGCTATCGCAAACGGGGAAACCGCCGGAGAAAGCAAGGGGGCGCACCAAGCGCCCGAGAAAGACAACGACCTGACGGCCGGCGGACACGAGCTGCCCCGCGACTGGCTGTTCGTGGCATGCGTCGGCGTGCTCGCCATCGCCTGCGCCTGGTTCAACGCGCCGCTGATGACGCTTCTGCAAAAGGGCATCCCCGATGACAAGCTCGGCCGCGTCATGGGCCTGTTCACCGCCATGAACGGGCTGGCCATCCCCATCGGCACGGCGCTGGGCGGCGCCATCGCGGAGGTCACGGGCACGCCAATGTTCTTCACGATAGACGGCGCGTTCATGCTGGCGCTCGGTGCCGGCATTGCCCTGTCGAAGAGCGTCAGGCAACTGTACTGAGAGAAGCACCTTGGCAAACGCACTCACATTCAGCCGAATCGTCCTCAGCGTCGCGCTGCTGGCGCCGCCCGCGCTCTCGCCCGCCTTCTTGGCCGTCTACGCCCTGGCCGGCGTGACGGACATGCTCGACGGCTACGTGGCGAGAAGGACGGGAACGGAAAGCGAGTTAGGTGCAAGGCTCGACAGCATCGCGGATCTCGTGTTGGTCGTCGTTTGCCTGGCGAAGATTCTGCCCGCAATCGACGTGCCCACGTGGCTGTGGGCATGGGTGGCGGCGATCGCCCTTGTTAAGGCGGCGAACGCAATCAGCGGCCTCGTTGTCGAGAAGCGCCTCGTCATGCCGCACATCAAAGCCAACAAGGTCGCAGGGCTCACGGTCTTCCTCGTCCCCTTTGCCATCCCACTTTTCGGCATCACCGCGCCCGCCGTCATCGCGTGTGCCGTAGCGACGTTCGCCGCAGTCCAGGAGGGGCATTACATAAGAATGGGAAGGGCCGAATCGCCCGCGTAGAGCATCGTCCGCCATCGCGCATCGCACCGCACTTCGCCGACGACCATTCCACGAACCGCCGATGACCAGAACTCGTCGATGATAATTTCAAAAGCAGTGTTGACTCTCCCCTCGGGGGATGGGCGATGATCGCCTCGTCGCGACACGAAGGGATGGAACGGACATGCTCAAGATCGGCGAGTTCTCGAAGCTCTCACAGCTGACCGTGAAGTAGAAGTCGCCACGGGCGGCGCATAGCGGAATGGCTACCGGCTCAGCATGCTGTACTCTGCCTTACGTCGAATCGATGACCTGAGTTCGGCATGTTGAGCATCTTTGCCCACCGTGATACCATTCCATTATCGGAGATGAAAACACGACCCCGTCGGGTAGTCGGGGTGCGCCTACGGGCGTCAGTAACCTGCCTCCTTGGTTGTCCCTTCTCCGCGTGGCATCTACATAAAGGAGGAATCGCCATGCGGAAGATCGGGGTATCCTCCACCCTGACCGTGTATCACGACGGCCAGTTTTGGGTGGGAACGTTCGAGCGCATCGAAAATGGGAAGCTCAGCGTTTGCAGGGTAGTATTCGGCGCCGAGCCGTCGGCAGAAGAAATCCAAGAGCTCGTTTGCAGACAATGGAATCGGCTGCGCTTTTCCGGGCTTGTGGCGAGCGGCGCACCGTCGAAGGCAGCGGACAATCCCAAGCGGCGCCAACGCGAGGTCGCGCGGGAGCTGAAACAGCACGGCCCTTCCACCAAGGCGCAGCAGGCGCTTTCCGAAGAGCGCGAGGCGCTCGCTCAACTGCGAAAGGTCGACGCTCGTGAGCGGCGTGAGCAAGAGAAGCAGGAGCGCTTCGAGCAGCGCCAGGAGAAACGCAAGCGGAAGCACAGGGGCCATTGAGCGGCATGCCTCACGATCGCACCACTTGGGAAGCAGCGCGCACAAGCTCCTCCTCGTGCGGGAGAAGCAAGTCACAGAGGTCCACGTGCAGGCCCTTGTAGTCCGGGCAAGCGCGCTCGAGCTCGTTGACCGCGGCCAGCATCGTGCCGCCTCCTCCCCTGGGCATGAGAAACGCCATCGTCTCGTCCATATGCATCACCCCTTCGGAAATCGCGGACAATGCCTAATACCGCGAAAGCCCGTGCAATTCAAGACTGCTAATTTGGGGGCAAACGTGGTAATGTGCAACCTAGCGCACGGGGCATGGGGCTCCGCGCGAAGGACCATCCAAGGGGATGTCTTTTTGGTCATTGTTCTGTAAGGAACGCTAGAACTCAGCATTCTGGAAGGGCACAAGTTGCCCCTGGTTCGATGCGTTCCGAATCCCGGTATTGCATTGGATTCTCTCAGAACAGGACACCACCATGAATTTCCCGAAGGCAAATTCCTTCCCGACATCCGTCATGCGCGAGCGCAGCATGGGGCCCAACCCGCTCAAGCTCTGCGAGGAGCTGCTCGCGTACGGCGACATCCCGGCCAGCTCCGTCGTGCTCGACCTCGGCAGCGGCGCAGGGCTCACGAGCGCCCTCATGGCGCGCGAGTGCGGCTACGTCGTCTACGCCGCCGACCTCTGGAGCGACCCGTCCGACAACATGCGCTTCTTCGAAGGGCTGGGGCTTACGAACCGCCAGGTCGTGCCGCTCAAGGCGGACGCCACCGCGCTGCCCTTCGCGACGGCGTTCTTCGACGCCGTGGTGAGCGTCGACTCGTACAACTACTTCGGCCGCGACCCCGAATACCTGGGCGAGCACCTGCTGCCGCTCGTCAAGCGCGGCGGCGAGCTGCTGCTCGCCATCCCCGGCATGGTACGCGACTGCCATGACAACCTGCCCGCATGCCTGCTCGCGTCCTGGACGCCCGAGCAGCTGGACTACATGCACGACATGGACTGGTGGCGGACGAACATTGCCCAGACCGACGGTGTGGACATCCTCGACATGCGCGAGATGGCCTGCACGCACGAGGCGTGGGCCGACTGGCTCGAGTGCGACAACGAGTACGCTGCGGGCGACCGCGCGGCCGTCGAGGCCGGTGCGCTCGACCATCTGAACACCATCGCCGTGAGGTTGAGGCGGCGATAGCGCTGGCATCCGAACAATAGGAGAACTGCGGGCTGGACTCACATACGCCTGGCCCGCAGGCTCGACTGGAAAACTCCAGCTCATAAGCGACACTACTGGTGCTGAGCGTTATGCCGACGTTGAAGCTCCAGGTCGGCGGGAGGTCCGACAGCGCATCCCCCAGGAGAGCCACGGCTATATTCGTCATCGTGTTCTCTGCTTTCATGGTCGCGGGCAGGCAGGTCTCGGGCGTGCACTGGGCGACGGACATCGTCGGATCGGTCCTACTCGCAGGCGCTTTGTACATGCTGTACCGCGGCGCCGTCGAAACATACGATGCGAGGCGAGCATCAAGAATGGAAGATTGACCATGGAGTTCAACGGGAAGCTGCAGGACTTGAGAAAGGCGAGATCTCTCACGCAGGAGGAGCTCGCCGAGGCCGTCTTCGTGTCGAGGACCGCCGTGTCCAAGTGGGAGTCCGGCAGGGGCTACCCGAGCATCGGCTCGCTCAAGGAGCTGTCGATAATCTGCATCGCGGTCTTCATCGCAACTCGGCAGCCGTATGCTGGAATCATTTGTTTCGCCTTGCTGGTAACGAAGCCCCTCATGCTCTCGAAGCACGTCCGGTAAAGCCGCGCGCGGATACCGGCGATTGTCGCCCCCAAGCGCCGTCTTGAAGCCGGCTCCAGGCTGATGCGTGCAGGGAGTGTTGACGTTTAATAGGAGTGGACATCTCCTTGCTGCAGCGACGCGGGTTGGGATTCCGTCCCGCTTCGCTTGAAGCGCGAAACGCCGTTTCCCCCGCGACATCCCGAGAACATTCCCCCCGAATTCCCCCGCGAAGGCCCAAAACGGGCAAAATCATTCCCCCCTCGAAGGGAAAGACACGACTTGTTTCCGCAGGTCAGGGCTTTGAAATTTTAGTCAAGGGGGTTCGAGCGCCCGGAAAACGAGCCGGCGGCTCGTTTTCAGTGAGAACAGGCAAGCTTCAGCTTGCCCAGGAACAGGCTTTGAACCTACGACCTCCGGGTTATGAGCCTATGTCGCGCAGCCTGGCATCACTGTGCTCTAACGCTCGCTGTCGATTTCCCCGAAGAGCGTTCTCATATAGTCGCTCTTCGCATAGAGCACCCTGACAACGAGCGCCCGCCCGTTGCTGCACTCAAGAAAGACCATCCAGTTCCCGCAGGCCATGTACCGGTACCCCGTGTCGATACCGTTAAGCGTACGCAGCACCGTCCCGGCTCCCGGGACGTCGGCGAACAACTGCGCCTTCTCGATCACGGAATCGACCAGGCGCCTCGCCGCCATGGGGCTTGCGAGCTCGGACTCGATGTAGTCGGCGGCGGCGTTGAGGTCGTCCACCGCCGCGGGCGACCATGCGAGCTCCATCTAGGCCTCCTGCGCAAATCGCTCGGCAAAAATGCCTTGAACTTGCTCGGTCGTAAGAATCCCGCGCTCGTCAGCAACACGCCTACCGTAGTCGAGCTGGGTGAGAAGGGTCCGCTCGGCCTCATGGCGCTCGTAGTCCGCGATGTCCTGGATGACGTAGCGACCACGGCCGTTCTTCGTGAGGAACACCGGGGACCCCTGCGCCACCTCGTCGAGCACCGCCGTGTAGGAGCGGAGGTCGGAAATCGGCTTGATGTTGGGCATGACGCACCTCCTTCTGCTGCATATTCACATGCGTATTTTACAGCAATTATGAAGATGGGGCAATCCCGTCAGGGCAACGGGACGGCTGTTTTGTCGGTGGCCCTGACCGTCGAATTCGACCTGGCCGACGACGGTGAAGCGGATGACGTGCTGACGTCGCACCTCGGCATCTAGTCGACCTACGACGCGTTCGTGGAATACCTGAAGGCAAACGGCCTCGTCGGGTTGTAGAGATGACAGCACGTGCCGCTTCTCCAGAGCCGTTCCCGTCGAGAACCGGGCTGGGGGAATGCGCCTATATTCCGCCCAGGATCAACTCCGCTGCAGCGACGCGGGTTGGGGTTCCGATTCCCCCGCGTGTGCCGTGCAATACCGTGTTTCACGTGAAGTAGCGAGAAAATCCCCCCGAATTCCCCCGCGAGACCATCCTCAAAGTAGATGATATAAGTGATTTGGTCGTGTTTTTGACCCTTATCAGAAGGCTGGCAATTTGGGCCAGGAAGGGTCTCAGGGGTAAACTTGAAATTGAAACACAGGGGGGTAAGTGCAGGCGCCTTGTGCGTGGGGACAGATAAGAGAGCGGGGCCGCCGTATTTGAGAGAGGATGACGGCCCCCGCTTGAAAGGGGCGAGCCCGCTATGAGGAGGGGGACGAGCTCGCCGTGCTTCAGACCTCCTTCAGTATAAGACATAATCTAATATAAGACAAGACCTTTTTATGTTTCGATACATGATCAAGGAGGTCGGTATATCCAACATTAGGAATAGTCATGCATCTGACTAGGGAGAGGAAAGAAATGGACCCCGAAGTCGAAAGCGTTATTTCAAAGATAAGAGAGGGCGCATCGATCGACTGCGGCGAGACGCTGTGCCTGTTGTCGCCCAACGAAACGTCGTCCGAGATCGTGCTCTTCGACGCTATGCGCGGCAGTCGTATCCGCCGAAGCGCTTAGTGACGAGCGCCAAAGCCACGGCGAATGCGTCGATGTCCTCGAGCGTGTTGTATAGGCCCACGCTGAGGCGGTTCGTGCCGATGCTGCCCATATGGGTGAGCAGGGGGATGGCGCAATGCGTGGCAGCGCGGATGGCGATGCCGAGTGCGGCCATTTCGCACGCAACCGGCACGCAGGCGGCTTTGTCGCTCGTGATGGAGAACAACCCGCAGGCGGCATCGTCGCCCGACTGATCGCCCCAGATGCGCGTGCCCGTCACTGCGTCGAGCGCAGCGATGGCGTACCGCGTGAGCGCACGATCGTGTTCGCGCACGTTTTCCATCCCCAGCAGCTGCAGGTAGTCGATGGCTGCGCCAAGGCCGATGATCTGCCCGATGGGCGGGGTGCCGAACTCGTAGCAGTAAGGCATGCTGCGCAGGTATGCGGAATCAAGCTCCACATGCGAAATCGTTCCTCCGCCAGCGTATCGCGGCTCCATTTCGCGCGCGGCGTCTTCGTCGATGTAGAGCACGCCCACTCCCGTGGGACCGTAGAGCTTGTGTCCGGAAAGGGCCAGGAAGTCAACGCCGAGCTTTCCGACGTCGATGGGCATATGCGGCGCTGATTGCGCGGCATCGAGCATGAAGCGGGCGCCGGCGTCGTGTGCGAGGCGGACCATCTCGGCGATGGGCGCAACCAAACCCAGGACATTCGGAATCTGGGCCGCGCATACGATTTTCGGATGCAGTTTCAAAAGGTCGCGATATTGCTCCATGTCGATGCGACCATCATCGGTGATGCGGATGTATTCGACATTTGCGCCGACGCGATCCGCAAGCATGCGCCACGGCAGCATGTTCGAATGATGCTCCTGGATCGATATCAGAACTGTGTCTCCTGCTCCCACGTTCAACTCACCCCAACAGCGGGCGACAAGCGCGCATCCGCCCGTCGTGTTCGACGTGAACACGACCTGCCAGTCTTCGGCGCCGATGAAATCGGCTACTTTCGCGCGCGCCTGCTCGACGCCCGCGGTGGCGCGGCTAGACGCCTCGTACACGCCGCGGTATATGTTTGCGTTGAAGTTGGCCGCATAATCGAGCTCGGCGCGGATGACGCTGTACGGGCGCTGAGATGTGGCGGCAGCATCGAGGTACACAAGCTTGGCATCGTGCTCGGGCGAGGCCAGCATGGGGAAATCGTTGCGCGCGCGATGCCCCCATGCGTCCCAGCGATCGAGCTCATCGCGGTTAAGGTGCGCAGTTGCTCGGTCGATTTCGGCTAGGATGCCGCGAACCTCATCGAGCAGCTCGTCTTCCCCGGCATCCTCTTCGGGCTCTGTCTCCTTCGTGTCTGCTGCGCGGGCGGCGCGCACCAGCTCGAGCGCCGAGCGCGTGGCCCCGGCCATGAAATCGTCGTGATCTTCGGGGAACAGGTGAGGTGCCACCAGCTTGTCTTCTCCGAACGACACGCAGTGGGTGGGAAGGAGCCGCGTATGGCGATACCCGCCTTCCGTCATCGAATCGAGAAACCCTTCGGAGCAGAGGTGGCGCAGGTATCCGATGCGCACGAGCGTCGGCGCGACGACGCGCCATTCCGCCCACGCGAAGAACGCCTGGTCTTGCGGGCGGTCGAGCGATGATTGGCGTAGTTTTGCAATATGGCGCGGTTCAACCTGTGGCTGGTCTGCACAGGCGATGATGACAGAATCGACATCGCGCGCTCCGTCAAGAGCCGCAAGGATATTGGCCAGCTGCCCGCAAGAGAGATGGGAAAGCTCGAACCCGCCAGATAGCGAGTCGGCATTTGCCGCAAGCCGTTCGTCCCATCGCACCAGTTGCGCGTCGGCCCCTTCAATGGCGCGTCCGATTTCGTCGACGAAATCTCTTGCGATGACAATTACGGGCGCCGCACCGCAATCGGCCAGCATATTGACGACGTGGCGGACGAGCGGCGTGCCGTTCAGCGTCTGTAAGGGGCGGGGAAGCACCTCGCCTTCGCCATCGGCATCGAGGCCGCAGAACAGGTCGTCTTCGACGTCGTCGTAGGTGTCCTTGTCGTAAACGCTTCGCGTGAGGACGACGGGAGTTTGTCTCGTATCCGTGGCGAGGATTACCGCCGCGACTTTCCGCAAAGGAAATATGCCATCTGCAGCCTGCGCGGTGACGGCGCTCGATTCCTCGGTGCAGCCTGGAATGAAGATGTCTCGCTCTTCCAATTCGGCCATGCCGCCCTACCTCTCTTGGGTTGTCTGCCTGTCAGTCGGATTCGTCCTCGGTTGCAAAGCGCGATAGCGGTAGCCCGAATTCTCTGGCGAACAGCACAAGCTTGTCCTCATCTGCCATCGCGATGGCGTTCGACATCACTATGTACTGGCCGCAGCCGCCAGAGTCTGTCAGGGCGACGAAGTCTATAAGGGCGTTCCGCAGCCGCTCGGTGTCGAGCCGCATCAGATCATCCATCCCTTCGAGGGCCCTTCTGCGATTTCCCAGCCGCCCTCGATCAGAATCATGCGCGCCTTGGCAATGCTGTAACCCGCACCGCCCTCTTCGGTCTTCGATTTCAGGTCGCGCGGATTCGTGCCCACCTCAGCCCAGTTCAGGTTGGCGCCCGCTGAAGCTGTCAGCGGCGTGCGCGCCGAGCAGTTCAGACGCAAGTCCAAACCGGTCGCCAGGCGGTAAATCGCAACTTGCATCGAGGCGATCATCTCGTTGATCTCGCCATATGGTTCTAGCATCGTTCCCGGCACGGTGACTCGCCTTCCAATGCCGGCTGACACCCCGCCAAGGCCGATGACAATGCGCGTGAACTCGGTTAGCTTCTCGGGCGTATGTTCGGGACCGACTGGCTCGACGCAGGTGGAAAGCGTCATCCCTGCGCGCTTCATGGCGTCGATGGTGGCAAACCGTTCCTCGATGGGAATGCTCGTCACGATGCCCTCGTCGATGCGCGGAACGTGATAAGCGCCGTTTGCGCCTGCCTCCTTGAGTTGCACCCACTTCTCGTATGGTGTATCGCCGGTGTTGATGAGCAGGGGCATTTCCAGGCTTATGGCCTCTCGAACCGCCTGGGTCATCTCGAGCAGCTTATCGAAGTTATAAGTTGCCGTCGTTAGCATGAGGATGAGGTTTGCACCCTGTTCCTCGTAAATCTTGGCGTATTCTACGACGTCTTCCTTCGTCATCTCCAACTTGCCCGAGCGCACCCCGTTGCAAATTGCGAACGAGCAAAACTGGCAATTGCATGGGCAAGGGCTACCGTTCAGGCCGATTTGCGCATGCACTTCGGCTTTCCCGTCTGCCGCACGCAAGGAAAGCTCCATGCCCGCCCAGCGCAAAGCCGCCGCCTCTCGCGAAAACGGGTCGACGGCGTACAGCGTGCAAATCTCGTCATCGGTCAGGCCGTTGCCTTCCATCCCCTTCTCGATGATCTCGTAAATATTCATTTCGATTGCGTTCATGGCGCATCCTCTCTCTTGGCCAATCGCTTAGCAGCATACCGTTCTCGGAAGCTATTTCCGGACCTGCCATCGCAGAACCGTATAAATAATAGATAAGGCCCAATAAGCGATAGTACCAACAATAGAATACACTAATACTAGACTTGCTCTATTAATAAATGTAGTCTACACTAAAACCCACCTGTTTAATAGGTAATGAGAGCGGTGTTGTCCGGCGCGGACGATGCACAAGGGAAAGGAAAGGAAATGGAGGAGAAGAAGCTACTCAGGTTGGGCGACGTGAATCGCAGGCAGTTCCTCAAAGCTGCCGGCGTTATAGGCGTCGGCGCAGCAGGGGCTTTCGGTCTTGCCGGTTGCGGTTCATCGGGTTCAGGTAGCGCGGCGAGCGCGTCGGCATCAGCATCGGCGTCGGCCGGCGCGACGAGCGCGTCGGCATCAGCATCGGCGTTGGCCGGCGCGGACGATTTCGATCCCAACGACTGGGATTCCGTCCTCGAGGCTGCCAAGGGCCAGACGGTCAACTACCATCAGAGCGGTTCTAGCACGGTTATGAACGAGTGGCTGAACACAACGGTCAAAGAGGCGATCGAGAAGTATGGCATCACGTGGAATTATGTTCCCGCCACTGGTACGGTTGATGTTGTGAATCTCGTTTCGTCTGAAATGGCGGCGGGAAAGACGGAAGATGGCTCCGTGGACTTCATGTGGATCAATGGCGAAAATTTCTTCTCATTGAAAGACCACGGCTATCTGTACGGCTCGTATCTCGACTACCTGCCTAATCTGAAGTATTGCGACCCCGATAATCCCAATCTTACTGTCGACTGTGGCGTCGCTATCGAAGGTATGGAGTCTCCATTCCAAGCGACTTACGATGTCTTCTGGGCAGATACCGCCAACATTCCCGAATCAGACTTCCCAACGACGCTGGCCGAGCTGAAAGAGCTCATTATTGCCCATCCTGGCCGATTCACGTATGCCGAGCCCGGAAACTCCAACGGCACGTATTTCATGGGCACGGTCATCGCAGGCCTCTGCGGCAAGGAGACTTGGAACCGCATCAACAAGGAGGCCATTCCGCACGATGAGCTGAAGGAATTGATTGAGCCCGCTTTGCAATGGCTGCGCGATATCAATCCGTATCTGTGGAATAACGGCGCGACGCATCCTGCAAATGGCTCGGAGGTCATTCAGCTCATGGGTGATGGTGAGCTCGATTTGGAATTCAGCTCGACGATGCCCAAATCATACATTGATGCGGGAACCATCCCCAGTACGGTGAAGCCGTTCTTCGTGAAAGATGCGGTCATTAGCGACTTCTGGTATTTGACGATTCCTGCGAATGCCGCTCATAAGGCTGCAGCGCTTGTGGCCTGCAATGAGATCATGGAGCCCTACATTCAGATGACCCAGTTTGAAAAGGTTGGATATTATCCGTTCTCGCCGTATGAGCTTATGACGCCAGAGGCGCAGAAAATGTACGACGCGATCGACTGGGATGCCGGTCTGATTCCTCCCGATGAGATGAACCCGTACATCGTTCCGCAGGCCAATGGTCAGAATAACGATACGATCGAAGATCTTTGGCACGAAGAGGTTTACGGCAAGTAATTGGAATGACGCCTGCTTGTAAATGCGCGTTTGGAACAGCTCGGTGAATAGCCGGGCTGTTTCAGACGCGTAAAACATTGCTCGATGAGCGACGAGGGTATTCTATGAGTCCAAAACTTAGAAAGAAAATAACGCCATATCTCCTGCTTCTTCCAGCAACGGTTCTCCTGTTGTTCTTCTTGTTCGGGCTTGT
The DNA here is from genome assembly GCA_002371495.1 of Eggerthellaceae bacterium UBA3686. Lineage (GTDB taxonomy): Bacteria > Actinomycetota > Coriobacteriia > Coriobacteriales > Eggerthellaceae > UBA9715. The sequence goes on from DFIX01000046.1 coordinate 29,002, forward strand.
CAACGGTATAGCCCAGAGTTTTGGAATAGCACCGTTTTTGGGCATGACGGAGCCGACGCTCGATTATTTTGCACGGGCGTTTCAAGATGAACGCATTTTGAATGCTGTGGGTTATAGCTTCTACCTTGCGATAATCTGCACGTTATTCCCTGTTATTGGGGCTATTGCGCTATCAGCTGCGCTTACACGACTTCAAGCGGGGAATAACATGAAACTGTTCGCCATCAATCTACCGCTTTCAGTGGCCCATATAGTCGTTGTAGTGCTAGTTATCGTTATGTTCGGGTCAAGCGGCATGATTGCGCGTGTACTTTACGCGTTGGGGATAATCGAGAACGCGAATTCGTTTCCCTCGGTGATAGGCGCTCAAAGTGGCTGGGGTATCGTCCTCGTGTTCATGTTCAAGGAAATACCCTATATAGCGTTGTGCACGTTGGCAATCATGATGAACATTGGCAAGAGGTATTCAGAAGCGGCGATAGTGTTGGGCGCAAGCCCGCTCAGGACGTTCTTTACCATCACGTTGCCCCTGTGCAAGACGGCCATCATGCGCGCGGCACTTGTGGTTTTTGCATTCGCCTTCGGATCGTATGAGATACCGTTCCTGCTCGCACCGTCGCGGCAGTCGACGGTGGCGTTGCTCGCGTTTTTCGAGTTCCAGAATAACGATATCGCAAACCGCTGTTATGCCATGACCATCATTGCGATCATGATAGCCATAACGCTGGTAATAGCAATCATTTACTTCATCCTGATGAACCGGGAGCGGAAGGAGCTGCGAGATGCCTAACCAAAAGGGATATCGCCGCGCGGCTATAGTGTTCCTCGTTATCTGGCTTGTATGTATTTTCATTCCCCTTGTTACCATGGTGGTGTGGGCGTTTGTCGACTCGTGGCGCTGGCCGGATTTGTTCCCCCCGGCATTCTCACTTCGGGCGATGACATCAGCGATGGACAACTCAGGGAATTTCGGACAGATAGTGTTCCTGAGCATCGCAATAGCGCTCTGCGTGTCCGCGCTTTGCGTTTTCGTTGCGTCTCTCACGGCACGCGCCCTGGTCCATTTCAAGTTTCCGGGAAATATGGTGTGGCGCTTCGCGGTCATCATGCCTTTCATTATTCCCTCGGCGGCGTTCGCCATGGGGGTACAATCCCTGTTCGCCCAATGGGGGTTGTCTGGCACGGTTCCCGGCGTGATCCTAGCTGTTTCTATCACGGTGTTGCCTTACGCGACATCTATCATGATGGATGTCACCGTGGCGGCGGGAAAGAAGATGGAGGAGCAGGCTATCGTCCTTGGTGCGAATTGGTGGCAGCGCCTGCGTTACGCCATAATTCCCTCCCTCATGCCGGGCATTCTCTCGGCGCTTTCGCTCTCCTACATCTTGGCGTTCATGTCATATTTCGTTGTGTACCTGGTGGGGACCGGCATGGTGAAGACCCTCGCTGTCACCATGTTTCCCACGCTTGCCGCATCGGAGCGCTCGATTGCCTGCGCTTATGCCACGGTCTTCGTCGGCATCTCCCTTTTGGTGTTCTTCGTCTTCAACCTCATCATGAAGAAGCTCGGAATCAAGGAGCAAGTTGAATTGTTCAGCTAGTGTAGTCGCGTGAGCGTCGTTCCGTTTGGTATTGAGATAGTGAGTTGGTATGAGCATCGAATTGAAAAACGTTTACTTCGAGGTCAAGGACAAGACGATCCTCGATGACGTGTCGTTCAAGATCGAGGACGGCGAGTTCGTGTCGTTGCTGGGCGCATCGGGCGCTGGCAAGTCGACGACTATCAAGATCATCGCCGGCATTCTGGGGCAAACGCGCGGCAATGTTCTCATCGACGGCAACGTGGTCGACGACGTTGCCGCCAACAAGCGCAAGGTGTCGGTGGCGTTCCAGGACATGCGCCTGTTTCCCAACATGACAGTTGGCGAAAACGTGGCCTTTGCCATGAAGATGCAGAAAATCAAGAAAGCCGAGCGCATCGAGCAAGTCGATTATTACTTGGAACTCGTGCAGCTGAAGGGATTTGCCAAGCGCCGCGTCGACGAGATATCCGGCGGCCAGCAGCAACGCGTCGCCCTGGCTCGCGCTGTAGCCGCCAAGCCGCGCGTGCTGCTTCTGGACGAGCCGTTCAGCGGCCTGGATGAGAACCTGCGCGACGGCATGCGCGCCATCGTGCGCGAGCTGCACAACAAGCTGGGCATGACCACCGCCATGATCACGCATGACGCCACCGAGGCGCTGACCATGTCCGACCACATCATCTACATGACGAACGGCAAGGTCGTGCAATACGCCACTCCCACCGAACTGTATGACGACCCGGCAACCGCCGATGTCGCGCTGTGCTTCGGAAACGCCATGGACATCGTGGGAGAGGTTTCGGATGGCATGTTTTCGCACGGGTCGATACGGTTCCCAGCCGATTGCGCCGACGGGCCGGCAACGGCGGTCCTACGTTACGAGGGTATTCACCTCGTTGCGGAACCGGGCTCCGACATCGTCGTCAAGAGCTGCCTGTTCGGCGGCGAGTGGTACCAGATCATCCTGGAATCCGAGGGCAGGACGCTGACCCTGACCACGAAAGATCCCATCGAAGTCGGTACATGCGTCGATCTGAGCCTTTCAGAAGGGTCGTATTTCGTGTTTCCCGGGGCGGATGCGGTCCAGGAAGACAAGATGGGCGCTTAAGCCCGCCTTGTGAAGCCAGCGTGCCCTGAAAGAGAGGTTTTCGTTGTGGGAAAGCTGAAATTCTGCGTCGTGAACGGTCCTGCCGCATCGGGCCGCACGACCGCTTCCGCCGAAATTGCCCGCGAACTGGGCAAGCGCGGCCTAAAGGCGGTCGTGATGGTGAACGAGGAGGGCCTCGATTCCATCGCGGGCCGCATACTGGGCGAGCGGGGAGTGCGCTACGTCACCATGTTGGGGGGCTGCATTGGGTCCCAGAGCGACAACCTCGTGGCGGAACTGCGGCGCTTGCGCGACCAGGAAGGCGTCGACATCGTCATTGCCGAGATGCCCTCGGTATGCGCTTGCTCGCCCGACCATGTGTATGCGCCCCTGCGCAAGAAATGCAAGGGCGAGTTCGACTTGGCGCCGCTCACCTCGATTCTCACGGGACACCAGGTGCTCGCCATTGCCGACGAGGCGCAATCTTCATCCGACGGCGTTCCGATTCCAATCAACTACCTGCATGCCAAGCATTTGGAAAGCGGCGACATCCTCGTCGTGAACAAGGCAGATCTGCTCGCCGATGACCAGGTGGGCCGTTGCGTGGGCTATGTCGAGCAGGAGTATCCCGGCAAGCCCGTCTTGGCCGGCACGGTGCTCGACGAAGCGTTCATCGGCAAGGTGGTCGACCTCATCTTGGGCAACGAGGCGGGCTTCCATTTCATCTCGAAGGGGCTCGATAAAAAGCTCTACGATGCGGCCGAGGCGCTGTTCGCGACCTACAGCCAGCGCATTTGCCTGATATCGCGCGATGGCGAGCCGATCGATTTCGAACGTTTCGGCCAAGAGGCGATCGAGGGCATGCGCAAGGCTGCGGAGGCGGCAGGCGGGCAGATGGCCTACGCCACGTTGCTGGCGGAATATCCCTCGAAAACGGTGAAAGACGCTGGGCTCATGCGCGTTTCGCGCGACAGCGGCGAGGTCGAACGGCCCTTCACGCTGAAAGAGCCTCGCGAATCCCTGAGGGTGGCCATGCAGGTGAGGCATTCGGGCGATTCCCAGGTGATGCTGCGCACGATGATGCCCCTCGTCGACGAGCTCGCAGAAAAGCACGGCTGCAAGATCGAGGTGTTCCTCGTCGAGTCGTTCATGGTTCCCGATTACACGAGCCGCCATTATGCGCTGTTGAAGCGCAACGACCACGACAAGTTCAACGATTAGCGAATCCCCGGCGCCTTCTGCGTCGCGCATGTTGCGCAGGCAGATGGGCCGGGCCCCGGTTGGCTCTTTCCTCTCGTGCGTCGCCGCGAACTCGCGTGGCGACGCACGGCTCCCTTCCCGTTGACCCCGCAGGCAATTCGGCTGCGGGGTCAATGGGTTATATGGCGCGTTATGCCAGGTCGTCTGGCAAGATGATGTCGATGTCACGGGCGATGTGGGCGAACGTGGAGTCGTGGACGATGGCATCGGGGTTGCCGACGACGATTCGGCGCAGGTTGTCGCATCGATCGAAGGCGAGGGGCGCCACTTCCCGAATCGAGGCGGGCAAGGCGATTTCCTCCAGGTTCTTGCAGTTGGCGAAGGCGCGGGTTTCGATTACGCGGATGCCATCGGGGATTTCGACGGTTTTCAGCTTCTTGCATCCCTCGAAGCAGCTCGGGGGTATTGCAAGAAGCGATGGGGACAAGCGCGCCGATTCCAGTGCGATGCACGTTTGGAACGCCGCCATGCCGAGCGAAGCCAAGCTGTGGGGGAGTTTCACGGATGCAAGCTGAGAGCACGATGCGAACGCGCTGTCGCCTATGCTGACGATGCCATCGGAGAATTCGATGCTCGCAAGCGACTTGCAATTGCGAAACGCGCCGTTGCCGATGCGCGACAGGCCGGAGGGCAACGCCGCGTGCTTGAGCGAATGGCAACTGCTGAACAGGTTCGCCCGCAGCTCGTCGAGCTGCGGGCTCAAAACGACCGACGCGAGCTTCATGCAGCGCTCGAATGCGCCTTCGCCCAACGAGGTGGCCCCCGTTGCTTCGACGCATGCAAGGTTCGTGCATCTGGCGAACGCCCTCGCGCCTATCCTGACCGTGGCAGCTGGCAATGCGACTGCCGTCAGCTTAGGGCATCCTTCGAACGCCCTCGCGCCCACGTCTGTCAGCGCCGGCGGAAACGACACGGCTTTAATCGTGCGGTTTCCGGCAAACGCAGCCTCGCCGATGGCAGTTGCCTCGTGAGGCACTGCAACTTCGGACGCGTCGCCATCGTAGGCGCTTACCGTTAGGCTGAAACCTTCGGGCATGGCTATTCACCTGCGCTGCCCGCGCAACCGGGTCAGGGGCCCGCCATGCCGGCACGCCCTTTCAAATGTTGAGGTATCCACGATGATCCTTTCCCGCCTTCTCTGGGGAACACGCTGAAATGTCGAAACGAACAGGATATTGGTGTACGCCTTATATAAGACTTAAACATATGATACCAAAGCTCGATCGCCCGAATAGCGGCTTATGTTCAGCAGAAGGTAAATTGTCTACGCGCTTCCGTTGCCCTGTTTTCCATCGCCACTTATAGAAGCTATAATCAATTATTGGTTACAGTCTTATTGCGAAGGGGCTAAGCATGGATCCAAAGGTCGAAGGCATCATCGCTAAAGTGCAAGAAGACGCGGCGATCGATTACGAGGAGGCCGTGTTCCTCATCGGGCTTGACGAGGCATCGCCCGAGGCCACGGCCGTGCGCGGAGCCGCAAACGGCCTTTCGCGCGCCAGGCACGGCAACGCCGGCGCCATTTGGGGCCAGATCGGCATCGACGTGTACCCCTGCGAGGCCGACTGCCAGTTCTGCTCGTTTGCGAAGTCGACGACGTGCTTCACCGAGCATGTGACCATGCCCGTCGACGAGGTGGTGCGCCGCGCGAAAGAGTTCACGAAGGGCGGCGACCTGTTCGGGTTGTACCTCATGACCATGAACAGCTACGACGAAGATCATTATCTCGAATGCGTCCGCGCCGTCCGCGCGGTTATCCCCGACTCCACGCTTCTCGTCTCGAACATCGGCGATACCGATTTGCCGTACTTCCGGAAGCTGAAGGAAGCGGGGCTCGATGGTGCCTACCATGTGAAGCGCATCGGCGAGGGCGAGCTCACCAACATCTCGCCCGAACGGCGCGAGGCAACCATCCGCGCCGCTTTCGAAGCGGGCCTGCGCATGGAAGACTGCTGCGAGCCCATTGGCGCAGACACGCCAGCCGAGGCCATCGCCACGCGCATGTTCGAGATGAAAGCGCGCCATCGCGAGATGGACTGCTACGACGGCTGCGGCGTCATGAAGCGCACGAGCGTGCCCTGCACCCGCTTCGAGGGGTTGGGAAACGAGATTACCAACATGCGCTTGGGCCTGCTGAACGGCGTGCTGTCGTTTGTGTTCGCCGACGAGAAGCGCTACCCGTGGATCGGGTTTCACGAGGCGAACATGGTCAGCCTCATGTCGGGCGGCTGCTGCGTAACGGCCGAAACCGGCTTCAATCCGCGCGATACCTCGGAAGACACCTCCGCCGGCCGCGGCCTCGACGTGCCTGCCGTGCGCGAGATGTTCTACCAAGCGGGCTTCCGCAAGCTCGTGCTGGGCGATGGCTCCACGGTGGACCTTACGCCCGAGTACATGGCGCTCAAAATTGCGGAAGGCTAAACTTAAGCCTGGTCGAACACCGGCGAAGGGCGGCATATGGACGAAGCGCTAGACGATTACCTCATCATATTGGGCAGGTACAAGGGCTCGGATGCACATGTGCGCATACCCGACGGCATCACGACCGTGGGGGCGCGCGCGTTCGCGGCCAACACCATGCTGGAATCGGTCGTCATCCCCGCGGGCGTGCGCGGCCTCGATGCGGGCTGCCTCGAATCGTGCACGACGCTTTCCGAGGTCAGCATGCCCTCGACGCTCTGGCGCATCGGCGACCGCGCGTTCAAGAACTGCGCATCGCTCGAGCATGTCACGATCGGAAGCGAGGTGGGAACGCTTGGCCAAGAGGCGTTTTGCGGTTGCACGTCGCTTCAGGGCATCGCGATGCCCGAGAAGGTGAACCATGTGAAGGCGGGCTGCTTCGCGGATTGCGCGGCGCTTGCCTACGTCGACTTTCCCGAGTCGCTCGCGGAGCTCGGCCCGCGCGCCTTCCAGGGTTGCACGGCGCTTACGGAGGTGTTCCTGCCCGAGGGCCTGACGAAGCTGGAAAATACCTTCGTGCGGTCGATGCCGACCGGCACCTTCTGCCCGGCATCGATTGCATCCGGCCACTTCAGCGACAGAACCTGGTCGCTCATGGCCAGATGGACCAGATGAGAGTCGCCCCGATACACACTCTGGGTCACATCGAGCAGAATGTCCGAATCGTCATCTGGAAACAGCCCAGCATGGCGGATGACGAGCGACGCCGGCCCATCGACGCATTCGACGGGATAATGGAGCTCATCCTTTTCGAAGATTCCTCCTTCGACTCGGCCCTCGATGCACGAGCAATCACCGAAGCAGCAAGCGACTATTATTGGCATATATGTTCTATGCTCAGAGGGGCGGGCAGGGCTTAGCAGACCGTGTTGCCGCTACAGCCCGATCCCGCGCCTGCAGCGCACGTCAGGCAGACAGGCGTGAAATTGATGCGTCGCGAAGGAATCGAATCCATATCGGCAAGCTCGCCTATCGTCTGAGGCATGGCAGGATCGGCGCCAAGGGCGTGATAGCTGTCGCATTCGTAGATACGGCCATCGTAATCGACGTTCATCTGGTATGCGCACATAAGGTTTCGCGTCGCGTCGGGATTGAAGTTGTCATAAAGCTTGCGCTGGTATTCGTCGAGCCTGCCCTCTCGTTCGAGCCGATCGCCGTAGCGGCCGACGGCCACGTTTGTCGAGCAGTAAAGATGGGTCAGCTCGCAATCCTCGATATTCTTGATGTTGGTCTTATAGGTTGGCTCAAGCTTCGCCTGGTCGGGAGCCAACGATTCGCCTGCTGGAGTGAACAGCACGTCTATGACCTTCTCAGGGTCCCGTGCATAGCCGCGCTCATTGAGCTTACGCCATGCACTGCAGATCTTCTTATAGCTTCCCTTGCCACGCACCTTGTCAACCGTCGGCTCCTCCGAACAGCTCATCGACACGAATAACTCGACGTTATTGCGGTCGTACACATCGATCATGTGAGCATAGTTCGGGTCCTCCAAGATGGCGAAGTTCGAACGCACGATGACGTGCCCGATTTTTGCGGCCTCATCGATGAACCACTCGATATTCGGGTTCATCTCAGGGCTGCCGCCGGTGATGTCAAGCACCCTGAACCCGTGCTTGGCAAACGCTCTCAGCACATCCTCCATCGTCTCTCGGCTCATGCACTCATCGCGCATGGGGCCGCAGTCCAGGAAGCAATGCGTGCAAGCCAGGTTGCAGCGGTAACCGACATTGACCTGCAAGTTGGTCGGATGTTCGCTCGTAAAGCTGAACTCCTCGCCGACCAGCTGGCCAAACGGCGGAATCCCTGCCCGTTCGCATGACTCCTCAAGCGTCTTCATCTCCATAGCTGACTTCCTCTCTCTCGCCCGCACACCTGCGAGCATCCCTACCAGTCGCAGTATCTGCATGTCAGACCGGCTCCGCGCGCACGCGCATGACGCCGCCATGACGCGCGGTCGAGCCGGAAAATCCCTCATAAACGCACGGCGTTATCTCGTTGGCATTGCCCCCACGAGGAATGCGCCTCTCAAAATCCAAGGCAGCCACGCGACCGTATGCCCAATGGCCCTGCCCGTAGCATTTCGAGGCGACGCCCGGAAGCACACCGTCCCACGCCTTGGCCTTCACGGTTATCGACCCTATAGGCGAGACCAGCCGTGCTTCCTGACCGCTTTCAAGCCCAAAGCGGCGCATGTCTTCGGGGTGCAGCTTAACGACGTCGTCCCACGGTTCGTCGCCGGGGTCCATCTTCTTCAAGTCCTGGAAAAGCGGGGAATTCGCAGAACGACCCTCCAGGCTTGCAAAGGCCCTATGCTGGCTGAACACCAACGGGAACTCGTCAGGGGCGCCGACGCGGCAGGGTTCCTCCCAGTAAGGCATGCCGATGATGCCTGGACAGCTATATCCCAGTTCCTCGACCGCTTCACCAGGCGTTATCCCATGCAGCGCTGCATAGTCGCCAACCATGCCGGTCAAAATGCCGCTTACAAACTCAAAGCACCCAGATGGCGTGTTGAACGACCTGGAGGCGCCGTCTTCGAGCCCTTCAGCGCGCTCTGAGCAGATGGCGCCCTTCATGCAGAACTCATCCCAACCGCCGGCCAGCTCCCACGCAGGACGGGTCATCAGCTTCACGGCGTTCCGAGACAGGTCGGCCCCGCAACTTGGCTGCAAGCCAGTCTCAAAGTCGGCGAACTCCCGCTTGTAATAGTCGCGCAGCGCCGTAAAACCGCGCTCGGCAAGCTTCTCGGCCAGCATGAATGGAAATTCGGCCTCGTCGCCCCTCGCTTCGCCAAGGGGCGGGACGGACGGCTGCATCAGCGTCACACACGACCTTCCGCGCATCCTGGATTTGACGAACCCCCACGATTTGAACAGGTGGTGTGCTGAAGGCAGCACGATGTCGGCGAAATGCGTCGTCTCGGAGATATGGGTGGTCACATGGACGAAGAACGGCAGCTTCGCGAGGGCGTCTTCCCAACGTGACGTCTCGGTGCACGAAAACGCGAAGTTGTTCCAATAGCCGATCATCATCTCGGCGCTATAAGGGTTGTCAGCGAGAATGGAATCGGCCAGGCCATTAGTGAAATGGTTCTTATGGATGCGGTTTGCCTGGGCAACCATAGTGCCACGGCGCGCGCGCCCATCTATAGGCTCGCGCCGGCAGCCCGCTTGTGCCGAATCGTCTTGATATGGGTCCGTATCGGGAATGGGAGCCAGTTCGAGCGCCGGGAATCTCAGCACGCCACCCAGGGCGTCAACCGACCCGGCAAGGCCGTTGAGCGCATAGCAGGCCATGCCGCTCGCCACTCCGCGCGCTGCCATCGTCACACCGGGAGATACCCACGAAATCGCGCGGCTGCCCGCCGCGCCAAAGGCATGGGCGATTTCTTCAATACGGGCCGCATCGACACCGCACAGGGGTTGCGCCCAGGCGGGCGTTCGGAATCGGAGTTCCGAATTCCACCATTCGACGACGCCTGCGGTCGATGCCTCAACGAAAGTTGAGGCATCGACCGCCCTACCTTCTGCGAACAGGTTGACTCCGCCGCGAAACGAGCCGACAAAGCTTTCGTTCCACAAACCGTCACGGAGCATGACATGCGCAATGGCAAGAGCCAGCGCGCCGTCGGTGCCCGGGATAATCGGGACCCACGATCCTTCTCCTGCCTTTTCGGCGGTATAGGAACGATGCGGGCTGACGGCATACACCGCAGCATGGGCCTTCAGGGCAGAGAACGATCCGAGCATCTGGGACTTCTGACGGTTGGCGACCAGGGGATCGGTCCCCCAGAGAATGATGCATTCAGCGCGTTCCAAATCGTAGTCGCGGTAATCCCATACGCCGTCGAGGCTTGCCGTCGCCAGCTTCTCTGCCTCTGCGCATATAGTGTCATGCGCCACGCGGTTCGGCGTGCCGTATATGTCAGGAAGCGCTTTGAACAAGACGTCGGATATGCCGGTCGAACGGCCCTTCGTTATAACGAGCTTATGCGCGTTGCCCGATTCGCGCAACCGAATCATCCTATCTGCAATTTCATTCAGGGCGTCATCCCACGAAATCGGCTCGAACCTCGGGTCTTCCCTGCGATCCTTCACAGGATTGCGGCGCTTCAGGGGAGTAAGCACCCTATCGGGGTCGTTGCGTTGCGACAATGTGATTTGGAGAGCTGGGCATACCGCACCGCCTGTGGCAAGATTCGCGGGGTTGCCTCGAACCGAAAGAGGCTCGCCTCCTTCTTCCTCTACCAAGACAGAGCAATATACCCCGCACCCTTGGCACGTCGACGCCACGATCGTCATTGAACCCTCTCTTGTCATAATCTATTATTAGATTTTATCTTATAGTATACTACGTCCTGTTTTCCGCAGTCAAGAAAAGCCATATTCCCTTTATGACCTGGGAATACGGCTTTCTTTTCGGTGAGAAATTACCTTAATATCGTTGACAGCATCTACGAGAGACCCCCTTGCTCCTGTTCTTCGGTCCCTCATGAAACTGTCCCATTATGTGCAGCCTATCCATGATAGCCCGTTCGGCGCGATGGACGCGCTCTACGGGTCGCTTCTGGCCAAGCGGAGGCTCGCGCTCGCGCTCTGGGACGTGAAGTGCGAGGGCCTCGATTTCTCGGGGGAGCTCGCCTCGATTGTCGAGGGCGCGTACCTGTCTCATTTCGGGAAGGCCGGAGCTGGCGACCCAGTTCTGCAAGCGGAGCTCGCGTCGGCGATGGTGGTTGCAATGCTGCGTTACAGGCTGGAGGCCGGCGAGCCCTTCACCGCCGCCGATATCCACGCTGAGCTCGACGTTCTGCACCGCCGGGTCTCGGGCTCTCGTTGAGCTTCCACGAACCCGAAGCCGCAGGATGAACACGGGTTGTCGTAAACACGGGTGCCCAGGGACGCTCTCCGTCGGCCTGGAAGTCGCCCGCGGGGCTCACGTACGTCCAGCGCACGTCGTCGCGCCCGCGCAGCATCTCGAGCGCGGCCGAGTTCCCCCTGCAAGGGCCCTGCGCGCTCTACGCGTACGGAAAGGGCTGCGGGCTGGTCGAGCTGTAAGAACGAAGTGCCGGCGCTTCGGTTTTGGCACAATCTCATTCTTGCTGCCGAACAATCGACCTTTCGTTCCTCGAAAGGACCTATCCACGATAACCCTCGGTAAGGGCGGCGCTCGCAACTACCCGGTCGACGGCATTCGCGAATACGTCGGGGTGTTCGTAGTGGATGTCGTGTCCCGACTTGATTTCGATGGTCTCGCAGCTCGGGACGGTCGCCTGGATGCGCGCTGCGTCCTCGTCGGTCGTGGCGGCGTAGAGAACGCCGTCGTCGCCGTAGCTCGTCGAGGCCTTCAGGTACACGACGGGGCATTCGATCTGCTGCAGCATGGCTTGCTGGTCGATGCCGGCCATCCAGCTGCCGTCGTAGAACGCCTCGCCGAAGCGAGGGTCCCAATCGTCCATGAAGTACATGCCGCGCGTCCAGTCGCGCGGGACGAAGGCGTTCGTCGCATGCTCGCCGGGATGTTCGTCGCAGAACGCGGCCGTCTGCACCGCAAGCATTCTTTGCAAGCCTCCGAACAGCCCGAACAGGTAACTGTGCGACGCGTACCACGCCGGATAGGCCGCAACCTCGCTCTGCTGGAGGAACGAATGCGCGACGGTGTAGCCGTCGTACCAGGCGAAGGCACCCGCGCCCTCCTGCACCTCATCGGGGGTCACGCGAAACAGCGGCGGGTCTTCCAGCACGCAGGCCGTGACATGCTCGGGATCGTGCGCCGCCACATAGGCAGCGAGAATGCCACCCGACGAGTGACCGGACACGATGTAGTCGCCTCCGATGACCTGGCCCGCGAACGAAACCAGCGCGTCGCCGTTCGCAGAGCACGTGTACAGAGCCGGGTCGTGCGCCGACTCGCCGTGCCCGAAGCAGTCGACCGCGAACACGTGGTAGCGTTCCGACAGCTCGGGCAGCACCGACGCGTAGTCTTCCCATTCCATGCCCTGTCCATGGACGAGCACGAGCGCTGGCCCGTTGCCAGGGCCTTCCGCGTAGTTGACCGCCGCGCCACCCACCGTCGCCTGCTTCTCCTGGAAGCCGGCATCGAGCGCGCGGGCGATCAGGCGCTCCTCGGCATGCAGGTTGTTGTCGCAATAGGCGGCGGCGGAGACGCCCGCGACAACCACGAGGGCTCCCGCGACGGCGCAGGCGATCTTCAGCGCCTTCTTCCCGTGACTCGAAGTTGTCATCCTACTGTCCTCCCGGCCGCCTTCATCGCGGCCTCGACGCCGGCCATGAAGACCTCCTCTTTGCAGAGGGCGAGCCCCTGTCCATCCTCGCCGAGCACCACGAGCTTGTCGCCGGGCTTGATGCCGAACAGGTCGCGCGCCTCCTTGGGGATGACGACCTGCCCGCGCTCGCCCACCTTCACGTTTCCGAACAGGTGCTTGCCGCGCGGCGGCGCGCCCGCGACAAGCCCGCCGCCGTCGAAGTTTGCGAGCCCGTCGACCGTCGTGCCGAGCACGTCGGCGAGCGCCGCGGCGTGCTCCAGGTCGGGCGAGGTCTCGCCCGACTCCCACTTCGCCACCGTCTGCCGCGACACGCCCACGGCCTCGGCCAGCTGCTCCTGCGTCAGCCGCGCCGCCATGCGCGTTGCGCGGATGTTGCCGGCTATGCTCATAGTCGCCCTCCCCTTCCGTCGCCTGCACCCGCGGCACACGCATAGCGCACGCGTGCAGCCGTCCTACGCCACCTCGAAAACCAGGTCGAACTCGACGGTCTTGCCCGTGGGCCCCTGCGTGACGGGGAACCAGCCCACGTAGCGCGCGCCCTCGGCGGCTTTGCGGTCGATGATCTCGCGGTGACTCTCCATGTCCGCGTTCAGCGCGTAGTTGTTCTTGTCGAGCTTCACCCGCACGTACTCGTACCTCATGATACGCCCCTTTCGCACGATTCATGCCATGCATGAGATGTTAAACCGCCACGAGCTGGCGCTCCACCAACCGAACCTGGCAATTCGCGGGAGGGCGTGTCATGTTCTGTTGACATTGCCCTAAGGTCCGCCCCATCACTTGTTCTGAATCAACCCCACGTGCCACCTGCTGCGGCACCTGCCGAGCGAAACACAGGGGACAGTTCTGTGTGTTCCTCTGCGGTCTACGACAACACAGAGAACTGCCCCCGTGTTTCCCGCCGCGCGCGGAGTGCCATGCATACGAAAACAGGCCCCGCAGGGCCTGCGCGTATTTGGTCGCGGGAGCCGGATTCGAACCGACGGTCCAGGGGCTCGCTCAAGCTCACCCGTTCTCGCTCAAAACAGTCCACCGGACTGTTTAGCCGGCGCTTCGCGCCGTCGCTCGAACCCTTCGGGTTATGAGTCCGCGCCTTGCATCATCCGAACAAGTCGATTCGTCCTGAGAGGAAATCCTCCAGGGGGCACTCCCGCGAGCCCACGACCAGGGAGCGCGCATTGGGATTGTCCACGATGAACTCGGACATGCCGCGGGTCGGTTTCACGCGGCCGCTCTTCACTTCTATGGCGCACACCGCGTCCTCGCACGTGACGACGAAGTCCACCTCGAGGCCTCCGTCTCGCCACCAGAACACCTCCATATCGCCGAAATACGAGAGGTTGACCAGGTATGCGCCAACCGCCGTCTCCACCAATCTGCCGTGTAGATCCGGGTCGGTGAGCAGAGAATTCCTCTTCCGGCCAAACGTGGCTGTCATGAGGGCCGTATCGTGCACGAGGAGTCTCGGGGAGCTCGCCTTGGTCCGCAGCAGCTTAGGGTCATACTTCTGAAGGCCGCTCATGATGCCCGCATCACCAAGCAGCTTCAGGTAATGCGCGATGGTGGCCGTGTTCCCGCGGTCGTCCAATTGCCCGAGCAGCTTCCTGTACGAGATCTCCTGCCCGGAGTACGGGGCGCCCACGGAGAAGAGGCGCCGCATGAGCTCGGGGTTGCGCACTTCGCTTAACCGCATGGCGTCGTTGGCGATGCTCGGCTCGATAACCGAGGCGTTCATGTAGCGCAGCCAGCGGCGGCGGTCGCGGCGCAGGGGCGCCGCCCCGGGATAGCCCCCGAAGAAGAGGTATTCGTCGAGGCTGTACCCGAACGCCTCGGCGCATTCGGGGTACGTCCAGTGCGTGCTCTCTATGAGTTCGAACCTGCCCGCGAGCGACTCGTCCAGGCCCTCCTGGATCAGCGTTGCCGAAGACCCCGTAAGCAGCACGCGGAGGTCAAGGCCGTCCAGCGCGTCCTCGTCCCAAAGCGTCTTGACGACCGACGACCAATTCGACACGAATTGGACCTCGTCGACGACCAGGAGCGCAGGGCCCGAGCCGGTGAGCCGTCGCGCCTGGTACCACTGAGCCCGCAGCCAGTCCGCCGTGGACTCGCCCTTCGTGGCTATGACCGAGAGGAAAGGGTGTTCGAAATCCTCGAGCGCCTGCGAAACCGCCGTGGTCTTCCCCGTCTGTCGCGGTCCTATGACAATCTGAATGAATCTTCTTTGTTCGTTGATTCTTTCCCTTATGACACTTACATTATGCCTTTTATAAGCCATTATTGTATTCCTATCTCGCAATTTTTAATCATTATCTCCCATATATTGCGAGATAGCAAGAACAAGGCAGCTTACCATAACTGGTTTTTTGCTGGCCCGAGGAAAAAAAGGCCAGGCATACGTCTGACCTGCAAATCTTTGGTCGCGGGGGTTCGAGCGCCCGGAAAACGAGCCAGTGGCTCGTTTTCAGTGAGAACAGGCAAGCTTCAGCTTGCCCAGGAACAGGATTTGAACCTACGCGCGGTGCGTACCTCCGCTACGCTCCAGCAACCTCCGGGTTATGAGCTGGCGTTTCTACTATCGGGACGTCTCGCCTCTTTCGTCTGTAAACTCAAAATCCCAGATGAACCACCATTTTGACATCGTCTCTTATCGCCTTGCATCGGCCGGCATTCTCTAGCATTCCCTCCCGAGTTCCCCCATCTTTGCCAAAACCCGCGATTTCGATTCCCCCTCGCAGTGTCTGTGTACAACCCTTAAACGTAACCGCTTCGAAGGCTTTCGTTCGGCGCGCCTATGCGCCCAAGAGCCTGACCGGCACGACGTAGGTCCTGCCGCCGGCTTTCCGCGCATGCTCCGATACGCCCACGAGGACCATCTTGAACTCCGGCGGACGGACCTGCGCACGGGAATTGGAGCAGACCTTCTCCTCCAAATGGTCCAGCCCCTCTATTGCCGCCGGCACCTTGTCCTCGCCGACCTTGATCTCGATCGCGGCCCATCGCCCGTCGGCGAGCTCGATGATGACAAGAGCGCGAGGCGCTCGGCGAGCAGCGCAAGACCAGCGACCGCAAGCGGCGCGAGCGCGAAAAGCAGGAGCGCTTCGAGCAACGCCGGGAGAAACGAAAGCAGAAGCACAGGGGCCATTGAGCGACGGGCCCCTAGCCTGCTCGCATCCACAGCTCTACCTTCCCTGCCACTTTTTTCGATTTGCCGACGATTTCGGCGCGGAGGGCTGCGGACTCGGGAAACGGGCAGCTGGCTGAACTGCGCGTTTGCGAATCGTCATAACCCCGTGAGCCCGGCGCCCCAGAGAATTCGTCGGATATTCGAAAAAAGTGGCAACGCGAGGGCTGAAATTGACGAAATCGTCGGATATTCGAAAAAAGTGGCAGCCGCAGGCGCCATCCGCAGGCCGACCCCAACCTGACAGGCCCCAGAACCTGGCCCCGGCTCGGCTTCGGAGGGCCAAAAAACAATTGGGGACAGTCCCCAATTGTGGGTTAGGGGCAAAAGTCTCCCCGCAATAAAAAATCCCTAACCGTTTTACCAGGTCAGGGACTTGATTTTGGTCGCGGGGGCAGGATTTGAACCTACGACCTCCGGGTTATGAGCCCGGCGAGCTACCAGACTGCTCCACCCCGCACTATGTATATTTGCTGCTTGCTCGCCGTTGGCATTCCCTAAGCAGCGAAAAAACATATTACAGCGCTCAACGGTGCATAGCAAGCATAAATCCGTACCATCACGTGAGCTACACAATTGTTCACGTATCGCTTGCCGCCCTACCAGCGCTTGCCGGCCCACCGGCCACGGGCGCTATCGTCCACAGCACTCGCGATACTTTTTGCCGCTGCCGCAAGGACACGGATCGTCAGCGCCCACCTTCATAACGGTCCCGTCCTCGTTATAGAACATCTTGCGACCGGTGACCTGCTCGTAAAGCTCCTGTGGCGACCACCCGTTATTTTCCCAAGAGGGCATGGCGTTGTACACATTGGTTAAGAGCGTCGGCAGACGCTGCTCGTCTTCCGAACAATCCACGAGGCCCACATCCATCATATACGCGAACAAGTCTTGCAAGCTGCCCGATTCGACCGACGAGTATACGACCTCCTCGACCACGCGATCGACAAACGTGTAATCGTCTTCGCCATCGGGCACCCGCTCGTCAAGGAACGAACGGAGGCGCACCACGTTCGGATTATCAAGCAGCTCGTCCATGACGCTGTTTTCCAGAATCGTGCGCGACAGAGGCTTGATGGGAAGCAAGGTCTGCGATTCGACCAAATCGCGCTTGTACTGCTCGAGCTCTTCGAGCTCGGTCCTTAAGTCAGAAGCCATCCGATCTATATAGCGGTTCAAGGGATCGGTCGAGATCTCGCCCGTCTGGCGATCCCGATACAGATGCGTTACCGCATCGTTTTTGCGGCGAGCGAACTCGCGGGCGACGTGGTCGGGCGAAAGCGTGTAATGCACCACGTAGTCAGTCGGCAAATACGTCCACAAATCGAAAATGGCATCGCCAAACGCCGACACAGTCTGCAAGAGAACCTCGAACTCCTCACGGCTCAGCACATCCGAAACCAAGCTGCGGTACTGGTCGTACGCGTCGTCTATCGAGACCACGCCGCAGAGCACGGTACATGCCTCGACACAGCTGTATGCCTGCTTCCGCTGTCGACGAATCCGGTCGAGCTCGGCGAAGTCAACGCCCCGAACCAGCGCCTTCAATTCATCTGGGATCAACGCGGTATAGGTCTGGCCGCTCTTGAACAAAAACGCATATGGCTCGATTGGCCATACGAGCCAATAGGAGGTTAGGGCTTCGGCGCCAAATGTGACCTCTCCCCCGGCAGCAAGCCTGCGAATCAGTTCGTAATTCGGGTCCGACGCAATCGCGAGCACCTCCATAAGAGGCTCGGGAGCATTGGGCAACTCGGCTGACAGCTCTTCGACCATCTCGGCTTTGCGCAAGCGGGAAAGCCCGCCCATCCCCAGAGCCTGCGCAACGTATTCCAGCTCGGCCTTCGTCTTCAGCATGAGGCAATCCCGCAAGGCCCTGATCGGCTCGCGTTTGCGCACGCGACGATCGAACTCACGCTGGGACGGAGCGTAATCCGCTGCCGACTCAGCCGCTTTCGCATATAAAGCCTGGTTTCGCTCATCTGGAGAAAGGCCCGCCAAGGCCCCCCTATGAAAACCCGCTGGTAGCTGCTCGGTTCCGCGCTCCGATTCGCGCGCAACGTCAGCCAGCAGGGCATCGAGTTCGCGGTCGCGCTTTTCGGCGAGGAATGTATCGGCCTGCCGCATGAAATCGGGCCCCGTCAACGCGATGCCCTTAGCGCAACGATTCTCGAACTCGTCCTGGATCCGCTGCAGCTCGGCCGCAGAGCGGTCGGTATCGTATGCCTGCAAAAAGCCATCGTAGACAATGAGGTCGTCGAACGGCAGCAGCACCATCTCGACATACGCGGGCGCCGGTCCTATCTCACCTTCAAGTTCGTATGTGACGCCGCAAACCGAGAACACACCCGCCTCGTTCATCAGCAGCGCGCGCCCCGACTGATAGCGTACGAGCGTGTAAAAGCCCGGAAGCGCGCTCTTCCAGCTCAGCGCAAGCTCCCGGCATTTTACGGGCAGCCGATTGGCGTAATCGCGCACGAAATCGTCGATGATCTCGACGTTTTCCCACAGGGTATGCGCAACCAGCGAGCTCTTCACATCGTCGAGCGGACTTGCGCCTTCGAGCCTGAAGTTCTCGACCACGTGAAACCGCTCGTTCACGTAATACAGCAACGCGTCCATCGTGTCGAAGAAGCGGTCGTTTTGCTCGTCATTCAATACCATGCGCGTCCCACCTCCCCGTTCGCCGATCGGATAGCTTTCCAGATGCAGTCCGCTCTTCCATTAGCTGCTTCAAAATGCTGCGATGCAGCTTTGCCGTCTGGTTAAGTATTGTAGTCCATGTGGCGCGCCGGCACAGCTAATCAGAAAAGCCGACTCCCGTGCGCTACAATCTGTGGGTCAATCGCACAAGGAGGCGCCATGCCGATCATCGACGCACATTCGCATATTTACCCAACCAAGATTGCCGACAAGGCCGTCTCTGCCGTCGGCAGGTTTTACGGCGTAGAGGAGTCGATGGCGGGCAAGGGATCGGTCGATGATCTGCTTGGGCATATGCGATCGGGCATCACCCATTTCATCGTTCATTCCGTCGCCACGACCGCCCGCTCGGTACCGACCATAAACAGCTTCATCGCCGAACAATGCACCGAACATCCCGAATTCATCGGCTTCGGAACGATGCATCCTGACTTCGAAGATATGGAAGCCGAGGTCGAGCGCGCCATTTCGTTGGGGCTTCACGGCTTTAAGCTGCATCCCGACACGCAGGAAGTCGACATGGACGACCCGCGCTTGATGGAGTTCTACGAAATCATCGCCGGACGCTTGCCGCTCGTCTTGCACACAGGAGACTACCGTTACCGCTATTCCGACCCGCACAGGCTCGTGCGCATCCTGAAGACCTTCCCCGACCTCGTGGTCGACGCCGCCCATCTTGGCGGCTGGTCGATATACGACGTGGGCTACGACATCTTGCACGAAGAGCTCCTTGGCGAAGAGCGCCTGTTCGTCGATGCGTCGAGCGCATTTACCTGGGTCGGTCGACGCCACATGCGCGAGCTGATACGCATGTGGGGTGCCGAGCGCGTCATGTTCGGCAGCGATTACCCCATGTGGGATCCCACGCACGAGCTGAACGAGATGCTGCATTGCGACCTCACCGATGACGAGCTCGAGCTCGTACTCTGGCGAAACGCCGAGCGCTTCGCCGGCGTAACTGTCTAACGTGCAGAAGGGACGTGCCCCTTTTGCCGTTACGGCTGTTTCAGCCAATCTGTCTTGCAAGCGAAAGGCCTGGTGGCGGCATGCATGAGCGATTCTGCAGCCACTGTTCCTGCAAATCCATTTAAGTTAGGCGAAGCCAAGCGAATGCGTGCCGCCACCAGTCCTTTCGCGAGACGGCACATAATAAGGGGCGTATCCCTTTTGCGCTACGGCACTTTTACACGTTTCTACCTTTGATTACCCTACGACAACGCGTATCTTGTCGATGCGCAGCTTGTCCATCTGGGCGACAGTGAAATGCGCATGGGGCGCATCGCCCTCATCCACGTCAAGCCGAGCCTCGATCTCGTCCCCTTCGTCGGGAATGCGGTCGAACAACGCCAGCAGCAAACCGCCTGCGGTTTCGCATTCGTTTGCCTCTTCGGGCTCGAAGCCGATAAGCTCCACGACCTCGTCGATGGGCATCGAGCCGTCAATCAGGTAATTGCCGGGCGCAATTTCAACTGTGTTCCCATTGTCCCCGTGCGCATACTCATCGGGCATGCTTCCCACTATCTGCTCCATGACATCCGACATGGTCACGATGCCGGACGTGCCGCCATGCTCGTCGACCACGACGGCGATCTTGGTGTGCTTGCGCTGCAGCAACGCGAGCAGCTTGCTGACCGAGATACCCTCGGGAACGGCCTCGATCGGGCGGATGCGCAGGTCTTCGACTTCTTTTGCGGCACGCGCCGTGTACAGGTCCTTGACGTGAACGAAACCCACGATACGGTCCTTGCTACCGCGACATACCGGGTAACGGGTAAACTTGTAGTTGCGAATGTGCTGCAAGTTCTCTTCGAGCGAATCCTCCAAATCAAGGCAGATGACGTCGGTGCGAGGCGTCATGATGGCTTCGGCATCCTTGTCGCCGATATCGAAGATGTTGTCGACGTATTCGTTCTGCGCGGGGTCGATGAGCCCGCTTTCGGTGCTCTCGTCGATCAGCAGCTTGATCTCCTCGTCGGTGTAAACCTCGCGGTCGTTAGCCGGATCATGGCCGGCGAGCCTCACGGCGCCGCTGGTCAGCGCATTGAACACCAACATGATGGGATACGTTACGCGGTAGAAGACCACGAGCACCCCCGCCGTGCGCAGCGCCCATCTTTCGGTCGAGAAAATGGCAAACGACTTGGGAATCTGCTCGCCTACCACCACGTGCAGCGTCGTCATGAGGATGTAGCCGATCGCGATGGCGATGCTCGAGATGGCCGTGCTGGATAGTCCGAGCGGTTCGAGCGCGGGGCGCACGAGCGCCGAGAATGCCGGCTCCCCGAGCCACCCCAGCGCCAATGATGCAAGCGTGATGCCCAGCTGGCACGCTGCAAGGTAAGCGTTTACGTTCGCCGTAACTTTTTTAGCCGCTTTCGCGCCTGGTTTTCCTTCTTGAAGCGCCAAATCGATTTGCGAGGGGCGAACGCGCACCATCGCGAATTCAGCAATAACGAAAAACGCGTTCATCGCAAGGAAGAACGCCACCAACACGAAACTAGACCATATAGGCATGTAAAGCTGCACCCCTTTGATGCTGCAGATTCTTGTCGCTACTTCTCGAACCTCTTATTATAGGCATGCCCGATTCGAGCGCAGGCACCTTCCACCAACGTTACGAAATCGCAAAAGGCGAATAACCCTTCGGCTTTTCCTAGTCAGCACCGCGCGAAACCGTTACACTAGCATGTTGCATCGTACTGCAAGCTTTGCGCTGCTAATTTTGCAGTACGGCGCACATGCTTCCATTCACGAAAGGAGGTCTGCAATGGCAGACGAAGAGAAGAAGAGCCTCGTTGAAGAATTCAAGGAGTTCATCGACAAGGGTAACGCTATGGACATGGCCGTCGGCGTCGTCATCGGCGGTGCGTTCACGGCAATCGTCACCTCGCTCACAACCGACATCATCAACCCGCTGATCACGCTGCTGTCGGGCGGTGCCGCAGGCGAAGACGGCGTAGCAATTCCCCTGACCATCGCCGGTTTCAACATCGGCAACTTCATCTCGGCCATCATCAACTTCCTGATTATCGCCGTCGTGGTGTTCGCTCTCATCAAGTCCATCAACAAGCTGAAGAGCGCTGGCCAGAGCCTCATCAAGAAGGAAGAGGAAGAAGCCGAGCCCGAAATGAACCCGCCCGCGTGCCCCTTCTGCAAAGAAGAGGTCAAGGAAGGCGCTACTCGCTGCCCGCACTGCGCAGGCGAATTCGACGAGCCCGCAATGCCGACTCCGGCCGAATAGCTCCAAGGGAATCCCCGAAACCAGAAGGCGCCCGCCCGGGCGCCTTTTCTTTTCCCTGAGAGCGCGAACAGATTGCTCCTGGAGCAATCTGTTCGCGCTCTCAGGGTTCGCAGCGTGCAGAAGTTCCGGCGATCGTAGACCGCCGGAACCCCCTAGATCTTGTACATCATCTGAAAGACATCTTCACGTTGCAAGGTTACTTGCACGCCGATGTGCTCACCAGCCTCGCGCAAGCGCTCCTGCACGGTGTTGAAGTCGGCGACCTCGGTGTTGAGGGTCACAATCATGGTCATGCTGAAGATGTCGCCGAGCAGCGTTTGGCTGATATCGTCGATGTTAGCGCCGCATTCGCGCAGCGCCACCGCGACCTCCGCCACGATGCCAGTCGTATCTTTGCCGAGAACCGAGATAACGCACTTCATGAGCTGACCCTTTCATCGATTAGTCCCTAATGCAGGATACCACGTTAAAGCTTTACAACGAAAGCTCGAGCGCTACGGGGCAATGGTCACTTCCGAACACTTCGCCATGAATCTCGGCAGAGACCACCTGGTCGCGTAGGGCCTCGCTGACCAGGAAGTAATCGATACGCCACCCTGCATTGTTCTGGCGCGCCTTGAACCGATAGCTCCACCATGAGTACACGCCAGTCGTATCGGGATGAAGCGCGCGCCATGTGTCGACGAAACCCGCGTCGAGCAGATTGGTGAACTTTCCGCGCTCTTCATCTGAGAAACCGGCGTTGCCCCTGTTGGGACCAGGGTTCTTCAGGTCGATCTCTTGATGAGCGACGTTGAAGTCCCCGCACATAACCACGGGTTTGGGCGCTGCCTGCGCGCCTCCGGGCAGCGTACCCTCCTCGAGCCCTTTGCAGAACTCGCGGAACGCATCGTCCCACTGCATACGATGGTCGATGCGCGCGAGCTCGTTCTGCGCGTTTGGCGTGTACACATCCACGAACCACAGCTCGGGAAATTCCAACGCGCAGATGCGCCCTTCGGCATCGAGGTATTCGTCGCCGAGCCCATGAAGCACCTGCAGCGGCTCGCGCTTGCTGAACACCGCCGTTCCCGAGTATCCCTTTTTCTGGGCGTAGCTCCAGTAATCGAAATAGCCCGGTAAATCCAAATCTACTTGGCCCTCCTGGAGCTTCGTTTCCTGCAAGGCGAACACGTCGGCGTTAAACGTCGCGAAAATGTCCTCGAAGCCCTTCTTGAGCACGGCGCGCAAACCGTTGACGTTCCACGAAACGAATTTCATTCGGCACCCCCTTTTTGTCCGATGAGTCAGTCTACCAGGGTTGTGGAATGAACGAGGGACGGAGGCCTGTTCGTTTTCCCGAAGACGCTTCCATGCCGACTTGCTTGCCACGAAATGAGCAGGCCTCCGTCCCTCGTTCATTCACTTATGATACGGCTCGCCGCGCGAAATCTTACAAGCACGGTAGAGCTGCTCGAGCAGAACAACGCGGGCGAGGTTGTGCGGAAGCGTTATGGGTCCGAACGACAACGTCTCATCAGCCCGAGCATGCACCTCCTGGCTCGTGCCGCACGAACCGCCGATGACGAAAACCAGATCGCTTTTGCCCGAGAGCCCGAGGTTGTCGATTCGCTTCGAAAGCGATTCGCTCGAACGCTCTTTGCCATCGATAGCCAGAAGAACCACGTGCGAACGATCGGGAATCGCTTTGCATATCGCCGCACCTTCGCGCTCGACCGCGGCAGCATCGCCACCCGCTTTGGCGGGATCGACGTCGGGAACTTCGACGATGGACGTTTTGGCATAAGGCTGCAGGCGTTTGAGATATTCGCCGCATGCCTCGGTCCAAAAGCGCTCTTTCAGCTTTCCAACTGCAACGACCGTGAAACGCACAGGCTCTCCTTGCCGCTATCACCCATACGAAAACGGCCCCGCATTGCGGGGCCGATCTTTCGTGGAGCCAACGATCGGACTCCCGCGTCGGCTTCCAGCCGACGCTCAACCCCTTCGCGCTAAAGCGCTCCGGGCGTCGGCCTAAAAACAACGCACTGCGTTGTTTTCTTAACGGCCTCCCACCTCACGGTTCTCGTCCTACAGATGCCAAACCGATACCAAACAGGCCAGGTGACGTTCACCTGGCCTGCCAACTTGTGGAGCCAACGACCGGACTCGAACCGGTGACCTGCGCATTACGAGTGCGCTGCTCTACCAACTGAGCCACGTTGGCAACAGCACTTTTTCAAGTGCGGCTATGCATTATATATAAGTTGCGCCGCATTCGCAATGCGAAGATTCGCCCCCGCAAAACTCCACACTCCACGCACTTCAGATTGACGCCCATCGACCTGCAGCGATTCTTTGGCCGAAAATGCACCCTGTTGCACGCTCTGGTTGCACCCCGTCAGGATGCGTGCGTCGGTCGGTTGCCTTAGAGTGACAGCACCCCCAAATTCATACGATTCAGAAGCAAGAGGAACCGCTCGGTCAGCGATTTTAGGCAATTCCTGCAAAAAAAGAGCTTAAGATGGCGAACGCGGGTGCCTTCGAAGGCGAAATCCCGCGCAGCGAAATCAGGCGACCAGGCACTATGCAATTATCCAGAAGCGGGCGGCCCATCGTGCGCCGTCGCATTCGCCATCTTAAGCTCTTTTTTGCAGGTTTTCGGGAAAATGCATGACCGAGCCTCAGTGCTACCTTTGCGACCGCGCGCAATTCTCGCCAACACGACGCAGCGTTCACGCAAACGCGTTCATTTTGGGGTTAGCGGCTCCTAATATTTGGACACTATCTGGTGTTTACGTCGGCGTTAGCGGATTGATGTACAATACAAAAGATTATATGCACGAGAAAAACGACCCGTTAAACGCAGCAGACAAAAGGAGTACCGATGGGCATATTCTCGAGGTTCGAAGGCAAGATGGAAGACACCGTCGAAGGTGCCGCCGCAAAAATGTCGAAGGCTCCAATTTCGCCTGTCCAAATCGCAAAAAAAGCCGAGAAGCAAATGCGCCGCGAAATCATGGTAGGCGCCGGAAAGCAATACGCGCCCACGCTCTACACTGTACTCGTGAACCCCGAGGACGACGCGCGCATGGTCGGTTACTACCCAACGCTGGCGGGCGAAACCGAAACGTACCTCGAAGCCAAAGCAAACCAGGAAGGCCTGGTCATGGACGGTCATCCGCTCGTCCGCTTCATCGTTGACGGGTCGCTGAAGCACGGCAAGTTCGACATTATCGCCGAAACCGTGGCTGCGCCCATCGTCGCCCAGCTACGAGACGAAGAGATGGAACGCTACGGCATAAAGCCGCGCCGCGCGCAGCAGCCCATGCAGCAGCAGCCCGTGCAGCAAGCGCAAAACAGCTATGGCTACGACGCGTATTACCAGCAGCCGCAGCCGGCTCCCGAGCAAGTTCCGCACAAAAAGCCGCCTCTGCCCTACGTGCCCGAAGAAGAAATCGACCGCTCGATTGATTACGGCGAGTACACCTTCAACAGCGAAGACTTCGAAGACTACCGCACGAAGGTCGAAGAAGACGACCTTTCCGGAACGCCGGCCCCCTATGGCGACGGTGCCGCCATCGCCGTCGACGCAGGTGTTGCGGTGCAGGCGCAAGCCGCCCAACCGCAGGTCCAACAAGGCGCAGTTGCTGCACAACCTGTTCAGCCCGCTAATACCGTCGCATTTGCGGCGGGTGCCAACGGGGGCGCCCCCAACCAGCATGCGGTGCGCGCACGCCTGGTCGACACGACCTACCAACGAGTTTTCGACCTCGCCGGCACCCATATGACCCTGGGACGCGAATCGGGCAACGACATCGTGGTGCAAGACATCAATGCAAGCCGCCGACATGCCGAGCTGCAGCTGAACAGCCGCGGGATCTGGGTCATCACCGATCTTGGCTCGATGAACGGCACGCGCGTCAACGGCGTATCGGTTGCATCGCAACCGCTTTACCCCGGCGACATCATCACCATCGGCAAAACCGAGTACCAGTTCGCACTGGTCTAGCATCATCTGCGCCCGGCAAGCGCCGGGCCAGCCTGTTTCTCACTGGAGGCATTCGTGATCGACGTCGTTTTGCTCATAGGGCGACTTCTGTTCGTAGCGTTACTGTACCTGTTCCTGTTCGCGATTATGCGGACGGGAATCGGGCTCGTGCGCGGCCAGAACAAGAAGGAGCGCATCTGGAACCTCTCGGTCGAGAAGGGGCCCAAAGAGCTGCGCGGCGTCACCATCGCAGTGCGCGGCCCGGTTATCGTGGGTCGGTCCCCCTCGGCCGACATAGTCATAGGCGCCGGGTACGTATCAGCGCGCCACGCGCGATTCTCGCTGATGGGCCAGAACCTGTTTGTCGAAGACCTGGGGTCAACGAACGGAACCGCTGTCAACGGGCAGCCGATCTCTGACCCGGTTGCCCTGAACGAAAACGACATCGTCACTGTCGGCGATGTCTCAATTCGGATAAGGCGCAGCTAAATGGCCCGCAACAACACTCACCATACGACACCCCGCGTCCGAGAAGGTGCGGTAACCTCTTTCGGCAGCCGCACCGACGTCGGATGCGTGCGCGAGCAGAACGAAGATTCGCTCATCGTGAACCCTCCCCTGTTCGTCGTCGCCGACGGCATGGGCGGCCATGCGGCAGGCGAAGTCGCTTCTGAAATCGCCGTTCGCACTATCGAGGAATGTGCACCTGACCGCCCCGACGCCGAAGCGCTCGGGCGCGCTGTAGAGCAGGCCAACCGCGACATCATCGCGGCAGCGCTCGCGGGTGAGGGCCGCGAGGGCATGGGCACGACGTGCACGGCGGCAATGCTCGAGGGCAATCAGCTCGTCATAGCGCAAGTCGGCGACTCGCGCGCCTACCTATTGCACGACCGCGTACTCACCCAGCTGACGCGCGACCACAGCCTCATGGCCAACCTCATCGAGGCGGGGCAGATTACGCCCGACGAGGCTCGCGTACACCCAAACCGCTCGGTCATCACGCGAGCGCTCGGCAACGACCCCGCAACGACCCCCGACCTCTACGAGATCAACGTCGAAGACGGAGACCGGTTGCTCCTCTGCTCGGACGGCCTGTCATCGATGCTCGAAGACGACGAGGTGCAAGCCGTCATGAACCGCATCGATGACCCGCAGCAATGCGCGAGCATGCTGGTCAACGGGGCCCTTGCCGCAGGCGGGCTCGACAACGTCACGGTAATCATCGCCAACGTCGAAGGGTCCCGACGCAAAGCCCATCGCAAGCTTGCCGCAAGAACCAAGCTCACGGCTTTTTTCATCATGATTCTTCTGGCATTTTGCATCGGAGGCGCTGCTTGGGGCGGATCCGCCTACCTGCACCATACCGCCTACCTCGCCGAATCGGACCAGGGCACGGTCGCCGTATATCGGGGCGCACCCGGCGAAGTGCTCGGATTCTCGTATTCCGAGCTTGTGGAAGACAGCGGCGTATCCGTCGACGACCTCCCCCCGAGCGCACAGCAGAGCATCCGCTCCGATAAGGGCATGCGCCTGAGCAGCGTCGAGGAGGCCCAAGAGCTCGTCGCAACTTACCAGCACGAAATTGACGAGCGCAAGAAGGCTGACGCAGCAGCCAGCGCCGCGGCTGCGGCCAGCGCCGCCGCGAACTCCGCAAGCGCAGACGCGCAAGCCGTCGCTCAGCCGGCGGCTGACGACGACTCGTCAGCCGCAACCTCCGCAACCTCCCAGAACGGGGGGCAGGACTGATGACGCGACGCAACATAGAGCTCGTCTTGCTGTGCGTGGCGGCGCCAATCGTCATCCTTCTGTTTGCGATGCTGGCGCTTAACCGCGGCCAGCAGCTCGGCCTAGCAACGCTCGGCGTGCCCATCGGGCTATTTGCAGCCTTCATCATCGCGCATATTGCTACAAGGTTCCTGGCCCCCGACGCTGACCCCGCCATTTTGCCCATCGTGTTTGCGCTTTCGGGCATCGGCATCGGATTTGTCACGCGTTTGGCGCCGAGCCTCGCCGTCAACCAGGTCATCTGGCTTTTCATAAGCGTAGCCGCCATGGTGGTGACGCTGGCGCTCTCGCGCAAGCTCGACCATTTGGCCAACTACAAGTACACGCTCATGCTCTTCGGCTTCGCGCTGTTGCTCTCGCCGCTGCTGCCCGTCGTGGGTACCGAGCATTACGGCAGCCGCATCTGGTTGACGCTCGGGCCGTTCTCATTCCAGCCTGGCGAACTGGCGAAAATCGTCGTCGTCCTTGCCGTCAGCGGCTACCTGGCGGCCAATCGAGAAATGCTCTCGGTCTTCACCTGGCGCATCGGCCCCTTCAAGCTTCCCGACGTGCGGACGCTCCTGCCGCTGCTCATCATGTGGGTCATCGCCCTGCTCATCGTCGCCTTCGAAAAGGACCTGGGCAGCGCACTCGTGTTCTTCTTCGTGTTCCTTGCCATCCTGTATGTGGCGACCGGCAAGAAATTCTACCTGATCGTAGGCTTTTTGCTGATGCTCGGCGGCATCTTGGGCGCCTACGCGCTGTTCGACCATGTGAAGGTCCGCGTCGCCAATTGGATCGACCCCTTCGCCGACCCGCAGGATGCCGGATACCAGATGGTTCAGGGCATCTATTCGATAGCAGACGGCGACCTGTTCGGCGTCGGCATCGGGCGCGGTCTGGCAGACCAGATTCCCTTCGTCGAAAGCGACTACATTTTCGCGGCCATCGCCGAAGAATGCGGCCTCTTGGGCGCAGCGGGCGTGCTTTTGCTGTACCTGTGCTTTGCCATCAGGGGCTATGTTACCGCCGCGCGTGCCAAGAGCGATTTCAGCTCGCTCGTTTCAGCCGGTCTGACTACCACCATCTGCCTGCAGGCGTTCATCATCGTGGGCGGCATCACACGGGTCATCCCCCTAACCGGCATCACCCTGCCCTTCATCAGCCAAGGCGGCTCGTCGCTGCTTTCGAGCTTCATCGCAGTCGGCTTGCTCCTGCGCTGCGGCGACGAAGGAACCGGCGTCGGGCGCGAAATGGTGAATGCATACGATGTCGCAAACTCCAACAGCGTGCTGGGGCGCGTGTCGCTCGGAAAACGCCTTACCGGCGGCATCATCATTCTCTCGGTAATGTTCGCCCTGCTCGTAGCCAATTTGACTCTGATCATGGTCGTGCAAGCCAAAGACTACCAGAACATGCCCGGCAACAATCACACCATCGCAAAGCAAGCCACTGTAAAACGAGGCAGCATCTCGACCTACGACGGCACCGTTCTGGCGGAAAGCGTCCTGGCTGACGACGGCACCTACGAGCGTACCTACCCCGCCGGCAATTTGGCATCGCAAGTCGTCGGCTACTACTCGAACAGATACGGCATGAGCGGCATCGAGGCGACCTACAACGACACGCTGACTGGCGAGCAGAACTACGCCACCTGGCTCGACGTGCTCAACGCCCAGGCGGGCATAACCCAACCGGGCAACGACGTCGTGCTGACGCTTGACACCGCCATACAGCAGGCTGCCCAGGAGGCGCTCAACGGCTACACCGGCGCCTGCGTGGTCATCGACCCCAAGTCCGGAGCAATTCTAGGCATGGCTTCGGCGCCCACCTATAGCGCATCCGATTTCGAGAAGGTGCTCGACGCCGCGGCGAACGGCGAGGAAACAACCTCGTTGCTCAACCGGGCCACGCAGTCGCCGTATCCGCCGGGTTCGACGTTCAAGATGGTCACGCTCGCAACCGCCCTCGAAAACAACGTCGCCGACGAGAACACGATTTACGACTCGCCCGGCGAGATGGAAATCGGCGGCGGCGAAGTAACGAACTTCAACGAGAACTCGCTTGGCAACGCGACCCTCGAAACTGCCACGATTTACTCCTCGAACACCGCGTTCGCGCAGCTCGGCGTAGACATGGGCGCCAAGATGCTCGTAGAGGGCGCCGACAAGTTCGGATTCGATACGCAGCTGTCGTTCGATTTGCCGCTCGCCGAGTCGGTTATGACCGACCCCGAGACCATGACTACGTGGGAAACCGCCTGGGCCGCTGCCGGCCAGCCTGTGAACAGCTACAACGACGACCGCCAGATCGGTCCGTCTGCCACGGTGCTGCAGATGGCAATGGTCGGCTGCGCCATCGCCAACGATGGCACGATCATGCACCCCTATTTGGTCGAGGGTATCTACAGCGGCAACGGCCAGCGCAGCTTCAGCGCCACGCGGTCGCCGTTCCAACAAGCCATCAGCAAGAAAACGGCCGACCGGGTCACCAAGGTGCTCGAAGAGGTCGTCAGCAGCGGCACGGGCATCAACGCCCAGGTCGACGGCGTTTCGGTTGCCGGCAAGACTGGCACCGCCGAAACGGGCAAGCCTGCAGATGATAGCTGGTTCGTCGGATTCGCCCCCGCCGATGACCCGCAAGTCGTGGTTGCTATCGTGCTGGAGCAAGCGGTCCAGAACGAATACGACGACAACGCCGCACTTAAATCAAGAAACGTTTTGCAAACCGCACTACAAATCAAGGGGGTTTTGTAGGATGATGTACGGTAATGATTCGTGTGACCAAAACACCCTTTCAACACGAGCACGAAGCATGAAGGAGAACTAACGTGGCAGGGACTATGACTGGCCGGTTGCTCAACAACCGGTATCTGGTTGGCGAGCGCATTGGCATCGGCGGAATGGCCGAAGTCTACCAAGGTCAAGACAATGTTTTGGGGCGCACTGTTGCCGTAAAGGTCATGTTGCCTCAGTACGCCGAGGACGCCAACTTCACCGCGCGATTCAGGCAGGAAGCCGCTTCGGCCGCCAATTTGCAAAGCCCTTATATCGTTAACGTGTACGACTGGGGCCAAGATGCCGACACGTCGTTCATCGTCATGGAATATGTGCGCGGCTCCGACCTGAAGACCGCCATCAACCAGCGCGGCGCCATCAACCAGCGCAAAGTCGCCGAAATCGGATCGCAGGTCTGCCAAGCTCTCTCGGTGGCGCATGGCCTCGACATCGTGCATCGCGACATCAAGCCGCAAAACATCATGGTCCAACCAGACGGCAACGTGAAGGTCATGGACTTCGGCATCGCACGCGCCAAGAACTCGGTTATGGCCAAGACGTCGGCGGTACTCGGTACGGCACATTACATCTCGCCCGAACAGGCGCAAGGCAAGGACCTTACGGCCGCAAGCGACATCTATTCGCTCGGCGTCGTCCTGTACGAAGCAGCCACGGGCAAGTTGCCCTTCGACGGCCCCGACGCTGTGAGCGTCGCGCTCAAGCAGGTCAGCGAGCAACCCGCTCCGCCGCGCGAGGTCAACCCCGACCTCGACCCCAACCTCGAGGCCATCATCATGAAGGCCATGAGCAAGAACCCGCTCGATCGTTTTGCCACGGCGCGCGATATGCGCCACGCGCTGAACGACTACCTCGCCGGCCGGCCCGTCAATATCGGCGGATTCAGCGGCGAGCAAACCGCTCTCATGACCGAGGCGATCGCCGACCCGAACGCGCGCGTTTACCAAACCGACAAGACATCCGTCATGACCGCGCCCAACATCGAGGCTGTCCACCAAGGTGCCGCAGGAGGGGGCCGCGTAGCTCCCGTAAAGGCCACGACGCGCAAGCGCAAGGGCCGTGGCGTCCTCATCTTCTTCGGAATCCTTTTGGCCGTCGCCGCAATCGCCGGCCTCTCGTATGCGCTACTCGGCAACGGCGGCAATCCCATTGCCCAGGGCGTCGAAGTCCCCGACGTAACGGGCAAGACACTGACCGAGGCGACCTCCACACTGACCGAAGCCGGCTTCAAGGTGGGCGAACCTGAATACGTCTACAGCGATACAGTCGAGAAAGACCTGGTCACAGGTCAATCGCCGCGCGCTGGTACAACGCAGGAAGAAGGCACCGAGGTGCTGCTGACCGTCTCGCAAGGCATCGAGCAGGTCGAAGTTCCGGACCTTTCCGGAATGAACGCCAACGATGCGCGCGCCGCGCTTCAGCGCGCAGGGCTGAAGTACGAAGCGGGCGCCGCCGAGCACTCCGATACCGTCAAGGAAAACCGCGTCCTGCGCCAATCCCCCGCCGCAGGCGAAAAGGTCGAGAAAGGCTCGACCGTGACGTATTACCTGTCTGCGGGTGTCGAGACCATATCGGTTCCCAATGTTGTAGGCGACTACGAAGACTCGGCTCGCACGACGCTTGAAGACGCCGGCTTCAAGGTCAAGGTCGAGTACGCGCCTAGCGAAAACTACATCCAGGGCACGGTTGCCAGCCAATCGCCCACGAGCAACGAGAAAGCCAAGAACGGCGCGACCGTCAGGCTCACTGTCAGCACGGGCCCGTCTTACTACGACGTATCCGCCTCTGCCGGCACAGGCGGATCGGTATCGCCCGAATACGTAGCTGTCGAAGAAGGTGGGTCGGTCAGCTTCACCATCACGCCCAAAGATGGCTACCGCGTATCAAGCGTCACCGACTCGAACGGCAACTCGTACGGGTCCACAACCGCCGTGACCATCAGCAACATCATGGGCAGCGTCAGCCTGTCGGTCTCGTTCGAGAAGGATCCCGACGCACAGACTGCCAGCGACACCGCATCATCTTCGTCTGCAAGCTCGGCTGCCTCGAGCACGACCGACACGACGACCGACAAAACCGATGTTGACACCGCCGACGAGAACGGCAACGACACGGTCGAAGTCGAAGGTTAGCCTACTCGCACGGCAAGGGCCTGCCGTATTTGCTACAATAGGCCCCACGCGCCCCCGTAGCTCAGGGGACAGAGCACCGCTCTCCTAAAGCGGGTGTCGGCCGTTCGAATCGGCCCGGGGGCGCCACGAAAACGAAGCGGGCCCGGCGATTTCGTCGGGCACCGTTTTTTTCTGCAAGCGCGAGGCAACAACCCCACCCCGCTCGTCTGCACAGGGCTGTTGCCTCGCGCTTGCAGCTTCTCGCGCTCACCCGCTCTCCTGTGCTCCGGCCGCTCGCGGTCATTCCTATTCTGCATCTCGCCCATGCTCGCCTTTCCGCGGCGCCAACGGCAATTCTTCTCAGCATGACACCAGTTTCAGCGAGCTTCCGAACAGCCCCACAAGCAAACGCGTGCTTTCAGCGCATCGCAATTGGCGCGCATTTCGTCACTTGTCCACAGCTAGGCGCGCCCCATGCCACAGCTTGATTGCCAAAAGCCATTTAGGACGGTTCGCGAAAACTCGGGTTATGGGCCGACTTTTCACGAGTTTCGAAGCGCAGATGCCATAATACAGAGCATCATCATCGCATCCATCGTTGTTATGTCAAATTTTCTTTATTTTGTTCCAGATAATTGAGGACGCAAAGCTATTTACTTGAGATTACGATTTACAACCCAGCTCAAACGGTTGTTTATGAAAAAACTGAGCTGACCATGGCATGTGACGTCTTTCTAAAAACGCACAGTGACACAAACCGCGGAACAAAATAAAGTTTATTTGACATTATTACAGCGTTTGATGTAATAAAGAAGCCATATCGGGGTTACGTGGCCCATTTCAGCGCCGTTTATAGGCAGGCGACACCTGATTTCGGGCTGTTACCAGAAAGGATGCAAATGCCAGACCGGATGATCTACATATCGCACAGCTCAGCGCTCCGCTACTGGCGAACGAATCCTTCAAGGTACGTGCTCGAGGGCACATACCAGAACATTCGGAAGCTGAAAAGCTGCGCGCGCAATCGCGAGGAGATTGACTCGTTCAGACTATCCGAGTCCGAATTCGGCCAAAGGCCCATCGAGGTGCTGATTCCGCCTGGGGCGTTTCGCCCCCGCGTCGGCTTCAACTGCCATGTGCAAACGCAGCCCTTGCCTCCTCATGCGCTCGTCCCTCTATACAACGGTATCCATGTGGTATCTCCGGAGCTTTGCCTCGTGCAGGCCTTCAACAAGCTTTCGTTTTGTGAGGCGCTTCAAGTTGGCATGGAATTTTGCGGAACGTATGCGCTGCGCCCCGAGGGTATCGAAGACAAGGCAAGCCGAGACTACCAGCTGGTGGACGCGGGCGCTTTCACCCGGCACGTAAATTCTTGGAAGGGAATTAGCGGCCTCCCCTCCGCGCGGAAAGGCGCGCAATATCTTGCGAACGGTTCGGCATCTCCCATGGAGACCATCGTATATTTACTCCTGTGCCTTCCACGTATGTACGGGGGCTATAACCTCGGGCGGCCCGAACTCAACCCAGAGATCAAACTACCGCATGATCTGCAGCTTGTCCTGCGGCAAGAAAAAGTCAAACCCGATTTGCTATGGCGCAAGCAAAAAGTAACGGTCGAATATGATGGCAACTACCATAACGAAGGGCCGCAATCCGTAAAGGACGAGGCCCGCAAAGCGGCTCTGGAATCTTTGGGCTATACGGTGTATCGCTTCAAAAAGCAGCACGTTTACAGTCCCGTGCTGTTCAACAGGCTTGCATTGACCCTTGCCCGAAAGCTCGGCGTGCGAGTGCGCCCGTTAACGACCAAGCAGACATATGCTCGTGAAGCTTTGCGCGCGCTGCTGCCCAGGCAATTAGACACGAACGTTAACAACTTGTTTTGATACCCGTACGAAACCATCGGCCGCTCGAATCAGCCCGGGCACGAGGCGCCACGAAACGTGCAGGCCAGAACGTTTAGCTGCTCTGGCCTGTTTTATTGCCTTAGGTTGCGGCTTACTACAGCGCGCTCGCGACCTTTCGGGCGGCGGCCGTGATACTCAGGTCATCCACGTCGACCACGATATCGGCGAAGCGCTCGTACAAGGGCTGGCGCTCTTCATAGAGGTCGCGCAAACTCATCGAGACGCCGTTTTTCATAACGACCCCCCGCTCCTGTAAATCCCCCAAGCGATCGACGAGCGACGGATACGAGATCTTCAAGTACACAATCGGGCCAAGTTCGGACAAATGCTCCATAGCTTCGGGCGAGTAGACCGCGCTACCGCCCGTCGAGACCACGGTATCTTGCGCGCCGATGCCGCAGAGTACGTCGTTTTCCATCGAGATGAAACCTTCGGGGCCTTCTTCGTCGATAAGCTCCTGGAGCGTCTTGCCATATGCTTTCTGAATGACGAGGTCGCAATCGAGGAAATCCTTGTTCAGAATCTTGGCCAGAACGACGCCGAGCGTCGACTTCCCCGCCCCCGGCATGCCGATCAGCACGATGTTGCCCGAGTTGCCCACGTTTGCCTCCGTTGTACACGACAAAACCTGCAGTCCCATTACATTATAGTGCGTCAAAGGGGCTCGACCTGCGCGAACACCTTGCCCCAGGGGGAAGGTGTTCGCGCCCCTGCATCAAAAAAGCCCCCTGTGCAGGGGGCGTGTAATCGTGGCGGAGGATGTAGGATTCGAACCCACGGAACCTTGCGGCTCAACAGTTTTCAAGACTGCCGCCTTCAACCACTCGGCCAATCCTCCGCATTTTGCCTGTCCGACAGCCCTCACCCGACCGGTGAAAACTGTTTTCAACAGTTGTCGAACACCTGCCAGTATAGATGATTATCGGGGCAGCATCCCTAAATCATCCTATAATAACCGCATGGATGACGAAACATACATGCGCATGGCCATTGAAGAGGCGCGGAACGCCGCCGAAGCAGACGAGGTGCCCATCGGCGCCGTCGTTGTGTACGAGCCGATCGACCCAGGAACGCGCCGTGCACTCGCCGAGCCGAGGATCATCGCCCGCGCCGGGAACCGTCGCGAAGGCGCCAAGGACCCGGCGGGCCATGCGGAATTCGTCGCCATGCTTGCTGCGGCGCGCGAGCTTGACGCTTGGCGCCTCGAAGATTGCACGGTTTACGTCACGCTCGAACCTTGCATTATGTGCGCGGGCCTCATGCAGCAGTCGCGCGTGCGGCGCTGCGTGTACGGCGCCTCCGACCCAAAAGGCGGCGCGCTGGGCACGCTCTACCGCATAAACGAGGACGAACGCCTCAATCACACGTTCGAGGTGACGGCGGGCGTCCTTCAGGAGGAATGCGCGCAGCTTTTGCGCGACTTCTTCGCAAGCAGGCGAAAGAAACGAAACGGTTAGCGCGTCGCGGTAGCAGCCGCCCGCTTGCGACGCCGACGACAAAAGACATCGAAGAGAGCCTCAATGAACCAGGAAACCAACATCACAGCCGATGCCGTGGCGCTTCAGGAGCGCGATGAGTTCAGGGCCCAGGGCTGGCTCAAGCTCGTCGCGCCCGCAAAGGTCAACCTACATTTAGCCATCGGCCGACGCAGAGACGACGGGTACCACGAGGCAACGACGGTCATGCATGCCCTGACCCTGCACGATGTCGTATACGTTCGGCATAAGCTCTTCGACGCACCAGATCAGGGCGAGCCGCTCGTGCGCATGGTGTCGTGCGGCGATGTCGTGGCCCCCGATCTTCCCTCGCGCGACAATATCGCCGCAAAGGCCGTGAAGGCGCTTGCGCAGCTACTCGGCCGCGACGACGCGGACGTCGAGGTGCGCATCGAGAAAAACATCCCGGCCCAAGGTGGCCTTGGGGGCGGCTCGTCTAATGCGGCAGCTGCGCTCGTGGGCGCGGCACAGCTCTGGGGCGCCGGGCCCGACCATCCCGCCGTAGAAGAGGCCGCGCGCAGCCTCGGAAGCGACGTGGCGTTCTTCCTGCATGGTGGCTGCTCGCTCTACGAGGGCACCGGCGAGGTGTTCGTTCGCGCGCTCGAGCCCTCTAAGCAGGCTGTAGCGCTGGTGAAACCCCAAGGCGGAGTATCGACGGCAGAAGCCTATCGCACCTTCGACGCGCAACCGCAACCCGTGCCGGACGATGTTGCCAACCGCGTTCAATCCGCACAAAGAGCAGCTGAGGTGGCCCTGTTCAACAACCTGGCCCCGGCCTCGGAATCGCTCATGCCCGAGCTTACGCGGGTGCGCGAGTGGCTCGAATCGCAACCGCAAACACAAGGCGCCCTTCTGTGTGGAAGCGGTGCTACAACCTTTGCCCCGTGCAACAGCTTCGCCGACGCCTGTAAAGTAGTCGCTGAAGCACGAAAACTCGGATACTGGGCACGCGCCACGTCGTTCGGATCGCTACGCGTCATGAAGGTGTCGTCGTAACGCTCGAAAGAAGCTGCTTATGATTCGCTTATACCGAATAATCCCGCTCCTCATTCTTATGGCCGTCGTCGCCGCGGTCGTGTACGTCATCATGTCGTTCCGCTACTCGTCGGACCGCGCTAAAGCCACGCTCATCACGGTATTCACGTGGCTTACGATCGCGCTTTCAATCATATTCGCAATTGGCACCCTGTACGCCATCTTCGAAGGCAACGGCACGGTCATCGAGCTCGCAGGCAGCTTCCTTGCCACCACGCTCGTCGGATTGGGCATCACGCGCATCTGCAACCGCATCTTCCGCAAAAACCATCCGCACTACGGCGAGGAAGTCGCGCAAGCGACTATCATCAACGAGTCGCTCAGCAGCCGGTTCGCCGACGCGTTCAAGCGCGCATTCGGACAAGCGGTAAAGGAAACCTTCGATCCCAAACGTAAACCGTAGGATTGGCCCGAGGGGGAACCGCGCTTTTTTTCTTGCGTTAACGGACGGCTTCGGGTAGTATTTGACTTTGCATATGGAGGAGTGACCGAGAGGCCGAAGGTGCTCGCCTGCTAAGTGAGTAACGGCCACAAGCCGTTCTAGGGTTCGAATCCCTACTCCTCCGCCACAAGTACCAAGCCCCCTGCAAAGGGGGCTTTTTAAAACAGGGGAATAAATTGGCGAGTCCGTAGGGATTCGAACCGATGAGATCGGAGGGCATTAAGAAAACAGCGCGGTGCGCTGTTTTTAGCCCGACGGGCGGAGCACTTCAGCGCGAAGCCGTTATTTTGCGAAGCAAAATGGAGTCCCTACTCCTCCGCCACGAGTACCAAGCCCCCTGCAAAGGGGGCTTTTTGGTACAAACACAGAACGCAATGAAACTGCAGGATTTGGCCACCACAACACCCAAGGAGCCCCAATGAGGGAAATCGCATACTACGATGGCAACATCGGGTCACCTGACGAGCTCACGGTTCCGTTCAACGACCGAGCGCACTTCTTCGGCGACGGCGTATATGACGCGGCCATGGGAGCCAACGGGCGCATCTTCTGCCTCGAGGACCACCTCGACCGCTTCTACAGCAGCGCTGCCGCCTTCGGCATTCATGTACCGATGCAAAAAGACGAGCTCGGGGCCCTGTTGCTCGATTTGCTCAGCAAAGTGGAAGGAAGATCCCAATTCGTATACTGGCAGGTTTCGCGCGGGGCAAACGGCCGACTGCACATATACGATCCGAATATGGCCGGCAAACTCTGGGTCTTTATCGGCCCCGAGGACCTGCCTGATCCAGCAGTCCCGCTAAAACTGATAACGCTCGAGGACCGTCGCTTCGAATACGGCAACGTTAAGACGCTAAACCTCATGCCGGCAGTGAAGTACACCCAGGAAGCAGCTCTCGCGGGCGTAGACGAAGCCGTATTGCACCGCGACGGCATCGTGACCGAATGCGCACACTCCAATGTCTCGATCCTTAAGGGCGGCATTCTGTACTCGCACCCTAACGACGAGCATATTCTGCGCGGCATCGCGAAAACCCACTTGATTCAGGCCTGCTACCGCGAAAGCGTCCCCGTCATCGAACGCGCCTTCACGCTCGAACAGCTCGCCGATGCCGACGAGGTCATCATCACCTCTTCGTCAAACCTCTGCACGTTTGCCGGAGAGCTCGACGGAAAGCCCATCGGCGGGCGCGACCCCAAGACGCTGCGCACGCTGCGCGAGTCGGTTTATCGGAAATACCGCGACTACATGGGCGTCGAGCCGGCGTTCGCATAAGGGCCGCCAAACCAACCATTTGGGGACAGCCCCCAAATGGTTGGTTTGGCAACGATGGGTCTTTCACTTCGCTATAACAAGGGCGTGTTCCCTATTTACAGACGACGTAGCGAAAGCGCAGGTGGAGGCGTGACATCGGCGATTCTGCAGCACTAACTTTAAAATGCATTCTAATGTTAGCGAAGCCAAGCCGATGCGCGCTTCCACCTGCGCTTTCGCGGACGAACGGTTCGACCGTGCGAGGCCGTGTGTAAATAGAGACGGTCCCCATTTACGTATTTCCCACAAGCCTAGCGCTCGTCGATGGGCATGTATTCGCGCTTGACACGCGACGAGAACGAGGCCTTGTATGCCGGGCGGATGATGCGCTTGCCACAGGCGATTTCCTCGAACCGATGCGCCGCCCAACCGGCCATACGGGCGCAGGCGAATAACGGCGTATACAAATCCTCGGGAATGCCCAGCATCGAATACACGAAACCCGAATACATGTCGACGTTGGCGCACATGTCTTTCGATGTGCCCTTGACGTCGCGCAGGACGTCGGGCGACAAGCGCTCGATCGACTTCAGCAAATTGAGCTCGGCCTCGTATTCGGTCCCCGCGGCAAGCTTCTCGGCAAAGCTCTTGCAGATGACCGCTCGCGGGTCGGATTTCGTGTACACCGCGTGGCCCATGCCGTAGATGAGGCCCGTCCTGTCGAAGGCTTCCTTCTTCACCACGCGCGTCAGGTACTCGACCACCTGGTCATCGTCTTCCCAATTGGCGATTTCACGCTTAGCTTCGGCTTGCATAGCGCGAATCTGATGGTTTGCCCCGCCGTGGCGCCGTCCCTTCAGCGACCCGATTGCCGCGGAATACGTCGCGTACGGGTCGGTATCGGCGGACGAGAGCACGCGCGTCGTGAACGTCGAATTGTTGCCGCCACCGTGCTCGGCATGAACACACAGCATAATGTCGAGCATGCGCGCTTCTTCGGGCGTGTACTGGCGATCGGGACGAAGCATCGACAAAATGGTTTCGGCCGTAGATTCCCCGGGGATGAACGGGTGCATAATCATCGAGCCACGCTCGAATCGCGCGCTCTTGGCGTAGTAAGCGTGCACCATGATGCGCGGTAAGCGTGAAATGACGCTAAGGGCCGTATGTATCTCATGTTCGATCGAGCGATCCTCGGCCTGCATATCGTAGGAATACAGGAGCAGAGTCGCACGTGCAAGCAGGTTCATCAGGTCAGGTGGAACATCGAGCATGTTGATGGAAGCGGTAAAGCCGTCGGGCAGCTCGCGCTCTTCGTCGATAACCGCGATGAAGGTATCGAGCTCGCTTTGGGTCGGCAAGTCGCCGAGCAGCAGCAGGTAGGCGATTTCCTCGTAGTTGAACCGACGGTTCACGTCTTCGACGTTCAGCAGATCGGCAAGCTCGTAGCCGCGGTACAGCAAAGACCCCTCGTCGGGCACCTTCATGTCGTCCGAAATGACGTAACCGTGAACGTTCGAGATGTTCGTCACGCCCGCGAGCACGCCCGTGCCGTCGGCGTTGCGCAAGCCCCTCTTTACGTCGAAGCGCTTGTACATATCGGGATCGATCGTGTAAATGCTCGAGAAGCGGTCATAAAGTTCAAAATCATGCTCATTAACCATGAATAACTGGCCTTTCGTGTTTAGGGATTCTGCACATGCTATCAGAACGATGCAAATCGAAACGGCTCGACGCGGGACAAACTCGCTTTTTTATCAATACGAAACACAAAGCGACGAGCCTCGGCTGCGCTATTACGTAGGTGATTTGGTAACAAAACAAAACCATCAGGAGCTTTGGTTTGCCCATACGCTACCATGGAAGCTCTTCGACGCTTAAGGAGGTTGCAGTGCCCGAACCCACGAACGGCGCCGTCTGCGCTAACCCGCCCATTTCGCAACGCATCATCCAGCTCGGCAGCTGCTACGAGAACGACATCATCGCG
Source organism: Eggerthellaceae bacterium UBA3686 (assembly GCA_002371495.1). Taxonomy (GTDB): domain Bacteria; phylum Actinomycetota; class Coriobacteriia; order Coriobacteriales; family Eggerthellaceae; genus UBA9715. The sequence continues at coordinate 69,559 of DFIX01000046.1, forward strand.
CTGCGCCGCCATTTCCATCAAAACCCCGAGCTGAGCGCCCACGAGACGCAGACGTCCGAGCGCCTCTGCGCCGAGCTCGACGCTCTTGGCGTCGAGTACCGACGCATCAGCGGCCCGCGCCCCGAAGGGCAACGGACCGAGCGCGACGAGTTCATCGGCACGGGAATCATTGCGACCATTCGCGGCGATGCGCCCGGAGCATATGACGATCAGGGCAAACCCGCGCGCCGCATCGCGCTTCGCACCGATATCGACGCCTTGCCCATCACCGAGCGCACCGAGGCCCCGTTCGCCTCGCAAAACGAGGGCGTCATGCACGCATGCGGACACGATTGCCACATGGCCATGATGCTCGGCGCGGTGCGCATGCTCAACGAGATGAAAGCGTGCCTGCGCGGCGAAGTGCGCATCATCTTCCAACCAGCCGAGGAAATCTCAATCGGCGCACGCGACATGATTGCCGCAGGAGCGCTCGACGGCGTCGACGCCATTTACGGCGCGCATATCTGGAGCGAAGTCGACGCTGGCACGTTCTCGTGCGAGCCAGGACCGCGCATGGCCAATACCGACTGGTTCAGAATCGACATACAGGGCGTCAGCGCCCATGGGTCCATGCCCCATAAGGGGGTCGATGCCATCGTCATCGCCGCCGAAATCATCGACACGATTCAAACGATTGTCTCGAGGCGCACCTCGCCGTTCGAACCCGTCGTCATCACGATCGGCGAGATCCACGGCGGCACGGCCCGTAACATCATGGCCGGCTCGGCCTATCTGACTGGCACGGTGCGCACCTGGCATCAGGATGTCCGCGACCGAATTGCCGACCGCATGGAACGCATAGCCGGCAAGACCGCCCATGCCATGGGAGCCGAAATCACGTTCACGTTCGAAGCGGGCAATCCGGCTGTTGTAAACGACCCTGTTTGCGCCAAAGCAGCCCGCACGGCGGTATGCGAGGTGCTCGGAGAAAACGCCGTGAGCCTTTACGAGGGCACGCTTGCGGGCGAGGACTTTGCAGAGTACCTGAGGCTCATACCAGGCGTCTTCGTATTCGTGGGCGCGCGCAATCCAGCTGTAGGCGCCGAGCACCCGCAGCATAGCTGCTACTACACGATCGACGAGAGCGCGCTCGCAAAAGGGGCGATGGTCGCAGCGCAATGGGCCTGCGATATGCTGGCCTAGCCTTTTCGGCAGATTCCGCGAGCAAGCTACGCCGGGTTTAGGACCCGCGCTCACCAGCCAGTGCCCTTTTCGCAGCAGCCGAACCGCAAATGACAGCAGCAGAACGGAGCAGATCATGACAACCTTGAAGCTGAAACGCCTTAAGCGCATGGGAGACCCCCTCGTGCCGAAAGTGCTCGAGGACATCGACGAGAGCATCCCTCCCATCGAATCGCGCTTGCGCCATAACATCTTGCGCATGCCGCCCGAGATTCAGAAGGCTTCGGGCATCGTCGTTTACGGAAGACGCATCAAAAGCCTCCTATTCTCGACCGATATCGCCATCATAAGAAACTGCGACGCCGATGCGATTTTCTGCGTGTATCCGTTCACCGCGCAGCGCGCGATAAGCTCGGCGGTCATCCACGCGGCGGCGGCACCGGTGTTCTGCGGCACGGGCGGAGGAACGACCCAGGGTACGCGCGCAGCTTACCTTGCCATGGACGCCGAGAACCAAGGAGCGACGGGGGTCGTTTTCAACGCGCCCATGCCAAACCGAGACCTGCGCGCAGCAGCGCGGATCCTCGACATTCCCATCGTCGTCACCATAACCAACGACCGGGTCGATGCGAAGCGGCGCGTCGAGAACGGCGCTGCAATATTAAACGTCGCGGGCGGGGCCAACACCCCCGATCTGGTAGCCAAGATTCGCAGGGAGCTTCCCCGCGTACCCATCATGGCTTCGGGGGGCAGAACCGGCGACTCGATTACCGCCACCATCGAAGCTGGCGCCAACGCCATCGTCTACACGCCCCCAAGCTCAGGTGAGCTGTTCCGCGAACTCATGGACAAATACCGCGAAGAGCTCTAGCGCCGCATCATCTGCCTATAATGGAGGTGGAAAAGGAGGCGCTCGATTATGACATACATGAAAGACGAGCTTAAAAACTATTACGATATCCTGCCAGATCACGGCGGCCTGGATGCGCTGTGCAAGATGGAGCTCCCTCAAGAGCTGCACGGAAAAGTCGCACTCGACGTTGCTTGCCGCCGGGGAAAGGGCGTGTACAAGCTTTCGGAGCAAGCGGGAAAACACGGAAAGGCAATCGGAGTGGACTGGCGCGCCGACATGCTCGGCCTCGCCCGCGAAGGTGAGGCCCACGCCATCGGGAAAGCCGGCCTCGATAAGAGCAACATGCTCTTCGTGCAAGCGTTCCCCGAGATGCTCGCCGAAACCGTAGGCGAAGGCGCGGCCGACTTCGCCTACGTCAATTGCATCCTGAACCTGTTCTACGACCCCGCCGAAGCGCTTGCTCAGATACGTCGGGCGCTAAAGCCGGGCGGGCTACTCATATGCGACACGGTGCTCTCGACCGGGCCACGCAAGGCGAGCGTCGTCGCCGAAGCGCGCGCCCTCGGCAACGCAGTGCAGGCAGCTCCTCACCGCAAAGACCTCATGAACTGGCTTGCGAGCGCAGGCTTCGACGTCACATCGATCGGCGCCGTCGCCGGGCTGAAAGCCGATCCTGCCCTCGATGCCGAAGGCAACCCGAGCATGCCGGTTGCAACCAGCGACGAGCCCGTCTCGTTCGTTGCGACGAGCGTGCGCGTTTACGCCCCCGACAGCATAGACCGCCACGAGCGTAGCCTGTTGAAAGACATCAGCAAGTTCCGATAGGCGGCGTGCATCGAAGCCCCGCCCCTGCGGCTATTCGAACAGCTCGGCAGCCGCCTCGAGCTTGCCCACAATCTCAATGTGCTGGGGGCATGCAGCCTCGCACGAGAAGCACTGGATGCACTCCGATGCTTTGCCGCCGCCCGACGTGTTGAACCCGTACCAATTCTTGCCGTTGTCGTAGCCGTAGACCGCAGCGCGGTTGAGCGCCTCCATGATCTGGGCGATTTTAATGTCTTTAGGGCAGGCCTTCATGCAGTACTGGCAGGCGGTGCACGGGTTGTCGAGCATCTCCTCGAGCTTCAGACGCGCGCGCTCCAGAGTAGCGATCTCGTCGGCCGACAAGGGCTCGTAAGCCTTCCAGGTGGTCAGATTCTGCTGCATCTGCTCGAGAGAGCTCATGCCCGAGAGCGCCGTTATCAGCCCCTCTACACCCCAGGCAAAGCGAAGCGCCCATTGCACGAAAGTCGCATCAGGATTGGCTTCGTGAAGGATTTGCGCCACAGGCTCGGGCGGGTTGGCAAGCGTGCCGCCTCGCACCGGCTCCATGATAACGACGGGCAGGCCATGCTTGCGCGCGACCTCGACGCACTTGCGCGACTGCACGCCGCCGCTTTCCCAATCAGCCCAATTGACCTGCAGCTGAACAAACTCCATCTCGGGATGCGCCAGAATGACCTCTTCCATAACCTCGGCGGAATCATGATGCGAGAACCCGATGTGGCGAACTTTGCCGTCAGCCTTCAGTTGCTTTACGAAATCCCACATTTCCAAATCGTCGAATACCTTGGTACGGCTTCCGCCCGTATTGTGAATGAGGTAGAAATCGAAGTAGCCTGCGCCCGTATTCTCAAGCGAGATGTCGAAGTCCCGACGCGCGTCTTCGTAGCTTTTCGGGCCAATCCACGCGGCGTTCTTCGTGGCCAACTGGTAGCTTTCGCGCGGGTAGCGTTCGACCAGCGCTTGCCGAATCGCATTTTCGGATTCACCGTAGGCGCGCGCCGTATCGAAATACGTACCGCCCGCTTGCAAGAACGCATCGACCATCTGCTTAACTTGTTCGACGTCGATCGTCTGCCCATCCTCGAGCCGCGGCAGGCGCATGAGACCGAAACCGAGCTTTGGGATGTTCTCGCCTAGATAACTCATTTTTTACCCCCCCGATCATGGTTCTGCTCCGCCATTGTATCGTTCGCCTAGCCCATACGAGAACGATCGCGGGGCCATCGCCAGCAGAAGAGCAAAAAAGGCGGGCCGAAGCCCGCCGTAGCGCCATATACGATTGCAGGAACGAGCTACTTTGTTTTCTCGCGGAGCCTCTCGGCCTCATTCTCGAGCGCCGTCGCCATCAAAAGCTCGGGTGCGACGCCATCGTTATAGGCATCGAGCATGTCCTGGATTGAAATCGACTCGAGGAAACAATCGAGGCTGTCCATGATGGTGGTGTGAATTTCGCGAACCATCGTAGCCGACGAAGCCTCTTTGCGGCTCTTCTTCATTTGCTGGCGTTCGTGCTTCAAGTCGCTGTCGAACGCATTCAGGATTTGCGCAATCGAGATTTCGGAAGCATCCTTGGCAAGCACGTAACCGCCGTTTTTGCCGGGACGAGCCTTGATCAGCCCAGCGTTTCGCAGGCGCAGCGCCAGTTGAATCAGATAATCACGAGGAACCGACATTTCTTCGGAAATCTCACGCGATGAGCACGTTCCGCCCTTGACCGCCAAGTACACGATCGCACGCGCACCGTAGTCAACCGATGCCTTTAGTTTCATTGTCCTGCATCCTCCCTTAAATGTCGGTTCAATCAGCAAACCGCGTTCAGCCAGCGCCTCTTCAGCGTCGGCAAACTCGTGTCACTTCGCTCGCCAATTAAAAGCATGACAAAGCCCATGACTTAAATGGCAAAGTTTCGATGCTCACATTTTGTCGCGATGCGACAAATAATGCAAGCCCTGTTTAGCAATTTGCGTCGAATCGAGACCGCGAATTGGACTTGGCAGCTATCGCATTTGCCAATATGTTTTCAATCAATGACTACGTTGTCATTGATTGAAAATATGCCCGAAATTGGGCTGTAGGTCAATGGAAAAACCGTAATAGGGCAATCTTTGACGTAATCGCATCTTGAATGAACAAGGGGCGGAGACTCGTTCATTTTCCCGAAAGCGTTTACCATGCCGATTTGTTCGCCATGAAAACGAACAGGGCTCCCTCGTTCCTCAAGAATCGCGCAAACCGTGTACATTCCGTGACGAACGACAACATGGTCGTTGACAGGCCCTCGCCGAAGTTGTTTAATATTCGAGCTGTCTTAAGCGCGCCCTTACCTCAGCTGGATAGAGGACCTGACTACGAATCAGGGCGTCGTAGGTTCGAATCCTACAGGGCGCGCCAGCTTTTCGAACACGCTCCGCTTCGGCGGAGTTTTTCGTTTCAGGGCCAATAGCCTGGATTCGAACCGATGAGGTCGGAGGGCGTTAAGAAAACAGTCCTGTGGACTGTTTTTAGCCCGACGGGCGGAGCGCTTTAGCGCGGAGCCGTTATTTTGCGAAGCAAAATGGAATCCTACAGGGCGCGCCAGCTTTTCGAACACGCTCCGCTTCGGCGGAGTTTTTCGTTTCAGGGCCAATAGCCTGGATTCGACCCCCCATCTCCACCGTTTCGGCGCACGAAAAAGGCCCTGCGTGCACAGGGCCTTTCCAAGCAAAATGCAAATATGCTAGGCGGTGACCTTCTTGCCAATAGTCTTGCGCAGCACGAGCAGAGTGCCGACGACCAAAACGACGCCGATAATCAGGCAGATAATCGCGTTCTGCATGAAGCCGGCGATGATGAAGCAGACGAACGAGATGGCTGCTACCGTCAGCGCATACGGTATCTGCGTCGACACGTGCTCGATGTGGTTGACGTTAGCGCCAGCCGAAGCCATAACCGTCGTGTCCGAAATCGGCGATATGTGGTCGCCGCAGACAGCGCCGGCAAGGCATGCCGAGATGCCGATGGTCAGCAGGACCGACGTGGGATCGAATACCGCAACAACGATGGGGATGAGGATGCCGAACGTACCCCAGCTCGTACCGGTCGCAAATGCGAGCCCCAGCGCCACCAGGAAGATGATAGCCGGAAGCATCATGTACAGACCTTCGGCAGCGCCTTCGAGCGAATCGTGCACGAACACGTCGGCGCCAAGGGCCGAGGTGGCGAGCTTCAGCGTAAGGGCAAACGTCAGGATCAGCATGGCCGGAACCATGGCCTTGAAGCCGGCGACGAAGCAGTCGGTTGCTTCCTTGAAGGAAACGACACGGCGGATCAGCAAGTAGAAGAACGTGATGAGCAGCGCAATGACCGAGCCCCACGGCAGGCCGACGGAGGCGTCGGTGTTGCCGAACGCAGCCGAGATATCGCCTGTAACGCCAGACTCGGGATCCCAGAAACCGCCGACGTAAAGCATACCGATCACGCAGCAGACGATGAGCACCACGATGGGCAGAATCAGGTCGAGCAGCGACGCGTTCTTCTTCTCGACAACTTCCTCGTTGCCGAGCGAGCCGAGGTTGCCATTCTTATAGGCTTCGAACTCAGCTTTGGCCATGGGGCCGTAATCGAAGCCCATGATGCAGAGGGCAATGACGAACACGATGGTCAGAAGCGAGTAGAAGTTGAACGGGATGGCCGAGATGAACAGCTGGATGCCGGACACGTCCCCCAGTCCGTCAGCGGTCGACGAAACGGCTGCTGCCCACGACGAAATGGGCGCAATCATGCAGATTGGCGCAGCTGTGGCGTCGATGATGTACGACAGCTTGGCACGCGAAACCCTCTCGGCATCAGTTACGGGGCGCATGACCGCCCCGACGGTCAGGCAATTGAAATAGTCGTCGATAAAGATTAGCACGCCCAGGCAGAACGTGGCGATTTGGGCGCCAACGCGCGACTTAATGTGCTTGGCAGCCCAGCGCCCAAAGGCGACCGACCCGCCAGCAGCGTTCACGAGCGCGACCATAATGCCCAACATGACCAGGAAAACAAAGATGCCTGCGTTCCATGGGTCCGAAATCGCCGTGATGAAGCCCAACCCCGCGGCGTCCTCTCCTTCGCCGAACTCGCCCAGAATCATGTAGTTGATGACATTGAGCACGTCGCCCGACTGCAGTGCAAGCAGCAGCGCGCCGACGAAAATGCCGACGAACAGCGAGCTGAACGTTTCCTTCGTGATAAGCGCCAGCACGATTGCCACAATCGGCGGCACAAGCGCCCAGAAGGTACCTACGAATTCCACCTTGATCCTCCTCCTAACAATCGAGCAGGCCATGATATGTCATGGCCTGCTGAGTTGCCCGGAGAATCCGCGCAGTCGCATCGGGCCATGATAGCTCTCCACTTTTCGAGCGGCAGTGCGCAAGATGTTCTCCTGCGCCCCAGATACGCTGCGGCGGAAACCAACAGCGCTCTTCGGCGGCATCCCCTTTCACCCTCGCACTTTTCCGAGTGCACCAGAACCGCCATGCGGCAATCCCGCGCGAGGGCTACTGATGAAGACCGCGCCTCTACCATGCCTGCTACTTTAGTAGTCCTCACAGTATAGGCCACCCCGCTCCGCTGCAGCCGAGAAATCGGCCGCTTTTCGTCCTCGTTTAACAAGTGGGAACATGACGCACGAATCAGTGTGGCCGTCTGACGGATTTGATGCGCTTTACGCCGGCGCTGGGTGTTGATGCCAGCACCTAGCTGCGCTTGCTTGCGGGAGGTATGGCGATTTCGTCTGCCGCAGCGCCCTCGATGCCCTTGCCGCCTGTCTGTTCTGAAATCTCCTGGCCAGCAGTTGCGACCTCGAACGCCACGTCACTTGCCGCCTTGCGCGATGGCGGGTTGATCTCGAAGGGCACGGCGGGCGTGAACAGGCTGACAAGCGGCACGATGACGATCGAGATGATCATGGCCAGCGCACCGGCGTTGATCGGCGAAGCGATCCATGGCGTGCCGACAAGACCCGAGATCATGTTGCCGGTAGTCAAGCACACGCCCACGACGAAGCTCGTCCACACGGCAGCCTTCGACACCTTGCCGGAGTACAGGCCCCACAGGAACGGCCCCAGGAACGCGCCGGCAAGTGCGCCCCACGAGATGCCCATGAGCTGGGCGATAAAGGGCAGCGAGCCTTGAACCTGAATGATGCCGATGCCGGCAGACAGCACGATGAAGACGACGAGCAGCACGCGCATCCAGGCAATCTGCTTCTTTTCGTCCATATTCTTGACGATGTTTCCCTTGATCAGGTCGAGCGTAAGGGTCGACGATGACGTCAGGACGAGCGACGAGAGCGTCGACATCGAAGCCGAAAGCACCATGACCACGAGCACGCCGAGCAAGATGTCGGGGATGTTCGACACGAGCGCAGGCATGATGGAGTCGTAGACGATAGCGCCGGTGGCGGGGTTGTACTCGATGAACTGCGACGCAGCAGGATTCTCGATTGCAAGGCGCCCGAAGCCGCCCAGGAAGTAGCTGCCGCCGGCGATGATGAACGCAAACACCGTCGAGATGATGGCGCCCTGCTTAACGGCTGGACCGCTCTTGATGGCATAGAACTTCTGGACCATCTGCGGCAAGCCCCAGGTGCCGAGCGATGTCAGCACGACCACGCCGAGCAAGTTGAACAAATCGGGGCCGAAGAAGCTCGTGTACGCGCCTTGCATGGCGGTATCGGGCGCCTGGATCTGCGACAGCGAGATGACCGCCTCGCTGAAACCGCCGTATCCGTTAAGCACCGCGATGATGACCGCCACGATGCCCACCAGCATGACGCAACCTTGGATGAAATCGTTCATGACCGTGGCCATGTAACCGCCGAGCACGACGTACACGCAGGTGACCAGTGCCATAAACACGATGCAGTACTCGTAGGGCACGCTGATGCCGAACGCGATGACGATCAGGCGCGACAATCCGTTGTACACGCTTGCGGTGTAGGGAATCAGGAAGATGAAGATGATCGCAGCAGCCGCGATACGCAACGCTTGGGAGTTGTAGCGCTTGCCGAAGAATTCGGGCATCGTAGTGGCCTTCAGGCGATGCGTCATCTCGCGTGCGCGGGGCCCGAGCACCCACCAGGCCAGCAGCGAGCCGATGATCGCATTACCGATACCAGCCCACGTTGCAGACAAACCGTAGCGGTAGCCGAACTGACCTGCATAACCGACGAAGATAACGGCCGAGAAGTAACTCGTGCCGTAGGCGAACGCCGAGAGCCACGGGCCAACGTTGCGCCCGCCCAACACGAACCCGTCAACGCTCGAAGTCGAGCGTCGGGCATACACACCAACGCCTACCGCGATGGCGACGAACAGAATGAGAACGAGTATTTTCCAAAGCATGCTAATAGCCTTCCGATTGCAAGACGAGCGCTTCACGCGCAGACCGCAGGCGCCCGACGCAATGCCGACGCGCCTGAAAACGTGGGATTGCACACGGCTCTTTCGCTAGCTTCGAATAAGAATGCGATACTGCGGCACTAAAAAAGCACCCGGCAAAAGACCCGTGTGCTAGCAGTATCGGAAATAATAGATTGCGGTGTAGGCGTCGTTTCGACGGGACATCGGGTTCTGCGCCAGCAAACCCGCCGCTGCGTTCATACACTGCATGGCAAAAACTTCGCTCATGACAGCGCGCTCGCTCGCTCCTACTGTATGTCCCTGCATCAGTTGCATGTGGCACACTCTAGCACAATAAAGCACTCATGCAACCCGCAATTGCCTATAAAAATCCCCGATATCGCCTCGACGCGCCACCGACAATTTGGGGAGTCTCCCCTTTTTGTCATTAGATGTGGCAGACTAACTAGGTGACAAAAAAGGGAATCTCCCCTGATTGTCAATTTCCACAGAGGCGGTGACGAGACGATGGACATCTACGATTTTGACGGAACGCTGTATCGAGGCGATTCTACTGCGGACTTCTTCAGATGGTGCCTGAGACGCCACCCGCGCATCGCGCGCACGATTCCGCGCACCAGCATCGCCGCCGCGGCGTGCCTAGGGCTGCACGCCATCGACAAAACTCGTTTCAAATCGTCCCTTTACCGTTTTTTGCCGCTCGTACCCGATATGCAAGCTGAGCTCGTGCGCTTTTGGCATGCGCACGAGGCCAACATCAAGGGGCCATGCCACCCGAAACCTGGCGACCTGGTCATATCCGCATCACCGGAATTCCTCCTGCGCGACGTTTGCGCCCGTCGAGGCTTGGAGCTCATAGCTTCGCAGGTTGACCCGCACACCGGGCGCGTACTCGGCCCCAATTGCTCGGGCGCCGAGAAGATCGCGCGCCTACACGAATCTTACCCAAATGCGGTAGTAGAGCACTTCTACAGCGACTCGCACAACGACGACCCTCTTGCCGCCATCGCCCAACAGGCATTCATGGTGAACATCCCCAAGAACACGCTTGCCCCCTGGCCAAATTAAACGCGCCGTGCTGCTCTAAATGTGAAAAAGGGGTCAGACCCCTTTTTCACATTTGGCTAAACGAGAAAGCCCCGCCGACGCGTACTTGGTACGCGAGGCGGGGCTTGAACGGCTAGCAGGCGTGCACTGGAGCCGCGCAGCGTGCTACGGTTGCGCGCGCCGTAGGCACGCGCAACACCCTAGTCTTCGCGCTCGTCGTAGACGCGCTTGGTCTTCTTCTCGCTACGGGGCAGGAAGCCGAGCTCAACGATCTTGATGAGCGGAGTGAAGCCGATCTTGCTCTTCATGCGCGCTGCAACCGCCTTCGAAGCGCTCGCCCAATCGACCGAACCGCTCGCCTCGACGTAGACGCGCATCGTGTCGCGTCCATCGAGGTGCGATATGCGAATCTGGTACTCGCTCGAAAGCTCGGGGAACTCCTTCAGAATCTCCTCGATGTGCGCTGGGAACACGTTGACGCCATGAATCTTCATCATGTCGTCGGAACGGCCGGTCAAGATGTCGAGGCGCGGATGCTCGTCGTGACCGCACGGGCAAGAACCGGGGATGATGCGCGACAGGTCGTGCGTGCGGAAGCGGATGAGCGGCGCGCCTTCCTTCTGCAGCGTGGTCAGAACGATTTCGCCCCATTCGCCGTCGGGCAGCACTTCGCCCGTCACCGGATCGATGATCTCGAGGTACACGTAATCGCTCCACACGTGCATGCCGTGGCCGTACTGGCAGTTGATGCCAATGCCCGGGCCATAGACCTCGGTCAAACCGTAAATGTCGTAGTACTCGACGCCGAGGGCGTCGATGATGCGCTTGCGAATCTTCTCGCCCGCGCGCTCCGACCCCGTGATGAGCTTCTTCAGCTTGATTTTGTCCTTTATGCCACGCTTCTCGACCTCTTCCGCAATCAGCAACGCGTAGCTTGCGGTAGCGGTAAACACCGTGGATTCCATGTCGACCATGAACTGCAGCTGCTTATCGGTGTTGCCGGGACCCATGGGAATCGCCATGGCGCCGAGCCGCTCGCAGCCCGCCTGGAACCCGATGCCGGCCGTCCACAAGCCGTAACCAGGCGTAATCTGCACGCGGTCCTCGGGCGTAATTCCCGCGTACTCGTAGCAGCGCGCAAATTGAATGGCCCAATCCTCGACGTCCTTCTTCGTATAGGGGACGATGACCGGCGTGCCCGTCGTGCCCGACGAGCTGTGGATGCGCACGATCTGCTCTTGTGGAACAGCGGCCAATCCCAGCGGATAAGCCTCGCGCAAGTCGGCCTTCTCGGTAAAAGGCAGCTTCTCGAAATCGGCTTGCGTCTTGACATCGCCCAATTCGATGCCGTCGAATTTCTTCGCGTAGAACGGCGAATGGTCTTTCAGGGTGGCGAACTGCTTGGTTATCGCTTCGAGCTGAGCGGGTTGCATCTGCATGGTAGCCTTCTTTCTGATGGCGGTTTCTGGTGGCGGTTGGGCATACGCATTCAACCGCAAGTGTAATCGGGAAAATGAGTGGGCGCTTCAAGCCTTTGCCGGCGAAGCGTTTGCGCATTGCGAAAAAGCTTCAAGCCCGCACAAGTCTTGAAGCTAGAGCCATCGCCCAGCCGGAGCCACGGCGATGAAGGCATTGTCGAATGTGACCTCCATGCCCGCCATTGTAGCACTGAACCGCGCAAGGCAACCCAAAATGTGAAAAGGGGTCTGACCCCTTTTTCACATTTCTACCCCAAGGCGACGTCGATGGCCTGCAAGTTCAGCTCGACGAAGGCGGGTTTCACGCAAGCGCGCACGGCGTCGCGCAAATCGTCGACCGTCAGGGGCAAACGCCCGGTACCAATGGCGCTGGCCAGCAGCACGGTGTTAAGCGCCTTGCGGTTCCCCACGCGTTTGAGCAGGGCTTCGTCAGGCACGACCAACAGCCGCTCCGGCGCGTCCTGAAACGCTTCGACTAAACCGCGAATAACCTGCGCGCCCTTGTAGGGGTCGGCCGACAGCGCCGCGGTAACGGGCTGGATGGCCGTCGTCGCCGTCACCAGCACGCCGGTCACAGACAAGTACGGCAGCACTCGCGCGGCCTCGGCGGGCTCGAATGCAACGACGATATCAGCCGTCCCCTTGGCAATGAGCGGCGAGTACACCTCTTCGCCCTCGTTGCCCATGCGCACATGCGAAACCACCGACCCGCCGCGTTGAGCCATGCCGATCGTCTCGGCGGTCCGCACGCGCCAACCCTTTTCCTGGGCAGCTTGCGCGAGCACTTTCGCAGCGAGGACCGTGCCCTGGCCACCGACCCCGGTGAGCATGACGTTAAGCATCCTGGCCCCCTTCCTCCGGCGAAACCGGGCATTCAATCGCCTTGAACGGGCAAACCTGGACGCACAGATCGCAACCGTTGCACAGCGCAGTGTCGATAACCGCCTGGCCGCGGCTGCCGCTGTTGGGACCTGCCGCATGAGGGTCGAAGGAAATGCCGGGGCACCCGATTTCGGTAATGCATTTCTTGCAGCCCGTGCATTTCTGCGCATCGACCGAAACGGGCGCGTCAGGCGTGATGAGCTGAATGCACGGAGACTCGAAAATGACCGCCGAGGGACCCTCGAACGCGATAGCAGCTTTGGCCGCCACGATCGAGGCATCCTTGTCGAGCGGATTGGCGTGGTACACATGCAAAAAGCCGTTTGCCGCCAAAACACCCTCGATGCTGAGCGGTTCGTTTTTCGGGCCCATAAGCGTTTGCCCCGTACCCGGATGGGGCTGGCTTCCGGTCATTGCCGTGGTGGCATTATCGAGCACCATAACCGTGATGTCGTGGCCGTTGTACGCCGCGTTGGCAAGCCCGGTCATGCCGCTGGCGAAGAACGTCGAGTCCCCGATGAACGCAACGGCCTTCTTATCGGGATCAGCCACCGAAAAGCCCTGGGCCATGGTAACGCCTGCACCCATGCACAGACACGTGTCAACCGCATCGAGCGGCTGGGCGTTGCCCAGGGTGTAGCATCCGATATCACCGCAAAGCACGGCGGGCGTTTTGCGCAACGCCTGCTTGACCGCATAGAAAGACCCCCTGTGCGGGCATCCCGGGCACAGCACCGGCGGCCGGACGGGCAAGCTGTCTGCCTCGGGATACTCGATGCCCTGCACAACTTCGCCGCGCTCTATCATCTCGCGTCTGCGCAGGCGCAAGCGACCCGACAGCCCCAAGAACCGCTCGATGCGCGCGGCAATATCGTCGACGTCGTTTTCGCCACGATCGCGCGCATCGCCGGTAAGCTTTCCATGCACGTTAAACGCCGCATGGGTTCGACCGGCAAACTTCACGAGCTCGTCTTCGAGCACGTAATCGAGTTCCTCGATGACCAGCACGTCAGACAAGCCGACGCTGAACCGGGCCATGGCCTCGTGGGGGAACGGATACGGCGTGCCCACCTGCATGAACCGGCATGCAGGAAGCGCAAGGCCAGCTTGCTCGGCCCTTTGGGCGACCATGCGCAGCGCCTCGCGCGCATACGCGGCGCTGATGCCGCCAGCCACGATGCCGAACGTGGCGGCATCGAATTGGCCCTGGGGCATCGCGAATGATTCGTTGAAGCTTGCAAAGGGCTCTTCTTGCGAAAAGGCGCCCGCCATAGCGCGGAGCCGCTCGTTTATCTCGCCATGGGCTTGGAAGGCGCGCCTGGGGAAGATCACCCATTTCGAGACATCGCGCTCGAAGCCCTCGTCGGGCACGGGCAACGCCTCGGTCTGCTCGGCCACCTCGAAGAACGCCGAAGCATGGTCGACGCGGGTCGTCGGCCTGACGATAACCGGGGTATGGAACCGCTCGGACAGGTCGAAAGCCACCTTCACCATATCGAATGCCTGCTCGGGTGTAGCCGGGTCAAGCACGGGCACCTTCGCAAACGCCGCGAAACGACGCGTATCCTGCTCGGTCTGGGAAGATATCGGGCCCGGGTCGTCCGCAACGACAAGCACCAGGCCACCGCGCACGCTCACGTAGTTCAGGCTCATGAGGGCGTCGCTGGCAACGTTTAGGCCCATCTGCTTGCAGGTGAACAGCCCGCGCGCACCGGCCAATGACGCGCCGAACAAAAGCTCAAGCGCCACCTTCTCGTTGGTGGACCATTCGACGTGCACGCCCTTGGCGCTCCCGGCTGCATGCAACCGCGCGACCGTCTCGACGATTTCGGACGATGGAGTCCCCGGATAACCGGCCACGACGCGAACCCCCGCTTCGAGCGCGGCGTGCGCCATGGCCTCGTTTCCCATCAATAGCTTCTTCAAAACACACCCTCCCTCTACGCCCGCAACGCATCGCTCACGCAGGCCCATCCGCAAATTTACAGGCATCCAGGCAAGAACGCGCGCTTAAAAATGGGCTTATGCTTCTGCCATGGCGGCCTTGAAATCGACAATCTTCTGGCGCGCCGCCTCGTCGCCCGTACCGAGCATCTGAACGGCCAGGATTGCAGCGTTCTTGGCCCCGTTGATGGCGACGCAGGCAACGGGAACGCCGCTGGGCATCTGGACCATCGACAGCAGCGAGTCCAAGCCGCCCAAATCGCTCGTCTTCATGGGCACGCAGATAACCGGGCACGGCGTGAAGGCGGCTACAACTCCGCCCAGGTGGGCGGCCTTGCCGGCCGCCGCGATGATCACGCGGATGCCGCGCTCGTGCGCGGTCGTCGCCCAATCGTGCACTTCGGCCGGCTTGCGATGAGCGCTTGCGATCTTGACCTCGTACGGAATGCCGAACTCGTCGAGCTGCGCCATGCACGCTTCCATCGTGGGCATATCGGACGTCGACCCCATGATGATGCCGACAACGGGCGTTTCCTGAGCCATGTTTCCTCCCATTCCGCCACCTTCGCGGCAACGCATGCCGCGGCAAAGGGGCGCGTTTTAATTCGGTTTTACACACTGAATGATTATAGACCCACTACAGGCCCAGCACCCGCATGAGCACCACGCAGGTCAACAATATGACCGCAGCAGCGAACAACGTGGCCATGACCGCGATAATGACCACGTAAGACCTGCCCAGCACGAGTTCGTCGGGCGCAGAAGGAGCGTCGACGAGCAGCTCGCCGTCTTCGGGAGGCTGCACCGGCGGTATGACCGCATCGTGCGAAAAGAAATCGTCCTGCACATATTCGACCGGACCGCCGTCGTCAAACGTAAGCTCAAAGCCGAAGGCGTCCCCCACCGCAGAGGGCGAATCAACAAGTTCATCCTCTTCTGGGTCCGGAATCGGAAGTTCTCGGCCCGAGGCTTCTGGGGCCACGCCGACCTCTGCAATCTGATGCCCGCAATGGACGCAGAACGCCGAGCTATCGGACGTCTCTTCACCGCACCATTCGCATCGCATCGTATTTACTCCGCTTCCCATAATTCTTTGCCGCCCAGTCATTGTAGCAGGAGCAGGAGCGACGATAGCGTGTCGCAAACGACGAGGATCGGCCATTTGTCATAAAAGGGGAGACTCCCCCTTTATGACAAAAAAATGCGGCCCGCAAATCGAGCGGACCGCATCTCGTTCTTTGTTGAGCGACAAGCCGCTTACACGGCGTACAGGGAGCCGCGGCTGCGCTCGATGTCGCGGATAAGGCTGAGGTTGGCGGACTCGATTGCGTTCATAGCAGTCCGACGGGTCGAATACCAGCTCTTGTTCTTAAAGCGGTTGCGCAGCTCGCCGTTCGAGAACGAATAGCCATGACGCGCGCAAATCTCGTTGCGGGCAACATACAGGGCGTGGTCGTTGTAGCGCTGCAGCGCCTCGGTCGTGTAAAGGGTCGTCTTGGAGTAAGACGGGATCGACGAGTTCAGCGTGACCTTGCCGTCCGTTTCGCGGAAAAGCGTGTAGGGCGAATGCTTGGAAGTCCGCTTGATCTTCGGGCAGCTGATCCAGCCGGTCTTCGAACCGACCTTGATCTTGTACAGAAGCTGCTTGCCAACCAGGCGCACGGCTTTGATGTTCACCTTCTTGCCAGCTGCAACGGTAAACGCGGCCTTCTTCAGCGAAGTGTTCGTGTAGGCCTTGAACGAGCCAGCAGCCGTGAGCCTGTTCTGATAATAGCCGCCGCGATCGCCTGTCGCATAGCCGAAGTCCGAAGCGGTATCGCTCGTGCGCACGAGCTCGCCGTCTTCCCATGCATACGTGTACTTGAGGTGGGTGAGGCCGGTGGCCGTGGTGGACAGGTTGAACTTGACGATGATCTTGTTGCCATCGGGGTTGATGTCGTAAATCAGCTGGTTGGACGTGCGGCTCTTGGCAACGTCTTTGTTCGACATCACGCGGTACCAATCGCCCGAGTCGTACTGGTACATGCGCTGCACAGCATTGCCCTTGCCGTCAAGGATGTTCACCCACAGGAACTCCTGCTTGTTCTTCAGCGTGACGACGCTGACGACAACGCGGTTGATACGGTTGGAAGAGTTCGAGTACGAAAACGCCTTCTTGCCATTGACGGTTACCTTGACCCTGCTGAGATAGCCGGAGTTGGACGTCTTGGTGCCGACGACCTTGATCGTGTCGGCCCAACCGTCGTTGGTGACATCGAGGTTGCTCCTCGTGGCCTGTTTCGCGGTGTTGTTGCCGCCGCTGATCCAACCGAAACGGTAAATCGTCCGAATGTTGGCCGTACCCGTGGTATTCACGGAGTTGTTGCCGTACGTCGGCAGGGTCCTAACGGTATCGGTCGTTCCGACCTGCAAGCCATTCGACGCCGAGCCGCTTTCAGCAGCAAGTGCCGGCGTCAAGCCCACAAAAGCCGCCGCGAACGCGATAAGGCACGCGGCCATGACCGCGAACGAGCGCAGCGCGATTTTTCGTTCGTAACCGCCCATAATTCCTCGATTCCTGTCGCCAAACTACAGAATTGGAGTTAATGATAACAGAAATCCCAGATAAAAACGTATATCGTCTGATCCGCTGATTTGATCTCGCTTATTTGCCGCTTAACCACGCGAGCGTTTATGGGCCCAAGACCCAAGTCTCGAACCCCCGACACGCCTCGAACCCAATATCTTGGGGCAGCGCAAAAACAGCGCGAAGGCGGCACTGCGGCCCGCACGCGCGCTTTCGTCATCTTTTCTGCATATTTCCGCACGAACGCACCTCTACCTACGCCCCATTTTGGCGGTTACAATACGCAGATGTGAAACGCACCCTCAACATAGCCCTCACAATTGCTTCGGTTGCCATCGGATTCTCGGCTCTTGCATACAACCTTGTCGGCACCTTGGCACCCGGCATCGTCGAGGTGCCAAGGTATTCCGACCTCGAGGCGCGCTATTATGCCGGACCTCCCGAAACGTCGACCGAAGCCATTTTGCAGGGACGGTTCCAGAGCGGATGCGAGGCGTTCCTTTCGGACCGCATACCCGCGCGCAACCAAGCCGCGTTCCTGAACGCGGGGCTTCAGCGCGCAAGCATCGCCGCGAGCGCAAAGGTGCTGGGATTCGACGTCTTCCCGACGTTCTTCGACTCGCATTACTACGTAGTGCCAGATGACGGCATCATAGTCGACATCGCCGAGCAGGCCCCGGCCGACGGGGGCGGGCCCGAGCTCGACGCCTGGATCAGCACGGTGAACGGCGCCGCGCAGCGCCACCCAAACGTGCGTTTCGCCTACAACTGCGTCGCCCGCCACGACCAGGTCGAGAGCAACCCGACTTACCGGTATTTCCACAACCGGCTGAACCCCGCCTGGGCGCAGGAGAACCTGATCGACCGGCTGGACCCGCGCATCATCGCGTTCGTCGATGCCGTGGAATCCTACGACGAGATTTGCAACGACTGGATCGCCACCGAAGAGCACTGGAAGCTCAGGCGCGCGCTGCAGTCTTACGATCGGCTCGGCGAGCGCCTGGGCTGGAAACGCTACCCGTACGAGAACCCCGTCGTGGTGGCGCAGGGTTGGTACGGCGATTACGCCCGCAACGGCCTGGACCTTGACGTGCCCGCGAGCCTCGAAGACCTGCCGATTGATTTCTCGCATCTGACGTTCTACGAGCTGGGCGATTTCGGCGGCACCGAGAAAACCATGGGCGTGCGCGACAGCGTGCTGGCGGGAACGGAGGCTATTGAGCCGGGCAGCGTCACGGTGTATTACAACTACTTCGGCGGAGGCGGCGCCGAGGTCGTTAACGCCGACGAGCCCGACGGCAAAACGGCGCTCGTCGTGTGCGATTCGCTCTGCTACTGCCTCGAGCGGTTCATCGCATCGAACTACCACCGCACGACGTTCCTCTTGCCGGGCAACAGCCGCTACGACCGCTCGCTCGAAAGCTACATCGACGAATACGCCCCCGACGACGTCATCATCATGACGCACGTAACCAAATACCAGATGTTCGCCGAATATTCCCCCGCCTTCATTGGACTGTAGAAAGTCGGCGCCGAGCCTCTACCATGGCTACCGATTGCGGGACGCCCACATGACGAACCGCGACGGACCGTGACGTGGTTTGTGGAGGAAGCGGCGCGGGTCGCCGGGTGCCGCGCGGCGGTGGCATGATGGGCCCCGTCAGAAGCAAACGGGCCGCGGAGAGGGCGGCCAGCAGGCGAGCCGCGCCGTGGACACGGCGGTCGAGCAGCACGGGGTCGCTCGACCCTATCAAGGCCCTTGGCTTGCGCCACTTCAGGGCCCCCAGGGCTGTGTTCGGTGGCTGCATTCGGCAATGGCAACGGGGGGCTGTCGCAAAGCAGGAGGCTACTTCAGCCACCCGGCGGCGTAGACCGGCAGGTACACGCGATCGCCGGCGCGCTCGACGTTCCCGTTGCAGAGCACGATGGCCTCGGCAATCTGATAGTCGTCGACCGACAGAAGATTGGAGAGCGCGACGTGCCGCTTGTACGTTTTGCCCGATTTCACCTCCACGAGCGAGACGCGCCCGGTCGCTTTGTCTTCGATTACGAAGTCGACCTCCCCGCGCTTCGAGCTCGCGTAGTAGAAAAGCCCATGCCCGCTCGCGAGCAGCTCCTGCGCCACGAAGTTCTCGTAGGGGCTCCCGTAGTTTATGTCGTGCCTGCCCGAGAGCACCTCCAGGGACGCCTCTCCCGACAAGCGGGACATAAGCAGGCCCACGTCGTTGAGGTACAGCTTGAACGAGGCCCTGTTCTCGTACAGCCCGAGCGGGAACCTGGGCTCGTCCAGACGCAGCGCCGGGAGCGCCACCCCCGCCGCTCCGAGCCAGTCGAAGGAGCTCTCCAGACGCGAGAACCGCAGGTCGCCTTTGTGCAGGGAGCCGTCCCGGGCGAGCCCGCTATACTTGAACCTCTTGTTCTCCTTGTTCAGCTGCCCGGGTATCGCCTCGTACACGGCCTGGGTGAACCGCGCGCCCTCGTTATCCTCCATATGCCGCACGATGTCGTGCTCGTAGAGGTCGAACACGCCTTTGTGCGCCCTTCTCAGCGCCACCATATCGTTCGTGTCCAGGTAACGCTGCACCGGCTCGGGCAGGCCGCCTACCAGCAGATAGCGCTCGTGCAGCTCCATGAGCTTCTCGTGGATGAAGTCGGGCACGGCCTCGTGCCGATCGACGGACTCGCGCGCGAGCTCGATGAGCGGCGCCGGCGTTCCGCACGCGCGGCAGAACTCCTCGAACGTGAGGGGGAACATCGTCAGCTCGTCGAGGAAGCCGACGGGCCATGAGCGGACGCCGAAGAGGTCCACGCCCAACAGAGAGCCGGAGAAAACGTAGTCGTACTCGGAGCGCTCCTCCAGGAACTTCGCCCAAGTGAGTATGTCTTGGAACTCCTGGATCTCGTCGAAGAACACGAGCGTCTTCCCGGGGACGAGCTCCTTGCTCGACAAGGCCGAGATGCGCAAAAGCAGGTCGTCTGTGTTCCGCGCGCCGGATATGACGCGGACAGCGGACGGGTTCTCCAAGAAGTTGATTTCGACGAAAGTCTCGTATCTGCCCTTCGCGAACTCCCTCACCGCAGTGGTTTTCCCCACTTGCCGCGCCCCCGTTATGAGGAGCCCTTGGCTCGTCTTGGCACGGGCCCATGATGCAATCTGATCCGTAGCTGTTCTCGCAAGCATGACGACACCCCATTTCCAATTACAGAGCATGTGATATGAACATTTTTGCAAAAACACAGCTGCTATGCAAATCGTTATTACGAAAATGGATCCAAATCGCTTGATTGGGTTGATTGCTCTTTGCACTTGTCAAGCTCCATCGCCCCAAGCACCGGGCGGAGGTGAGCGGACCCCGACCGACGAACCGTGACGGAACGTGACGTGGTTTGTGGAAAGCGGCTCGCGGGGCGCCGCGTGTTGCGCGGCGGTGGCATGATGGGCCCCGTCAGAAGCAAACGGGCCGCGGATAGGGCGGCCACGAACGAAAGGAAAGCAAAATGAAGATCAGCGCGCGCAACCAGATCAAGGGCACCGTCAAGACCATCCGCGAGGGCGCGGTGAACGCCGTCGTCGTCATCTGCCGCGGCAACCACAACCCCATCAAGGCCGACATCACGATGGAGTCCGTGAGGGAGCTCGGCCTCGTGGAGGGCAAGGAGTGCTACGCCGTCATCAAGGCAACGAACGTGATGTTCGCCACGCAGAAGATCGAGGGCATCTCCGCCCGCAACCAGATCGAGGGCACGGTCGTCAGCGTGAAGGAGGGCGCCGTGAACGGCCACGTGA
>DFIX01000019.1:0-23394 GCA_002371495.1 Eggerthellaceae bacterium UBA3686
CGCTGGTAGACCGTTTCGGGATCGGCTGCCCATTCCATGGCGCCGCAAAACGCCGCCAGCGTTTCGAACCTGCCGTGTTTCATCGTGCGCACATCCCCCTCGACAACGCTCACACGATCACTCTACCAATCATGGGCTCATCGGGGCGCGAATGACGATGGTTTTTATGGCCATTCGGATAAATAAGGGGACAAGTGGCTACAGCGCAAAAACGATGGGCCTCGAAGGACGACCTGTCACCGATGGACGCGCTTCGAATCGCGTTGAACTCGCACACCATGTTGCACCTGCACCTCCGCTATGCGCGGCCGAACACCTTTTCCCTCATCAACTGCGCTTTCAGCTTGTCGCACCCGCATGCGCAACCCGAGGGATGCAGCTCGCGCTGTATGGCCGATTCGTGCACGACCGAAACCAGGTCGATGTCGAACGTGACGGTATGACCTGCGAGCTCGTGGTTGCAATCGAGCACGACTTGGTCGGTGTCGACCGACACGACCTTGGCCCGCAGCATGCCCACCTTCGTCTTCAGCTCGATGTAACCGCCGCGCGGAAGCTGGTCGCTGTTGGCTATCAAATGCGCGGGGACGGCCTGCACGAGCTCGGCGTCGTATATGCCGTACGCCTGGTCGGGGGTAAGCCGAATCGTGCGGTGCTCGCCTGGGAGCATGTCGCACAACGTGGCCTCGACCTGGGGAAGCATCACGCCCGAACCAAGTTTGACGCTCAGGGGCGCACCCGCACGGCGGCTATCTTGGAACACGGCTCCGTCGTCGAGCGTGCCGACGCAATGCACCAGTACCGTCTCGCCGATTTCCGCCATGAGAACCTCCGATCGCATACACCAAGATTTTCCCTGGTTTTACGTAAGCGTACCCTTCCCCTGTGGGCTTTGGGGCCGCGAACCCTCGTTTCAGCCATTCGGCCACCATGTTGAGCCAGCTGGGCATCAAAACGGTGTTTGAAAGCTCCTTTCATACCACATCGGAACCAAAGTGACGCAATAGGTATACTTTGGGAGGTTCATCCGAACGAGAACCTCGGCTACGATGGACGCGAAATGCCCGCAATGCCAAAGAAGGCACCTTTTTTCGAATTGCCGACGATTTCTCGAGCGTGGCTCAAGAATTGGGGCAAAGCCGTCTTGCGTTTCCGCAGGTCATCGAGAAATGGGATTTCGCAGTATGCAAAGCAATTCGAAAATAATCGTCGGAAATTCGAATTTTTTGGCACGTAAAGCTTCAAAAAACTCGAAATCGTCGGATATTCGAAAAAAATGGCACGTAACTAACGGCGGGAACCTTGCAGTTCCCATCTTCACCGACATGACTCACCCCGAGGGCATGGACGAGCTGTTCGAGAAGTACGTGGCCCCCGCCGCGGCCAAGATCCCGCTGGAGCGCCTGGGCAACATCGACGACATCGCCAACGGCGTGCTGTACTTGGCCTCGGATGCCTCCGAATGGGTGACCGGCCACAGCATCCTCATCGGCGGCGGCGAGCTCGCGTAAAACGGACGAACCGGGCCCGAGGCATCTGGAGGGGCGGCCCTCAGCGCCATCTACTCCAGGTAGAGCGTATGAGCCAAAAGGGGCGTGTCCCCTTTTGGCCCTTTTTGTCGGCCTCCCCTCGTCACGTTACGATAAGCGCATTCACCTGCCGAAAAGCTGCTCGTCGCTGATCGGGGGCGCGTTGTCGTCGGAGCGGAAATAGGCGATGCGCATCGAATTCGCGATGCCGGCAACTTGGGCGGGCGTGAGCAGGTCGCCATCGCGCTCGACGCTCGCGATATGGTCCAGCAAGCCGATATGGGCCGCCGCGATTGCCGCCACATAATAGGGACGCAAAGCGTCGTTGGGCGCGAGCTCGTCGTCCATCATCTGGTTCAGCTCAAGACGCACGCGCGCGATCAGGCGCTCCTTGAAGTACAGGTCGCCGTTCGGCCCCATGATCGGACACAGCAAAAACCGCAAGCGCAACCCCGTGGCGAACCAGCTCTCGATGCCGCCGTAAGGGTCTGCCGCCGGTTCTTCAGCCGCTTCCCTGCTGCGCTCCATGCGCGGCCGGTAGAGCACGAATTCCCCCAACAGGTACCGCTCGATGCGCTCGAGCAGCTCATAGGTGTCTTTGAAGGAGCGATAGAACGTCGTGCGCGCGATGGCGCAGCGTTCGGCAATCTCCTTCACGGTGATCTTCGCATAGGGCTTCTCGGCCATGAGCGCCAGGAAGCCGCTGATGATGCGGCGCTCCTGTTCGCTGAACGCGTCGTTGAAATTCACCTCGAACCTCCATCCGCATGGGCATATGAGACCAACCTGGCGAAACAGATCCCAGGTACCTGTTTCATTTTCAGTCGAAACCGATTTTCATACATAAGTTGACATGCGATAAACAGCGACCTAGGAAAACTTTCAACAGACCGCAACTTATTAAAGAAAAAGCATTCGCGTTAACGAAGAAAGCGGGATTTGCCCACGGGGAGGGGCATCCCCCCGTGGGCCCCTTTCAGAAACAACTAGAAGATGGGATGCGTGGGATGCGCAGTCTCGTCGACGACGAACACGTAGTCATCGTCGTATTTGGGCGGCACCACGGGCACCTGCAGGTACGACTCGTAGCGCCCACCGGTGTGGAACACGTGCTCGCCGGCGTTGTCGGTCTCCCACACGAGCGGCTCGATCCAATGCGGCTCGCGGATGTAGCGCCCGGCGACATGTACGCGGATGGTCTCTCCGGCGTGCCAAATGCGGCTCGTGGGGTTTATCTCGACATCGATGGGCACGACCTCGCCGGGTGCGAGCTTCAGCTCGCGGCGATGCGCCTGCACCGGCTGGAAGTCGGTCGAGAGCTCCGGGTCGAGCTCACGGTGCGACACGCGCATCTTGCCCCAAGCGCCAGGGTGCGGCGCCGTGCCGTTGAATATGGTCACAGGCTGTTCGACGCCCGTGCGCGAGAGCTTCTTCACGGTCACGAACAAGTCCATGTCGTCGTGGCCCGCCGCCTCGACCCAGGCGTGCAGCTTCATGTAACCGGTGAGCTCGGTGTCGCGATCGAACGTGTGGTCGAACACGATCTCGCCTGTAGCGGCGTCGTAGCGCACCTCCGCTTCGATGGCCGGGTTCTCGTGCGTCATCGAAGCATCCGCAGCATTCAAGTACAGCTTCTTGTACTGCGTGCGCGCGAGCGGGAATTCACCTTCGGCGCGGTCGACCTGCCAGCTGTCGTCGAAGCGGTCCTGCACCTCGACACGCACACGCGGCGTCGACTCCCAGCCGTTGCGAATGCCCTTGCAATAGCGGTCGAAGAACAGCTTCAGCTCGGGCAGGTACTTCGCCGAGTAGAAGTCGGGCCACTCGAACTCGCGGTGAGCGCGCAGCCACTTCTGCTCGCTCGCGATCTTGCGCCAACCGTTCACGGAGCCGCGCAGATGGAAATGGTTCCAGCCCGCCGTGACATACGCCGGCACGACCACCTTCGAGAAATCGGGAATCTTATCTTCCCAGTACGCGTTCATGAGCGGGTACTTCTCGGCCATGGCTCCCTGGTCGTCGATGCCGGCAAGCCCGCATGCGCCCGCCGTGGCGAAGTTCGTGAACTGGATGCAGGGAATGCCGCCCTCGTAGAGCGACTCGCGGTACATGTCGCTCATGCCCTCCCACGGGGCGATGCAGGCCAGGTGTGGTGGCTGTTCGGCCGCGATGTGCCATTGGCTAATGGCGAGCGCCGACGAGCCGGCCATGGCCACTTTGCCGTTGCACCAGGGCTGCTGCGCGCACCATTCGATGAAGTCGTAGCCGTCCTGGGCATCTTGCTTGCCGAACTGCTCGTGGTAACCGCCCGAATAGCCGATGCCGCGAATGTCCACGTTCACGACGGCGTAGCCGTTCGGCACCCAGTACTCGGGATCGGCCGCCTCGAACTTAGCCGACGCCGAAATCGCGCCTTTCGGCACGCCAGGCGTGTAGGCCACGAGCTCGGGCGGGCGGTACTCGTTCGGGCGCTTGCCGTAATTAGACCACGCCAGGATCGCCGGCACCTTCTGCGCGTCGTTGGCCGGGCGGAAGATGTCGCAGTACAGCGTTACGCCATCGCGCATCTCGACGGCCACATCCTGATCGCATACGATGCCGGGCGCAGCTTCGTAGGTGCGCTGGCAAAACGGATAGGGTTTGTGCAGCTTCTTCTCGCCTTCCGAGAGCTGCTCGAATTCTTCGAGCGGCACGGGGATGAGCTCCTTGGCGTACACCTTGTCGATCACCTCGCCGTTCATCTCGGTCGCAATGGTGAACTGCTCGCGTCCAAACAACATGGCGGCTCCTTCGCTCGTGGTTTCTGCCTCTGGTGAAAGTATCGCGCAATCCGCACGACGGCCATGCGACACGGGGCGCCGCACTGTCGCAAGATGACAGTGGGAAACCCCGCTCTCCTCGTCTTCGTGCTTGCCAAGACGAAGCTCGAAGATTAATTGGACAGGACATTCACTCGGCCGAAATTGCGCGGGGCTTCGGTGCGGCCTTCCCCGCGATGCTGGACTTCGTCACCCCCGACCTGAAATAATGGATCGGCGCAAATCGAAAGGATCGTGACCATGCCCGGTGAAATCACCCCAACGGAACTTGACGTGCAGATGACCTTCGCGCAGCCTCGCCACGATGATCGCGTACTGCTGTTCGTCGACGGCGACGGACGCAAAGGCAGCTCGCGAGAAGACGCGTTCCTCGCACGAATAAACGCCCGGGGGGCTCGTGAGCTTCCGCGATATGCTGACTTGCCCACAAATGTCGAGGCCATTCATGCGTTCAGCATCGGAGGACAGCGCTTCTTGCTCGCCTTGGGCGACGTGGCGGTGTTGGAGGGCTTCGAGCCTGTAGGTGTCAGGTCTCTCGTTGCCTCGCACCCCGAAAGCGAGGACCTGGCGATTCTGGCCGCTTACCATCTTCGATGCTGGTATAGGGACAACCGATTCTGCGGCCGATGCGGCATGCTCCTCTCGCCGTCCGCAAACGAGCGCGCACTCACATGCGCAAGTTGCGGCAACGTCGTGTATCCGCGCATCTCACCTGCCATCATCGTGGCCGTTACCGACGGCGATCGCATACTCATGACGCGTTACGCACACGGGCCCTACCGAAAACGCGCCCTTGTGGCCGGCTTCGTGGAAATCGGCGAGACGGCCGAGCAGGCCGTCGCCCGCGAAGTGCGCGAAGAATGTGGACTCGGCGTGAAAAACGTGCGCTACTACGGCAGTCAGCCCTGGGGCTTATCGGGCTCGCTCATGCTGGGTTACTTCGCCGAACTCGACGGCGACCCCGAGCCATCACCCGGCGACGGCGAGCTGTCTTGGGCCGGCTGGGTCGACCGCCGCGACATCGCCGAATCCGACGACTACGCCCTTGGCCGCCAAATGGTCGAGGCCTTCCGCGACGGAAGGCGGTAAATCGTCCGCGAAACCACGCAGCGAGCATGCCGATAATGAATTCTCGTCCATTTCTGCAAAATATCGCTTTAGATGGCGACTTGTCGCGTCCGAGCGAGACGAAATCTATAGACGCGATGCTAAAGCCCCAGTTGGCGAAATCGCAGGTGCCCACCATGGGCCAGCTTGCCATCCTCAACTCGCCATCTTATGCCATTTTTTGCAGCTTTCCTTCTTAAACCGTAATCGAGCACTCCACGAGAACCCCGAAACCAGTGAATTACCGGTACTGTAGGTGTTGGAGCAAGACAGCGAGAACGTAGCCCGTTGTCTCGTCCGAGCAAGACAACGTGCTACGTCCCCGCCGTCTTCAGGCATGGTGCTCTTGAATCTCGGGCTAGACAAGGTTCATCGCACGGGCAAACCCCCGCACCAAGCTCTGCAAGCTCGTGAATTCATGGTCCATGAGTACTGCCTTCCTAATGCTCAGGCCCGAAGCGCGTTCTATAAGGCGCTGACGAGCTCTACGGGAATCTTCCCTTCCGTAATGTCAGTCACTTCTCGCGCGAACTCGCTCGCCTCAAACGGCCCCCCGAAAACAAGGACCGCATAGACCATGTCACCCTCGATAGAGTCGAGGCCCGCAGGCGAAAAACCGTTTCGCGTATAGAAGTCGAGACGCGCCAGCCGTTGCGCTGCATTAGGGGCCATCGGGTCTATCGGCTCGATTTCGAGCACTATTGCCCGCCCGGGGTAGCGCTCCTTCAGGCGGGCGATGATTTGCGAACCATGTCCCCGGGACCGCTTTGCCCCGGCGACTGCCAGAAACAGCACGTACAAGCACGACCCTGTGTCGATGCTGTAGCTGAAACCGCAGAACTCTTCGCGACGATAATACGCCGTAAAGTCAACGTGCTCGCGTTCGGCAAGGTCATCTAAAAGACCGATGTCGAAGCGCTCCTCAGGGGGAAACGCCTCCTCGTAAAGCGCTACCACGCACGCGTGCTCCTCGGATTCGGGCGCCACGGCCCTCTCCTCGATTGCCTCCATTGCCAAGCAGACTCCCCAACTTCTACGCCCTCACGCACAGGATGCAATTATAGCAACCGCAACTACAAAGCAGCGAGTCTTATGTTTTATCATGAGTTTTTGCGACTGGTTGCAAGATGCGACAATGCCCCATCGATGCGCTGACATTCAAGCACGTGGAAACGAGAGAACGAAGGGATACATGATGAAAAAACTTGGATTCGGACTCATGCGGCTGCCGATCACCGACCCCACGGACGCCGCGTCAGTTGACCTGGATCAGCTGAAGCAGATGGTGGATCTGTTCATCGAGCGCGGCTTCACCTATTTCGACACCGCCTGGATGTACAACGACTTCGCAAGTGAAAGCGCAGTAAAGGAGACCCTGGTAGACCGTCATCCGCGCGACAGCTTCACGCTGGCAACCAAACTGCATTTCGCTTTCTTCGACACGCCTGCGGACCGCGAGCGAATTTTCAGCGAACAGCTGCGCAAGACGGGCGCGGGCTACTTCGACTACTACCTGCTGCACGGCGTGGACGCGACCAACATAGGCAAGTTCGAAAGCAACGGCTGCTTCGAATGGCTTCAGGGCAAAAAGGATGAGGGCCTGGTCAGGCACATCGGCTTCTCGTTCCACGACACGGCCGAAGTGCTCGACGGCATACTAGCGCGCCATCCCGAAGCCGAATTTGTTCAGCTGCAGGTGAACTACCTCGACTGGGAAAGCGACTGGATCCAGAGCCGTGCGAACTTGGAGGTATGCGCACGGCACAACAAGCCCGTCATCGTGATGGAGCCCGTGAAGGGCGGAACTCTGGCGCGCGTTCCCGAACCGGCCGAGGCGCTGCTCAAGGCAGCAGACCCACAGGCGTCCGTACCCAGCTGGGCCATCCGCTTCGCCGCTTCGCAGCCGGGCGTCATGGTGGTGCTCTCGGGCATGAGCGACCTGGCGCAGCTCGACGACAATACGTCGTTCATGGCCGACTTCCAGCCGCTGACCGCCGACGAGCAGGCGCTGTGCTTCAAGACGGCCGACATCGTGAACGCGCAGATTGCCGTTCCTTGCACCGGCTGCGCATACTGCACCGACGGCTGCCCGCAAAACATCGCGATCCCGCAGTACTTCTCGCTGTACAACGAGCTCATGCGCGAAGATATGGAGCGCAAGGGTTGGACGGTTTCGTTCGCAAGCTACAATGCGCTCGCAGCCAAGTTCGGCAAGGCCTCGGAGTGCGTTGGCTGCCATGCCTGCGAGCAGGCCTGCCCCCAGCATCTTCCCATCGTGGAATACCTGGAGGACGTCGCCGCGCGGTTCGAGAATTAGCGAACTGCATGGAACCCTCTGCGTTGCTATTACCGTATTTGAAATATATGACGGAGCGCGCATAAATGAATCAGCAAGGTTTCGAGAAACGCTTCGCAGCACGCTGCTGTTCTGCATGATGAAGGTACACGGTTTCGCCAAAGCGGATTACGTTGATCTCGACGCCCGCTTCCACTTATTGCTACCGTAGCCCGTAAGGTGCGAAGAATACGGACTTGGCGCATCGAGTACAATTCGGGACGAAGCCGCTTATTAGCTTGTATGACCATGCGGTAACGTGGGATAATTTACTCGTATTTATTTGCTCGATCGATTGGTTCCTCGATGCTCGACCGCAACCTGATGAAACTCCCCGGCATGCCCGGCGTCATGGCGGCGCTGCTGGTGCTCGCGCTTCTGCAAGCGGCAGCGGTGTTCGGGCAAGTATGGTTCCTTGCCGGAGCGCTTTCGATGCTTTGGGAGGGTATCGCCCTAGAGCAGGCATTGCCGAACGTCGCTTGCTTCTTCGCATGCTTCGCGCTGCTGAACCTCCTGAGGTTCGGGCAGGAAACTATGCTCGACCGATTCTCGCAGCGCCGAGCGGAGTCGCTGCGCGACGAGCTGCTTAGTGCCACATTCGACGACGAGGCCCTTCTGGCGGTGCGGCAAGGTGCGGCCCGCGTATCGACGATGCTCGGCAGCGGCATCGACGAGGTGCAGACCTATGTGCGCATCATACCTCCCAAGATCGTCGGAATGGTCGCAGTGTCCATTCCGCTGCTCGTCGCGGTCTTTGCGCTCGATTGGGTCAGCGGCGTCATCTTGGCGGTGATGTTTCCCGTCATCATCTTCTTCATGATACTGCTCGGCAAGCAGGCAGCCGCGCGCGCCGAGCGCCAGTACGGCGCCTACACGCGCCTGTCGAACCGTTTCATCGACACGCTGCGCGGCCTCCCCGTGCTGCGCGCCTTCGGCGCCGCCCGGGCCGAAAGCCGCACGATGCATGCCTACAGCGAGCGCCTGCGCCATGCGACGGTGCGCACGCTCACGACTGCCACGCTTTCGAGCGCGGTGCTTGACCTGTGCGCGACCTTCGGCGTTGCAGCCGTAGCCATGATGCTGGCGTTCAGGCTGATGGACGGCTCGATGCAGCTCTTCGGCGCATTGAGCGCCCTCATGCTGGCGCCTGAGTACTTCGCCCCCATCCGCGCCTTTGCGAGCGACTACCACGCATCGCTCGACGGTAAGAACGCGCTTGCTGACGCGCTGGGGCTAATCGGATCCTTCAAGCAGGGCGCGAGAAACGCGGTTTCAGAAAACGCAAGCGCTGCCGAGGGCGCAGAGGCGGCCGACGGTGCGAACGCACTCGGCGACGAAACGAGCCGCAGCGGCGCGCCGGCGCAAACGTTCGGTACTACCGCTCCGCAGGGCACGCTAACCCCGTTTGACGCGACAAAGGGCATTGGCGATGAGACTCCTGCCCCGCTGCGCCCATGGGATGAAACGAGCACGATCTCCTTCGAAGGCATAACGTTGCGCTACAGCGCCGCTGCCAGCGCGGGCGGCGAAATCGATGCAAACGATGGCGCAGGAAGCGATGCGGTTGGCACCGCCGAAACGGTCGTCGGCCCGTTCACGTTCGACGTCAGCGGCACGCGCCGCGTGGCGCTCATCGGAAAGAGCGGCGCCGGCAAGAGCACGCTCGCGGGCGTCATCGCAGGCATGCTGCACCCAAGCGGCGGGCGCATACTCGTAGACGGCTCACCTGCGGACCTCACCGATGCAAGCTGGAAAGACCAGGTGCGCATCATCCCCCAGCAGCCCTACATCTTCCGCGCAACGCTGGCCGACAACGTGCGCTTCTACGCTCCCGACGCCACCGACGACGAGGTCGCGCGCGCCATATGCGCCGTCGGCTTAAATCCGCTCGTAACCGAGCTACCCCGCGGCCTGCAGACGGTAATCGGGGAAGGCGCACGGGGGCTTTCGGGCGGACAGGCGCATCGCGTAGCGCTCGCGCGCATGCTGCTCGACCGGCGCGCCCGCGTGCTCGTCTTCGACGAACCCACGGCACACCTCGACATACAGACCGAGCTCGAGCTGAAGCCCGTCATGCTCGAAGCCATGCGCGGCAAGCTCGTCTTCTTCGCCACGCACCGCATGCATTGGACGCGCGACATGGACGTGATCGTCGACCTTTCGAACGGCACGTGCAAAAGTGCCCTAGTGCAAAAGGGTCAGACCCTTTTGCACGTTGACTCGGCAGACGCGACGCCGATTACTTCCCCTATTCCTCAACGGCGCAGCGAAACCGCAGGTGGGAGCATGACATCGGCGATTCTGCAGCACCAACTTCAAAATTATTCCAATGTTAGCGAAGCCAAGCCGATGTGCGCACCCACCTGCGGTTTCGCGGACAATCGGGTCGGCCATGAGGGTTTGATGCCACAAAAGAACCAAGACGATGTGCACCTTGAAACACACACGGCATCCGCTGCTGAGAGCAACAGCCGCAAGCGTGCTGCCAAGCGCACGACGCCTCCACGGTGGTTCTCGCAGTTCATCGGGCGCTACAAGCGCTCGGTCGTCGTTGCGCTGACGCTCGGGCTCGTGGCATCGGGCTTCTCGGCATTGCTCATGTTCGCATCCGGTTTCTTGATTTCGGCCACAGCACAGCCGGGAATCACGCTGTTCGCCATCATGGTGCCCATCGCCTTCGTGCAGATCTTCGGCCTGGGCCGGCCTTTCGCGCACTACCTCGAGCGGCTCATCAGCCACGATTGGGTGCTCAAGGTCACCTCGGACTTGCGCCTTATGCTCTACGACGCCATCGAGCGGCGCATCGAGGACCCCGCACTCGCCCGCGCGACCGGCGAGTACCTGGGGCTCCTCGACGACGACATCGCTCACCTGCAGAACCTCTATTTGCGCGTCGTGTTTCCGGTGGCGATTGCCGTCTTGCTCGCAATCGGCGCCTGCGTGGCGTTCGCGTTCTTCTCAGCTGAGCTCGTAGCACTCATGCTGGTTTCGCTCGCCGTGTGCGTCGTCGCCCTACCGTATGCGTCTTTGCTGATCGCCGGGGCAAAATCAAGGGAAGCCAAGAGAATGCGGGCGGCCGAATACCCGGCGCTTGCCGACGACGTGGGCGGCTCGCGCGACTGGGTCTACGCCAAGCGCGGAACCGAAGCGGTCCTGGCCCATGCTAAAAGCGATGGCGCCATACGGTCGACCGAAAGCTCCTCTCGCCTTGTAGAGCGAGCGTTTGCGCTGGTGTCGGCCCTGTGCTTGGGCGCTACTGCCTGCGCTATCGTATACTGGTCCGGCATCAACCTCGCCAATGGCCCCGGCGAGAACTGGATCGCCGCCCTTGCGCTCGGTTTCTTCCCGCTCATAGAGGCGTTTACAGCCCTCCCCCATTCGCTTGCGCAGATCACCGTGCACGAAGACGCCGTCGCGCGCCTCGACGAATACCTCGGAGAGCGCAATTGCCCCGACGAGACCCCTCGCGATCCAGACGGTTCCGCGGTCAGGGCGGACGCTGGCGACCTCGCCCTTCAGGCACATGACGCCCCGCTCACATCGGCCACGTCGGCCATATCGTTGGCGCGCATCACCTATACCTACCCCCGCGCGCTTCGTCCAGCCCTTTCCGATATCTCAATAGAAATACCCGCGGGACAATCGGTTGCATTCATCGGTCGAAGTGGCTCTGGAAAGAGCACGCTTTTCCATATAATCCGCGGCGTGCTCCCTCCCCAAGAAGGTGCGGTGAGCATCTCGGGAATGGAAGAAACGGAAGCAGACGTGCCGAAAAGCCCCGGCGAACCCTTAGTCGGCTACCTCGGCCAAACGCCCTACCTGTTCAACCGTACGCTGCGCGAGAACCTGACGCTCGGCGTCTTCGAGCGTGACGACGATGCGCTCGCCTCCGCCCTTAAGTCGGTCGGCCTCGGAGCTAAACTTAAGAGCTTGCCCGACGGCCTCAACACCGTTGTCGGCGAGACGGGCGTCGGATTCTCGGGTGGCGAGGCGCATCGCATCGCCCTTGCCAGAACGCTCGTAGCCGACACGCCGATAGTGCTCGTCGACGAGCCCTTCTCGGCCCTCGATCCCGAAACCGAACAATCGCTCCTGACCACCCTGTTCGACGTATGCGCCGAAAAGACCCTCTTAGTCGTAACGCACCACCTGTCTGGCATCGAGCGCTTCGACCGCATCGTCTTCGTAGAAGACGGGCAAATCGCTCTCGACGGTACCCCCGCCGAGCTCGCCGCCCAAAGCCCCCTCTTCACCGCCCTCCTCGCCCTGGAATAGCAGACATCGGGGACACCGAGGATGTTGTCTGCCGGAAGGCAACATCCTCCCCGGTTTCTTCGCATGCCCTTATCGGTCGAATCATGCGTAAACAGGATGACGCCGGCGAAGAACTCGCCACCCTCCACGCGTACGTCGAGGGTGCCGCCGTACCGCTCGATGCAATTTCAGAGCAGGGGTGCCATGTAGTACGGGAGGTAGATGACCTCCTTCTCCCTCTTGAGTTCCCCGGCGTGAAGTACGTATGCCGTTCCCACGCGCTTGCCGAACTTCTCGCGGAGCTTCGTGAGGGACTTGGTGCTTCTGGAGGTCGAGGACTTAACCTCGACAGGGCATACTTTGCCGCCGCGCCGCAGGAGGAAGTCAACTTCCATCGTGATCTTTCGCGTTGCATCGTCCGTCTCTCGGTAGAAAAACGCTCGGTGGCCGCTCGAACGAAGGGACTGCGCGGTCGCGTTCTCCACAACCATCCCCTCGTTTACGTGCAGCTTGTCGAGCAATATTGCCTTGTAAAGCTCGTTGTTTAGGTATGTTCCGTCTCGATAGGCGAGGCTCACGAGCAGGCCTGTGTCCATGAGGTAGCACTTGAAGGAGGGGTCGGTCACTGCAAGGTTGAGGACGGCGCTTGGGTCGTCGACGTTGTTGGCGATGTTCACCACCATGGCCTGATCGAGCCAGCGAATGGGCCCTGCGTATTCGCGCATGCGCGCGCCCTTTCCAACATGCGAGATGACATAGCGCTTGTCGTGCTTGGAGAGCTCGGACGGGATGCGCTCGAAGAATCCCCTCACGTATTCCGTGCGTTCCTCGTTCTGGTCCTCCATGTCGCTTTCATATAGACTGATGATGCGCTGCTTGGCAAAATCGGCTCGCCCGAAGTCATGCGTGTCAACGAACGCCTGCACCGCTTGGGGCATGCCCCCTACGAGCATCCACTCGCGGTATGCCTTCATGGTCTGCTGATGGAGCGCCCCCATAGGTGCGAGCGCTTCGAAGCGCTCGCGCATCGCTGGCATCACCAGGGGCCTCTTTGTAGCGAGCAAGTACTCTTCGAAGTCCATGGGCAGCACATCCACGAAGTGCTCCTCGGAGGGTATGAGGATGTCCTTAGCGCGTTTCTCGATGCTCGCGAGCGAGCCGGTCTCCAGGTAGTCGAACCTTCCGTCCTCCAACAGCGTCTTGAGGGCCTGCCGCGCGGGCAGAAACAGCTGTATCTCGTCCAGGACGATGAGGGATTCGTGCTCGTAGAGCTTGGTCTGGTATGCGAACTCCAGCGTAGAGAAGAACGTGTCGAGGTCACGCAAGGAATTGACGAAGAGGTCGCGAATCTCGGTTTCTACCTGGTCAAAGCGCACGAGTATGTGGGAGCGGTACTGTTCACGGGCAAATTTCTCGGCGAGCGTGGTCTTGCCGACACGCCTCGCTCCGCGAAGAAAAAGGGCATAGCGTGGCGCCCAATCGCGCTTCCATGCGAGCATCTGCTCATAGGCCTTCCGCTCGAAATAGTTCTCCATCACCACTCCAATCACGATTGCGCAAGTCCTGGTACAGCTAATTTTCACAATTGCGCACATTATTTACAAGTAAATTTTCACAATTGCGTCGCATAGACACGGGAGGACCCCACCGTGATCAGGCAAGCACCCTGCGAAGGCCTCGGCCCGCGCACAACCCGGCTCCGATTCCGGTGAAGTAAATGAAGTCATACACATTCACGCAAATTTGCGGCCGTTCGTGCAGAAAGCTTGCGAACGTGAATACGACCTGCATAATATAAATCTATGTGTGTCAGCTCTCGAAACCCCGTTACGTCGCAGATGCGAAAGAGGCGCCGATTATGTGCGAGCAATGCAATCGTCCTCGCGAAACCGTGTTGCCCGCGCATATGACAAGCGAGGCGCAGAACGGGTCGCAGGGCGCTCCTCAGAACGGACCCCGGAAACGTCCTGCTGCCCAGTTGCGCAACGTAATGGTATCGATCATAGTCCCGGTGTTCAATGTCGCCGAATACCTCGATGCCTGCATCACGAGCATCGCCGTGCAAACCCACAAGGCAATCGAGGTGATACTAGTCGACGACGGCTCGACCGACGAATCGGGAGCCATATGCGACAGATGGGCGCGCGAAGACGAGCGCATCCGCGTTGTTCACCAGCAAAACCGCGGCCTCAGCGGCGCCCGAAACGTTGGGCTCGACCTCGCCACTGGCGAATACATTGCGTTCGTCGACCCGGACGACACCGTTTCCGAAACGTATGTCGAGGCGCTTTTGCGCGCCATCGAGGACATGGGCGTGCCGTGCGTAGCATGCGGGTACGCTGTCCGTGGCGCAGCGGGCAACGAGAGCGCCTACCAGCCGACGAAAAACCCAGAGGTCATTTCTGCGTCCGAGTGCCTCAGGCGGACCCTCACGCCCTCGCATCGGACGAAGGCCGTTCCCTTTGCTGTCTGGTGCAAGCTTTTCCAGCGCTCCTTGTTCGAAGAGCACCGCATACGCTTCCCCGAGGGCGAAGTGTACGAGGACATAAGCGTCATGGCGCCCCTTGCGCTGGCAAGCGAACGAATCGGCCTCATCCCCGACGTGCTTTACGTCAATCGCAGGCGCGCCGGAAGCATCACCAAGACATACACCGCGCAAAACATACGCGACCATGAACGCGCCACCCAGCATCTCGCGGAAACCTCGAAAGCGTATTGCCCAGAGCTTGAAAACGCAGCGGAGCGCTTCCACGAAAGAACGCGTATCTCGGAATGGCTCCTATGGAAAAGGATGCTCGACGAAAACGGAAGCGACGAGGCGCGCATCGGCGCCGGGCAAGCCCTTGCGGATGCATGGGCGCACCGCCATGACCTCGCCTTACCCGCTGATCTTCGCCCGCTGCTGACGCTGCTGCTCATCCGCAGCGCACCGGGCCTCGTGATTCCCGCGCAAAACGTCTGGCGTGCCCTGAAAAACCCCAGCAGGTTGCGGAAGAACGCCCTTGGCTTCGGCATGACGACCTTCGCCAACTACCTGCTGTCGTTTCTCATCGTCTTCTATTCGGCACGCGTGCTTGCTGCCGAAGCCCTGGGTAGCGCTTCGTTCGCATCGTCGGTCGTGGGCTATTTCGCCTTGCTCGCCCAGATGGGAATACCGTTGTACGGCATGCGCCTGTGCGCCAAGACGCGCGGCGACCCGTCGAAGCTAAGCCAGGCTGTAGCTGAGCTTTTCGCAATGGGCGCCATGCTCACGATTGCCGCATTGGCGCTTTTCGGGCTGACGACACTTGCCATCCCCCGCCTTGCGGCAATAGCGCCGCTCATGACCGTATTCGGGATCGGCCTGCTCGCTCAATGCATAAACTTCGAATGGGCCTTCAAGGGCCTTGAGGAATACCGCTACCTGCTCGTAAGGAGCGTTGCCGTGAAGGCGCTCGCGCTCGTGTTGGTAATTGCACTCGTGCACGGCGCGGGCGACGTCTTGCGCTATGCCGCCATAACGGTGTTCGCGTCGGTCGGCTGCAGCTTAGTGGACCTGTTCCGGCTCCGCAAATTCGTATCGGTGCGCCATGTGGAACGGCTGAACCTCAAGCAGCACGTGAAGCCCGTCATGACCTTTTTCCTCATGTCGTGCGCGACACTTATCTACGCGAACCTCGATACCGTCATGCTCGGCTTCATGAGGGATGCGACAGAGGTCGGTTACTACCAGATTGCGTCGAAGGCGAAAGTAGCGCTTGCGGCCATAGGCGGGATAATTTGGAATGCAGCGCTTCCAATGGCCACACAGCTGTGGTCAGCCGGCGACCGGCAGGGGTTCGAGCGCCTCGCGCAACGTTCGCTTCGCTTCGTGTGCTTGCTGCAAGTAGCGGTGACAGTGACGTTCTTGGCGTGCGCCGGCTGGTTTATACCGTTCATAGCCGGCGATGGCTTCGTACCCGCAGTGCCGGCGTTTCAAATTCTGCTGCTCGCACTTCTGCCCATAGGAGCGAGCAACATCATCGGCGGTCAGGTGCTCATCCCCGCCGGCGAAGAGAAACGCCTGCTGGCCGCCGAGCTCGCCGGGGCTGCGCTGAACCTCGTGCTGAACTTCGCCCTCATCCCCGCCTACGGCATATGCGGCGCCGCCGCCAGCACCGTTGCTGCCGAAATCGTCGTGGCAGCCGTTGCCTACTATGCGGCGCACAAGCACTTGCACCTGAACCTGTTCCCCTGGGATCGCAAGCTCTCGATGCTGCTCGGCACCGCGAAGGCGGCTATCAGGATGGCTTACTACAAAGCAAGGGCTGCTCGCATACCCGACGACGAAACGTCGTGCTACTGCCCTTGCTGCGACACGAAGCTTTCCAGCTG
Organism: Eggerthellaceae bacterium UBA3686; assembly: GCA_002371495.1. Classification (GTDB taxonomy): domain Bacteria; phylum Actinomycetota; class Coriobacteriia; order Coriobacteriales; family Eggerthellaceae; genus UBA9715. The sequence continues at coordinate 16,398 of DFIX01000019.1, forward strand.
GGCGCAGGCCCGGTTCTCGGAGCGGCCCGATTTGTACGACGTACGCCGCTACGAGGGCATGCCGCAAGACGTGGTCTGCCCGGTCTGCGGTTCGATTCCGCGCCATAGAATCATTGCGTGGCACTTATCCGAGCACCCCGAGCTCATCCGCGGAAAGGACATCTTGCATTTCGCGCCCGAACGCGGGCTTTCGATGTGGTTTCAAAGGAACGGGGTGTCGCGCACGACAGCCGACCTAAACAACCCGGCGGACCTGAAGCTCGATTGCCAGGACACGGGATTACCCGATGGCTCCTTCGACGTCATCGTATGCAACCACGTGCTTGAGCACGTGCAGGACTACCGGCGCGCCCTGCTCGAATTCCATCGCATGCTCAGGCCTGGAGGGCTGCTCATCTGCTCGTTCCCCGTCGACGAACGCTTCGACACCGTGCACGAGGACGCAAGTGTCGTTACAGACGCGGGCCGCATCGAGTTTTTCGGCCAGCACGACCATCTGCGCGTGTTCGGCGTCGACAGTGCGGCGATACTGACCGAGATAGGTTTCGAGGTCTCCATCGTAAGCGGCGCCGACTGCCCCGACCTCATACGGCCCGTCACGGGACCTGCGGACTATGACTCGCGCGACATCTTCTTCTGCCAAAAGTGACATCCGAAGGCAACAAAATCACGGGCGTCACAAACGCTATGGAGTACAGCGCGGACGGCACGGCGTACATCGCCTGCGCCGGCACGGAGGTCGTCGGCCTTGCTGAAGGAACGTATTATGTACGCGTTGCGCCGACCGCAAACCACGAAGCAGGAGCTGCGGCTACGGTGAAAGTGCCGGCATACGGTATGCCGCCAGCAGGCAGCAACATTGTCTGGATGCAACAAGAGGCTGCGATTAAGGTTCGATGATGTTGAAGGCGGGCACGCCCGTCGACGGGTGGATGTTGCCCACCACCTTCGCAAGCGCGGCCTCGTCACCTTCCACTTGAACAGCCTTCTTCAGCGTTTCCATATCGCCGCTCATGAGCGCCAGCATGCCCTTGAGCGGGCCAGTTAGCGTTACGTGGGCTTTCGAATCCTGCATGCCCTCGAAGTGCAGCACCGGGCCGTGGTAGAAGCGAAGCAGGAATTCCTGGCCCGTGTCGGAAAGCTTCACGTTCACTTTCACGTCCTCGTCGGCCATCGCCTGCTTGTCTATGATGATGCCCAGGTAATCCCACAGCATATCGGCCGTCATGTTGTCACGCGTGTCGGTGCTGCGGTTCACGGTGCTCATCTTCTCGGCGTAGTTGCCCTCGCGAAGCTCGAGCGCGCCGGTCAGGTAGCAGTTGCGCCAGGTGCCGCTCTCGGCCTGATAGCCCAACTGCTCGAGCGCGTCGGCGCACAGGAGGCGCGCCTTCTCGTTTTGCGGGTCGGCGAACACGAGCGCGTTGGTAATCTGGGCGACCCACTGGTATTCGCCCGCATCGAAGTCGGCTTTGGCCTTGGCGAGCACCGCGTCGGCATCGCCCAGGTACTCCACGAGCTTCTTGGCGTAATCGGTTGGCGTAAGCTCGGCCAGGTGGACGGGGTTGGCGTCGTACCATCCCATGAAGCGCTGGTAGGTTGCTTTCACGTCGTGGTGCACGGTGCCGTAGTAGCCACGCGTGTACCAGTTGCCCGCGAATGTGGCGGGCAGTTCCACCATGTGGGCGCACTCCGCCTCGGCATAGCCGTCGTTGAGGTATTGCAGCGTCTGGTCGTTTATGAACTTGTAGACCGCGGCGGTGTTGAGCATGTACGTGTTCACGACCTCGTTGCCCCAATGCGGCCAGTTATGCGCCTGGAACGTGACCTCAACCTGCGCCCCGTAGCGCGCCACCGCCTCGGCGATGTAATTCGCCCACGCGTTGCCGTCGCGCACTTGCGCGCCGCGCAGCGTGTAGAGGTTGTGCAGCGTGCCCGTGCAGTTCTCGGCCACCCAAAGGGCCTTGTACTTGGGAATCCACGTGTTCATCTCGGTGGGAGCCTCGGTTCCGGGCGTCAGCTGGAATTCCATCTCCACGCCGTCGATGGTAAGGCGCGTGCCTGTGGCGGGCACCTCGTAGGTCGGCGGGATGAAGCTGGTCTTGCCGGCCGACTGGCCGTTGCCGATTCCCATGGCAAGAGAGCCCTGCGGGCCCTTGGGAAGATAGCCGCCATACTGGTAGGCGGCACGACGGCCCATGGCCGGCCCGGCGTAGAGGTTCTCGCTCACGACGTGCTTGGTGAAGTCTGGCGACACGATGATGGGGATCTTGCCCGACGCTATCTGCTCCTCGATGGGCTTGTCGGCCGAGGCGGCGTCTTCCGCGCTCATGATGCCCTTTATGCCGCCGTAGTGGTCGATGTGGCTATGGCTGATGATGACAGCCTTCACCGGACGCGCACCCAGCTCCTTGTTCGCAAGTTCCATGGCCGCCTGCGAGCACTCGATGCACATCATGGTGTCGAACACGATCCAGCCGGTGTCGCCCGCCACGAGCGTGAGGTTGGCCATGTCGTAGCCGCGCACCTGATAGATGCCCTCGACGACCTCGAACAGGCCGTAGGCGTGGTTGTTGCGCGTGTTCTCCCACAGGCTCGGGTTGGCGCTGGCAGGCGCGTCTGCGTTCTCCACGAAGGCGTAAGCCGCCTGGGACCACACCACCGTGCCGTCCTCGGCTTTAATCTCGAGCGCCTCGGGCGCGGCTATGAGTCCGCGCGTGGCGTTCTCGTGCTCGGAGAGGTCGTTGAAGTCGAGCAGGTCGTAGACGGCCTTGTTCGCCTTCGCCGTTGCCTCGGTGGCATCCTTCACGTCAGGAGTCAGATCGAGATTCGCCGTTTTCGCCGCGCCGTTTCCCGACGCGCTGCCCGACGAGCATCCGGCTAACGCGCTCGCACCCATGACGCCCGCGCCCATCAAGGCCACGGCACTCAGAAACTTCCTGCGGTCCACCCCGCTTGCATTGCACTGCTCGCACATGGTCGACTCCTCCTCGTATCCACGGTGTATCGGCCCTTAAGCCCCAACACAGACATGTCCACTCTATAGGGACTTCTCCGGCCGCGCAAGGATTTCTACGCAAACAGGTCCGAATACGCGCTATGAGCTGCGGGTGCGTTTCTTGCGGGCGGCTTTTTTCTGGGCGTCGGTCATGGGGGCGTAGTCGCGGTCGTAGCCGGGCACGTCCATGTGCGAAATGGCCCAGAAGTACAGGCTCGCCATGCTGCCGTAGGGGCTGAACCTGCGGCGGTACTTTTCGAACATCTCGCGGGTTACCTTGCGGTGGTGGTACACCATGCGGATGCCGCGATGGATGCCCAGATCGCCGAAGCTGAAGATGTCGGGCCGGCCCAGGCAGAACAGCAGGAGCATCTCGGCCGTCCACACGCCGATGCCCTTCAGCGAGCTGAGCGCCTGAACGGCCTCGGCGTCGCTCATGTGCTCCACCGCCGCGAGGTCGAACTCGCCCGATTGCACCTTGTCCGCGAATTCCTTGATGTACTCGGCTTTCTTGAAGGTGATGCCGCACGCTTGCAAATCCTCGATCGAGGCGGCGCCGACAGTTTCGGCCGTAACCTCGCCCAATGCATCTTGCATGCGCGCCCAGACGGTCCGAAGCGCCGCAGACGATATCTGCTGCCCCACGATGTTATGCACGACCGATGAGAACAGGTCCGGCTCGTCCATTTCGCGACGAACGCGCCCCACGGCGTCAATCGCACGGGCAAGCTTGGCGTCTTTCGACTTCAGGTACTCGATTGCATCGTCGCCGTACTCGAAGTAACGCGTCATCCTTCCGCCTTTCCCTTTCCGCCTGCGTTCGTTGCATCAATTCGCTATGGTAAACCACCAGAATGCGAAACGCCCGACCCTATTTTCGCATTCTGCAATGCAAGCGTGGCGCTGTCCCATTGGCTACAATGAGCAGCAACCGATTCGGAGGAAGGCAAGCGGCCAATGACCATGACTAAGCAGGCGGGATTTCCATACGAATACTTGATCGTGGCGGCGCTTTGCCTGATCAATTTCGGCCCCGTGTCGTTCTGCCTGAGCTGCGCGGGCATTTTCTACACGCCGGTGGCGGCGGACATCGGCACGAGCCCGGCAACGCTCAGCTATTTCCTGGCGGCCTTTTCCATAAGCATGATCTTGGTCCTGACGCCTTTGGGAAAGCTGTTCGGCCGCATCGATTGCCGGGCCATCATGACGGCGAGCATCGCGATCATAGCCGCCTGTTTCGTCGGGCTGTCATTCGTGCAGGCTGATTGGCAGTTCCTTTTGTTGGCGTTCGTCATGGGCTTCGGCCTTACGTCGTGCGTGTACCTTGCGCCTCCCATACTGGTCAACCGCTGGTTTTCGAAACGGTCGGGCTTCTTCATCGGCATCATCATGGCGTTCACGGGCGTCGGCGGGATGCTGTGGGCCACGGTCGGCGGCGCACTCATCGCGAGCATCGGTTGGCGGGCCACGTACCTGGTTTTCGCGTTGCTCACCTGCCTGTTCGGATTGCCTTGCACACTCTTCGTGTTGAAGGACCGCCCCGCTGCGGTCGGGCGCGTGCCGTACGGCTACGACCCCGATGCCGAAGACAGCGCCTCCTACGAGTCGGAAGGCGTCGATGCCTCCACGGCCCACAAAAGCGCCAGTTTCGTTGCGTTGCTCGCATTCTCGCTCGTCATATCGCTGAACGTCTACGTTTACGGGATGATTCCCTCGTACGTGGCCACGCTGCCGGCGGCAAGCGAGTTGCCGCTTCTCGGCGCCATCGCCAGCTCGTGCGCCATGGCCGCAAGCGTAGTGGCCAAAATCCTGTGGGGCGGTTTGGGCGAGAAGAACATCGGGGCAACCGTCGTCGCCGCTTGCGCCTGCGCCATCGGCGGCTTGCTGCTGTTCGCCCTGGCGCCGGGGTCGTGGCCGCTCATATGCGTTGCCGCCGTCGCCTACGGGATGATTTACGGAGAGCAGACCGTGTTCTGTCCAATCGTCACACGCCAGTTTTACGGAATGCGCTGCTATGGGGAGTTGTACTCGTCGGTGTCCACCATCATCTGCATCGGCGTCATCGCCAGCTCGTTTATCGGCGGCACGATCGTGAACGTAACCGGAAGCTACCTAGCCATGTTCGCCTTCATCGGCACGGCCTTAGCCGTCGCCTGCCTGCTGCTTTTCGTGGCAGCCCGGCTTCGGGTCAATGACCGATAAGGCGCCGGCTACGCTTCTCCCACGTCATCGTTTACCGAGAACCGTCTCGGAACGAACGGCCCGAAAACCAACCAGGCCGAAAACGTGGTATTCCGCGACGATGCTATGGGCATGATAATCAGCTCATACGCGATACAGGCGATTCCAACTATGCAAAGTGCGAGCGTCATGATCGCAGCGCTTCCGTTTCGGCTTACAGGAAATCGAGAGCGGACATGTTACAGCACCTTGTCTTTTGCCTTCCTTACAGCTCGGAAAGCGTAACAACGTCGATGTCGGCCACAGCGGACGTGCGCTCGCCCACGCAAATCGTCTTCAGCCCGAAATCGTGCATGACCGCCACGGCATAGGGCGCGTCGTCTACTGCCCACACGCGCGCAGGCTCGCAGCCGAGCACCTGGCAAGCGACCTCGTATATCTTGAAATCCTGCTTGGAGACGCCCACGTCCTCGGTCGAGACCAAATCGACGAAGCAATCCAGAATGCCCGCGCGGCGTAGCCCCGCCTCGAGGTAGCGCCGGGGGCTCGAGGACACGACCACGCACGGCAACCCGCGCCCTGCGACCGCGCGCACGAACTCCACCGCACCCGGAATAGCCAAAGCTTGCTCGCCGTAATACTGAATCAGGTGCCCGTCCAGATGCGCGAGCACCGCCTCGGCCGACTCCCCCACCCCGTAGCGCTCGTGCAGGATCTGCGCGCAGACGGCGATGGGCGCAGCGTGTATCTCGTCCTCTTGCTCGGACGTCAGAGGCCCTGCCTGTGCAAACAGGTCGCGCTCGGCCTCTTCCCACGCATCGAGCGTGTCGAGCAACGTACCGTCGCAGTCGAAGATGAACCCATCGGCCTTAGAGAAGTCGAACATCGGTAACCCTTTCGAAATACAAATGCATCAAAATCCTTAGCAGCGTTTCCAAGGGAGACGCCAGCTGATCGCCGAACCGAACCGCAGGGCCAACGCATTGGGCCCAAGATAACGGAACACGGTGAATTAATCAGCGTTTCCCTTGCCATCGTACAAGATAATCCGCCGGGCTGCATTACAATTAATACGTTTATGCACGCGCTGCTTTAAGGAGGAATTCGCATGCCCAAACGCACCGACATCAAGAAAGTCCTCATCATCGGTTCAGGCCCCATCATCATCGGCCAGGCTTGCGAATTCGACTATTCAGGCACGCAAGCATGCAAGGCGCTGCGCAACCTCGGATACGAGATCGTGCTCGTCAACAGCAACCCCGCAACCATCATGACCGACCCCGAAACCGCCGACGCGGTCTACATCGAGCCGCTCAACGTCGAGCGCCTGACGCAGATTATCGAAAAGGAGCGCCCCGACGCGCTGCTGCCCAACCTGGGCGGCCAGTCGGGCCTCAACCTGTCGTCAGCGCTGGCGGCGGCCGGCGTGCTCGACAAGTACGGCGTCGAGGTCATCGGCACGCCGATTGACGCCATCGAGCGCGGCGAGGATCGCGACATCTTCAAGCAGACCATGGCCGAGCTCGGCATCGAGATGGCGCGCTCCAAGGTCTCGCACACGGTCGAGGAAGCCGTGGAAATCGCCGACGAACTGGGCTACCCCTGCGTGCTGCGCCCCGCCTACACCATGGGCGGCACGGGCGGCGGCCTAGTGTACAACGTAGAGGAGCTGCGTACGGTCGTCGCGCGCGGCCTTGCGGCAAGCCCGGTTACCGAGGTGCTCGTCGAAGAGAGCGTGCTTGGCTGGGAAGAGCTCGAGTTCGAGGTCGTCCGCGACGCCAAGGGCCAGATGATCACCGTCTGCACCATCGAGAACATCGA
>DFIX01000019.1:23456-28714 GCA_002371495.1 Eggerthellaceae bacterium UBA3686
TGGGCGTGCACACCGGCGACTCGTTCTGCGCCGCGCCCATGCAGACCATCGACCAAGCCGTCATCGACCGCCTGCAGAAGAAGTCATACCAGATCGTCGAGGCCGTCAAGGTCATCGGCGGCACCAACGTGCAATGGGCCCACGACCCGGTCACCGACCGCGACATCATCATCGAGATCAACCCGCGCACCTCGCGTTCGTCCGCGCTCGCATCCAAGGCAACGGGCTTTCCCATCGCGCTCATCAGCTCGATGCTGGCCAGCGGCCTGACCCTCGACGAGATCCCCTGCGGCAAGTACGGCACGCTCGACAAGTACTATCCCGACGGCGACTACGTCGTCATCAAGTTCGCCCGCTGGGCATTCGAGAAGTTCAAGGGCGTCGAAGACAAGCTCGGCACGCAGATGCGCGCCGTCGGCGAGGTCATGAGCATCGGCAAGACCTACAAGGAAGCCTTCCAGAAGGCCATCCGCTCGCTCGAGAAGGGCCGCTATGGCTTAGGGTTCGCCAAGGACTTCAACGGCAAGTCCAAAGAAGAGCTGCTTGCCATGCTGGTCACGCCGACATCCGAGCGCCAGTTCATAATGTACGAGGCCCTGCGCGCGGGGGCTACGGTCGACAAGCTGTTCGAGCTGACCAAGATCAAACGCTACTTCATCGAGCAGATGGCCGAGCTCGTGGCCGAAGAAGAAGGCATCCGTGCCTACGCCGGCGAACATCCCACGCAGATGCTTCCCGACGACATGCTGGTCACGGCCAAGAAAGACGGTTTCGCCGATAAGTACCTCAGCCAGCTGCTCGACATCCCCGAGAAGAAGATCCGCGCGCGCCGCATCGCCATCGGATGCACCGAGGCGTGGGAAGGCGTGCACGTGTCCTCGACGCAAGACTCGGCATATTACTATTCGACCTACAACGCCCCCGACGCGAGCCCCGTCAGCGATGGGCGCAAGGTCATGATCTTGGGCGGCGGCCCCAACCGCATCGGCCAGGGCATCGAGTTCGACTACTGCTGCGTGCATGCGGCCAAGAGCCTGAAAAAGCTCGGATTCGAGACCATCATCGTCAACTGCAACCCTGAGACCGTCTCGACCGACTACGACACCTCCGACAAGCTGTACTTCGAGCCCCTGACAGCCGAAGACGTGCTTTCGATCTACGAGAAGGAAAAGCCGCTCGGCGTCATCGCGCAGTTCGGCGGCCAGACGCCGCTCAACCTGGCCAGCGAGCTCGAAGAAGCCGGCGTGACCATCCTCGGCACCAGCCCCGAGATCATCGACCTGGCCGAGGATCGCGACCGCTTCCGCGAGGTCATGGACCGCCTGGGCATTCCGATGCCCGAAGCCGGCATGGCTGTCAACGTCGCCGAGGCCCTCGAAATCGCCCATAGCATCGGCTACCCGGTCATGGTGCGCCCGAGCTACGTGCTGGGCGGCCGCGGCATGGAAGTTGTCTACGACGACGAGAACCTGCGCTCCTACATGGCGGCAGCTGTCGGCGTAACGCCTGACCGCCCGATTCTGATCGATCGTTTCCTCAACCACGCGCTCGAGTGCGAGGCAGACGCCATCTGCGACGGCACGCATGCTTACGTGCCCGCAGTCATGGAGCACGTCGAGCTTGCCGGCGTCCACTCGGGCGACTCGGCCGCCATCCTGCCTTCTGTCACCATCTCCGATGAGCACCTGACCACCATCAAGGAGTACACGCGCCTGATCGCCGAGGCCATGCACGTGCGCGGCCTCATGAACATCCAGTACGCCATCGAGGGCGAAAAGGTCTACGTACTCGAGGCCAACCCGCGCGCATCGCGCACGGTTCCGCTGGTAAGCAAGGTCTGCGGCATTCAGATGGTCCAAATCGCCACCGACGTCATCACCATGCCGCTGACGGATCGCCCCTCGCCCGTTCCCGGTCTGAAGGACGTCACGTACAACCACTACGGCGTGAAGGAAGCTGTCTTCCCGTTCAACATGTTCCCCGAGGTAGACCCGGTCCTCGGCCCCGAGATGCGCTCGACTGGCGAGGTGCTCGGCCTTGCCGGTACCTTCGGCGAGGCGTTCTACAAGTCGCAGGAGGCTACGCAGACCGCGCTTCCGCTCGGCGGGACGGCGCTGCTGAGCATCTCGGACCGCGACAAAGACGAAGTCGTCGAGCTCGGCAAGCTGCTCGTCGACGCCGGTTTCGAGATTGTCGCCACCCGCGGCACGCGCGACGCCCTTGTCGAGGCGGGCGTGCCGGCAACGCTGACGCTGAAGGCCTCCGAAGGCAGGCCCAACGTCATCGACCTGATTACCAACGGCGACGCCGACCTGATCATCAACACGCCGTCGACCACGACCAAATCGGCCGACGACGGAAGCGCCATGCGCCGCGCCGCCATCAAGGCGCATGCCGCCTACATGACCACCATGGCCGCCGGCAAGGCCGCCGCAATCGGCATAAAGACCGTCCAGCAGACCGGCTCGAACAAGGTCAAATCGCTGCAAGAGGTCCATGCCAACATCAAGCGCTAAAGCGCACCCGCACAAACTCCCGAGGGCCCGCCGCACGCGGGCCCTTCCTTTTGAGAAAATGTGAAAAAGGGGTCAGACCCCTTTTTCACATTTTCTATCGGATACAGCAGCACATACCGAATGTGAGACAATAAGCGAACGCAAACGAACGAGCAATACGAGGCATCATGAGAAACAAGGTCCTACAGTCAGAAGTCCGCGAATACAACAAGGGCGAAGCCGCTTACGTGCAAGCGCTGCGCGAGAAAGGAGTCGTGTTCGCCGAACGGGGAAAGAACCAGGCAGCTATCGACGAGCTTCGGAGCAAACTCGAAGCCGCAGGTGCCCAGTTCAAGAACGCGGGCGCTTCGATTGTCTGGGGCTGGCAGTCAAAGGCGTGCGTTGAGTGCACCGGCAACAACGGTTCCGAGACGTTCTCGACCACGTTCAAGTGCCATCGCGATTGCTACTTCTGCTTCAACTACAACGTTGCCGACTACGACAAGTTCGTGCGCGAGGGATGCCCATGGGAAGAGGGCCTCGAGCGCTGCAAGCGCGAAAACGACAGCATCGCCGTCATCGGCCTGACAGGCGGCGAGCCGTTGCTCGTGCTCGACGACTCGATTCACTTCCTCGAGGAAGCCGGCAAAGCCTTTCCCGCGGCTCACAAGCGCATGTACACCTCTGGCGACCTTCTAACCGAAGAAGGAGCCGCCCGCCTGCGCGAAGCCGGCCTTGACGAGATTCGCTTCAGCGTGAAGCAGGACGATCCGCCCGAGCGACAGGAACGCGTCCTTGCCGCCATGCAGCTGGCAAGACGCTACATCCCCTCGCTCATGGTCGAAATGCCCATCATTCCCAACACCGAAGAGCGCATGCACGAGCTCTTCGAACGCTGGGCCGAAATCGGCATCGACGGCATTAACCTGCTTGAATTCTGCTTCCCCTTCCATAGCTGGGAAGAGTTCGCCGCACGCGGGTTTACGATCCGCAACCCGCCGTTCGACGTCATGTACGACTACGGCTACTCGGGCGGCCTTCCCGTTGCGGGAAGCGAGGAGCTCTGCCTTGAACTCATGCTGTGGGGCATCGAACATGATGTGCCCTTCGGCATGCACTACTGCTCGCTCGACAACAAGCACCGCTCCGAGATGCGCCTGCGCAACGAGCGCGGCGCGCATATCCACCCGGTTCTGAGCTTCGATGAGGGCGATTTCTTCCTTAAATGCGGCAAAGTCTACGGCGACGACCGAACACCCGCCTACGAGGCCCTCAGCGCCGCTGGCTGCGAAGCCTTCATGCCCAACGACCCCGAACAGAGCCTGGCCTTCCCCCTCGCCTACCTTGGTGTGCTCGAGGGCGCAGACGTCGAACCCGCCGTGTCGTTCAACGTCCTCGAAACCGACGACCAAGGCGCCTACATCGGCGAAGTCGCCCTCCGCCCCCTTATGTAATAGCCCAAAGAGGGCGCGCTTTTTTGCTTATTTTGCTCTTGAGGAGTGAACGCGTTGTTGCCGTCGCCCCAGAATAACCATTTGGGGACAGTCCCCAAATGGTTATAGAAAAGGAGCCGGGCGAACCGGCTCCTTCGGGGTAGCGCATATGCAAGCGGATGCTTAGTGCACGGCCTCCTCGGCTTCCTTCAGCGCATGCTGGGCGCGCTCGAGGTGGACCTGCGAAAGCGGCTTGCGGCCGTACTTGGCGTTCCACACGATGAACGTGCCGAGGCCGGTGAAGAACAGGCCGAACACGGCCAGCAGGAACGAACCCAGGTGCACGAGGCCGGTCATGGCATGCTCGCCGCCCAAGAACAGGTCGTAGCCGGTGTTGAACATGTTGTAGCCACCGACGGGGATCAGGCACGAGAAGCCCTGGCCAAACTGGCTGACGAGCCACTGCGAAAGGCCGGGCAGGCAGAAGATGGCGCCGCACATCCAGCCGCCCATCAGGATCCACACATGCTTGGCGGTAGGAATGGCAGCCTTGACGATCAGCCACACGATCTGGAAAACGGCGCAGATGATGCCGCCGCCCACGAACGCGCGAGCACCGATGGTCAGCGATACGAGCGGATCGGTCGAGGCGACGATGGCAGCCGGAACCTCGGGAGGCGTCCAGCCGGCCAGGCCGGCAACGTAACCGCCCGCGATGCAGACGACGGCGCCGACCACGTTAAACCAGATGACTAACCACGCACCAGGCCAAATCGCCTTGCCCAGCGACGCGCCCTTGGTCCAGGGCACGACCATCTTCATGCCGACGGCCATGGCGAAGCCCGCGAACGGGAACAGCGCGCCGAACGTGGCCCACTCCTCGAAGTACTGGTAAATGCCCAGGCCGCCAAGGATAAAGCCGATGACGCCGAGGCTAACGAGCACGGCGCCGCCCTTGAAGAACTCCATGGCGGTGCCGGTAAGCGCCGCGTTCCAGAAGCCGAACAGCGCCTGCGCGGCAAGCGCGAACATACCGCCGAGCAGGAAACTGTAGATTACTGTCTTGTACGGTTTCATATCATCCCCTTTACTGGTCCGTTGCCGGCATCCCCTATTTGCCAGCAGCTTCCTAACTGAATAACTATAGCCTGCGAGCAGGCCTCTTGTAAAGACCGCATCGGCCTACGGCAAAACCCAATCCCCCAAACCCCACTACCCCAACTAAGAAGCTCCGCTCGGACGGAACGCGGAGGCGTGACTCCGGCGATTCTGCAGGCACCATTCCTGCAATTTCATATAGGTTAGCCGAAGCCAAGCCGGAGCGCGCCTC
>DFIX01000019.1:28885-104433 GCA_002371495.1 Eggerthellaceae bacterium UBA3686
GTCCGAGCGGAGCGGCGGGACCGCAGCCAAGCGAACACCCATGGCTCCGGCTTCTGCAGAGCGGCGGGACCGCACCAAGCCAAACGCGACAACGAGCTACTTCCCCGTTGTCTGCGTCAGCACCTTACACAGGCTTGCGGACATTCAGGGCAACGGCGCTGAAGGTCACGTCCTCGTCGCTTTCGACTACCTCGACCGTACGGTTGGCGACGAAGCCTTGGTTGGCAGGAACTTCGTATTCATCGACAACCTCTACCTCGCCGAAACCGGCGGCTTCAAGCTTGGAGAAGAACTCCGCCTTGGTGCGGCCGGCCTGCACGCTGTTGCCGATAGAGCGCGCCTTCTCGACTATTGCGTCATCGCGTTCGACGTCCGAGAACACCGTTTCGCAGATCAGCAGCCCGCCTGGCTTCAGCACGCGGTAAAACTCGGCAAGAGTCTTGTCGGTATCGTACACGAGCGTCATGACGTTGTTGATGTAGACGACGTCGACCGAACAGTCGCCTATTCCCGCCTGCATGAGGTCCTCGGGGTAGGCCACGCGGAATTCCATGTTGCTTTCCTTCAGGTGGTTCTTGCGCCACGCATGCTCGACGCCGTCTTTGGCATCGGCGATGTAGCTCGGCGACCAGTCGACGCCGATTGCGCGGCCCTTAGCGCCCACCATGGCCGAGAGCTTGTACACGCCCTTGCCGCGCCGGCAGCACACGTCGAGCACCCGCTTGCCGGTAAGCGACGGCAGCGTCATCTTCGACATGCTGGCAAACCCGAATTCAAACTGTTTGCCGTTGTAGTACTCGGAAAGCTGATCGGAGCCAAACGAGCTGGTGCCAGCTGCTATCTTTTCCCCACGCGTAGCCTTTACGGCTGATGACGCACGCTTAAGCCCAGCGGCACCGCCTGTATCGACCGAGTTCGGAGCCATATCGTCATCGGACTCGGTAGCGCGCTCAAGATCGGTAAGCTCGCGCACCTTGGCACTGAGGTTTTTGCGGGTTTCGTCGACCTTCAGTTCATCGTTATGCGCGTAGTACTTCTCGTTTCCGTAATGGGCGATGTATTGCGTGGTGGACGTGCGTGTCGAGAGTTCGGCCACGAAAACGAGCATCTCGCGCGAGTTGCCGAACGCACGCTCGATGAAGGTGAAGGCGTTGTCCATCTTGCGCCCGGCATCGGTGACGAGGGGCTGGATCTGATCGACTTCCTTGCGATAAGCCGCGTTGACCGTATCGAAGGCCTCCGGACCGCGCTCGGTGCCCGCCAACGTGCAGGCGGCCACGATCTCGCGCAGCTTGCGAACAACCAGGTTCTCCTGGCGACGATAGGCTGTCTTGGCAGTGCCGGCTGCGATCTTGCGAGCGAGCGCCGCCTCGCGCTGACGCATTGGCGCCACCACGGAATCGTCGATTGTCGCGCCCGACATGAGCCTTGGCTTGGCACCGCGCAGTTCGTCACGCAGCTCGACTACGACGCCTTCCTGGTCGAGGGCGCGCTGGCAGACATGGCTGAGCGCATCGAGGACGAGCCCGAGCAAAGCCACGCGCTCGTCGAATTCCGCCTGTTTGGCACGCTCGACGATGTCGGGACCTGCTTCGCCCGACAGGATTCGCCCAATTTGGTAGTCGGAACGATACTTCTCGAACAGGCTGTAGTAGACCGAGAACTTGTCGGCGATATCTTCGTCACGAAGGAACTGAGCGAACAATTCGCGGTCGCATTTCTTGCCGAGCTGCTCGTAGAGCGTCACCACATCGGCCAAATCTTCCCAACCGCGCGCCGTAACGAAGCTCTTGCCGCCACCCGGCTTGGCCTCGACCAAGTAGAAGCAGTCGGGCTTGGCTTCGAGGAAGGTCGTCACCGCAGGATGCAGGCCCTTTTCGGCAGCATAGCGCTTCCAAGCGTTGTAATCGGGTTCTACGTCAATCTCGCGCAGGCGGTCGAGGGTCACGATGTCGAACTCGTGCACCGATTTGTTGTACTCAGGCGGGTTGCCAGCGCACACGATGACCCAATCTTCGGGGACCTTATGACGGCCGAATGTCTTGAACTGCAAAAACTGCAGCATGCTGGGATACAGCGTTTCGCTCACGCAATTGATTTCGTCTAAGAACAAGATGCCGCTGCGCTCGCCCGAACGCTCCATATAGTCGTAGATGGCGCTTACGATTTCGCTCATCGTGTATTCCGAGGCCTCGTAGTCGAAGCCCTCGAAGCTGCGATGCACGATACGAGGCAGGCCGAGCGCGCTTTGGCGGGTGTGATGCGTCATCGAATACGATACCACGCCGATTTCGAGCTCTTGGGCAATCTGCTCGATGATGGCAGTCTTGCCGATACCGGGCGCGCCCACCAAAAAAATCGGACGCTGGCGCGACGGGTCGATGACGTACATGCCCGCATCGTCTCGCTTCAGGTACGCCTCTACCGTGTCTTTGATCTGCTCTTTGGCTGCAGCGATATTCATCATGGTACTGATTGCCCTTTCCCGTTGTTACATCCTGCTCGCAAACTTGTTTATGCCCTCTTCGTCGATGACCACCTTCATCGCCCACGGTGGCACCGATGGCGTATGCGCCTCGCCCGTGTCCATGAACACGAACGCCGTATCGTAATCGGGCGCGGCCTCTGGGTACTGCCCCAGACCGTCGGTGAAGTAGATAAGCCCCTTCATGTCGGTCAGCTCGCCGCGCTTGCGCAGGCTGTCCACGTAGCCGAACACCGGGCGAAAGTCGGTCCCGCCCATACCCCGCACGAAGAAGCCGTCCATGAATGCGTCGACATCGGCCAAATCGGTTATCTTCGTATCCGCCTGCACCTTCGCATCACATTGAATCACGTGTATGTTGACCGAATGCGCGAAGTCCTCCTGCTTCTTGATTATGCCGAAGGTATGCTCGACAAAGCGCTTCACAAGCTCGCCCTTGCACGATTCAGACGTATCGATGGCGATGACGAAATCGCGGATGCGCTGCGTCTCTTTGTACTCGAGCGGCTCGACGAGCGGCATGTCGCCGTATAGTTCGAGACCGTAGGTGTAAAAGACGTAGTCGTACTCGTCGTCGTTGATCTTCATCTCTTCCGAGAGCATGGTGAAGCGTCTGAGAAAATCGGCGTAATCGTAGCGCTTGCGGTTCGCCACTTTCAGGCTGGCTATGAGCGAGCCCGCCTCGTCCCCCCATTCGGCCGAGAACGTCTCGAGGTTCATCTCGACCTGCTTGGCGATTTCTTCCCAATCGCGCTCTTCTTCTGACTTCTGATCGTTGACTTCGCGCTCGTTGTCCTGGGTGTTCGACGAACCGTGCCAGTCACCCGAAACGTTGTCTTCGGCATCGTCGCCCTCGGCGGTATCTTGCGCATCGGCCGACGAACCCTCGGCGTCTTGGCTCTCGTCGCTCGACTCCTCGCCCTCGTTGTTCTGCATCTCCTCGACGTCCTGCTCGGCGGCTTCCGCATCGCCGTCGGCCAGCATTTCGCGCATCTGGTCCTCGGGAGCATCGCCCTCGGCGTCGTCGTCCTGCTGCGCGAGCTCCTCGACCTCGCCTGGAACCTCTTCGGCCTGACCTTTCGAATACGACGGCCACGCCTCGTGGTTGTCGCGCTCGAAAAGCGCCATGTACTCGGTGAACTTGTCTTGCGTAAGCCCCAGGTACGTAGTGCCCTGCGGCGCCGTGAGCGCTTTCAGGAACAGCTGGTACAGAGACCCGGGTGCGATTTTGCCACACATGAGGCTCAGCTCCGAGAGCGCTCCCCGACGGCTCTTGTCGAGCTCGCTCTCGAAGCGGCCGGCGCACAGCTCCATCGCCACGCTCTCGGCTACGACATCACAGGCAAGCCACCAGGCGTCGTGTCGGGGATGATTTTCGTCGAAGGGATGCCTGAAGATGCAGTGCATCACCAAATGCAGGTAGTCTCGCACCTGCTCGTCGAACGATTCCTCGAAGCGCCCGACTACGGCATAGGGTTCGAAGTACACCTTCTTGCCGTCGGTCGCCATCGGGTAGCGCCCCTGCACATGTACCGCTTCGGATGGCATGCGCCAAAGCGCCAGGTCAAGGAAACGAAACTTCAACATGAGCGAAACGCGCGATTCCTCGATGATCTCGAGTGCGACCTTTTCGGCCTGAAGCCAGCGCTGTTGCTTTTCGTCTAGTTGGACCATGTCTTAATCCTACAAATCGAAGTCGAATGCAGCACGGCCGAAGCGGGTGCGTTTCAGCTCGAGCAGATAGCCGCTCATGGCGGCATCCTGCAACCCGCTTACTGCAACGATAACCGTCTCGATATTATCAGCGTTCAGGTACCCGAAATCGGCAAGGGCTCCCATAAGGGCGCGATCGTCATGACGCGCCGTGTCAACGCAGATCTCGACTGCATGTTCGCGCAAGGTCCGCTCGAAAAGCGACCGGTTGACGCCTGTCAGCAAAATGGGGTCTTTGAAGCGCTCGACAATTAACCGAGCCTGCTCGTAGGCCGTCACGCCATCGCCTTTGCGAGCAGTGTAATCATGGGCGTTTGCCAGGCAGTTGTCGAAGTGCTTCATCATATCGGGCACGTTCACCCAACTCGACCCGCCGAGCGCCAAGCTGATCTCATGAATCGACCGGGCCGTGTCGGGAAACCTGAACTCGAAGACGGTCCTCCCCTCGAGCGGTTTTTTCAATTCGACCTTGATATGCTCGATGAAAGACCATGTAAGGAGCCCCGACGAACCGATGGTCTTGAGATTGGGCCCTAGATAAATTGACTTGATGTTACGGCAGTTGCTGAAAGCATACGATTCGATGTGCTTCACGCGCTCGGGTATGGCGACGTCTTCTACCGAATTGTCGAACAGAATCGCTCGATCGCCGTCCTCGCCCCGCTCGCACAGGATACCCGATTCAACGTAAAAGCGCGTATTAGCCGGGTCAGCAGAGATCTTCGCAATCGAGGGCGGCTCGACCAGGCGATGTGCACCTGCGGTGACAAATGCGTCGGCTCCTATGCTCTGCAGGGCAGCCGGAATGAAGAGCTCGGTCAGCGACGAGTCAATAAATGCCTCTTTGCCAATAGCCCTCAACGTCGACGGAAAGGTGACCGAGCGCAGCTTTCTGCAGACCCTGAAAGCGCTGTCGCCAATCTGCTCGACGCCTTCCGGAACCTCGACTTCCTCTATCGTTTCGTGAAATGCGAAAGCATACGATTCAACGACATGCGTCCCATCAACAATCTTGAACGCAGCGACAGTCGGATCAATCAGCTGCACGAATCGCAAGTATTCACCGTCTTGTTTGTAGAGTCCACCGTTTCCATCGTAGAAATACAGCGGGTTCTGGCTCGATACCGCAAACGTTGCACCTTCGCCCGTGTATACAACGTTGGTGTTCTGAACGATGCAGTTCCCTATAAAGCGCACCGAAGCAGGCACCACAATTCCTTCGAGCCCCGAACCGGCAAATGCATAGGCGGCGATACTCTCTAGGCCCGCGTTCAACGTAACGTGAGAAAGCTCCTTGCAATGAAAAAACGAGCGCTCACCAATGGTCTTAAGCGAACATCCGCATTCGAGCCTCTTCAAGCCGGTATGCGCGAACGCGTAGTCTTCGAGCACCTCCAAAGAGTCAGGCATTACCACCTGTTCGAGTTTCAGGACGCCCATACACGCTTTCTTCGCGACCCGCTTGCATCCATTTTGAATTATCAATTTCTTGACCGGACGGGCAAGCGCTATGAGGGTCTTTCCGTCTTTTGCGTAAAGCGCATCGCCATCGCAATCGATAAATGGATTGTCAGCAGCTACCTCAATGACCTTGAGCTGTGTCTTTTCAAATGCGCCCGGGAGCACGTTCTTTACGTTTTTGCCGATGATTAGCGTCTGCAAAGAGGGATTCTCGAATACTTCGCCGGTAATCTTCTCGAGCATGCCGGGCAATACGATGGTCTTGATCTTTGGACACTGCGACAGCCACGTGGCCGAGAATTCGACGACGTCTTTCGGAAAACGGACGTACTCGAGATTCTCATTCATCCTAAAGGCGCACAGCCCGATTGTTTTAACGCTGTCAGGACATATTATTCGCCGCACCGACCCAAGCTCCGCACATGCATCAGCGCTAATAGCATACACAGGCAGGCCTTCGATGCTGCTAGGAATCTCGAGCGTCTCTTCAGCTGTCCTGCAACGCGTGATTCTGACCATGCTTTGGTCGACGATTCTGTAAGTCCATACCGTCTTATCGCCACAAGAATAGGTATACGGCTTTGACGAGCGCGCATATTCGAGGTCTCGCAGCCGCTTTGCTTCAGCTTGCTTGCGCTTATACTCGATTTCCATGCGTTCAAGCTGCTCTTTCGAAGCAGTCACTCCGTCCATTGCGGTCGGCGAAAAACCACCGAACGTAACAGCCAATGTTGCTATCGCAGAAACGCCATCGCCTATAGCCAAAATACCCTCGCTATAATCGTTAAGCAAATATGAAATGCATTTACCAGAAAGATTTTGACCCGAGATTCCACTCGGGTCATTATGCAGTTCGTATGTACAAGATTAAACCGTGAGAAACACTCGTTACTTGCGCAATCTACCAGCTGAGTCAAATTTACGTCGCGGTTCGATTTCATCACCGTAGATGATGCAGTAGCGCGTGCCCTTTAGAGTAACAATAAGGCTCGCCACGACCGGGGCACCCTCGTTACCGTGGTCGTAAACCTGGTACGTCAGCAGCTCTCGATCGAACATCTCTTGATACACTGGGTTATTCTCAATCTTGCTCAGCAGCACGTTTGTGGGTTCGCGACCGAGCTCGTCCTGCCGAAGGGCAATGTTATACAGAATGTTTTCCTGCTCTTCCGAAAGACGTCCTTCAGCCCTGATTTCCTCTTCTGTAGCCATAGGTTTCGCTTCACCTTCCTACTTATTTGACTGCGCCTTATACGCATTCATGCAAATGACTTGTATCAGTATAAAGCATATTGCAGAAAAAAGGGGGCGGCCTAAGCCGCCCCCATTAAGGCATTGCAATGCCGGTAAATCCTACCAAGGAACCTCGCGGCCCTTGAACTCATGCGGATCCCCGCGCCAGCCGTCGCCTTCCTGAGCATACTCGTTGCCAGAACGCTTCGTGCTGGTGTAACCAGACCATGCGCGGGCCATGAACTTGTCCTTGACCCAGAAGATGTTCTGCTTCATCAGCTCAGCAGCGTCGAGCTCATACTCAGCCAGAGCCTCATCCTTGGACTTTCCAGCAGCAACAGCCTCATTCAGAAGCTTAGCAATCTCGCTGTTGTCAAGCGCCAAAAGCTCTTCACGATCCATAGGTGTCCCTCCTTCTTTAGGTGAAGCCGCCTTTTGACGGCTTCACCAAAGTCTATCACAAACTTTTAGAGACGGAACAGAACGGTCGGGCGATCAAATTCCTGCATCTTTGCGAACATCTCGTCAAGAGTGCCATAGTACATAGATGCGGACTCTTCAACCTGGACAGCAACCGGACGCTGACCAGCCTTGTCGCCGCCAGCTCCCCAGTGCTCAGAGAAGATGGACGTCGGGCAAGGAATGTAGAACCATTCCCAAGCGTCGCCCGTGTCACCCTCGCCCTTGCGGAAGGGGCCGACCTGGACTTCCTTGATACCAAACTGCTCGAGCGGGAGACCCAGTTCTTCCTTGCAGGCAATCTCTGCTGCGTGATTGCCGGAGAAGTAAGTGTAGTCAACGAGCAGGCCGTATTGAGTGTCTGCCATTAAGATCTTCCCCTTTCGATTAGTCCTCGTCGAGGCTGCGGACGCGCTTCATGTTGCACATGACACCCTTGTAGGGAGCGCCGAAGCCAAGCTTGCCGATGTTCTGGTGCGGGACCAGCGAGTTGAAGTTGGACTTCCACACGCCGAACAGGTTGGGCTCTTCGCCGTCCTGCTCGGGGTACCACCAACCATGAGCGCAGTTGATGATGCCGGGCTTCAGAACAGGAGTAATCTCTGCCTTGAAGCGAGCCTCGCCGAACATGTTGTAAACCTCGACCCAGTCGCCCTCGGTGATGCCATATTCCTTGGCGGTCTCGGGCGGAATCTGGACCCATGCCCACGGGTCGATCTGACGCAGGGACGGAACCTGACGATGCTCGGAGTGGAAGGAGCTGTAACGACGAGAACCGGAGGTGGAGATCAGCGGATAAGCCTCGGCGTCCTGCGGACGGCTGACCTGCGAGTAGTTCGGCTCCTCGTAGTAAGGCAGCGGATCCTCGCCCCAAGAGGCGTAGAGGATGGAGTTAGCCTCGATCTGGCCGGTGATGGTGTTGAAGCCAGGCTCGCCGTCGAAGCGGAGCAGGCCCTTCTCGTACTTCTTGTACTCGAAGCCATGAGCACCAGGCTGATACAGACCCTCTTCACGGAGGTCGTTGAAGTCCATGTTCAGCTCAGCAAGCTGATCGCTGAAGAACTTGTCGACGGCCTTGTCGAGCTCGGTACGGTCGATGGCAGCGCCATCCTTGTCGCCCGGCATCCACTCGGGATCGAGCCACGGCCACCAAGACGGATTCAGCTTGGAACCGAACATCAGGCAGATCTCGATGTCGGACATGCACTCGCCGACCTGCAGGGCCTTGTTCATCGGGCCCATGAACACGGTGTTGCGGCCATAGTGGGTGAGGACGATGCCGTCATGCTCAGCCCAAGTGGCCATCGGGAGGAAGTAATCGCCAACAGCCATGGCCGTCGGGGTCATCCAGAGGTCCTGGATTACGCAGAACTCGATGGACTCGAGCAGCGCCTTGTGCCAACGCTTCGGCTGAGCCGAGCAGGTCGGCGCCAGGAAGTTGGAGCTGTTGAACCAGGCCATACGCAGCTGATACGGCTGCTTGGTCTCCATGGTGTTCAGCGTCTCGTCGGGCTGGGTGGTAGCCATGCCGGTGGACAGGCCAGGCCACTGGGCAGCGCCGATACGCTTCTGCCAAACCTCGTCGTCCATAGCGCCACGCTGCTCCATGCGCCACTTGCCGAGCAGAGCAGACGGAGGACCGAGGGTCAGGCCACCAGGCGAGTCGATCGAGCCAGCCAGAGCGGCCAGGAGGATCATTGCCTGGGACAGCTGAACGCCGTTCTTGTTCTGGTCAAATGCGAGGCCCCAAGCCCAGCCGATCGGGCGCTCGGTGCCGATGATATGAGCGACCTTCTCGATGGTCTCGACGGAAACCGTCGTGATCTCGGAGACCTTCTCGACCGGATACTCAGCGGCGCGCTCTTTGAGCTCGTCGATGCCGAAGATCCAGTTCTCGGCCATCTCATGATCGTACTCGTCGTTCTGGAACATGAGGTTCATAACGCCGAGGGCGAAAGCGGTGTCGGTCTGCGGACGGACCTGAACATTGATGTTGCCATCATGAGCGCCAACCCAGGTAACACGCGGGTCAACGGAGATGATGTGGGTGCCACGCTTCATCATGTCGACGAGGCAGTGACCGAAGAAACCGTCGCCGTTGGAAGGCAGCGGCTCCTTGCCCCAAACAACAACCCACTTGGAAAGCGTGTAACGCGGGTCGTCATAGGAGCCAGGCAGGTGGCCTGCATAGTCGAGCTCGGGGTAGCCAGCGCCGAGGACATAGTCGGCGATGGAGCAACGAGGACCGTAGCAAGACCAACCAGACTGCGTGTAGCAGCAGTTCGGCGACTTCAGAACGGAGAACGTCAGAGCATAGTAGTAAATGCATGCCTCACGGCCGGTGCCGCCGAAGCAAACGATGGACTCGGGGCCGCCATTAGCGGGATCCCAGTAGTAACGAACCTTCTCGACGATGGTCTCGAGGCACTCGTCCCAAGAGGTGCGCTCCCACTTGTCTTTACCACGATCCTCAACCGCACGCTTCATCGGGTAGATGATGCGGTCAGGATGATGGGTGTACTCACGCAGAGCGAGGTTCAAGGCGTTAACACGGCCCGTGGTGATCGGGTTGTTATCGTCACCCTCGATACGGATCAGCTTGCCATCCTTGGTGACCACCTTGACGCCGTATCCTACGGGGTGAGATCCCGGAGGAGACCAAGTGTTGGAACGGGTGACGATAGTACCGTCGGGCATTTCGGTACGCCACTCCTTGGAATAAGCCATACTGTTACTCCTTTTCTCGTTTACCCTCGGAAACAAAGAGACTTATACGCCGCGACCTTACGGTTGCATCGCTCTGATCGAACCCGATTAGAATCGGCTCTAGGGGTAAGCCAGCACCTTTCGGATACGTCAGACAGCTAATCGATTTACCTTACCCTCCCGTTTGCTCGCACCAATCGGCAAGTGGCTGGAATGGTGTTTGCATATTTGGCCAGGTAAATGACGAGCAGCCGAAATTCCTCTTCGCTTCCCTTTTAATACTGCTGGTACCACTCGCAATCTCATTGGTTTCATCTGGGGCAATGAGCGTAGTAATACCAACGTGCCTATTCTAGCAGCATTGTGAATCTTGGCAAGCAACGTATTTGCTGATGCCTTAATCTATTTTCAGAATATAAGTGAACATTGCACAGTTCGTGCCGTTTTATGACAATTCGTTGCCTCGATGATATAGAACGGGCCACCTCTGTTGAGGCGGCCCGACATCCTGGTATTTGCAGCTGTATTTATAAGCCGTATTGCGCGGCGAATTCGCTGCCGTCGTGCTTCACGGGCGGCTTCCAATCACCCTCGGGCTCTTCAACCGAAAGGATTTCGACCTCGAAGGTGAGGTTCTTGCCCGCCAGAGGGTGGTTCATGTCGAATGTGACTTCCTTCTCGGTGATGTTTTTAATGGTGACGGGGAACTTCTCGCCGTCGTCACCCGTCATCCAGATGCGCATGCCGATTTCGATGTTCTTCAGCGGCACCTGCTCGACCGGAACGGCCTCGAGCAACCCGTCGAGGTATTCGCCGTAGCCGTCGTATTCGTTGAGGGTGAACGTCTTCTTCTCGCCGGCCTCCATGGTCATGATCTCGCGCTCGAAACCGGGGATGGTCAGATCCATGCCGGTCTGGAACTCCATGGGCTGTTCGGTCTTTGCATAACCGAATACGGTGCCATCGTCGAGGGTGCCCGTGTACAGCAGTCGGACAGTCGAGCCAAGTTTCATCGTGTCGTCTCCTTCTATTTAATAGCCAATGAGCATACGCTAGCTTAGGCGAAATCGAACCGATTGTCCATGCAACAAAAAAGGCCGCGATGCGACCTAATAGTCCGGTGGGGTCGAAAGCAAAGCATTCGACCCCACAAAGGACTTACTACTATGCGCAACTTTCGTCGCATTTGCACCTTAAGGCAAGTGCTGCCTCGATCTGGCCAGATCATTTTGTGCTCGTCAGTGGATGCCCGCTACATCCGCCCCTACCAAATGGCTAGGTACCCTGACGAACAGCCAAGTGTTCCCCTATAAGCACCTGACTTGCACTCGAAATACCGAGCTTACGCGCCGGGGGCCTTGGGGGCGCCGGGGGCCTTGGGGGCGCCAGGAGCGCCGGGGGCCTTGGGGGCGCCAGGAGCGCCAGCTGCAGGAGCCGCGCCGGGCAGAGGCTTCTCGCCGTTCAGGTACGGGGTGAAGTCTTCCTTGCAGAACGGGCACTTGTCAAGCGTAATGCCCGCCATCATCTGGATGGGCTTCCCGCATCCAGGGCACTTCATCGGGCCGCCGCCGCCAGCATCAGATGGTCTAAAGCACATAAGATTCCTCCTTCATCGGATTTGCTCGAACGAAAAAGACATCGCTCGGGCCTTACTGCGCCACGCGCCCTGCCCCATTCCAGAGCGTTATGACTTGCTCACATTATAATCAACTTGCAACTATTTTTGCGCGGAACTTTCGCCCCTGTCGGTCAGATGAACGCCAAAGGCGCCCGAAACCATGCCTTGCTGAGGTTTCGAAGCCTCTGCCCTAGCGGCGTTTGCGCCTACTATATATAAGTGTAAAGCGTGCTCAGAAATTAATTAACTCGTGTTCACACTTATAGTACGAGCAGCGGCTCTCTGTGTTATTATGCTCTGATGTAGGTTTCGTGAGCGAATGCCTACAAATGAGCGCTTGGCTTAGGGGTGAAGATTCATCAGGCCTTGCGCATCGTAGAAAGAGAATCGTAGAAAGGAGGATCCCTGCAGTCGTTTCTTCCGTCCCATCGCTTCCACGCGGCGGGTCCGCTGTTTAGGGGACAGCTTGAATACGGAGGCGTCCGTAAGTCATGAATGCGAATGCGTCCGTGATTTCCCGCCCGCAAGCGCGCAGACGGTATTGCCACTGCAGTGAGAGCTGAGGCTCACGGCTTCAAATCAATTGGGGATAGAAGCCGCTTACTTGAATAATCCTTTAAAGGAGGGATTGATGGATAACAAAGAGTTTACCGTCTCTGAGGTTATCGACTCATTCGGTATCAACGGTCATACCTGGCTGATGTTCATCCTGCTGGGCCTGGCAAACATCTTCGACGGTTATGACTTCATGGTCATTAACGTCACGAACAGCTACGTCGCAGCCACGTTCTGGCCCGACGCTTTCGCGCTGAACGACGCTGGCAAGATGGCTCTTCAGCCGCAGTACTCGGCCCTCATGGGCTCGCTGACCACCTGGGGCCTGCTGGGCATGGTGCTCGGCGGTGCTACCGGCGGCATCCTCTCTGACCGCATTGGTCGTAAGAAGATGCTGACCATCGCCGTTCTGTTCTACGGCGTGTTCACCCTGCCGCAGGCGTTCGCTAACGACGTGTACTTCTTCGCAGCGTTCCGTCTGATCGCCGGCTTCGGCGTCGGCTCCTGCATCCCGGTTGTTACGACCTGCTTCTCTGAGACCATCCCGTCTCAGCACCGTGGCGTGTTCGTGACCTTCGGCATGGCCTTCATGGTCGCCGGCTGGGTGCTCGCAGGCCTGATCGGCAACCCGATTGCTTCGAACACCGCTTCGATCATCCCTGGCTTCACCGATGGTGCCATCAAGACCGCAGCTTCCCTGCGTCCTGACGGAACCGAGGTCATCTTCTGCCAGAACTGGCGCCTTTGCTACCTGATCGGCGCTCTGCCCATCGTGTACGGCATTGCCCTGTTCTTCCTGATGCATGAAACTCCGCACTGGTACGCCAACAGTGGCCAGAAGGAGAAGGCTTGCCAGGCTCTTATGGACATCGCCCATAAGCATCATGACGACAAGGCTCATTACGACGCCAACCTGCTCGTCGTTCCTCCGAAACCTGCAAACGTCGGCCCGAACGTACTGTTCTCCAAGAAGTACATCGTCGCTACCGCTGCTATTTGGTGCACCTACTTCGTGGGCCAGTTCTGCGTGTACGGCATGAACGCTTGGATTCCGACCTGGTTCCAGGGCGTTGGCTACTCTGCAGCTGACTCCACGAACCTGCAGACTTGGAACAACTTCGCAGCTATCCTTTCGAACGTGTCCGTAGGCTTCGTCTCTGACCGCATCGGCCGTAAGAAGAACCTCGCCGCGTCCTGGATTGCCTGCATCGTCGCCATCGTTCTGTGCTCGATGTTCGTCCAGCCCAACAACATGGTGCTGTGCGTCATCCTGATGCTGCTGTTCGGCTTCTGCCTGAACTACGCCATCACGGCTGTCCAGCCGCTGATGCCCGAGAGCTATCCGACCGCCCTGCGTAACACCGGCGTCGCTTGGTGCCAGGCGTTCGCTCGCTTCGGTGGTTCCGGCTCCTCCATCGTCCTCGGCGCAATCGCTGGTTCTGCTATGTTCCAGACCGACGGTGCCACCAACTGGTCGATGGTCGTGCTCGTCCTCATCGTTCCGTTCATCCTCGGCTTCATCTGCACGATCCTGTTCGTGCGCGAGACCGGCGGCAAGACGATGGACCAGCTGGCTGCAGAAGCAACGACCGAAGACAAGTCCGATACTGGTCAGACTCAGTTCATCATCATGATGATCGTGGCTGCCATCCTCTTCGTCCTCTGCATCGTTTGCCCGCTCGTGGTTAACGGTTGGTCGAAGAGCCCGATGGCTCTGCCGCTGATGACCATCGGCATGCTGCTCCCGTTCGTCTACTTCTTCATCTTCGCAACTCCGCAGATCAAGAACTCCAAGTAGTTGACGCGCGTAGCGCATTGGCTTATCGATACCGATTTGCCTGCAAGGAAGCCCCAGAAATCTGGGGCTTCCTTTTTTCGATTGTCTGCCATTTGCTGTTACTGTTCGCTCTGGCCTCTCGATCGTCCGCCCAGGTCGGCGGCAGGGCGCTAGAAGATATGACCGATGATTAACCGGTCGGAGCCTCCCTTTCTGAATGTTCGTGGGTTAGGCCTACAGCTCCTAGCGTTTTTCGTAAATTAGAAGTCAGTAGCGGCGGTTGTCGGCTACGCACCCAGTCGCCGACCTGGTCTACTGCGGCCTGAAAAGAAAACATTTGCTGAAGCAGAGCACGAATCGGCTAGCGCGTAGCGACACATTCCCTGATATACTTGGAGAGCTAAACCGCCCTACATACACAGAGGTCTTATATGGCAAAGATATCCAAAAAGCAACGCTCTGCACTCAGGCAAATTGACGCGCTGGAGGCTAAGCGCAAGCGCGAAATGATACTGGGACTCGTATCCATCGTCGTCATGGCCGGGCTCATCATCTTATACAACCTGTTTACATATCAACTCGGCATCATCGACCCAGGAAACCAGGTACTTCGCGCCATCTTGTACACTATCGCCATGGTAATAGCCGGCTACTGCGGCATTATGTTCATGCGCGGTTCGAAGAAGAAACGCGAAATAGACGGCCTACGCCAAAGTACCGGAATATCGCGCGAGACACTCGAGGCCTGGAAACGCGGAGAGTACAACGAATAGCGCTTCGTCGCTCCCCTTTTTGCAAAGACAATCGCCTGACAAGCCGATATCGAACTGATACGTCTTGTCAGGCGATTGTTGTTGCGTTCGAGCGGTTTTTCATGCGCAGCTATAACCGCGCCCTGTTATCGTCCTTGCTGGCGCGCCTCTTCTTCGGCATCTTTCATGGCGAGGATCTCCTCGTAGGTGATGCCCTTGTTGGTGAAGATGCGCCTCTTCCATTTCTCGAGGCCCGTGTACTCTATGGGTTCGCCTTCGCTTTTTCCCTTGTAGCTTTCCTTAATGGCCATTGCGATTACGCAGCATGCGGCAATGCGTAGCTTCGAGATGTCTTTCACCTTTATTTCGAGGCAGTGACCGTGGTCGCGGAATTTGACACGCCCAATGCGGACGTCGAGCTTGCCCGTGCCTTCGTTGCGGAAATCGAGCGGTGGGTCCTGAATGGAGCCGCAGATATCCCATAGCATGCCCTTGAAGAAGTAATGCTCGAAGATCGTATACGTATGCAACTCGTATTCGTAACGTTCTACGCCCACAAAATACGTGAGCGTATTGGGGTCGAAGCGGATTCGCGCCATTTGCCCGCCCAGTCGGTTATAGATCTCGACGCGGTCGTTTTCCTTTGTCCACGCAGACTTCACCGTCAGAAATACATCGCCGTCGGCATACCACAGATTGAAGTCTTCGCGCTTGTCGATAGCATCGACTTGCATGTAAACTCGGTTGTTTCTCAACAGAAGCTCCTCGCTCGATTTGACGTTCGTAGATTATACACGGTTTCAGAACCCCGAACGCCACTAGCAAGACGAGCAGCATTCGTGAAATCGTTCTTGCGAAATCGTTTTAGCGCCTGAGTATTACGTAGGCGTTAAGAGCACCGTCGCGACCATCGGCTTCGTAGCGCTCGACCAGCTCGAAATCGTTTGCAACCTCGGCTATGAGCGCATCGACTTCCTGCACGGTAAAATGATGACAGTAACGCAGGGCGTCGGGGTCGTCTTGCCATCCGAGCAGGTAATCGCCCTCATCAAGCACGGCATCAATTTTGACGCGGGCGCGCTCGGTGGTCTTCTTGGCCTTGGAGGCGAGCTTGCGGTCGTTCATGAACTGCCAAAACGACAAGCACAAGTATCCGGCGGGCTTGACCTGCGCACACATCTGCCGCAGGAGCTCGGCGCGCAACTCGTAGCTCGGAACATGGTGCATGAACCCGAAAGCTATCACCAAATCGCATTCGGGCACGCTGTTCTCGGCGAAAACGTTTCGATCGCGCATAAGCGCTTCTATGATGTCGGCCTCGATCAGGTTGGCGCCGAGCGAGTCGTCCCAAAGCTCGGGGCATGAGTCTACGCAATAACAAAGCGGCACTGAATCTGGATTCGAATCGGCGAGGAAACGCTCGAATCGGAGATTTCCGCAGGCAACGTCAAGGACGGACCCCGGCGTTTCCGAAATGGCGACCAGATGCTCCCAGCCTGGCCAGGGAACCGTGCGCGTCGCCGAGAAAGAGACCGCATTCTGAGCATAGAAACGCCGGTTGATTTCGTTGAGTTCTCGCGCTGATCGAATATCCATGCATCTATTGTATAGCATGCAATTGCGCAAAAGCGTCGAGATGGACTTATTCGGCGCTGTGAAGGCAAGCAGCACTGCCGATACCGCATTTGGTTTACCATGACATCATGCAACAAGTGATAACGCAAATACTCGACGAGCTCAGGGCCGGCCATACGCTCGACGCCACGCAAATCGACTCACTTCTGCGCGCGCGTGCGCGCGGCGTGCCAGACGGACGCAAAGCATTCGCCAAGAAGCGGATTCTCCCCTACTACCTGCACGTCAGGCATTGTGAGCCCGAACTGTTCGAAAGCTGGAACGTCGACGAGCACCTCGACGAGCTGTTCGTAAAGACGATGCAGATGAAGCCCCGCAGGACGGCGTCAGGCGTTGCCACGATAACGGCCATTACCAAACCGTGGCCCTGTTCGAGCAATTGCATCTACTGCCCGAACGACATCCGCATGCCCAAGAGCTACCTGCACGACGAGCCAGCCTGTCAACGGGCCGAGCGCAACTTCTTCGATCCGTACCTGCAGGTCTCGGCGCGTCTTCATGCGCTCGAGCACATGGGACATGCGACCGACAAAGTCGAGCTCATCGTGCTCGGCGGCACGTGGAGCGATTATGCCCCGGCGTATCGCATATGGTTCGTTCAGAACCTCTTTAGGGCACTAAACGATTCGCGGGACGAACGCGAGACGCACACACAAATGCTGAAAGCGCGTTACGGCGAGCTCGGGCTCGAAAGCGACCCCGAAGCGCTCAAACACAGGTCCGAGACTTGGCAAAAGCGAATTGATGTTGGCGAGATCGACTACAACGAGGCTTTCGACCAACTCTACCGGCAAAGCGCCGCGTGGCGGCGAGCGAGCGAATCGCAAGTCAGTACGCTCGAGAAATTACAGCACCAGCACGCCTTGAACGAAAACGCCGAGCACCGCGTGGTCGGCTTGGTGGTCGAGACGCGCCCCGACGCCGTGACCTGCGAACTGCTGCTAGAACTGCGCCAAATCGGCTGCACCAAGGTCCAGTTGGGCATACAGTCGCTCGATGACGCAATCTTGATGGCCAACGGGCGCCGCTGCGACGCATCAGCTGCCGAGCGCGCGCTTGGGCTCTGCCGGCTCTTCGGCTTCAAGACCCACGTCCATTTCATGCTGAACCTTTACGGCAGCACGCCCGAGTCCGACATCGCCGATTACCGGCGACTCGTGAGCGAACCGGGGTTGCTCCCCGACGAGGTGAAGCTCTATCCCTGTGCCCTCGTTGCGGGAACGAAGCTCGTAGCTTTTCACCAAAGCGGCGCCTGGCAACCATACAGCGAAGACGAGCTGATTTCGGTACTGTGCGCCGATATGGTCGCCACGCCGGCTTACATGCGCGTCTCACGCATGATACGCGACATTTCGGCCAAAGATATCCTGGTAGGGAACAAAAAGACGAATCTGCGGCAGCTCGTCGAACAGCAGCTCGCCGAAACGGGCGCTCAGGTGCGCGAGATACGCTACCGCGAAATCGGGACGCGCGATGTTGACCCAACCAAGCTCGAACTCTCGCAAATCGAGTACGAAACCGATCTGACAAGCGAGCGTTTCCTTCAGTGGGTGACGCCAGAGGGGCGCATCGCGGGGTTCTTGCGGTTGTCGTTGCCCCATGCGGGCGCATTGGACCGCCTTGGACCAACGGCACCGCTCCACGAGGGCGAAGCCATGATTCGCGAGGTCCACGTGTACGGCTTTGCCGCCAAAATCGCCAAAGAGGGCACCTCGGCCCAGCACCACGGACTCGGAAAAACGCTCGTTGCCACAGCATGCGACATCGCACGCGAACACGGCTACAATCGCATGAACGTAATCAGCGCCGTCGGAACACGCGGCTACTACCGCAACCTCGGCTTCGAAGAAGCAGGCCTCTACCAACAAAAGAAGCTGTAATCTGCTCGGCTACTCCGCACGTCCCGCGTAGCTACTGCCGCCTCAGCAGCATCAACGGCAATCCGAGGACTAGCCCTTATAACTGTTGCGTCCAGCGAAAGCGCAGGTGGCAGCACGTGTTCGCTTGGCTTCGGCTTAACCTATATGGATTATCAGGAACAGTGCCTGCAGAATCGCTCACACATGCTGCCACCTGCGCTTTCGCTTGCGCTACAGTTTGGGATTAAGAACTGTGTCGGCGAGACCTCCGTTTGGTGAGGAGCTCATCGAGTTATGCGGGACAGTCACCGAATGTCCTTTCAGACAATGAAGCGTTTCCGCAGGCGGGGGCGTGACTCCGGCGATTCTGCAGCCACTGTTCCTGTCATTCACATAGGTTAGGCGAAGCCAAGCCGGAGCGCGCTCCCGCCTGCGGAAACGCGGCGGGATGGCAGAAAAGAGAGTCTAGCCATAACGTCGTTTCAGGTAGAGCTTGCTACAGCGCTTGCTTGATGGCAGCCAGCAGATCGTCGAACTCCTCGAATGCCGCAAGCTCGGGGT
Organism: Eggerthellaceae bacterium UBA3686; assembly: GCA_002371495.1. Lineage (GTDB taxonomy): Bacteria > Actinomycetota > Coriobacteriia > Coriobacteriales > Eggerthellaceae > UBA9715. The sequence continues at coordinate 47,700 of DFIX01000019.1, forward strand.
GCTCGGCGCGAATGGCGTCGGTGCTGCGGAACAGGAAGCCTGCCTTCGACGCCAGGATCATGCCCAGATCGTTGTGGCTGTCGCCTGCGGCGATGGTTTCGAATCCCATAGCCTGCAGCCCCTTGACCGTCGTGAGCTTCGACTGCTCGCAGCGCATATGGTAGCCGGTAATCGTGCCGTCATCGGCAACTTCGAGCGAGTTGCAGAACAACGTCGGCCAGCCGAGCTTCTTCATGAGCGGCTGCGCGAACTGCTCGAAGGTGTCGGAAAGGATGATGGCCTGCGTAGTGGCGCGCAGCTCGTCGAGGAACTCGCGAGCGCCCGGCAACGGGTCGATCGTCGCGATGACTTCCTGAATCTGCGGAAGACCCAAGCCGTGTTCGTGCAGAATGCCCAGGCGAAACTTCATCAGCTTGTCGTAATCGGGCTCGTCGCGCGTCGTGCGCCGCAGCTCGGGTATGCCCGTGGCCTCGGAAAAGGCTATCCAAATCTCGGGTACCAACACGCCTTCCATATCGAGACACACGATGTTCACGACTACCTCCTTCTACGGTGCTTTCCTTACGCATAGATTACAATATTGACGTGGCTGCTGCCACGAATTTAACCTTGCCTTTGCAAATACGATTTTGCGGATAACCTCCGCAAGCAGAACGGAGCGACCATGTACGGATTGCAGACCGAAGCAGCATTTGATTCCGCCCATTTCCTCACCGATTACTACGGCAAGTGCGAGAACCTCCACGGTCACCGCTGGCGCGTCGTCGTCGACCTCGCGCAACCCGAGCTTCAGACCGAGGGAACCATGAAAGACATGGTGCTCGATTTCGGCGTCTTCAAGAAGGCCGTGCGGGCAGAAGCAGACCTCCTCGACCACACTTTCCTCGTTGAAGAGGGCTCTCTTAAACCCGAGACGATCGCCTGCCTTGAATCCGAGGGTTTTAGCCTGACGGTGCTGCCTTTCCGCACCACGGCCGAAAACCTCGCCCGCTACCTCTTCGACCGCTTGACCGACCAAGGGTTGCCCATCGCTCAGGTCGAAGTTGACGAAACCCCCAACAACCGCGCCTTTTACCGCGCATAAGGGCTCAGCCAAGCCAAAGCGCGCCGCTGTCTGCGGAAACGCAACGGGAAACAGCAATGATTACCTCGACGCCCAGACGCAGGGATCGGCGCCGCTTCCAAACCCTTACGCGAGCTCGACGTAGTCGGTTTTCTTGGCAGCTATGCGGACGTTGACTTCCTGGTTCTTCAGCGAGACACGGCTGTGGGGCGGCACGGATTCGGTCAAGAAGGCGCTGCCGGCGATGACCGACCCCTCCCCTACGACCGTATCGCCGCCGAGCACGCAGGCGTTGGCGTAGATGGTGACCTTGTCCTCGATGGTCGGGTGGCGACGCACACCGGCCAGACGCTGTCCTCCGCGCGTCGAGAGGGCGCCCAACGTCACACCCTGGTAAATCTTTACGTAGTTGCCGATCTTGGTGGTTTCGCCGATGACGACGCCGGTTGCGTGGTCGATGAAGAAATACTCGCCGATTTCGGCGCCTGCATTGATGTCGACGCCGGTACGGCTGTGGGCGTACTCGGTCATGATGCGCGGAATCAGCGGAACGTCGAGCTGGTACAGCTCGTGCGCGATTCGGTACACCCAGATGGCGAAAAAGCCCGGATACGAGTAGATGACCTCTTCCTTCGACTGCGCCGCAGGGTCGCCGTCGAATGCAGCCTGAATGTCTTTGTGGAGCATCTTCTGAATGGCGGGCAACTTGCACATCATCTTTTCGCAGACCTCGCGCGAGCGCTCTTCGATGGCCTCCGCGTCGACTGAACCCCCGTCGCGGAAGCTGAACGCAAGGCAGACCTGCGAGTAGAGCTTCTCTTCGACCTGCAGCACCGTGTTGCCGATAAAGTACTTGGCATCGACCGACGTCTGCGCGCCATCGGTGAAATAGCCCGGGAACATGATATTTCGGACGTCCTTCAGGATGGCAATGATGGCGTTGCGGCTTGGCATGCGGCGCTCAGGCGTCGTGAAGAAGATCTCGTCGCTCGATTCGTACATGCCCTTGATCTCGTCGATGATGTCGTGCAGATCGCATTTTTTCATTGGTGCACCTCGCGGCTTCAATCGGGGCCCGAGTCGTGTCGGGCGCGGCTGACCGGTTATTTCATGCCCATTATCGTACGCACGAGCACGTTGTAGCGCGTAGAAGGCTCTTTCGGCATCTGACTATCGGGTCGAGCGCACACGCTTGCCCTGCTTGCTATGGTTATGGCGGGCGGAGCCTGGATGCGCTTGAAGGACGCGCGCGAAATCGACCCCGCGACCCACTGCAGATCGGCTAAAAACGCCTGCGGATCATCGAGGCCGTAGTAGCCTACCCACGGACCGGCCTCGGTGTCGGCAAGTCGCGTGTCTAGGTAGTTCTGCATGATGTCGCAGCATGCCGCATCGAGGCTGCGCGGGCGCAAAAGCCCATCGCCCAGCAAGCGCGACACGAGCCAGTCGTGGTAGAACCATTTCATGGGATCGCGTTGCCCGTTCGCGAGCTCAGCCGAGGGGGGCGTTTCCCATACAAGACCGCGTTCGGTCTGCGTTGGCAAGAGGTTGCTGGGCACGACTTCGGACCCGGTTCGCTCGTTTACGCGACGCGCCAGGTCAAAGAGCTGCACTTTCGTCAAATCGCCTATGGGCGCCAGAGCACCGATGGCATCGCCGTACAGCGTTGCATAGCCGAGCGCGCACTCCACGCGGTTTCCGTTGTTCACAACCACGCCGTTTTCGATAGCGGCAAAGGTAGAAAGCAGGTTTCCGCGAGTGCGGGCCTGCACGTTCTCGAGGATGACGCCCTTCAGGACATCGGTCCCATAGCCGTACTGCAGAAGCGTGTTGCCGAGCGAGACAACCAAATCCTCGATGACGCCGTTGCGCAGCGCAATGCCGAGCGCGCTCGCGAGCTGGGCGGCATTCGATTTCGTGGCTTCGGAATTGTAGCGCGTAGCCATGTTATAGCCAACAACACGCTCGGGACCCAGGGCAAGGGACAAAAGGCTGGCGGTGATGCTGCTGTCCAGGCCGCCCGAGAGCCCGACGATCCATTTGGGGCCGAATGGCAGCACGTACGCATCGAAGCGCCTGATCGTCTGCACGAGGCACTCGAGAAGCTTTTCTCCCGGTGGCAGTGTTTGCGCCGCAGGCTCTGATTCGGGTGCAGCCGAGAAGTCGACGAGCCGGAATTCCTCTTGGAAGTCGTCGCGCAAACGCATGGTCACCTGCCCGGCGCCGTCGACGACCGAGGAGCCCCCGTCGAATGCGAGCACCTTCTTGCCCTCCTCGCGCATACCGACGGGCCGCACGACGATGCTGCGCGCCGGCAGCATTCGCTCGTCGGGCATGACCGTATACGGCCGTAAGTCGGCGACGATGCTGAAGTCGCAGCCTTCGCACGCACGCCCGATGCCGATGCGGTACGTCTCGCCGCAAGCATCAAGCACCACCACGTTGCCGGCAACGTCGATGCGCGAGTCGTTAAGCCCGATAATGCGCACGTCGGACTCGTCGGTCAGCGAGTTGGGCACGACGAGGGCATCGGCCGAGACGTCGAGCGCGCGCTCGACCATACGGTCGCATGCGGCTTCGTTTCGCGAGGGCTGGCCCTCGACAATTTCGACTTGACCGATGCCGATCTTCAATTTGGAAAGGTCGCCCATCTAGCGCCTCCTGCCGCTCTGGAACTTCAGGCGCTGAGTCACGTACTCGCGAACGAGCAGGATCAGCAAGATGCTCATGACAATCAGATAGCCCACCACGGCACCCTCGAGCTTCATCATCGTGGTCATGAGGATGAGCACCAGAAGCGAGAACCCGAACGTGATGAGGTACAAGCCCAGCACCACCTGCTGGCGGCGCAGGATCGTTATGACCTGGTAGAGGAAGTCGATTGCCGCAGTCACGCCGCCGGCAGCGAGCATGATAAACGACAGCTGCTTCATAGGTGCAAAGTCAAGGCCGTACATGAAGCTCATAATGGGAATGCCGACCCAGTTCATGAACAGTATGCCGACGACCGTGATGCCCACGATGAGCACCATCATGGCTATGATCACCATGTCGAAGCGCGCGCGGCGCGACTCGTCCGCCCAAACGTTCGCGAGTTTGACGAGCAGGGGCTTGTAGATCATCCCGACTGTGATGAGAATCGCCTGCGCCGGGAAGTACAGCGCGTTGAAATAAAGCTGGTTATCGTAGGGCAACGAAGCACCCTGCATGACGAACTTGGGCATGTTGTCGACGAGCGCGTACAGGAAAAGCGCCGCGAATACGGGAAAGCATTCCGTGAACAGGAGCTTGACCGAGAGCATGTTGGGCGCCGACGAGCGCGGGGTCTCGAACATGGTCAGCGGGAACGTTGCGAACGCAAGCGTGCATGCGGCGGCGATCGCCATGGCGACGGCCGCTATGCCCAAATCGCCGGTGATGAGCAATGCGACCGTGAAGAGCAGAAACGCCGCGACCGAGCGCAACGTCAACGAGATGCCGCCTAAATAGAGCTTGTCGACCTGCTGCAAACGGCCCTCGTACACCTCGCCGAGCGCATCGATGGCCTTGAACGTGAACACGCCCATGCTCATGACGAACATCTCGCCCGTATAGCCCAGGGCATTGCAGATAACGAGCCCGATAAGCAGCATCACAAGGCACGTGGCCGCACGGTTTATTTGGTAGTCGGCAAACGAATGGTACTCGTCGAGGTCCGATACCTGGTACGTGCGCACGCCGTAGCTCGCCAGTATGTAGAGCAGGTTGGCGATGACGAAGGCGAACGAGAACATGCCGGCTCGCTCGACGCCGGCCAGCCACGTGACGACGATGGTCAGAAACGGGAAAACCATGCCCCATGCCGCGAACCCGATGGTGTTCCATACGAAATCGCGCGACGTACGGCCCGATGCATACTCCTCGTCCTGTCCGGCCAAGTTGCCTTCCGACACAGCGCCGACGAGCCGGTCGAACCAGTCGTTTATGAACTTGCGGACCGGGTTCTGCTTGCGCGGGCGGTCGGCGAACACCGATTCGCGAACCTCTTCCTCGGCTTGGACGGCGCCCCGCATCGAACGGCCGCGGTCGTGCACGCTTCCGCTGTCGCGCACCGTGGCGTCGGCCATCTGGTAGCGCGAAGACGACCGAGTGCGTACGGCACCGCGATGCGCGGCGTTCGCATCGGTTCTGCTTTTCCTTACTTCCCTTGCCATTCGATCGGATGCGCCCTGCTATTCGGCCTCGAGCAGCTCGATCTCGAACGTCAGGTCCTTACCTGCCAGCTCGTGGTTCATGTCGAAGGTGATGGTCTCGTCGTCTTTGGCCACGACCACGCAGGGCACGGGACGCCCATCGGGGGTCGCAAGGACGGGGTGCTGGCCGACCTTCAGCTTCTCGGAGCCCGGTAGAGCCTCGAATTGCATCTTGATGATCATCTTTGGGTCGACTTCGCCATAAGCCTCTGCGGCGGGGATGACCACCGTGATGGTCTGGCCGACCTCCATGTCGCGCACGGCGTTGTCGAAGCCTGGAATCATCTGGCCGCCCATGCAGGTAAACGCAAGCGGCTCGCCGCGGTCGCGCGACGAGTCGAACTTTGTCCCATCGGCCAGCGTGCCGACGTAATGCACCTTGACCTTCTTGCCTTCGTTGCTCATGAAAGCTCCTCGTGTTTCGAAAACCGATTAGTTCGAAGCAAAAGTCTACTACACCCCAGCAGCCAAGACCCGATTCTTAATGAAAAGCACCAATGCAAAGCGAGCACTTCGCCCTGGGCGAAGTGCTCGCTCGCTTGATTGCCTTGCATGAACGCTTTTTCCTCGAACAACAGGGGCGCTCAAATGTATGGCGACGAGCTACACTCCCACCGCCATACAAACGTCGCATCCGAGGTTAGGCGATGTCTTCCTGCTTGAGCAGCTTGAAGCCTGCCTCCTCGATGGCCTTGGCAGCCGCGGAAGCCTCTTCGGCACCGCTGATCTTCAGCACATCGCAGGCCATATCGCCGTTTATCGAGAAGCAGTAGCCGTACTCGATGTTCTGATCCAGCTCGTCGAGCGTGGCGAGCAGGCGCGCCAAGCCGCCCGGCTCGTTGGGCACGCCGATGGCAGCCACTTTCGTCGAGATGGCACGGTAGTCGGCCGCGTTCAGCACGTCGAGTGCGCGCGCCGGGTCGTCGCAGATGATGCGCACGACGCCGTAGTCGGTCGTGTCGGCGATCACGAGCGATTTCATGTTGATGTTCGCCCATGCGAGCGTGCGGCACAGCGCCGCCAGGCGGCCTTCGGAATTCTCGAGGAATACGGTAATCTGATCAATCATGCTAGTTCACTCCTTCGCGCAGGTCGATGACGCGCTTGGCCTTGCCTTCCGAGCGCGGAATCGACTTCGGCTCGACGATCCTGACCTTGATGCCGACGGACAACGCCGCTTTGAGCTTGGCCTCGAGCGCTTTCTGCAGGCCTTCAATCTGACGGATCTCGTCGAAGTCGAAGCCCTGTTCCATTTCGACTTTCAGCGTGACGCGGTCGAGGTGGGCGACCGTCGTGAGCTCGACCTGGTACCAGCTCGACAGCTCGGGCATCGTCTTCATGACGTCCTCGATCTGCGACGGGAAGACGTTGACGCCGCGGATGATGAGCATGTCGTCGGTGCGGCCGTGCAGGCGGTCGATGCGCCTGTGCGTGCGCCCGCAAGCACACTCGCCGGGGATGATGCGCGTGATGTCGCGCGTGCGGTAGCGCACCACGGGCGTCGCCTCGCGGTCGGTCGTGGTCAGCACGAGCTCGCCCCACTCGCCGTCGGGCAGCACTTCTCCGGTCTCGGGATCGATGATCTCGGCGAAGAAATGGTCCTCGGCCAGGTGAAGGCCGTTCTGCTCCATGCACTCGATTGCCACGCCCGGGCCCATCGTCTCGGTCAGGCCGTACACGTCGAGCACCTTGTAGCTGAGCTTTTTCTCGAGGTCGGCGCGGAAATTGTCGCTGAATGCCTCGGCGCCGTGAATGCCGACGCGCAGCTTGAAGTCCTTGGCCGGATCGAGCCCCATGGCGATGGCCGTATCGGCGATGTGCATGGCATATGACGGTGTGCAGCACAGGATGGTCGAGCCCATCTCGCGCAGGATGCGGATCTGGCGCTCGGTATTGCCCGCGCTCATGGGAATGGTGGTGCATCCGGCCGAAACGCCGCCGTAATGGGCGCCCAAGCCGCCGGTGAACAGGCCGTAGCCATAGCACACATGCATGATGTCATCTTCGCCGCCGTCGGCGTACTCAACGCCACGCGCAAAGCAATCGCCCCAAATCTCGAGGTCATGCTCGGTGTATCCGCCCACGGTAGCCACACCGGTCGTGCCGGACGACATATGGATCTCACGCACGTCCTTCATCGGCACGGCGAACATCTTAAACGGATAGTTATCGCGCAGGTCCTGCTTGGTAGTAAACGGAGCCTTGGCAATATCGGCGAGGGTTTCAACGGAATACGGATCGAAACCGGCTTCGTCAAAGCGCTCTTTGTAAAACGGTACGTTCTCGTAGCAAGTGACGAGTGTCTTCTTGACCCCCTCGAACTGAAGCGCTTCGATCTGGTCATGAGGCAACGTCAGAATGTCCTTCTTTTCGGTCATCCGCACACCTTTCATGATTGCCCAGGGCGCGTACTACCCTGGTTCCACAATTTACGCGAGGCGTATCATACCTCAGAAAACAAACCGCTCCAACGTGGTAAAGCGATTGTTAACGACATTTAGCATTATTTATTGGTGTTTATCATCGTAATTCAAATAACTCCAGCGCAAAACGAGCCACAGGAGTACCCATGGCTCGTTCCTTCACTCAGTGCACGTTATTTGAGCGTTTCCCTACTGCTGCTCCTCAGCTTGCGGCTGCACGGCGGGAGCGTCGGTCACAACTTCCTTCAGCGCGGCGGCGACGCCGGCGAGGCCCTGCATATCGGAAGGGATGATGAGCTTGGTGGCCTGCCCACGCGACACTTCCTTCAGGGCTTCGAACGACTGCAGGGTCAGAACCGCGTTGTCCGCGCCGGCCTCTCGCACCATGCGGATGCCGTCGGCGGTCGCCTGCTGGACGTTGCGAATTGCTTCAGCCTCGCCTTGAGCGTCGAGGATCTGGCGCTGCTTCTCGGCTTCGGCTGCCAGAATGACCGTCTGCTTGCGCGCCTCGGCAGCCAGAATCTGGGCCTGCTTGTTGCCCTCGGCGATGGTGATGGCGCTCTGCTTCTGGCCTTCGGCGAGCAGGACCGCCTCGCGCTTCTCGCGCTCGGCCTTCATCTGCTTTTCCATCGCTTCCTGAATCTGACGCGGCGGGGTGATGTTCTTGACCTCGACGCGATTGACCTTTATGCCCCATGCGTCCGTCGCCTCGTCGAGGATCGAGCGCATTTGGGCGTTGATGGTATCGCGGCTGACGAGCGTCGTGTCGAGGTCCATGTCGCCGATGATGTTGCGCAGCGTCGTGGCGGTCAGGTTCTCGATGGCCATGATGGGATTCTCGACGCCGTAGCAGTACAGGCGCGGATCCATGACTTTGTAGAAGATGACCGAGTCGATCGACATCGTGACGTTGTCCTTGGTGATGACGGGCTGCGGCGGGAAATCAGCAACCTGTTCCTTCAACGAGATGTGCGCACGGATGTGGTCGATGAAGGGTACTTTCACGTGAAGGCCGTTGCCCCAGGTGGTCAGGTATGACCCAAGGCGCTCGACAACCATGGTTTCGGCCTGCGGAACTATTTTGATGCACGAGAGGCATACGAACACGACTATGGCGATGACAACGATGATGGGTACGAGTGCAAACATGAAAACCTCCTATCGGCTGCTTTTGGCGGTATTGGCGACTTGCCGACGCGCGGGCCTTACACGCGCTCGACGACGAGCTTGATCGATTTCTGGTCGACGACGCGCACCTGCGCGCCCGACGGTATGGCCGAGCCATCCGCAGAAAGCGCCGTCCAAGTAACGCGGTCGGGTGTCTCGACACGCCCGGTCATAGCTTCGGGGTCAATCGGCTCGACGACCACGGCGGTCGTGCCGATGAACGTCTGCTCGTGCGACTCGCCATGTTTGCGGTACTTCAGCACGACGGGCCTCAGCAGCGCCAGGCTTGCGAGCGACACAACCAGAAACGCCACGAGCTGCACGACCATCGAGCCGCCGAAGAAGCCGATGAAGAACGCGACGATGCCCCCGATGACGAACCAGACGGTTATCAGGCTCACCGACACCGCCTCGATGACTGCCGCGACGACGGCGACTATCAGCCAAATGTAAGGGCTTGCGAAAACCGAGCCGATGTCCATGCGTCCTCCTTTCTTTCCCCACGAGTATAGCAAACCCCGCACCTGCCCGCCTCATCGTCCTGCCCGATGTTGTGCGTTTGTAATTACGCTCGCACCAAGCTGTTTGCGTCCCGTCGCAGTTGCGCATGATATAGCCTCGATGAATTGAGTCCCAACCGCCCAATCCCACCGCGTTTCTGATGGTGGGGGCGCGCTCCGGCTTGGCTTCGCCTACGGAGACGCGATGGGACGGATCGACAAGACGATGAACGGCAAACTCTAGGGTATGATACGGAACATAAAGTATCTGGGCAGCAAACGCGCGAGGTGACGTCATGGGCGACAACGATCAGCAGCCGAACCAAACGGCAGAGCGCATTACGTACACGACTCCTGCGGGCATCGAGGTCGAGGTGCCGATTTACCGCGCAGGCATGCCCGAGGTATTCGTGGCGCTACAGCCTCCTTCGGCGCAACCCTACATCATGGCTGCACGCGACATGCCCGTAAACGACATCATCCAGTTCTTCGGCCCGCGCGTTCACGTCGTCGAAGAACTGCGCACCGACATGCTCAAGCGCTATTCCAAAGGATCGTACGGCAAATGCCGCTACCAAACAGGCGACGTCGCCTACGTCATGGGACGTCCCTTCCAACTGCGCGTGTACCCGCTCGGCGAGCGCAAACTGAAGAGTTCGGCGCGCGGTCGCGCCACCGCCAAGTTCTCGCTTGCAGCCGATGTCAGCCTGATCACCCTCTACGTCGTACACCCAAAAAACTACGACGAGGCGAAACTCGCCTTCAACGGCTATGCCGAACAGGTGCTGTTGCGCAACGCAACGGGCCTCGTGCGCGATTTCAGCGCCGTGGCCATGCCCGGGATCACTCCGCCTACCGTGCGGATGCGCGCGATGCGCGGACGCTGGTCAAGCAACGAAGCCGGGGCGCTCTGGCTCTCGACCGACCTGATCCCATACCCACCCGACTGCCTCGTGTACACGATCATGTTGGAGCTGCGTAAGATCAAGACAATAAGCGACGAGGAGTTCCAAGCGTACTTCGAACGCGTGCTACCCGGATGGAAAGCAGCGGCGCAAATGCTTACCGAACGCGCCGAGCCCTACAGTCTGCAATAATAGCCCTAGACCCAGCACATGCCGAGAGGGAGAATCTATGTCCAAGCATACGTTCACGTTCATGGGCTCGGGCGCCGGTTGCGGCGTGCCGGCCTTCTTCTGCGATTGCCCCGCTTGCAAGGAAGCACGCGAAAACCCGCGCGCTCGCCGCGGTGACTGCGGCGTCATGGTCAGCGGCACGACCCGCACGCTCATCGACACCCCGCCCGATATCCGCCAGTACTTCATTCGCGAGAACGTGAGTCATATCGATAATCTGATCTTCACGCATTGGCACTACGATCACGTAGGCGGCCTCGGCGAGCTTGAATACATGGTGCAACTGCTAACAAAGACGCAGCTTCCGACCTACGCGAGCCCCTATACGCTGGCAAGCATCGGCAAGGAATTCGAATACATGATGTATTGCCTGGCCACACAGGAATGGAACCCGTTCGAAGAGCTCGAGCTGGACGGCGTGAAGTACACGGCCCTGCCCGTCACCCACGCCCCGGGAACGTACGGTTACCTGATCGAGACCGGCGAAACGAGCCTGTTCTACGCCTCCGACACCGGCAAGCTCCCGCCCGAGACGGCTGAACGCGTGCGCGGCGTCGACATCTTGGCCATGGACGCGACGTACTGGAAGGAAAACGGCTACCCGCAGTCACATCATTCGGTCCAGGAGACGATCGAGGAAGGGCTCGAACTCGACGCCGGCAAGATTTACTTGACGCATATGTGCATGCACTACTCCGAGCCCATCACGCTCGCCGAGCTCGAAGACTACCTGGAGCAGTACGACGGCCGCGTCGAACCGGCCGCCGACGGCTTGTCGTTCGAAATCTAGGGCATTTCGAGCTGTTTAACCGTCCCACCGCGTTCCCGCAGGCGGGGCGCGCTCCGGCTTGGCTTCGGCTAAACCTATATGTATCGCAGGAACAGTGCCTGCAGAATCGCCGGAGTCACGCCCCGCCTGCGGAAACGCTTCGATGACTCGGGATGGCAATTCGAGTCGCTTTCCCCAAATTGGGACAACATAGCGAAAGCAATAAGCGACAGTCGAGTTGGCGCCCTGGGTTAACGAAGCGTTTCCGCTGGTGGGGGCGTGACTCCGGCGATTCTGCAGGCACAAACTTCCTAAATACGCTTAGGTTTAGCCGAAGCCAAGCCGGAGCGCGCCCCCACCAGCGGAAACGCGGTGGGACGGGCCGCGGACCAAAGCAAACGCCTAATTCGCAAAAGAAAGCGTCCCGCCTAGGATGGACGGGACGCTTGGCTTAGGGCCTACTTGGCGATTGCGGCGTTAGTTGCCTGCGGCACGTGCTGCTTGGTACTCGTCGACGAGCTTCTTCTGAACGTCGGCGGGCGCCTGCTCGTAGCCGTTGATCTCGATGGTGTAGGAACCCTGGCCGCGGGTCATCGAGCGCAGGTCGCGCGTGTAGTTGACGACCTCGGCATACGGAGCGCGCATGATGATGACGGTCTCGCCGGCATCTGCAGCGTCGGTACCGACGATGCGGCCACGACGGGTCGAGATGTCGCCCATGACGGCGCCTGCGAACTCGTCGGTAACGTTGACGCGCAAGTCGGCCATCGGCTCGAGGATGACCGGGTTGGCCTTCTCGCAGCAAGCACGGAAGCCGATGCGCGCTGCGGTCTTGAACGCCATTTCGTTAGAGTCGACCGAGTGGTACGAGCCGTCGAAAACGGTGCACTTGATGTCGACCATCGGGTAGCCAGCCAAGAAGCCTTCGGCCATCGAATCCTGAACGCCCTTGTCGACAGCCGGGATCAGGCCGCCCGGGATGGCACCGCCCTTGATCTCGTCCACAAACTCGTAGCCCATACCCGGATTGGGCTCGAGGCGCAGCCAGCAGTCGCCGAACTGGCCGGAACCGCCGGTCTGCTTCTTGTGGCGACCCTGGGCCTCGGCCTTGTTGCGGATGGTCTCGCGGTACGGGATGCGCACCGGGATGAGCTTGGCCTCGACATTGGAGGTGTCCTTCAGGCGGATGAGCAGCGTGTTGATCTGCTCGTCGCCCATGGCGTTGATGATGGTCTGGTGCGTCTCCTCGTCGCGGCGGATCTGGATCGTGGGGTCGGTCTCGGCGGCCTTGGCCAGGAACGTGCCCAGCTTGTCCTCTTCCTTCTTGTTGACGGCCTCGATGGCGACCGGGTACTGGGGAATCGGGAACGGGATGGGGGCGATGGCAATGCTGCCGCTTGCCGAGAGCGTGTCGCTGGGGCGCGCGTCGTCGAGCTTCGGGATGATGATGATGTCGCCGGCCTTGGCGGATTTGACCTCGGTCGACTCCTTGCCCATCATGACGAGCAGCTTGCCGATGCGGTCCTTGTCGCCGGTGCGGGAGTTGATGAGGTCCATGCCTGGCTCGAGGGTGCCGGTGAGCACCTTGATGTAGGACAGGCGGCCGACGAAGGCGTCGGACGTGGTCTTGAACACGAAACCGGCCGGCTCGCCGCCCTCGTCGATGTGGATCTTGTCCTCGCCGTTGGCCAGCACGTAGGCGGCGTGCTCGCGCGGATGCGGGAAGAAGGTCGCGATGTCTTCCATGAGGCCCTGGATGCCCTGCTTGATGATGGTGGAGCCGGTGTACACGGGAACGAAAAGACCCTGGTTGATGGCATCGTGGATGCACTTCTCGACCTCTTCTTGGGTAATCTCTTCGCCCTCGAGGTACTTCATCATGACTTCTTCGTCGGCCTCGGCCACAGCGTCGATCAGGCGCTCGCGGGCGCTATCGGCGCGCTCTTGATACTCGGCCGGGATTTCCTCGACGCGCTCGACCATGCCGCCCTTGTCGAAGTAACGAGCCTTCATGTTGACGACGTCGATGAGGCCCTCGAAATCTGCCTGCTGGCCGATCGGCAGCGTAACGGGCGACAGGCGCTTGCCGAAGCGCGCATGCAGCAGCGCCATAGCCGCGCCGAAGTCAGCGTTCTCGCGGTCGATGTGGTTGATGAAGACCGAGCGCGAGATGTTCATCTTCTCGGCTTCTTTCCACAGCTTCGTGGTCATGACCTGCGGACCGTCGACGGCGTCGACAACGAACATGGCCATCTCGGCGGCATACATCGTGGCGATGGTGTCGCCGATGAAGTCGGGGTGCCCCGACGTGTCGAGCAGGTTGATCTTGTAGTCCTTGTAGGGAATCGGTGCGATGGAAGTGCTGATGGTGAACTTGCGCCGGATCTCCTCGGCATCGTAGTCGAGGTAGGACTTGCCGTCGTGGGTCGTTCCCATGCGGGGCGTGCGACCGCTGACGTGCAGCATCGCCTCTGCGAGCGAAGTCTTGCCGGCGCCATCTTGGCCGACGAGCACGATGTTGCGCACATGTTCAGGAATAGGTGCAGCCATAACTAACCACCATCTTTCATCCAAGGGCCATGCCCATTTACACACATGCAGTCAGTGTAGCGCAAAACTACGACAAAAGACCCGTGATACCGACGATAAGGCTTATCGCCCATCGCCCAAATGCTTAGACGCTGATTGCCGATTGACTACCACTTTGGGCAAGCACCAATTCAGGCAGACCTAAATGCTCAAAAGATGGTTAACCCCTCTTTACGTATCGTCCCGCGAAAGGCCTGGTGGCACGCGCTCGCTTGGCTTCGCCTAACCTATATGGATTTACAGGAACAGTGGCTGCAGAATCTCTCACGCATGCCACCACCAGGCCTTTCGCTTGCAAGACAGATTGGCCAAGACGACCGTGACGGCAAAAGCGGTCAGACCCTTTTCGCATCGCGCATTATGCGAGCGCGCCCATGGGATCCCAGGGGTCGAGCACGATGGGCTCGAGAGTTTCGAACGCTTCGCGCTGCTCGGCCGTCAGATATTTCTTGTCGACGACGACTTGGTAGATGTACTCGTCGAACCAGGCATCGGTCAGCGAGTCAAAGCCGTCCTTGGCGCGGTCCTTGCCCCAGCTGTTCTCGACCTTCCAAAGAGTCGAGTTGCCGGCCGCATCGAAGTTGACGCCCTCGAGGACCATCGCGTGGGTCATCATGGACTCGCCGTAGTCGAGGCGAGCCGCTTTGTCGAAGCCGGCCATAATGTCGAACCCGAAAAGCCCATCGACGTCGAGAGCATCGAGGTCCATCATGCCGTCGGCGCTCACGAACGATTGGTCGACATCGCAGCCGAACCAGACCGGATAATCGTCCTTCAGCTGCGCGATCGCTGCCGCCTTCAGGTCCTTAGGCTCGAGGTTCAGGTACTTCACTCCCCCAGCCTCGATGACGTTGCCCAAGCGAGCAACCGTATAGGTGCGCTGGTACGGCTTGTCGGCCGTCGGTGCCGAGATGAGCGAAACGTAGTCGTCGATGTTCACGCCGACGGCCTCGTCGAAGAACTCCTGGGGCGTATAGGTACCAGACAGCACGAGCTTGTCGTCCTTGTCGCGCAGGCGCACGTCGAAGGTCGCGGGCGGCTGTCCCAGGCAGATGTTCAACAGTGTCTGCACATTGCCCATCATCTGCTTCTTCTGATCGCGCAGCTCGTCGATGCTTGCACCGTCGCCGTGGGCTGCGCGCATTTGGCGGGCGCACGAGCGCAGGTAGCGCGTCAGGTAAGCGTCCAGGTCGCCCGTGTTCGAGGAGCAGCTGGTCTCGGGCATGGCCTCCTTGGGCACGACGCCGTACTTCTTCACCAATGCGGCGAACATGTCCCATTGCCCACCATCACCTACCGGATCTGCCAGCAAAAACGCCATGAGGCGCCCGTCCAGGGGCTCGTCGAGCGTGTCGATAACGTTCTCGAGGAACCAGTTGGCTTTCTCGAGCTTGTCCCAGTACAGCGGGTATGCCTGCGAGAACTCGTAATTTGCCAGATTGAACTTTCGCATGGTGCGAATGCGGAAAGTATTCAGCGCCGCGAACATCCAACAGCGCCCCGAACGCTTCTGGTCGGTGCGCTCGCCCTGCTTCACCTCGATGTCGAACGTGCCCGTATTCAGCGCCACGGCCTCAGGCACGCGTGCCACGGCGCGCACTCCCTGCGCCGTAACGGCGTTCTTGGCTATGAGCGACGCCCTGTCTGCGAGGAACTCCTCGTTCACCTGCGCGATATCGTCCCATGTGACCGAAACCATCTGATCCATGCGTAACTCCTCACCTAAACTGCACCACGTTTTAACCCCGTCATTGTAAGCCAGAAAATGTGAAAAGGGGTCTGACCCTTTTTTCACATTTTGTTAAAGGAAAGGACCCGCAAGCAGGTCCTTTCACGATTGCTCTTGGAAATGCGTCCGCCCGTTATGCGCCCTGCTCGGCGAGCTCGGACTGAATACGGACGGTGCGCGCGGCCACTTCTGCCTTCACGCGGTCGATGTCGATCGTGGGCCAAGCGCCGTCGCGGTAGACCACGCGGCCATCGCACATGGTCAGCACGACATCGGAGCCGTGGCCTGCGTACACGACGTTGGTCAGCATGTCGTTGACGGGACACCACGACGGCCCCGACACGTCGAGCACGGCGAGGTCTGCCCTAAAGCCCTCTTTCAGAAGGCCGCAATCTTCGCGCCCCTGGGCGATGGCACCGGCTCGCGTGGCGGCGTTGAATGCCTGCTTGGGTGTGACTGCGGTAGGATCCAGGTCGTGGCCCTTGGGAAGCATTGCCGTGAGGTACATGTCTTGGAACATATCGTGGTTGTTGTTGGAGGCCATGCCGTCGGTACCGAGCGCAACGTTCACGCCGGCCTCGAGCAGCTTTGCAATTGGCGCGAAACCGCTCGCGAGCTTCATGTTCGACGCCGGGTTGTGCGCGACCGTCACGCCCTTCTTCGCCATGAGCGCGATGTCGTCGTCATCGACCCACACGCAGTGGGCAGCCACGAAGGGCACCTCGAACGCCCCAAGCGAATCGAGCCACTGGACAGGCGACTTGCCGTCGTGGCGGTTGCGGCAGTCCTCGACTTCGGACTTGGTCTCGGACACGTGAACGTGCAGCCGCGTATTGTGCTCGCGCGCCCAATCGAAGACGCTCTTGGCCGTGACGTCGTTGTTCGTGTATTCGGCATGAATGCAGCCTTCGAACTTGATGCGGCCTTCGCCCATGCCGTCGATGTTTGCGATACCGTCTTCCATTTCAGCGAATACGGGGTATTCCTGTATGGGCTTGGGCTCGAACGCCAAAGGCGAGGTGCACAGGTTGGCCTTCATGCCCGCATCGTCGACCGCGCGGGCACGGTCGGGGCTGAAATAGTACATGTCCGAGAAGCTCACGCAGCCGTAGCGCGCCATCTCGGCGCACGAGAGCAGCGTTGCCCAGTAATTGTCGTCGCCGTTCATCTTGCCTTCGAACGGCCAGCACTTCTGCTCGAGCCACGCCTGCAGCGGCAGGTTCTCGGCGTATCCGCGCAAAAGCGTCATAGGTGCATGGCTGTGGGCGTTGTACAGGGCTGGAATCAGGAGCTTTTCCTTGCCTTCGTACACCTCGCCGTACTCATCGGCGTCGGCAGGCTCGGATTCGCCTACATAAGAGATGGTATCGTCCTTGGTGCCTACCCAGCAGTTCTGACGGTAATCGAAGTTCTCGTCGATTATGCCAATGTTCTTGAACAGCATTCAGATCGCTCCTTCTTTTCGGGATTGACTCAAACGGATTATAAGACAGAGTCATACATGTTTCATCGAGAATGCGGCGCGAGCATGCAGGCGCTGCAACTGATACCGGCGTTGCTGTGCTATGATGCGCAACGGTCAAAACATCCAAGAGGGAGGTATTTGAAATGGCTGAACAACTAGACTGCGGAGGCGCCTGCAGTGGCTGCAGCGTCGAGGGCTGCGGTTCGCGTACCGAACCGCCCAAACCGACCGCGCGCACGAACGTCAAGCACATCGTAGGCGTCGTGTCGGGCAAGGGCGGCGTGGGCAAATCGCTCGTAACGAGCCTGCTCGCCGCCGAGCTCAACCGCAAGGGTTACAAGGTCGGCATCCTCGACGCCGACGTCACGGGTCCGTCGATCCCGAGGACCTTCGGTGTCAGGGGCCACGTGACTGCCGACGCCGACGGCATCAACCCGGCGCTGACCGACAGCGGCATCAAGGTGATGTCGGTCAACCTCATGCTTCCGCAGGAAGACATGCCCGTTGCTTGGCGCGGACCGGTCATCACCGGCATCCTGAACCAATTCCGCGACGAAACCAATTGGGAAGACGTCGACTACCTGCTGCTCGACATGCCTCCGGGAACCTCCGACGTGTTCCTGACGGTCATGCAGCAGTTCCCGCTGGACGGCATCATCACGGTATCGGCTCCGCAGGAACTCGTGGCCATGATCGTCGGCAAGGCCGTCAACCTCGCGCACAGCATGGACGTGTCGGTCCTGGGCCTGGTCGAGAACATGGCCTACTTCAAGTGCGACGAGTGCGGCAAGGAGCATTGGATCTTCGGCGAGCCGCAGGGCAAGGCCGTTGCCAAGCGCTACCAGATCCCGTCGTTCGCCACGCTGCCGATCGACCCGAAGTTCGCGCTGCTCTGCGACGAGGGCAAGGTCGAAGACTACGACATAGCCGGCGCCCTCGACCCGATCATCGCACAGATCGAGGCCGTCGCCGCCCGCAAGGACGCCGCCGCCGAATAGCCACCGCGCGCAAACGTGCATGCGAAAGGACCCGTACGCGGGTCCTTTCCTTTTGGGGCCACGCTCCCCGCCCGCCAACCCGCCAAGTCTGCGCATGTGCAGAATAACCAAGTCGGTAAATGAAGGGAGTCTCCCCAATTCACGTACCGCCCCGCGAAGGGCCTGGTGACGGCAACAAGGGAGAGTCGCGTATTTGCTGAAGACGAAGCGAAAGCGCAGGTGGGGGCGTGACATCGGCGATTCTGCAGGGCCGAGCGCCCGGAAAACGAGCCGGTGGCTCGTTTTCAGCGAGGCCGGGCAAGCTTTAGCTTGCCCCCGTACATATTTAAGGAGCCGTCAAGGTTGATGCGAAGCCAAGCCGATACGCGCCCCCACCTGCGCTTTCGCGAACGATTGGCCCGACCATGCAGGGCGGTGCGTAAATTGGGATAGCCCTCTATTTGGCTATGTGCCGTGCTCGTGCTTTCGCATGCGGACCCGGACGCAAAAGAAAAGGGCTGGTTGCCCGGCCCTTTCGTATTCGTATGTAGTTGATTGCTATTCGGGCTTGACCGAAGCGTAGAACTCAGCCTGGTCGAACAGGTCAAGAATCGATTTGTTTGCTTCGCCAAAGGGCAAAGACAGGAATTCGCTCAGAGTCGGGACGAGTTCGCTGCAGTCGACGTAATGGTCTTTCTCGTTCTTCTTCGACGTATCCTGCACGCGCCAATAACGATCGTTAACGTCGGTCAGGTAATAGCTGGCACCGTTTACGTCCATATAGACGGAGTGATTGGCATGCAAGTACGTCTTGAGCTCGTCTGCGGTGATATCGAGCTTCTCCTCGGCTTTCATTCCCATGGCGACCCCCTTAGGTCTTGTCGGTTACGCTTGTTCCATCATAGCAATAAGCGCGCGCGTTGACGCCAAGAATTGCGAACAGTTCATGCTTCCTGCACTGCCTGCATTACTTGCGTTGCCGTTTAGGTCTCGGCAGCCCAGATTAGTGGCGGGGTGCGTAGCCGCTTGCGCAGCCACTGACTGCAAACATGCAAAAAGGAAGCAAAGAGGAGTATCCTCTTTGCTTCCTAAACGCGAGGAGCTGTAGGCCTTGCTCCCTGCCGCTGAGCTGGTCGAACGAGCGAGAGGCTTTCGAGGTGCCAACCTGGACTATCTCCCTGGGATAACCGCGGCCCATTGGTATCCCGCTACCTACAGCCCGAAATCCGGGTCGAGCCAATCGCGCTCGTTGCCATCGCGGATGCGTTCTTCCATGGCATAGCGCGCGGCACCGTAGATTCCCGCATCGCCCAAAAGCGAAGCGCAACGGATATCGGTCTGCGAACAGGCCTCGAGGCTGTAGGTGGCAAACGACGCCTTCAGGTCGTCGAGGAACACGTCGGCCCCCGACGAAAGCCCGCCGCCAAGCAGGATGACCTGCGGGTCGATTACGCAGGCGACCTGCGCCAGCGCAAACCCGAGCCTGTCGGACATGACCTTGAAGGCCTGGATTGCACACGGGTCGCCCGCGCGGGCCGCCTTGCACACCGTAAGGGCATCGGAGTCGTTTTCGGGCACGAGCTCGAGGGCCGCCTCGCCGTAGCGCCCCGAGGCCACCCACTCGCGATAGGTCTGCACCACGCCGCGCGCCGAAGCATACTGCTCGACGCAGCCGGCACGGCCGCACTTGCAGGGGCGCCCGCTGGGCACGACAGTCATGTGCCCGACTTCGCCCGCAGCGCCGTGCCCGCCCGAGACCACGCGCCCGTCCACGACGAAACCCGAGCCCACGCCCGTGCCGAGCGTCACGAGCAGGGCCGATGCGGCGTTCTCGCCGGCGCCCATCCACAGCTCGCCGAGTGCGGCCGCGTTGGCGTCGTTGAGGACCTTGATGGTCAACTTGGGAAACTGCCGCTGCAGGCATTCGATGAACAGCGCCCAGTCGACCTCGACGTTGGGCGTTTGGCCCACTCCGTCGGCGACGATGCCGGGCACGGCCAGCCCCACGCCGCCGACCTCGGACGAATAGACGCCCATGCCGTGCACGAAATCGCCGATTTCAGCAGCGAAGGAGCGGCATGACGCCTTGTCGGAGAGCACACGCGTGGGAATGCTCCCCTTTCCCGAAAGATTGCCCGCCTCGTCGACGAGGCCGACCTTCACGGCGTTGCCGCCGAAGTCGATTCCTAAGAAGAGCTTGTCGGACTGCATAGTCGCTCCTTCCTTTGCATGCAATGCAAGACGCAAGCGGACCCGATTGTCCGAGGCCGCCCGTTTAGCGACCGCCCTTGCGAATGCCCATCTGCTCGTGCCGCGTTCGAACGGCATACACGATAAGCGCCACCCCTATGATGACGAGCGGCACCGACAGCACCTGGCCCATCGTCAGCCATCCGCCGTACAGATACCCGATTTGCGCATCGGGCTGGCGCACGAACTCCACCGCGAAACGCGCGATTCCGTACAGGACTAGAAACGTGCCGATGAACGTGCCGCGCGGACGGGGCGGCACCTTGCGCGACAGCATATACAGCACGACGAACAGCACCAGCCCCTCGAGCACGGCCTCGTAGAGCTGGGACGGATGGCGCGGCATGCTGCCCGCGGCCCCGCCGAAGACGACGCCCCACGGCGCATCGGTGACCGCGCCCCACAGCTCGCCGTTGACGAAATTCGCGCAGCGGCCGAAGAACAGTCCTATGGGAGCTGCGATAGCGCCCAGGTCAGCAAGGGTCAGATACGGAATGGACGTCATGCGCGCGGCAACCACGCCACCCAGAAGCGCGCCGACGAGCCCGCCGTGGAAGCTCATGCCGCCCTGGTTGAACGCGAACAGCTCGAGCGGATGCTCGAAATAGTAGCCGTTGCCGTACACCAGGCAATACCCCAGGCGCGCGCCCGCGATGATGCCGACGATGACGCAGCAGATGATGGTCAGCAGCGCATCTTCGTCGAAGCGGATCTTCCAGCGTTTGGCGGTGCGCCAGATGATCGCGCCCGCGCAGACGAAGCCCAGCACGTAGGCCAGGCCGTACCACCTAACAGACAAGGGCCCGATGGAGAAAGCCACCGGGTCCAAGGTTTGGTAAAGATCGTTCAGCATTTTTCAGCTAAACCTGTATCGGAAGCGCCTTGCGAGCGCTATTGCTGGTCGGCAGGTACGACCGCCGTCACGCCGGGCACGCGCTCCTTCAGGATGCGCTCGATGCCGTTTGCCAGCGTCAGCTCGGAAAGCGGACAGCCCTTGCAGGCGCCGGTCAGCTCGACGACGACCGTGCCCTCGTCGCGCACGTCGATCAGCTTCACGTCGCCGCCGTCGGCGATCAGGCTCGGGCGAATGAGGTCGAGAACCGCAGCCACATCGTTTTTGTCTACCATTTGAATCTCCTTATCATCTGTTTTATCTTCGCGACGATTCTACCAGATTGGCACGTGCGGAACCTTACGAAACGGGTTTGTAGTCATAACCGATGATGAGCAGCACGTCGGCGTTGAACGAGTAGTACATGTCGCCCTCGACCGTGCGGCCCATGCCGAGCGCCTCGATGACGGCGGCCGCGCGCTCCTCGCCGAGCTTCCGCTCGGTGGCATCGGCTTCCTCCTGGGCCTTCTGGGCTGCCTTCTGGGACTTCTCGCTCGCCTGAGCACCATCGTCCTCGGTTCCGAGGTCGCCCGCAAGCTGCGCGGCATCGGTTTGCTGGGCGTCGCCGCCTTCGATTATGTTGCCCTCCTCGTCATAGACCGGCTCGGCTGGCTCGGTTGCCTTCGCGGGAGTGTTGCGGGTCTTGTAGATCACGAGCGTCTCGTCGTAGACCTGCTGCTCGGCGTTTCCCACGTCGGCGATACGGAAGCCCTGCGCGTCGAGCGCCTCGGCGGTCGTCTTGGCCGCGCCCACGATGTCGGTGCCGTTTACGATCTCGACGGTAAAGCTCTTTGGGTCTGCTGCGACCGTTGGCGCCTGCTCGCTTTGCTCTCCGTCGGAGCTCGCGCCGCCCGCCACGGTTTCGAAGTCGGCGGCCTTGCTGACGAAAAGCTCGCCGTTGTCGCCCACGATGTCGGACGACACGGTGAAATAGCCCGGCACGACCGTGCTCGTGACGTTTGCCTCGCCGATTTCGCCGACCCAGCGCGCGAAGTCCTCGAAATCGCCTAGCGAAAGGTCGGTTTGGAAGAACTCGTCGATTGCCTCGACGTCGGCGGCGAACCCGCGCTCTGACGATACGAGGCGCATAAGCAGCAGCTTCAGGAAATCAGCCTGGTTCTGGGCCTGGTCGGTCTTGCCCATCTTGAGGTTGCTCGCCCGCAGGTACGTCAGCGCGCCGGGCCCGTTGAGCGTGTAGGTGCCGAGCGGATAGTAGACATCGCCCGCTTTGGGGTCGTCGATAATCTGGTTGAAGGTCACATCGAGGCCGCCCAGAGCGTCGACGATGCCCGCGATGCCCGATTCCTCGACCTTGATGTAATGGTTGACGTCGATCTTTGCATAGGATTCGACCGCCGATATCAGCGAAGCGTCACCGGCAAGGGCCATATCGCCCAGACGGCGCGTGTCGTTGTCGACCGTCACCTTGAGCGCTGCGGGAATGTTCATGAGCGCGAGCTTCCCGCCTGCACGGTCCTCCTTCGCGAGCACGATCATGTCGGGCCCAGCCTGCTCGAGCGGCTCCGCGACGGCGCCGAGCTCGACGGCGACCAAAGTGTAGGAAGGCTCGTCGGCCTTGGCGGCGCTGAGCGCGCTTGCAGCATCGGAGTTGCGCAGGGCCATCTGGGACCCGATGGAGCCCCTGAACGCCAACGTACCTGCGCCGATTGCCACCGCGACGACGACGAGGGCGGCCACCAGGAAAACGCCGATGCGCTTAAGGCGCGCGCGGCGCTGCAGCGACTCGACGTAGCGGCGCTGCTGCGAGCGCCTGCGGTATGCCGCCTGGTCCTCGCCGCTCGTGGCGGTCGGCATGAACGTGTCGACCTGGCTCTGGGAGGCACGTGCGCCGTAGCGCGCCGCCTTGTACGTAGCCTGGCGCGACTGCGATGCCCCGCGGGCCGCAACGCTCGCGCGGTCGACGTGCGTGCCGATCGTGGCGTCGGTGACCTTCTTGGCCGTTTTGCGCGAACGCGCACGCGGGCGATTGGCTGAATGCTGGGCCATGGCGCTACGCTTCCGAGCTCACGCGGACGGTGCCGCGATGGTTGCGGTACGGAAGCTCGCGGCTGACGTCGGCCCCGAGCGAGCAGAGCTTGCCCACGTAGTTCTCGTAGCCGCGGTCGATGTGGCCGATCTTGTGGATGCGCGTCTCGCCCTCGGCCACGATGCCCGCCAGCACGAGCGCGGCTCCTGCGCGCAAATCGGTCGAAGAGACCGGAGCGCCCTGCAGCTTGCGACCGCCGCGCACGATGGCGTGATGGTCCTCGATGACGATCTCGGCGCCCATGCGCGCAAGCTCGGCGGCAAACATGAAACGGTTCTCGAAGACGTTCTCGGTGATGACCGACGTGCCCTTGGCGCACGCCGCCAGCAACATGAACTGGGCCTGTAAATCGGTAGGGAACCCCGGATGCGGCAGGGTCTGTATCTCGACTGGGCGCAACGGCTCGGTGCGGCTGACCGTGACCGAATCGACCGACTCCTCGACGGTGCAGCCCATCTCGCGCAGCTTCTCGATGGCCATGCGCAGGTACTCGGGACTTATGCCCTTGACGGTCAGCGGACCGCCCGTCAGCGCCCCTCCCGCCAGGAAGGTCCCGGCCTCGATGCGGTCGCCCACCGTCGTGTGCTCGCAGGCATGCATCGACTCGAGCGGCACGCCCTTTATCGTGATGATCGACGAGCCTGCATCGCTGATGCAGGCGCCCATCGCGTTGAGCATGTTGGCCAAATCGACGATCTCGGGCTCGCGGGCTGCGTTGGCCATGATCGTGGTTCCTTCGGCGACGACGGCCGCCATCATCAGGTTCTCGGTGGCGCCAACGCTCGGGAAGTCGAGCACCACGTGCGCGCCTTTCAACCCGTTGGGCGCATCGGCCATGAGGTAGCCGTGATCGATCGAGAACTCGACACCCAGCGACTCGAGGCCGCGCAGGTGCATGTCGATCTTGCGCGCACCGATCTGGCATCCGCCTGGCATGGCCACGAAAGCGCGACCGAACCGCCCGATGAGCGGCCCGAGCACCGAGATGCTCGCGCGCATCTTCGACACCAGCTCGTAAGGCGTCTCGTACGAGTCGACCTCGGTCGTGTCGACGATCAGCGTATGGTCGTCGTAACCCTTCCCATCGCGCTGGACTTCGGCACCGAGCACTTCGAGCACCTCGCTCATGACTTCGATGTCCGAGATGATAGGCACGTTGTGTATGACGCACCTGCCCCGCGCCAGAATCGCGGCGGCTATGAGCTTGAGCGCCGAGTTCTTGGCGCCCGCAACTTCAACCGTGCCCGACAACGTGTTGTTGCCGCGCACGACGATTATTTCCTTGGCCATGCGGCTCCCCCATTTGTAATTGGAAAACGATATTCAAGTATACAAGCCTCAGGGCTCCAAGCACCCCACCTGCACGCGCTCTGCACGGTTTCTATCGAACTTCTGCAGCACACGCGTGACAGCGTTCGTAGCCCTGTCGCACAATATTGGCAAAAGCAACGGACACGTCCCGCGAATGCGCAGGTGGCGACGCGCCTTCG
This sequence comes from Eggerthellaceae bacterium UBA3686, assembly GCA_002371495.1. Classification (GTDB taxonomy): domain Bacteria; phylum Actinomycetota; class Coriobacteriia; order Coriobacteriales; family Eggerthellaceae; genus UBA9715. The sequence goes on from DFIX01000019.1 coordinate 72,429, forward strand.
CTTGGCTTCGCTTAACTTTTGAATGTTTGAAAGCTTGTAGCTGCAGAATCGCTCAGGTCACGCCGCCACCTGCGCATTCGCTTGCGCCTCTTTCTGGCAGCAGGGTCTGCTGAGGCAATAAGCTCATTGCCCGCGCGAGAAACGGTAGCGCATTGCCGCAGCATTTGCTGAAGCCAGCAAGTAACGCGAGCGAACGGCCTGGTGGCAGCATGTGTGAGCGATTCTGCAGGCACTGTTCCTGAAAATTCGCATAGGTTTAGCCGAAGCCAAGCGAACACGTGCTGCCACCAGGCCGTTCGCGGGACGTGGCAAACACGTGCTGCCACCAGGCCGTTCGCGGGACGGCACATGCACATCCACCTGCGCATTCGCGGGACGTGGCAAACACGTGCTGCCACCAGGCCGTTCGCGGGACGGCACACAACAAGCTGTTGTTCTTGCGTAGAATGATCACACGGTCTAGTTAGCCGATCTCGCGGACGATTTCGGTGACGAGCTTGCAGAAATCGCCTTGGCGGCGCTGCGCAACCTCGAAGACCTCTTCATCGGAAGGCGATGCCCCTTCGATGCCGCAGGCCATGTTCGAGCACAGCGATATGCCGAGCACCCGCATGCCCACGTGGCGTGCCGCGATGACCTCCTCGACCACGCTCATGGCAACCGTATCGGCACCCCACGCCTTGAAGGCGCGGATCTCGGCCGGCGTCTCGAAGCTCGGGCCGAGCAGACCCAGGTAAACGCCCATCTGAACCGGGATACGCTCGCGATTAGCCACTTTGGAGGCAATGGTGCGCAGCTCGGGGTCGTACGCGTCCTTCATGCTGAAGAATCTGAACGCGATTTCATCTGGTTCGGTACCCTCGACCGGGTTGCGGCCCGTGAAATTAATGTGGTCGGTCATGATGCAGAAATCGCCGACGGAATACGATTCGTTTATGGCGCCAGCCGCATTGGTCGTGATGAGCGTGCACACGCCGATGCGGTGCATGAGCCAAATCGGAAAGGCAACCTCTTGGGCGGAGTTGCCCTCGTAGCCGTGCAGGCGGCCCTGCATGGCGATGACGCACGCGCCGGCAAGCTCGCCGCACACGAAGCGACCCACGTGGCTCGTCGCCGTCGAGCGCTTCATGTGGGGAACGTCGCCGAAGGGCACGTACACCGCATCCTGCACCTGTTCGGCCAAAGGGCCGAGGCCCGAGCCCAGGACGATGCCGATTTTCGGCTTGCGGCCCTGCAGTTTCGACTCCAGAACCTGCGCTGCTTCTTCCAACTGCTCTTTCAGGGTTTTATGTTCGTTCATGGTGCCCTTTCGCCCTCGTTGTTACACGAAACATATAGTAGCGCATGTCAACTACCAGATGCCACGCTTTGCGAAAGTCTCGTCTCCGCGCCAATGCACGAGCTGGCCTGTTGCCCGCGTGGCCACGAGGTCGAGGATGCGCTGGTTCGAAGAGCCGCGGAACCGCGCCGTGATGTCCTTCTGGGCTTCGACGTAGGGCCCATCGACCAGCACGTCGATGCAGGCGAGCATGCGCTCGGTGACCTCGGTGTGCCGCGGGCTTTGCGGATCGACGAGGTCCTCGTACGCATCGCCGGTGTAGGACCAGATGGTCTTATGCGGAAAACACGACTTGACCAGCTCGAGGAACTCGACCAGTGCGCGCTGGTTGCCTGGCTCGAACGGCTCGCCGCCCAGAAGCGTCAGCCCGTCGACGTAATCGGGTTCTAGGCTCTGAAGGATACGCTCGGCCACCTCGTCGGTAAACGGCTCACCATACGAGAAATCCCACGTTTCGGGCTGGAAGCATCCTTTGCAACGATGGGTGCATCCCGACACGAACAGCGTCGTGCGCACGCCTTCCCCATCAGCGATATCGCAATACTTGATGTTTCCGAAGTTCATATCGTGGCTCCCAATAGCACCGGACGATTAAAGCCGCACAGGAAATTGCGCGGAAGAGACTTGCTTCACCTTACCTTGGCCCGGTCACGACCCGTCGCAACGTCCTAAAAGCCAATGCGAGCGTTGCAGTCAGCGAGGGCGCTTCTGGCGAGCGCAGTTGCCCCGCCTTTTCGGCGACGCGCACGCTGGTACACGAACCGAAAACAAGGGGCAAATGCACCGCCGGAATCGGCCGCAGCGTCGGCCTGTAGGCCGTTCGTAGAACGACCTACGCTACAGATGCAGAACGCGGTCTTTGATCTCTTCGGTGCGGCCTTGGTTCCAGTACTGGGTACCGATGTAGCCGCAGGTACGGCGTGCGACGTTCATCGTATCTTGGTTGCGGTTGCCGCAGCTGGGGCATTCCCACACGAGCTTGCCGTCGTCCTCGACGATGGCGATCTCGCCGTCGAAGCCGCATTTCTGGCAGTAGTCCGACTTGGTGTTCAGCTCGGCGTACATGATGTTGTCGTAGATGAACTGCATGACGCGGATGACTGCCTGCAGGTTGTCCTGCATATCGGGCACCTCGACGTAGCTGATCGCGCCACCCGGCGAGAGCTTCTGGAACTCGGACTCGAACTTGAGCTTCTGGAAAGCGTCGATCTCTTCGGTGACGTGCACGTGGTAGCTGTTGGTGATGTAGCCCTTGTCGGTGATGCCCTTGATGATGCCGAAGCGGCGCTGCAGAGCCTTTGCGAACTTGTAGGTCGTCGACTCGAGCGGCGTGCCGTACAGCGAGTAGTCGATGTTTTCGGCAGCTTTCCATTCTGCGCACTTGTCGTTCATGTGTTGCATGACGGCCAGCGCGAACGGCGTGGCTTCTTTGTCGGTGTGGCTGTGGCCCGTCATGTACTTGACGCATTCGTACAGGCCAGCGTAGCCCAAGCTGATCGTGGAGTACCCGCCGTAGAGCAGCTTGTCGATGGTCTCGCCCTTGTTCAGGCGCGCGAGCGCACCATACTGCCAAAGGATCGGGGCCGCGTCCGAAAGCGTGCCGCGCAGGCGCTCGTGACGGCAGCGCAGCGCGCGGTGGCAGAGCTCGAGGCGCTCGTCGAAGATCTCCCAGAACTTCTGCATGTCGCCGTAGCTCGAAAGCGCCACGTCAGGAAGGCTGATCGTAACGACGCCCTGGTTGAAGCGGCCGTAATACTTCGGCTTGCCCGGCTCGTAGTTGCCGGCGCGGGCGACGTTGTCATAGCCGTTGCCCGAGCGGTCGGGGGTCAGAAACGAACGGCAGCCCATGCAGGTGTAGGTATCGCCCTCGCCCACTTCTTCGCCCTTCGAGAGCTTGTACTCGCGCATTTTCTTCTCGGAGATATAGTCGGGCACCATGCGCTTGGCGGTGCATTTGGCCGCAAGCTTGGTCAGGTAGAAGTAGCGCGAGTCCTCGTGCACGTTGTCTTCCTCGAGCACGTAGATGAGCTTGGGGAATGCCGGGGTGATCCAAACGCCGGCCTCGTTTTTCACGCCCTCGTAGCGCTGGCGCAGCATTTCCTCGATGATGAGGGCCAGATCTTGCTTCTGCTGGTCGTCCTTGGCTTCGTTCAGGTACATGAACACCGTGATGAATGGCGCCTGGCCGTTGGTCGTCATGAGCGTGACCACCTGGTACTGGATGGTCTGCACGCCGCGGCGGATCTCGTCGCGCACGCGCGCCTCGACAACCTCGTTGAGCTTGTCGGCCGAGGGCTCGAAACCAAACGCGTTCATCTCCTCGATGACGTTGCGTCGAATCTTCTGGCGGCTGATGTCGACAAACGGCGCCAGGTGCGTCAGGCTGATGGACTGTCCGCCGTACTGGCAACTGGCGACCTGGGCGATGATCTGCGTGGCGATGTTGCAAGCGGTCGAGAAGCTGTGCGGCTTCTCGATCATCGTGCCCGAGATGACCGTGCCGTTCTGCAGCATGTCCTCGAGGTTGACCAAGTCGCAGTTGTGCATGTGCTGTGCAAAGTAGTCGGAATCGTGGAAATGTATGATGCCCTGCGTGTGCGCCTCGACGACGTCGGCCGGCAGCAGGTTGCGCATGGTCAGGTCCTTCGAGACCTCGCCGGCCATGTAGTCTCGCTGCACCGAGACGACGGTGGGGTTCTTGTTGGAGTTTTCTTGCTTGACTTCCTCGTTGTTCGACTCGATGAGGGCCAGAATCTGATCGTCGGTCGTGTTCTTGTGACGCTTCTGATTTTGCAGGTAGCGGTAGATGATGTACTTGCGAGCGACCTCGAAGCGGTCGAGGCGCATGATCTCGTCCTCGACCATATCTTGCACTTCCTCGACTGAGACGGTATGGCCCGCGCGCTCGCATTCGTCGGCGACATTGGCCGATGCGTACATGATCTGACGCTCGGTCAGGCGGTCGGCCTCGGCAACTTCGGCGTTGGCCTTGGCGATGGCCGACGAGATCTTATTTATATCGAAGGCTACTTCGCTGCCGTTGCGCTTGATAATCTTCATGGCTCCCCCTGCTCCTTTTCTACGGCGATTAGCGATTTCGGTGTTCTTCGTTAGGGTTAGGGCCCGCAGGCTCGTGATTCAACGAGCCTTATGATACGACAACAATTCACGTTTTGATGTGAAATCTATACAATATCTTGTATGTAGTTTGCAATAAGTTACCTACTTCTTGTGTTTTTGCAGGTCATCCATATATTCGGCGAACGGGCCTGTTTGCATTAGAAGCTACCATGCGCACGGGCCTTCCACTCGCCCGCCCGGCTCAACGGCAGGGCGCTAGGCCTTCAGCTGCTCGCGTTTTAGAATGTTTGAGATTTGTAGCTGCGCAAGCGGCTACGCACCCTTCCGTTGAGCCGGGCTACCCTGGATTGGCCAATAACCGTTAGACTGCAAGAAGGGCACGCATCCCTTAGGATCTTGCAATTCTCCTTTATGTTTGACGAAAGGGGATGGTCCTCTTTTTCGTCGTTTGCGTCGCTATCTGCAAAACTGCGAAGCGTACCTGCGCGGCGTTCTCGCAATCTTCTTTTAGATTGTGTACAATCTTTTCCAAAAGGAAGCAGTCGTGATTGCCGTCTGAACTGGCGGCTGATTGGAGCGAACATGGAAGAGAAGACGTACGACGTAATCATAATCGGCGCTGGTCCAGCGGGTCTGACCGCCGGGCTCTACGCCGCCCGCGGTGGGCTGAGCGCTCTTGCCATCGAACGCATAACGCCTGGTGGGCAGCTAGCACAGACCGACAAGGTCGAAAACTACCCCGGCTTTCCGCAGGGCGCCGAGGGTTGGCAGCTTGCTTACGACATGCAGATGCAGGCCGAGTCATTCGGCCTTGAAATCGCGACCGACGACATCGTATCGGTCGATTTCACGGCAGAGCCCAAGAAGCTCGTCGCCGCTTCGGGCAACGTCTACTACGCGCGCAGCGTCGTCATCGCCTCTGGCGCGCGGCCGCGCAAGCTCGGCACACCCGGCGAGGGCGAGCTTGCCGGTAAGGGAGTTTCGTATTGCGCTACCTGTGACGGCAACTTCTTCCGCGGCAAGGACGTAGCGGTTGTCGGCGGCGGCAACACGGCGGCGGGCGATGCGATCTACCTCGCTCGCATCTGCAGCAAGGTCTATCTGGTGCATCGCCGCGACGAGCTGCGCGCCACAAAGGTCTACCACGACCGTCTCGCCGAAACCGGCAACGTCGAGTTCGTGTGGAACTCGGTTTCGCAGCGCATCGAGCCCAACGAGAACGGCACCGTCGGCGCGCTCGTCGTCACCGACAAGAACACGGGCGTTGAGCGCACGCTCGACTGCTCCGCCGTGTTCGTGGCCGTGGGCACCGAGCCAAACACCGATTTCCTGGCGGGTGCAGTCGAGCTCGACGAGGCGGGCTACGTCGTCTCGGACGAGTCGGGCCGCACGAGCGCTCCCGGCGTCTTCGCCGCCGGCGACGTGCGCACCAAGGCGCTGCGCCAGGTGGTCACGGCCGTCTCGGACGGCGCTCAAGCTGCCGAGAACGCGGCCGAATACTTGGCACTGTAAGAAGGCTCGGATTCCACTGCGGCAAAACATAGCTCAGCCCCACCACTGCGGGGGCAGCCTAAACTGCGTAAAGGGGTCTGACCCCTATATCCCTACGACGTAGCGAAAGCGCAGGTGGGGACGTGACATCGGCGATTCTGCAGGGCCGAGCGCCCGGAAAACGAGCCGGTGGCTCGTTTTCAGCGAGGCCGGGCAAGCTTTAGCTTGCCCCCGTACATATTTAAGGAGCCGTCAAGGTTGATACGAAGCCAAGCCGATGCGCGTCCCCACCTGCGCTTTCGCGGACAATCGGCTCGACCGTGCAGGCTTGATACCAAATAAGGGAGACTCCCCCTTTTGCGCATTTTGAGCTGCCCCGGGAAGCGGCGCATGCCGCACCGCTGCTTTGTCGTCGTGAGCGGTTAGGCTTTCCTCACATACACGCTGTAATACCCAGCAGCATCCTTCACGGTCGTGGTCATGCGCTGTTCTTCGCGATACCCCAAGCTCGCAAGCAGGTCGGTCCAGCTCGGCGCCGTAATGCCGTTGTAGTAGTCGCTAAGGTTCGACCCTCTTCTCGTGACGACGTTGCCTTGGGCGTCGACGTACTTGTAGCCGTTCGCGGTCAACGTGGCGTAACCGAACTGATCGAGTATGGGATAGTTGGCGGATTGAGCGTACGTCATCGTCACGGCGGGACTGTACAGCGCTATATCAGGCGACGCCTTCGTGCCGTAGCTTCCGCCCTTGAGCAGGATGCGCGCATTCTTCGAGGCAATGTTTACGCCGCACCCGTAATGCATGAACTGGCCCCTGTAGTTGTTGGCGCCCGCACGCACCCACGGATTGCCCGTCGCGTAAAGCCTCGAGCTACCGAAGAGCGCCACGCCGTTGCCGATGCTTTGCACCTTGCTCTTGCCTTGCAAGTAGCATTTCGCATTGCCGTACAGCATGATGGCAGAGGTGATATCCGAGCGGAACTCGGTAGCATTGTCCACGACGCTGCCGCTTTTCAGGTAGAACTTGCCCTTGCCTTGCACGACGACGGCCGCAGTCTCGGTGGAGTACAGAATGCCCTTGCCCTTTTTGTTGGACGTCTTCAGCACGACGGTGCCCTTCTTGATGTAAAGCGGGCTTACCGTACGCAGGGGCACGCCCTTGTATGCGGTCTTCACCTTCTTGCCGTTCAGGTCGATGGTGTACTTCTTGTTCTTGGATATGGTCAGGTAGTATTTCTCGCTCGGCAACGTGATGTTTCTCATGACCTTGAAGTTGCCGCCCTTGTATTTCGATATGTTTCTCCACTGAGTTGCGGTCCTGATCTTTATGACCTTCGTCTTCTTCGCCTGGGTCTTGACGGAAACCGCCTTCTCGGCCGGGGCCGCGGCAGCAGAGCCGGCTTTCAGGCTTGCAGCCAATGCAGGCGCCGGGAAGGCGAATGAAAGGCAAAGCGCAAGACAGGCCAGCGCGGCAACCCCAATACCTATGACTCTTGCAGATAACACCCTTGTCCGTGAAGCCATATGAGCACCTTCCTTCCTTATGGAAACCGAAAAACGCGGACCTGCGCTGTTTGCGTAAGCCCGCGCATTTCATATGCAGAGCTGGAACAGCGCGCCTACCGGATCTTGAAATTTTTCTGGTACATGCCCGTGTAGCCGCCCCAGGTGGCATTACGGTATCCGTAGACCGCGACGTTCCACTTGTTCTTCGTTGGGTAGCTATAGGTCGAGCGCTTGGCCGACGTTACCGAGTAGGTCTTCTTGCCCTTCTTGACCTTGAACTTCTTGCCGTTGATCCAGATGAACTTGGTCTTGGGCAGCTTCTTGAACGTAACGGTCGTCTTTACCTTGTAGGTGTAGAAGTTCACCGAGCCCCAGTAGATGACGTAGCCAAACACGTGCTGTTTGTGCTTCTTGACGTTTATGGCCTTGACCTTGACTGACTTGATGGCGGGTTTGCCCTTGGGACCGGTCTTGAAGGTGAAGGTCTTGGAATAGCCGCTGCGCGTCGTGAAGTTGTACAGATACAGCCCGTTTGCGTTGGGCTCGTAGTAAAGACGCGCTACATACGTCTTGTTCGGCTTCAGGCCCTTGATCCTGTAACCATTGCTTTCTTGCAGGTTCATCCAGCCCGAAGTCTTCCATTTGGTGCTGCCCTTGGCCCGATACTCCATGTACAAGACGCAACCGCCTTTATAGGCAGGAGTCGGATCGAAGTCGAGGTACGTCGAGTAGACCTGGTACATCGACGCCTTGTTAACCGGCACGGCGTCGATCTGGCCTGGCGTAAGGCTCTGAGCCATCAGCATGCCACTCGAGGCGGAACCGCTTTCGGCAGCGTAGGCAGCGGTACCCGAAAGCGATACCAGGGCAGCGCTTGCAGCCAGCGTCAGAATCAAGACGAGAACCTTCTGCGTAAGGCCCAGTTTTACGGTCTTGCCCATGGTTGCTCCCCTTTCCCGCCTTTTCGGCGCGAAACGGATGATCCGCCCGCATCCGAAGCGGCGCCTCGCCACGCGCCATACGTCTGCAATTCGTGGAATGCCAACGTCAACTATACCCGAATTCGTCCGCGTCAATGGCGTAACTCAGTTGTCAGTTCGTCAACTTTTGGCTCTTCAGCATGACATGTTGGCAAGTGCATGTTGGACAAGCATTCGTCAGCCGGTGCTCCCACGATGCGCGCACATTATGCGGAAACGGTCAACGTCCGCGAAACCGCAGCACACGATGGTAGAATCGCCGTATGAAATCGATGCGTACAACGTTCTATTAGCGCACAGCGCCCAGGGCGCTTCTTTTCGTGCGCCCGATTCCCAACGCCGCAATACGCATCTAATCCCTTTCCCACAACCATATATGGAGGAACCAACCATGGCAGATACCAGCATGCGCGACAAGCTCGAGAAGATCATCGAAGCCTATGAGGAACTGCAGGCCAAGATGGGCGACCCGGCCGTGCTCGCCGACCAGAAGGAATACAACCGCCTTGCCAAGGAGTACGCCAACCAGGGCCCGCTCGTCAAGCAGGCGCGCATCTACGTGCAGGACGAGGACGACCTTGCCGAGGCGAAGGAAATGCTCGACGACCCCGACATGAAGGAGTTCGCGCAGGAAGAGATCGCCCGCATCGAGGCCGAGCTTCCCGGCATCGAGGAAGAGATCAAGTTCATGCTGATCCCGGCCGACCCCGCCGACGAAAAGGACATCATCGTCGAAATCCGCGGCGGTGCGGGCGGCGACGAGGCCAAGATCTTCGCAGGCGACCTGTTCAAGATGTACGAGCGTTTCGCCGCCGAGCACAAGTGGAAGATCGAGCTGCTCGACGTCATGCCCTCCGAAGCTGGCGGCTACTCCGAAATATCGTTCAAGGTCAAGGGCGACAAGGTCTATTCGCTCATGAAGTTCGAATCGGGCGTGCACCGCGTGCAGCGCGTCCCCAAGACCGAGAGCCAGGGACGTATCCACACTTCCACCGCCACGGTGGCAGTCCTGCCCGAGGCCGACGAGGTCGAAGTCGAAATCAAGAACGAGGACCTGCGCATCGACGTGTACCGCGCCGGCGGCCCGGGCGGCCAGTGCGTCAACACCACCGACTCGGCCGTGCGCATCACGCACCTGCCCACCGGGCTCGTCGTGCAGTCGCAGGACCAAAAGTCGCAGCTGCAGAACAAGATCGCGGCCATGGCCGTCCTGCGTGCCCGCCTGTACGAGAAGATGCTTGCCGAGCAGCGCGAGGCAGAAGGCGCCGAACGTCGCGCGCAGGTCGGCACCGGCGACCGCTCCGAGAAGATCCGTACCTACAACGGCCCGCAGGACCGCGTGACCGACCACCGCATCGGCTACAACGGCACCTACAACGGTGTACTGCTCGGCTCGGGCGGCGCCGGCCTCGGCGAGCTGATCACGGCGCTGCAGGCCGCCGACCGTGCCAAGAAGCTCGAGCAGGCGGTGTAGAAACCAAAGAGGACCCGTTACCGTCCTCGACGCTTCGTTGCTCGATTAAGTACGTTCGCGCTTTAACACCTTCAAACCAGCTTAGGAGCTCCCATGGCCGACGAAACTTGGACTGTCAAGCGGATTCTCGAGTGGGTCGAGGGTTACCTTGCGCAGCACGGCGACGAGAGCCCGCGCGTATCGGCGCAATGGCTCGTCGGCGAGGCGCTCGGAGTGTCGCGTATGCAGCTGTTCCTGGATGCAGAGCGCCCGCTGACCCAAGACGAGCGCGCGGTTCTGCGCGATTGGACGCGCCGGCGCGGCGCGGGCGAGCCGCTGCAGTACATCACCGGCGAGACGGCTTTCCGCCACATCACGGTCAAGGTGCGCAAGGGGGTCCTCATTCCCCGGCCCGAAACCGAGGTCCTGGTAAGCGAAGCGCTGTCGCTTCTGCCAGCAGCGCCCAAGCCCCAAGATGCTCACGACGATGCGCTTCTGGCCCTTGCTGAGCGGCTCACGGCGGAGCGCAGTTCCGAAGAGAACGACGAAACCACAGGGATCGGAGCCGTCAGCAACGACGCTCATAGCGAAGCGGTCTCCGACGGCGCCGGCGGTACGAGCCCTGATTCGCCTGGCAACGGCGCGCATGGCACTGAATATGGCGAAGGCTTCATTGCTTCCAGCGCAGATTCCGATGCTGCTAATTCCGCCCAAAAAGCTGAAAGGTCGCAGCTGACCGTGGTCGACCTTTGCACGGGAACCGGCTGCATTGCGTGCTCGATTGCCTACGAGCATCCGCTGACGCACGTGTACGCGACCGACATCGCATCCGAAGCTGTAGCGCTGGCGCACGAGAACGTGTGCGCCCTCGACTTGCAGGATCGCGTCGAAGTGCTGGAGTGTGACCTCGGCTCGGGCGTTCCCCAGGATGCGCTTGGCAGCATCGACCTGGTCATCTCGAACCCGCCCTACGTGCCGACCGAGGTCATGGGCCGCATCCCCTCGGAAGTCGCCCACTTCGAGCCCGCGCTCGCGCTCGACGGCGGTCCCGACGGACTCGACGTGTTCCGCAGGATCCTTGCCTGGAGCGCCGAGGCACTCGCCCCTGGCGGCGCCTTGGCCGTCGAGCTCCACGAGACCTGCCTCGACCAGGCTGCCGAGCTCGCGCGCGAGGCCGGCTTTGCCGACGTGCGCATTGCCCGCGACCTCGCCGACCGACCCCGCATCCTTACCGCCCGCAAATAGCTGGCCAATCGCCCCCGAGGCTTCGTCAGCGTACGCTTACCTTCACTTTCTTGTACACGCCGTTATGGGCGTAGGCGTACACGTAGCAGGCGCCTCGTCCGACGCCCCTGATCTTGCCCTCGCCGTTGACGCTCGCCACCGAGGCGTTGGTGCTCAGGTAGCGCAGCGTGGCGGCATGCGCCTCGGACATGAGCTCCTTGCGCTTGTCGAGCTTGACGACACGCGCCTTCAGCTGGAACGTGCGGCCTTTCGCAAGCGATATGCTGGTCCTGTTCACCGAAACGCCCTTTGCGTTGGTGCAGTACCTGGTGCTGCCAGAGGTGTAGGCATGCACGAGGGAGCTTGTTTTCACGTAGACCTTCTTAGTTCCCACGATGACGTAGGCCCTCACACGTGCCTTGTAAGCCGTGCCGGCCCTGAAGCCCGCCTTCTTCCACGAAAGCGTAGAGCCGGCCTTCACGGTTGCGACCTTCTTGGGATACAGCACCTTGCCGTCGTGGTTGCACCGCGAGAGCATGACGTCATAGCCGTCGGCTCCGGCGACCTCGTTCCAGCTTATGGCCAGGCCGCGATTGCCCCGGGCTTTGATCTTCGCGAGCAGCGCGGCGTACTTCCTTGCCTTCGACGCGTACGTCGCCTTGTAGGTGGTCGGTTTGGTTACCTTCTTGACAGCGGGCGCCCATCCCTTGAAGGTGTAGGCGCGAAGCGCGCTGGCGGCACGCTTCGGGGTCTTGCCCGTGTACGTGGGCATTTGCCCGTAGGCGACTTCCGCGCTTTGCAGCACGGTGCCGTCGTAGTTGACGAACTTCACCGTGTACTTGTTCACGGTCTCGGCGAACAGCGGCCGGTAGGTCGTGACCGAGCCCTCCACGATGCCGCCGTCCCAGCCGGCGAACTTGTAGGAGTACTTCACCGTGGCATGTTTAACAGGAGTTTTCCCATCGTAGGCGGGAGGCTTCTGTCCTTCGACGTAGGTTTTCTCCTGCAGCAAGGTCCCGTCGCCGTCGAGCCACCTTACGGTGGGAATCCCCTTGATGGCAAAGTCGCCCTTGGCCACGGCCACATCGTAGTTTTTATTGGCAACGTACACGGCATCGAGCACGCCTCTGTAGGTGCCGGGCGCTTCGTCGCTGTTCGTGCGGACGTAGCGGACCTCGCCCAGGTCGCCTTCGGCCACGAGCCCCTCCACCGAGCCAGTGAAGGCCGGGTCGGCCGTGCCTTGGACTTTTGAAGCGCTATTAACCGTGATCGTGGCTTTGGCTGCCCCGATCGTGAGCGCGCCCGGCACGTAGACGATGGCGTAGTCGTCCTCCACTCTGCTCGAGCCTCTCGTAACGGCGGCATTGCCCGCAGTCAGATCGTAGCTGCCGACATCCTTCCCCTGGCCGTTGAGCACGACGCTCACGAGCACGTCTCCTTCCCGCAAGCCCTCGACCTTGACCTTTTCGGCAATCTCGGCTGGATCTTCGTAGACCGTGTCACCCTCTCCCTGGGTTTGTCCGTTGTAGGTGAAAGGCTGCGGCAAGGCCGTTATCGTGAGCCGGGGCTTGGGCGAGACGTGCGCAAAGATGTCGGCCTTGTCCTGTACGCAAATCATTTGCTTTGCTGCGGACGGGTCGGGGTCCCAGACCGGCTTCACCCCGACGGCGGTGTAGCCATCGAAGCGGTAGCCCTCGGCAACGGTTGTCTTTATATTCAGGTAGCCGCCGTCGCGTGCGATCACCGTGTTGGGCGCGCCCGCAACCGGTTCTCCACCGCTGAGCTCGACGTCGTTGAAATCGGCATAGGCGGGATCCTTCGTCAGGCTGACGGTGCAGAAGTCGAACACGGCAGTGGCCGCGTTCTCCTTCCCGTAATTGATGTACGCGGCGGCTTTCGGATACCCGGGCGAGGCAAACTGAAGCATGTAGTCACCCTGAGGAAGCTGTCCCGGTCCCGTTCCCGGTGCGGATGCGTACGATGGGTCGAAGACGTATATGCCATGCTTGTATTCGATAGGAACCGAAAACGTCGCGCCGTCCTGAACCAGCGTGAAACAATCCTTCAAGTCCTCCTGCGGCGCGCCGTCCTTCGTCACCGTGACGACGATCTGGCCGTTGTACACCCACTCAGCGGTTATGACCGAGTTGGCTACGTTCCCGTCAGCGTCGGGCGCGCCGCACAGGTTGCAGTACTCCTCGCCGTCCTCGTAGAACGATCCGAACCCGGTGCCGAACCACCCGTGCAACGTCATCCCGCCGGAATCCCAGCCGAAATCGCTGTCGGAATAAGGATAGAGCCTGACGGGTCGGTCGAAGTACGCCGTCTGGATGTGCTTCTGACTCCCCGCATCGTCCGACCAGTACTCGATCGTGTAGGGCTTCCCCCACCACTGCGCGTAGAGCGTCACCGCACCGCCGTCCTTTGTCAGGCCCTGCACCTCTTCCTTGTCGGCGTAAGGCGTCCCCGTGCCGTCCGCCTTGGAGTTCCAGCCCGTGAACTCATACCCGGGCAGGAAGTATCCGTTCGTGCTGAGCGCCTTCGTCTCGTCGTAGGCAAAGCTCTGATCCTCCATGGTCCCCGAACACGCCGTGGACGCGCTCGCCGGCACGTTGGCGTCGAAGCACACGGAGTAGTTGGGGTTCTTGATGGTGAAATCGCCCTTGACCACGCTCACGTCGTAATTCGGATTGGCGGCGTACACGGCGTCGAGCACGCCTCTGTAGGTGCCTTGCGCCTCGTCATCGTTCGTGCGGACGTAGCGGACCTCGCCCAGATCGCCCACGTCCACGAGCCCCTCCGCCGTGCCGGTAAAGATTGGGTCTGGCTCGCCCTGGGCTTTGGAAGCGCTCTCGACCGTGATGGTCGCCAGCTTCGGCGTTATCCGAAACTCCACTGGGCACGTGCCCATACAACCGGGCCCGATGCCCGTCACCGTACCGTGCGCCGTGCCCACATTCCTGTTGTCCTGCCATGTAACCGTGTAGTCCCTGCCCTGCACAAGCTGGGCTTCGCCCACCGACACCTTCAGCGCAGGCGCGATATCCGCACCCGTGAACGTTTGATCGGATACCGCCTCTACCGTAGCCTGGGAGATGTCAGCCTGAACGATCTTGAAGCTGGCCTCCTTCGAGCCCGTAAGCCACGCGCAGTCTTTCACGGGCGTGAGCGTCATCGTGGCCGCGCCCACGTCCGTGTTGTTCTCATACCCATCTGAATCGACCTTGTAGTCCACGCCCAAGTCGAGCGGCACGGTATATTCCTTGCCGCCGCGGTCGAGCAGCATCACCTCGCTGGGAACCGGCGTCACCGCTTGGCCCGTATACACCTGGTCGGGTACTTTCACCTGCGTTTTATCCAGATCGGCTGGTTTGATGGTAAACGTGAAGGTCTTCTTGCCCTGGAAGTTGCCCTTGCCCTCTATCGTGATCGTCGCCTTATCGCTCGCCATCTTGTTGTGCTCGTATCCGGCGATCGTGTAATCCCGGTCCTTTATGAGATTGTATATATGACCGCTGTTGTCCGGCACGTCTTGCAGGAAGTCATATGCTCCGAGCCGTGCATAGAAACCGGGATCGGGTTCCCAATTCCTGTTGTCCCAGACGCAGGCAGGCGAGATATCCATCATCTGCACGCCGTCCATGTTCGACTTGACGATTTCGTATTCGATGATCCGGTACCCCGTGAAATAGGGGGCGTTGCCTGTCACCACGACCTTCTGCGTACCCACCGACGTGCAGTCATAACCCAGCAACGGCTCTACCGTGAGATTGCCGTCCTCGCCCCCGACAGGATCGGTCCTCAACCAACGCGTAGCGGTCACTTCGGGGATGGCCTGCTCGCCGGTCCAGTTCTCGACGGCACTCCAGTTCAGCTTGACGTCGTTTGCCTCCTTGGTATGCGTTGCCTCGTCGCCGATGGCGACCGGCACGTATTCCCGGTCGCTTGCGGGAAGCGCTATGGGATAGAACTGCGGATCGCCGAGGATATGGGGCTCGAACCAGGAGTAATCCGCGGTCGACCCGTACGTGACCTTGAACTTGAACGTGTCTCTGGCCTGGTTGACTATCCATCGTTCAAAGAAATCGCTATCCGAGGGAGGCTTGAAGGCACCGCTCGAATTCGGCATCCGCATGGCCTTGATGGCCATGTGCTTGCCGTGATCGCAGCTGAATGCCTGCGCATCGATGTTTTGCAGCGAGTCGGACAGATTCACGGTTTCGAGCTTGAGGCAGTTGTAGAAAGCGTGGTGCCCAATGGTCGTAACGCCTTCGGGCAACGTTACCTCCGTCAAGCTCGTGCACCCGCTGAACGCTTCGCTTTCGATGGTGCTGAGCGATGTCGTGTTGAAGCTGACGCTCGAAAGCGAAGTGCACCCCTTGAACGCGCTCGAGCAAAGCTCTTTCACGCTGGCTGGAAACTCTATTTTCTTCAGGGCAGTACATCCCTTGAAGGCCTCGCTGCCGATGTGGTTGATTTTCGTATCGCTCGGAAACCTCACCTCGGTGAGCAACGTTTTGTCCAGAGCGGCAAAGTCGGCTATTCTCGTGACCGAGCGATACCCTATTTTCGCGGGCACCGTCACGGCCCTGTGCTTGGACGAGGGGACGATGCGGTTGATCGCGATGGCATCGCCGCCCTGGGTGACGAAATAGGTCATATACGCCATGCCCTTCGTCCAGCCGGCGTATTTCATGTCGGACTCGGACGGGTCGACGCCTGCATCATGTGTGGGAAAGATCATCAACTCGAGGGCGCTGCAGCCTTCGAACACATCGGATTTCTGCACTTGCGGGAGCGCCTTGCCATAGACCACGACCTTGAGCGACGTGCAGTTCGCAAACGCCTTATCGCCGATCGCGCCAACATGGTCGGGCAAACACACTTCTTCGAGAGCGGCGCACCCGTCAAAGGCGTGCAAGCTTATGATCGAGATGTCCGAACCCCTGAACCGAAGGGAGGCGACGCTCTTGCAGTTAGAGAACGCGTACAACCCTATCCACTGCAAGGAAGCCGGCAGCTCGAGGCTCTCGAGCGATTCGCAGTTCAGAAACGCGTTGATCCCGATGTGGTCCAGCTTGCTGGCCGGCGGGATGTTGGCTTGTTTGAGGCTTGTGCAATCGGCGAACGCGTCGTTCCCGATCGTTCCGACGCTCGCGGGGATATCCACCGCTTCGAGCGCCGTGCAACCCTGGAAGCAAGACGTCGGGATCACGCCGAGCTCCTCCACTGCCGTGAGGTCCACGTACGTCAGGCTCGTGCAGTTCTCGAACGCATTTTCGCCCAGGCTAACCACCGACGAGGGGAAGGTCACTTTGGTAATCTGCGTATTGCCCTTGAAGACCTCGTTGGCGACTCCTCCCACGCGATGGCCGTCTATGGTCTCGGGAATGTTTATTTGGGTGACGCCGTCTTTTAGGGCGTAGCCGGTAATGGTGGCATCTCCGGACAGGTCCTCTACGTAGGTCCACGTCACGTCCGGATCGGCCGCGGCCGCTATCCGCCCCGTCGTCAAGGGAGGTTCCGCTGCCGCAGCAGTCAGCCTAAGCGCCGGTGCGCCAAGCGCGAGCAGCACTAAGAGCACCATGCCAACGATGGCCAGCAGAAACCGGCTACCGCCTCGCGGGAGGCGAGCTGGCGCTTCGGCTCCGTTTCTCTTTGCTGGGCACAGGACAAACAACGTGCTCATCGCTTACACCTCCTCGCCTTCCTGTGCGCTGCGGACTTCGCGCTCGTTAAGCAGACGGCGGGCCGAGTAGCCGGCGGCGAGGGCGGCCGCGCCGGCCGCCGCAAGGGCAAACGGTCCCAGCGGCGCCAGTTCGTCGCCCGTTTTCGGGCTGTTTCCCCTGGTCTCGACCGTGCCGCCACCCGAGCCTCCGCCCGAGCCGCCACCCGTGCCGCCACCGCCATCGTCCTTGTCATCCGGGTCGTCCGGGTTATCAGGCTCATCCGGGTCGTCCGGGTCATCGGGGCTCGGCGTGGTGCTCACCTGCTCTGCCGGGTCGTACACCGCACCCTTGCCCTGAGCGCTGTTCACAATCGAAACACCCCCCTGTTTGGCCACGTAATAGTGATGCACGCCGTCTGCAAGGGCACGCACCACAAGGCCGTTCTCCTCCACGGTGAAGTCGACGGGCACAGTCTCCATCGCGGCTTGCGCCCGCAAACCGGGAGCCGTCATCTTCGGCGTCCAGGCATTGGCTATGCGCAAGATAATGGTCTTGTCTCCTTCCCAATTACTGGGAATCTTGAACTCAGCCGGATACGAGATCTTCTTGCCGGGCATCAACATGCCCTTCTTCTCTTCGGCGGAAAGCTGCGGGGTTTCCGACGCCGTGTGTCCCCAGCCCATATGAGCTGCGGTAAGCGCTATCTTCGACGGCTCGATCTCGCCCACCTGCACCGTGTCGACCACCTTTCCGCCATCGTCGGGGTCGAGCATCTGCACTTCGAAGCCGCCGATGATGAGGTTTCCGTGATTGCGGATGTCCATCGAGAACGACGCGGTGTGGCCGGCGCACACGAAGGCAACCGTCGGCACGAAGGCCTCGATCTCCGCCGACAGGACGTTGGGCACGCCGATGTAATGAATGTCTGCCAGACTTTTGTCCGCGTCGGTGATGTGGGTGGCTACGAACGCGCTCGTCTCGTCTTCCAGGCTCAGGACCTCGAAATGGTCGATGGGATGGTCAACTTCGCAGAAGGGGAAGTCCTCGCAGAACTTACCGTTCATCAGCCGCGATGCCATGATATGGCGTATGGTGTCGTCGCCTGTCCCGGTAACGGTGCTGCTCGTGAAAGTGGCCTTGGGGTTGCTGTCCTTCCTGTCGCGGTACGCCTCGTAGTAGAAAAGGTAATCGCCGCTGGGGCTGACGCAGAACGATGCGCCCTTGATCCCCGCCGCGTCCACCTGCTGTGCGGTGAAGCGCTTCTGGTCTTTCGCAAGCGGATCGAACGAACCCTGGTACAGATGGTAATCGGTCTCGGAGGACTTCTGCGAGGACGGGCGCTCCTTGACGTACAGGAACGTCCCGTGCTGTGGCCAGGGCTGTATTTCGGGCAGCTTGTCCGCGCTCTCGATGCAATGCGTTATCTTGAGCTGGCTGAAATCGCCGCCTGGCGGGATGGTCGCCGTGCACACGTCGTAGCCCTGCTGATGATTCACCAGAAGGGTGAGCAGCGCATCGTATTTCTCTGCGACCGCATTGCCTGCCACGCCGGTCATGCCGAACACGTCGGCGGCCAGCGTCACGCTGGGATCTTCCTTCAAATCCTTCGGGAACGACAGGTAATCGCCGCGCATGTAGCAATGCCCCACGCAGAACGTAACCGAAGCGCCGGTCGATGCCAGCCCGTTCGCGCTGCCGGAGCTGCGGCGCAAGAAAGCGTAGGCCAAGGAGCCGCTTGCGCCGTGGGGTGCGAACCCGTCGACGATGCACGGGCTGCACACCATGTGCTCCTCGTTCTCGTTGAACGCGAGCTTGGCGTCGGTTTTGTCGTTCGCGCTCACGCCGCGCACCATGACTTCGAGCACTTCGAGGTTTGCGTTGATGGCCAGAACCGCGACGGTGCACTGGGAAGCAGCTTGGTGGAAGGACGTGCTATCGCCTTCAGGACGCAAGCCGCCGGTGACGATGAGGCAGGCCTCGGCGTCTTGGGCCCACTTCTTGCTGCCCGAACGGACCACGATGTCGAACTCGTAGTCGTATATCTTTATGCGCGGCAGGTCGCGGTTGCCCGTGCCGTATTCGAGGACCTTCGGCTCGCCCCACGTTTGCGTCGCATCGTCGAACCTCGACCCCACCACGCGGCTGCGGCAATAGCTTCCGCCCTCGGCTTCGGGATACTTGACGGTCGCCACGCGGAACAGGTAGAGCGCGCCGCCTATGGAAACCACGCGCTGACGCGGATCGCTGTGGATACCCTTGTAGATGATGGAGTTCACCTTGGGAACGACGCCGTCGTGCAGCCCAACGCCCCCGACACCCGCAGGCCCGCACGGCTCGCCGGTGGTCTTGCCGGCCACGACGTCGTATTCGTATTCCCGCGGCACGCCCAGCGCGAAGCCGAGCAGCGGATCGCCCTCGAAGCGGGAAGCGCTCCGCACGTCTATCGTCGCAGCCATGAGCGCTGTGGCGGCAGCGCCGGCGTTAGGGCCTGAAGCCCCGGCAGCTGCCGGCGCGTCGCCCGAGCTGCTGGCGGGAGCGAGCGCCGCGATCGTGTCGGATGTCATCTCGCCGAAATAGAACGTGTTGGCGCCTTCGCAATCTACCAGCTCGGTGGTTATCTCGCCGTCCTCGCCCACCACGGCCTTGGGCATCTTGCCCACGAACGCATAGGTCGGCGCGCCCACGCCCGCCACGTTGGCTTCGCGCCTGAAAACCCCGGTTACGCCGTCGACCGGCACGAAATGAGCGCTGTGGGTTGCCTTGAAGGCTTCGAACTCGTCATCGGTAAGCGCGCTCACGTCAAGCGCGCTCGCGTCGTTTCCGCCGGACTTGCGCGCATCCGCCTCGCGCGAGCCCGTCATCATGGCATCGGTAGTCGCAACCGCATCGGCAAAGGGGTCTTCGAGGTTGCCCTTCAAGAGGGTCCCTTCGTTGTCGAAGATGTGCGAATGGCGCAACGTCCCGTCCTTCTGCGTCAGCCTGAACCGTGGCGGGATGCCTTCCCAGGCATCGTCGCCCGTCAGCGCATCCGCAACCGCTCCCTTCGTCTCCCAGCTATCGTACCAACCGGGGTCCGAGTAGCTATAGATCTGCCCCGAAAGCTTGAACAGCAGCACCTGAAGCACGACCTCCAAAAGGATGGTGACGCCGACGGTGGTGTGCGGGTCGGTATTGTCGTCGCCGCCCTTCTCCTTCCATCCGAAATAGATGGGAAACGCAAAGGAGGCGTCGAACGAGAGCGAGAAAAGGCCCCGGTAGCCGATGCCCAAGCTGACCGCGAGGATGAACTTCAGGAACAGGCCCGCAGACATGTTCACATTCCAGCCCATCTTGGCAAAGTCGATTTCCTTCACGGTCCTTTCCGACTTATACGCCCCCGCCACGTTGAAGCAGCCCAGGGCGGTCATGCCGAGCGTTACCGACAGGTATGCGGGGAACGGCCCGAGCGTGAATTCCTGGGTGATGGTGCCGGAGATGCTGAAGCCGAGCTCCACCGTGCCTTCGCCCGAAAAGCTGCTCCAATCCTTGCCGAACCCATCCCAATTGAGGAGAAGCGCCAAGCGGAAAATGATGTTGAGGTCGCAGTTGAGGAAGGGCTTGGAAGCCCCCTTGGCCTGCGGCATCTTGTCGTTTTCGTCGCCAGGGGCGTGCACCTCCTGCATCTCGACCTCTTTGCCGGCATTCTTCTTCGTTTCCAGATCTTCCTGTTTCCTGGCGAGCTCGTTGCGGAAACGGCTGAGCATATTTCCCTTGTGGTCTTTCTTCCAGTTGTCCTTGGGAGCCCAGCCGCCTTCGTCGGCGACCATCCGCACATCGGTTCCAAAGCCGATGGAGGTCGTCACGATCGTGGTCGAGATCTGCACCGGGGGAAACACATCCAGCACGGTGAAGCCCAACCCGTTGAAGCACGGCCACTTCTTCTTGTCTTGGGCCTCCGTCTTGAAGCTGAACGCGGCATTCGGGTTCGTGGTGAGGGGCAGGATGGGCTTTCCGACCGTCGCCTCGTCGAACGGCGTATCCTCGATGAGCATCTCGAGGTCATTCTGATACGATTTGCCCCCATAGGTCAGCGTGATGCGTATGATGACGTCGTCCTTTGTAATGCAATCAGCATGCCGGGCGTTCAGGAAATAACCCTCGAACGTGCACGTGGCCAGCCCCGATTTGGAATCGTAGCTCGCAGTGACGCTCCGCTTCTTCAGCACCACCGTTTTCTTGTCTGCGGCATCGAGGACCTCCATCGACACTCCCACATCGGATACCGCGCCCTTTATGCGCACGGCTATGACGTGCTTGTCCTCGTTCACCTTGCTGCGCAGGAACGTGAGCTTGGAGTAGTGGATGTCCCAGTCGTCGAACGTGCAGCGCTCCATGTACACGTCGGCAGAATCGGCCTTGTGCGTGCCGATGATGTAGCCGTAGGATCCTTCCAGGCACACGCGGCCGGTCGAGAAGTCGCGCATCTTCACGCGCGCATCCTCGGTGGTCACGCCCATCTCGCAATTTGCGCGGTAGACGCCGTCGGTGCCGAGCGTCGGGAACGCAAGCTCCCGGATCGAGAGGATAACCTTGCCCTCCTCGTCGGTCTGGCCCGATACCGTCTTGCCGTTATAGAGCGAATTCAGGGTGACGGTGGCGTTTTCGACGGGTTTTGCCTTGTCCTGGATTTCCTTTTCGTCGAGATTCGACAAACCCGACACATCCAGTATCTGGATGCCGACCTCATCGGCGCCGACCACCTTGAACGAAAACGAGCCGGACCATATGTTGTTGCTCGCGGCGTAGGCGCGCTGAGCGCCGAGTTGGCCAACGCCTGCGAAGAGCACGCCGCCGCGCTCCTTGGGAAGCATCATCATGCCAGCCGCCGCGAGCGCCGATGCGAAAAGGCCGCCGAGCATCGCGCGGCGCGACAGCATGGGCAAGCCCGTCGCCTCGTTTATCGAAGGCTCCTCGGATGCCGGCTCGGGCGGGCTAGCTTTAAACGCCACGTCGATTGGCCCGAAATCGTCATCTTCAAACAGCGGATCAGCGAAATAGGTTGCCATGGGGGGTCCTTTCGTCATTGCGCGTGCGAATCGTTCTCGGAAGAGGAAGGCGGTGCGGCGTCGGGGGCGCTGGGTTTTTCCTCATTCGCCCGATGCCGCATCATGAGCAACGCAGTCACCGCCACGGCGATGATGGCCGCGACCACCGCCGCGAGCACATAGCCGCCCGCGCTCGCGCCGAACAGCGACGCCGCGCCGAACAGCCCGCTATCCGTTGCAGGGGTTACGCCCAGATTGCCCGCCGCGTACCGCCCTGCCAGGTCAACCAGCGGAAACGCCATAAGCAACACAAGCACGGCAAGCGTACGTTCGCCCCGATGCCGCCGCAGGCGCCTCGAGCGCCCCCGTACGGCAAGCATTCGCTCTTCTGTACTGCGCATGGCAATGTCTCCTCTCGCCGATAGCGCATCCGTTCATCTCCTAGATTCGCGGGCGAGCGGAAATCCTCACCTGTTTTTGCATCTTTCCGAAAAAAGACGATTCTTCGGCGCAGCGGTCGGCTCCATTGCCGTATTTGGATGGGCTCGATCGTTCAAGCCCGATCAACGAGCCGTTTAATCAGCCAGTTGCCCTGGCTTTGGCGCAGGGGCAAGGGATTGCGCGGCGAAGGCTATCGAAGCAAGCGAGGCGAGGGGTGCTTCCGCAAGCTTATACGTCGGGCCCGGCAGCCAACAGCGCGGTTGCCGAATAGAGCCGGACGCAAGGTCGCATGAAGCGCCTTCGAACAAGGCACCGGCGTTTGCTATCGGCATCTCATCTGCGGTAACGCCTGACTGCGAGCAGGGCGGTCAGCGTGACAAGCGGCATCGCGATGGCGGCGATGCGGGCGGGATCGCCTGCGGCTACGAGCAGGTTGAAGACCCCATGATAGGTCATGGCCAGGCAAAGCAGGCCAAAGGTGCCGGCCGCGCGCAGCCATGGGTGCTTCCATGCACGGGTCAGGCCAAAACCCACGACGACGCCGCACGCGACATGCATCATCGACGTTCCCAAGCCGCGCAGGAGCAACGTCATGGGACTTGCCAGGCCGCTTTCGCTCAGATAGAAGGCGCTTTCCATCGTGGCGAACCCCACGGCCACCATGATGAACGCGAGATCGACGTCCTCGGGATCGGGGCCGACGATCACGAGGTAGAACAGCAGGGGCAAGAACTTGGCCATCTCCTCGACGGCAGGCGCGATTTCGACGGCCGCCCGCACCGCATCGATTCCGACTAGCTGCGCGGCGAAGGAGCTCACGTAAGCCGAAAGCAGACAGGCGGTCATGCCGACGAGCAGCCCCGCGACGACGAGTCGCGGACGCCCGCGGACGCAGAAAAGGCACGCTATGAGCGGAGCCGCCACGAGCACGAATATGTTCTCGATGTACATCACGCGTCTTCGGACTTCCACGCGCATGCGAGGATCGACGCATAGGACGCCGTCAACGCGAAGTTGAAGACGGTATAGACCGCAGAGCCAGGGCTTGGGTCGGGAACCAGCGACGAGAGCCAAAGGGCCTGCTCGGCGACGACGAACAGGAGCGCGGCCCAATGAAACGCCTTATTGCCCGAAAAGCACCTGCGCTCCGGACGATCTTCGGACGCCCCGCCAGCCCGCGCAGCGATACCCCGCACGGCAAAGAAGCCGATTGCGGCGACGAGCCCGTTGTCGGCGATGTTGAGCAGAGGGTCGCCGCTCACGACTATGTAGAAGACGCACAGCGCCGCGCAAAGCGCCACGACAAGCCACGCGGCCGGAACGGGGGCGGCCACGCTGCGGCGCTGGTCGCACTCGACCAGCAGCAACGTAAGAAAGACGTAACCGGCCACCCAAGAGAGGTCGGCGATGTAGGAGTAATGCGGGGTGTCGCCGAAGACGGCCAGGTATCCATACCAGTAGACGTTGCCGAGGAGCATGCACGCGAAGAAGCACACGACCGAAAGCCATGCCACGTTGCGCGAGCGCAGCGCCCGCACGAGTGCCAGCACGAAGAGCGCGGTCAAGGCCAGCAGCTGGACGGCTTCGGATGCGCTATATATCACGGCTGACACCCTTCGTCGTTGGAAACGCCCTTTTCATCGGGCGCGTCGGTGCGATGAGCGCCTCCCAACCGGTAAGCGAGCGCAGTCACCACAGCGCCGAGCACGAGCCCCAGGACCCCCACGACGACGTAGCCCAGGGCGGAGCTGTCGGAAAACACGCTTCCCATGAGGCCGAACAGTCCGCTTGACGCAGGAGCGCCAGACAAGTTGGCGGACGCCACGCCAATGCCTACCGCGACCACGATGACGATGCTCAAAGCGCCGCCGCAAAGAGCCGCTGCACGCTTCCGCCTGCGACGGGTTTCCACCTCGCGCATCCGAGCGCGGCCCAACACCTCGCTCATGCGTTCGTCAGTCGACCTCATATCCAATGCCTTCCTTCGCGAGCAGAGGCCTCATAGCGCGCTTTCCGCGCTGCACCAAGTTGTCTACTTGCTTGCGCGCCTTGCGCATGACCGCCCCCGCTTCATCGTAGCTCATTTCCTCGATGTAGACCAAGTACAGCGCCTCGCGGTAATCGGGCGCGATCTTCTCGAGGCAGCGGTAGAGCGCACGGGAGCGCTCGTCGCGCAGTATGCCGTCCTCGACCCGCTCGCCGCCTTCCGACTCTATGCCTAGGTCCTCCATGCTCATGAACCTGCCGCGCAGGCGGATATGGCGCAGCGCCAAGTTGCGCGCCGTCTTGTACAGGTAGGGCTTGAACCCGCCGGCATTGAGGCGCGGGCGCTTCGCCAACATCCGCGAAAACGCCTCGATCATCAGGTCCTCGGCGGCATCGACATCGCGAACGTAGCCGTTGATGTACAAGGTGCATGTATCGCCGTAGCGCTCCATCAGCGGGCGCAAGCATTCCTGGTCGCCCGCGACCAGCCGTTCGAACAGTATCTCATCGCCTTCGCGTCTCATACGCGCGCATCACCCGCCATAGAGTTTCCGCAACGCCGCGCCCTTCATACGCTATTGCTTCGCCCGGCATTGGAATTCAGCAGGGCTCCGTGCGCCTTTACGCTCCAAAATGCTTACACGTACGAATGCCTCCAGCCGGCATTTCTAGCCTGCCGTTCCGTGACGAACCAACGCTCGCCTTCGCTCTCGTCGATGTGGGTGCGGGTGTAATATTTGTCCCCGGGTACGTGGTAGATCTTCTCGCCGGTGGTGTAGCTGATGTTGCCCTTGATGTCGCCACGCAGGCGGATCTTCAGAGTGACGGTCTTGCTAGCAGCCTTGTATTTAGCATTGCCAGCTGCTCTCACCAGCACGTTCACCTTGTAAGTGCCCGCCTTCAGCCCCTTCTTCACCGTGATCTTGCCGTCTTTGGATACGGCAATCTTCGCGTTGCCGGACTTCTTCTTGAACGTCACCTTACCCTGGGCCTTCGACACCGAGAAGGCTTTCGACTTCTTGATGGTTTGATTGCCCTTCTTCACAAGGGCGTACCTGAGCGTTATCCTCGATGACTTCGCGGAAGCCTTCATCGGGTTGGGCGCTTTCGTTGTTGCGGCGGTTACTGCATAGGTCTTGATCTGCGCGCTCGCAGCGGTCAAACCGCTCGACGACCCCGCCTCTAGACCGCCCGAAACCCCCGCGCTGCTTTCGGCGGCCGCGGCCACTCCGGGGACAATGCAGATCGCAAGCGCCACGGGCACGATTGACGCGATGATACGGCCAAACAGCTTACCGCGCATAAGAGCCTCCCAACAAATGCGGTTTATTTAGCTAATAATACAACGCAGACGCCGCTCTTGTAACCGTTTACCTCAAACCGATTGCCTGCGCGCAATCGTTTGTTCGTCTGTTTCCCTGAAGAATGACAAATTTTCTTTCTTTAGATACATGACCATAATAACCAATAATTTCTGACCAGGCATAATTCAAACAGCGTAGTTTCCGCTTCATTTACATCAAGATCCCAAGCAATTCACCACCTGGGGTTTTGCAAAGACACGAACGCAATCTTGTCTCTGAAATCCGAAGTTTTGTCATCATTCGACGATTCCGGTGAAAAGAGGCAGTAAATCGAGCGTTCCTAAGGCATTTGACTGACAACGGGGGCATCGATTACCGCAGATGGTTTTGCCGACAATGCGTTTGAGGAGACTGCTCTAGTGTTTGAACGTTTAGGGACAGTCCCCAAACGTTTAGGGAGTCTCCCCAAACGTTTGGGGAGTCTCCCTAAACGTTTTTTTGGGAGGCCCACAGATGATTATTTGTGCTCGATCTCGTTTGTGGGAACGCAGACGCGGACCTTGTCGTCGTAGAGCGAGTTCACTTCTACGTCGACGCCGTAGATCTTGCTGATGAGGCCGGCCGTGATGGTCTCTTTGGGCGTGCCGTATGCAAGCACTTCGCCTTCGTGCAGGACAAGCGTCTTGTCGGCATACAGGAACGCCTGGTCGGGCTGGTGCGTCGACTGGATGACGGTAAGGCCCTCTTCTGCAAGCTGGCGCACGCGCGACAGCACGCGCACGGTGTTTCCGTAATCGAGGGCCGAAGTCGGCTCGTCCATGATGATGGTGCTGGCGTTCTGCGCGAGGGCGCGGGCAATAAGGACAAGCTGCTGCTCGCCGCCCGAGATCTGGGTATAGGGCCGGTCGGCCAGGTGCCCGATGCCCACACGTTCGAGCGCGCCATAGGCACGGTCCACATGGACCTGCTTCGGCGAGAAGAGCATGCCGGCCGAAGCGCCCGCGCTCATCAGCACGACGTCAAGGACAGCGTAATCGTACACGGGCTTATGCGACTGGGGGATGTAAGCCATCTCTTTGGCGCGCTCGCGGATGCTGAGCGCGCGAATGTCTTTGCCGTTGACGATGATGGTGCCCCGATAGTTCTTGTTCAGGCCCAGGATGCAGCGGAACAGCGTCGACTTGCCCGTGCCGTTGGGACCCAAGACGTTAACGAGCGTGCCATCGGCAACGTCGACGTTTATGCCCTTCAGCACATGATGCGAGCCGTAACTGAAATCCAGGTCGTGGATGCTCACGCTCATTTGCGCTTCCTCCCCTCACGCGTGATGAGGTACAGGAAGAACGGCGCGCCGATGAACGCCGTGAGGATGCCTATGGGAATCTCGGCCGTCGTGGCAAGGCGCGACACGTCGTCGACCAAAAGCAGGAAGGCGGCGCCCATGAGCATGCTCGCGGGCATGAGCTTACGGTAGTCGCTTCCGATAAGCATGCGCGAAAGGTGCGGAATGACGAGCCCTACCCAGCCGATCATGCCGGTGACGGCAACGCTTGCCGCCGTGACGAGCGTGGCGGCAAGGATGATGGCCACGCGCAGCGCCTTGGTGTTGACGCCCATCGTGGAGGCCTCGTCGTCGCCCATGGTCAGGATGTTGATCTTCCAGCGCAGCACGAACAACACGACAAGCCCCGCAAGCATCGGGGGGAACGCCATGGTCACGTCGGCAGGCTTGGCCGAGGTGAGACTTCCCATGAGCCAATACGTGATGGCAGGAAGCTGGTCGGCGGGGTCGGCGATGAGCTTCGTGAACGACACGCCTGCCGAGAACAACGAGCTGACCATGACGCCCGCTAGCACCACGGTCAGCACCTGGTTACCGCGCGCAGCCTGCGCCACAGCGATGACGATGAGCACGGTCACGATGGCGAACACGAACGCCATCGCCGACACGCCGAAGCTCGCGAACCCCAGCAAAATGGCCACGGCCGCGCCGAAAGCGGCGCCTTGGGACGCGCCCAGGATGTCGGGCGATACGAGCGGGTTTTGGAACGTGCCCTGGTACGCCGCGCCAGCAGAGGCCAGACAGCAGCCGACAAGCGCCGCCATGACCACACGCGGCAGGCGCACGTTGAAGAATATGGTCGCCTCCTGGTCGGTCCAGAACGGATCAACCGGAAAAACTTGGCCCGCGAGCATGGCGACGACCTTGTCGGGGCTGATGGGGTACCTACCCACCAAGAACGACAGCACGGCAAGAGCGACCAGCACGATCGCCAACCCCACCAGGATGAGGTTGGCGACCCTTTTGCGTCTGGCATGCGAGTTTGTGTTCTGGCCGGTCGTCACGCGTAACCTTTCGTCAGTCGCGCTCGCCCAATTGCGGAAGCGCTTACTGCCTTACTGTTTGGGAACCGAGTTCTTCACCAGCGCGCTGCATTCGTCGTCGGTGAGCTCGTAGTCGTACATGGTCTTGTAGTAGCCCTTCACGACATCCTCGATTCCGTTATCGAAGTTATCGGGGTAGCACAGGCGGGCAAACCACTGCATGCCCAGGATCTGGTTGACGCCCGGGGGCGACGAGAGCCAGTTGTAGGGCTCGCCAGGAACTTCGTAGTAGTTGCCGTCTTTGACCGCCTTGAGGGTCTGCCACGACGGGTCGTCGGCGACCTTGTCGTAGACGCTCTGCGGTCCGAAGACGATCATCGGCGGATCCCACATGGCGATCTGCTCGAAGCTGACTTCGGCACCCAGGCCGCTGCCACCCGCATTCTCGATAACAGCCGGGTTGTCGACGACCCAATCGAAGACGGTGCCCTGGAACGAGCCGTTCGGCATGGCGTTCAGGCCCGCATCGCCGAGCAGGTACAGGGCCTGCACACGGTTGGCCTCGGTCACACCGTTGAGGCCGGCCTTGGTGGTTGCATAGGCGTCAGCGCAGTAGTCGGCAAGCTCCTTGGCGCGGTCAGGCTCGCCCAAAAGCTCGCCCATCATCGTGTAAGCCTTGTCGTACGTATCAATCGTGGCTTCTACGTGCACGCACGGGATGCCCGTGGCCGTTTGGATCTCGTCAAGGTCCTCGACGATGCTCTTCTTGGCCTCGCCGATATCCAAGATCAGCTGCGGGTCGGCGCTTGCGACGGCTTCCTTGTTGAAGTCGCCCTTGCCGCCGTAAATCTGCCCGTACACGGGAAGCGCACCGTACTCTTTGCCGACGTACTTCATCTCGGTGTCAGATAGCTCGTTGGAAAGCCCGACCATCTTCTGCGGCGCAAACGTCAGCATGAACATCTGCGAGATGGGCCCGGTGACCGCCACGCGCTCGATATTCGCCGGAATCTCGACCGTACGTCCCGCCGAGTCGGTGAAACTCACCGTGTCACCCGAAGCCGACGCCTCAGCGCTCGCAGGTGCACTCGCCGAGCCCGAAGCCTCCGCCGAAGCGAAGCCCGATGCCGAGCTGCCGCTGCCGGACGAAGCGGGTGCGGCATTCGACCCGCCGCAACCGGCTATGCCCATGACCACGGCGCACATAACCGCCACGATCGCCATCGCCCAAGCGCGCTTGAGCCAACCGCCACTTGCTGCCTTTTCCATGATCCTTCCCTTCTTGATTCGAATGCTGCTATAACCGCTCATTAGTATATTGCGGTCTCGCTATAAACGAATTCTATCCTATGCAAAGTCGAATTGCTTCGAAAAGTTATATTCAGAGATGAATTTATTTCTGCACTTATATATTTAACGGTTGAAATAGACCAAGATGCTCGTCCCGCATGTGACAATGGGGACGGGCCCGTCGTCACATTTTTGATTGGCATCCTTTTCTGGAGGATCTCGCAAAAGCGTGACATCGGCTACGCCCCCGTTATCACACTCCCAAAACGAAAAGGACCCGCCGAAGCGGGTCCTCCAAATGAACCGTACCTGTTGCCGTGCGGTGCTTACAGCATCGCCAGAATTTGCTCCTTGGGGCGTGCGCCGAGCGTCTGGGCTGCGGGCTCGCCGTTCTTGAAGACGATAAACGTCGGGATGCTCATGATGCCATACTTCTGGGCGATGTCGGGGTTCTCGTCGATGTCGATCTTGTAGACGTCGACCTGGCCGGCCTGCTCGGCCGCCACCTCGTCGATGACCGGCGCCATCATCTTGCACGGGCCGCACCACGTTGCGAAGAAGTCGATGAGCACCGGCTTATCGGAATCGAGGACCTTTTCCTGCCAATCGGCGGAGTTGATCTGTACTGTCATTTCATGCCTCCTTCTCGGCTCTTATATCAAAAACATTGTACACAATCTAATGAAGGCCTGCAGCCCATGCTCGGAATATACACAAGGCAGGGCTGTGGCAGGGGGCTGTGGCAGAATCTGAAACAGAATCGGGACAGCACCCAAAAAGAAACCCCCGAATCGGGGGTTTCTCGTAATGCGATGGCTATGCGCTGATGCCCGTTAAGCGCGGTCGCGGATTTCGGCGGTGATCTTCGCGATGAAGTCTTCGAGGCTGCTCTGAACGGTCTCGTTGCTGCGATCGCGCACCGAGATGTAGCCGCCATCGCGCTCTTGCTCGCCTAAGATCAGCATGTACGGCACGCGGTCGACGCCGCGGGCCTCGCGAATCTTGTAGCCGATCTTCTCGTCGCGCTCGTCGACGACGGCGCGCACGCCCGCAGCGCGCAGGGCACGGCCTACCTCGAGCGAGTACTCGCGCGTCTTCTCGGACACGGGCAGAACCTTGACCTGGCACGGCGCAAGCCACACCGGGAACTTGCCCGCGTACTGCTCGGTCAGCATGCCAATGAAGCGCTCGAAGCTGCCGAAGCCGGCGCGGTGGATCATGATCGGACGCTGCTTGGTGCCGTCGGGAGCCGTGTACTCGAGCTCGAAGTTCTGCGGAAGCTGGAAATCGAGCTGGATCGTGCCGCATTGCCACGTGCGGCCCAGGCAGTCGTTCAGATGGAAATCGATCTTGGGACCGTAGAAAGCGCCGTCGCCCTCGTTGAGGATGTAATCGGCGCCCATCTTCTGAAGCGCCTCGCGCAGGCCGTCTTCCGCGCGCTGCCAATCCTCGTCGGAGCCCATGGAATCCTCGGGCCGGGTCGAGAGCTCGACTTTGTACTCGAAGCCGAACTGGCGGTAATACTCGTCGAACAGCTGCGCCGTCTCGAGCACGATGTCGGAAATCTGATCGGGCGTGACGTAGATGTGACCGTCGTCCTGGGTGAAGGCGCGCACGCGGAACAGGCCGTGCAGGGCGCCCTTCAGCTCGTGGCGATGGTCGAGCCCGGCCTCGGCGAGCTTTAGCGGCAAGTCGCGGTAACTGCGCGGACGGCTCTTGTAGATGAGGCACGCGCCCGGGCAGTTCATGGGCTTTACGGCGTAGTCCTCGTCATCGACGAGCGTGGTGTACATGTTGTCTTTGTAGTGGTCCCAGTGACCGCTTGTCTCCCACAGCGTGCGCGAAAGGATCTGCGGGGTCTCGACCTCGTCGTAATCGTACTTGGCCATCATCTCGTGCCAGTAGTCGATGAGCGCGTTCTTGAGCTTGGTGCCGTTGGGCAGCCAGAACGGGAAGCCCGGCCCCTCTTCGGCGAACATGAACAGCTCCATCTCTTGGCCGATCTTGCGGTGGTCGCGCTTCTTGGCCTCCTCGAGCATGTGCTCGTACTCGGCGAGCTCCTCTTTGGTCTCGAAAGCGATGCCGTTGATGCGCGTGAGCATCTTGTTGTCTTTATCGCCCTTCCAATAAGCGCCCGACGTGGCCGTCAGCTTGAAGGCCTTCAGCGCCTTGGTGTAGAGGATATGCGGCCCAACGCACATATCGATATACTCGCCCTGCTGGTAGAAGGTGATGCGGGCGTCTTCGGCCAGATCGCCGATGTGTTCGACCTTGTACTTCTCTTGGCGCTCCTCCATGAGGGCCACGGCCTCTTCGCGCGGGAGCTCGAAGGTCGTGAACTTGAGGTTCTCTTTGCAGATCTTGCGCATCTCGGCTTCGATGGCGGGAAAGTCCTCTTCGGTGATCTTGGTATCGCCCAGGTCGATGTCGTAGTAAAAGCCGTTATCGGTCGACGGGCCGTAGCCGAAGTCGGCTTGCGGGTACAGGCGCTTGATGGCCTGCGCCATGATATGCGCCGCCGAATGGCGCAGGGTGTCGAGCTCTTCGCCCTCGGCGCACTCGTCTACGTGACCGTCGTTGTACAAAACCTTCATAGGCACCTCTTAGTTTCTATCGTAGGAATGTAAATGTGAAAAAGGGGTCTGACCCCTTTTTCACATTTATGCTTGGGTGTGGGAACGGGCACGGCTCGACGTGCTGCGACCAACAGGCGTGGTGCAGTACGGGCAGACCGACCACGCGGGGTCGAGCGCATGGTGACAGGTCGAGCAGAGGTTCTTCAGGCGCTGATGGCAGTTCGGGCACATGACGTAGTCGGCCTCGACCGGGTAGCCGCACGAAGCGCACTCGCCGTACTTCATGAGCTCACGCTGCTTGAGCGCGACCTCGAGCT
>DFIX01000026.1:0-12895 GCA_002371495.1 Eggerthellaceae bacterium UBA3686
GCCGGGCAAGCTTCAGCTTGCCCCCGCGCATGCTTCCAGAACTAT
Source organism: Eggerthellaceae bacterium UBA3686 (assembly GCA_002371495.1). Lineage (GTDB taxonomy): Bacteria > Actinomycetota > Coriobacteriia > Coriobacteriales > Eggerthellaceae > UBA9715. The sequence continues at coordinate 46 of DFIX01000026.1, forward strand.
TTCCTGAATACGCGAAGCGTAGTCAGGAACCAATACACTTAGGTTTAGCCGAAGCCAAGCCGGAGCGCGCCCCCGCCTGCGGAAACGCGGGGGGATGGCTAATTGGGGAGTCTCCCTTTTATGGCGTTTCTGCTTGAAGTGGCTCAGTGCAAGATCGTTGGAGTCTGCGGTAGAATCTTCGCAAGTTTCGGTCGTTATCTTTAAGGGGCATTGTGCGCAAGCGATTGGACATGCGGTTTGCAAACGGGGTCGTTTCCGCGGCTATAGTCGTGTTTTTCCTGGTGCACGCCACGTTGGGCACCCTGCTGGGGCTTGTCGGCTTCCTGAGCCCGTTTACATGGCTGGTTTGGGTTGGCGTTGTACTTATTGGGGTGCATGTGGTGCTCAGCATTTTTACGAGCCGCGAGCAGCTTACCGACCTCGAACGACCGCCGAGCCCTCGCAAAAAACGGCATTTGGTGCTGAAGTGGGCTACGGGTGGTTTGCTTGCTCTTGTCGCCGTTGCCCATGTGGTGGCGATCCGCCTTTTTGGGATGTCGGTAGCGCTATCGACTGTTACAGGGGCGCTTCTTACTGCGTGCCTGGCGGTCGTGCTGGCGGTCCACCTCTGCGTGGGCAGCAAGTCTCTGCTAAAGGACCTGAACATAAGCCGTCGGTACAAGTTGGCGTTTCGCTTGGTCGTTTGCGCGTTTGCGGCGTTTTTCGCCATTTCGGCGCTCGTCGGTGCCATACTGTAAGGGGTCAACAATCAAGTAGGTCTTCTCGGGGGATCCTGCGAAGCAGGATGGGAGAGGGGCTTAGCATGCTCGAAGTCGTAACGTTGGAACAAGCGGCCGAGACGGCGCTTTCGCGGTTTGGAAGGCTGTCGGTCCAGGAAGAATCGGTCAGCTTGGACGAAGCCGCAGGCCGCGTCATCGCACACGATGTGGTTGCAGCCGAAGGAGTGCCGCCGTTCGATCGCTCGACCGTTGACGGGTTCGCCGTCGTGGCCGACGACACGTTTGGATGCTCCGATGCGCTGCCGGCTCTTTTGGACCTCGAGAGTGAGGTCCAGATGGGCGTCGAGCCCGATTGCGCCTGCTCGCCGGGTGCTTGCGTTCGCATTCCCACGGGCGGCCAGGTGCCGGAAGGTGCCGATGCGGTCGTCATGCTGGAGTACTGCGAGGAATACGGGGATGGCACGATCGGCGTGGCGCGCCCAGTTGCGCCCGGCGAGAACATCGTGTTCGAAAACGACGACGTTAAACCCGGTCAGGTGCTTATAGCTGCGGGAACCGTTTTGCAACCGCACCATGTGGGAACGCTTGCAAGTCTGGGCGTTACCGAGTGCGCCGTGTGCAAGAAGGTGCGGGTCGGCATCGTCTCGACAGGAGATGAAATCGTTCCCGTCGAAGCGACGCCCGTCGCATCCCAGATGCGCGACGTCAACGCGCCGATGCTGTCGGCTGCGGTCGAGGCGTGCGGGGCGCATGCGTTTACTTTCCCCATTGTGCCCGACGACTACGACGCTTTGCTCGCAACGGTCGAGGAAGCGCTTTCTGCATGCGACATGGTGCTTGTGTCGGGCGGGTCGTCGGCGGGGCAGAAAGACAACACGGCGCGTGTGCTGCAAGCTTTGGGCGAATTGCTTTTCCATGGCATTGCCGTGAAGCCGGGAAAACCCACCATGTGCGCCGACGTTCAGGGAAAACCCGCTTTTGGCCTGCCGGGGCACCCGGTGGCGGCGTATTTCATGTTTCTGGAAATCGTCCGCCCGCTCTTGGCGTCGGCGCGGACATTGCCGATGAGCGCAACCTTGACCGAAGGTTTGCCGTCGAATCATGGCCGCGCGGAGTTGGTGCCGGTGCGGCTCGACGAGCACGACGGGACCTTGCGGGCAATTCCCGTGCGCGGGAAATCGGGTCTTATTTCACAGTTGAGCAATGCTGGCGGGTACCTTTGCATCTCACGTAACCAGGAGGGTCTGCCCGCCGGCGCGGATGTGATGGTTCGCCTGTTCTAACGAAAAATGACAAAAAGGGGAGTCTCCCCAATTTGTCGCTGGCATAGAGGGAAAGAGAAAACCATGGCGTTTGAATACCTGAGCAATGTTGAGCTCGAAGAGGCGGTCGGCGGGTTTTTGTCAGCCTTGAAAGAGCGCGGGGCAAAACCGCGGACCGAATTCGTGCCAGTCGGCGAGTCGCTTGGGCGCGTGACGGCCGAGCCGCTGTACGCGGCGATTTCGGCACCCCATTACCATGCGTGCGCCATGGACGGCATTGCGTTGGCGGCGAGCGCCACGTTTGGCGCGACTGCGACGACGCCCGTTACGCTGGCGCCAGAGGATTACGTCGTGGTCGATACGGGCGACCCGCTGCCACAAGGTTGCGATGCGGTCGTGATGGTCGAGGATTTGGTCTACGCTGAGGGTGACGGTGTCGAGAATCTCGGCTCATGCCCCGTGACGTTGTTCGCCTCCATTGCGCCCTGGGGCAATGTGCGTCAGATCGGCGAGGATATTTGCGCAGGCGAGATGCTGTTGACTTCCAACGTGCGCATACAGCCGGCTGCAATGGGCGCCATGCTTGCCGCAGGCGTGCAGGAGGTGCCGGTCATCGCGCGGCCCCGCGTCGGCATCATCCCGACGGGTGACGAGGTGGTCGCCCCGAGTGCCAATCCTAAGCCTGGCGACGTAATGGAGTTCAATTCGACCATCTTCTCGGGTATGGTGCGCCAGTGGGGAGGCGAGCCGGTGGTGTATCCCATCGTCGCCGACAAGCCCGACCTCGTGCGCGATGCCGTGGCAAAGTCTGTTGCCGAATGCGATATCACGCTGTTGAACGCCGGGTCGTCCGCAGGACGCGATGACTACTCGTCGCGTGCTGTCGGTGAGGTGGGCCAGGTGCTATACCATGGCATAGCCATAAAGCCGGGTAAGCCGGCAATCCTTGGTTGCGCAGGTCCCAAGGCCATCGTCGGCGTGCCTGGGTATCCCGTCAGCGGCATCATAGTGGTCGAGCAGATCGTAAAGCCCATCATCGAACAGCTGCTCGGAAACAACGTGCCGCAAGCAGCGACCGTGCGCGCCACACTTGCGCGCCCGTGCATGTCGTCGCTGAAGTACCAGGAATTCGTGCGCGTGCGCCTGGGCAAGGTGGGCGAAAAGCTCGTGGCGACCCCGCTCTCGCGCGGGGCCGGCGTGGTCACGTCGTTCGTGAAGGCCGACGGGCTTATGACCGTGCCGCAGAACGTCGAGGGCTACGAGGCTGGCGAGGAGGTGGACGTGAGCTTGCTGCGGCCGCTCGAGGACATCGAGAACTCGCTTGTGGTCATCGGAAGCCACGACCCGCTCATAGACGAGATTGCTCAGTTCATCCATGCGCGCGATGCGGCGCTGTCGGTCGCATCGACCCATGTGGGTTCGATGGGCGCTATCGTCGCAGCAAAGCGAGGCGAGAACCATTGCGGCGGCATCCACCTGCTCGACGAGGCGACGGGTGCATACAACGAACCGTACCTCCAGAAGCATTTCCCGAAAGGCGGCGTGCGCCAGGTCGAGTGCGTCTACCGTCAGCAAGGCCTCATGGTGGCGCCGGGCAATCCTTTGGGAATCCGCTCGCTTGCCGACCTGGCTGTCGAGGGGCGCAGCTTCGTGAACCGTCAGAAAGGGTCCGGCACGCGCATCCTCAGTGACTATATATGCAAACAGGAGGGCATAGATCCCTCGAAGATCTACGGCTACGACCACGAGGAGTTCACGCACACGGCTGTGGCGGCGCTCGTCGAGGCGGGGTCGGCCGATGCTGGCATGGGCATCTATTCCGCGGCCAAGATGTACGGCTTGGACTTCGTGCCCATCTGCGAAGAACAGTACGATTTGCTCGTGCCCGATTACGCGTGGGGCACGCCTATGGTGCAGGCGCTGCTGAGTGTTCTCGAAAGCGACGAGTTCCGTGCGCGCATGCAGGAGCTCGGCGGCTACCGTGTGGACCAGCCGGGCAGCGTGCGCAGGCATTACGAGTGAGCAGCGGGATAGGGATATAACAGGGTCTTCGCGCTCGTTCGAATTGCCAATGCAGCAAAGAATCGCCTAAGTCACCGAAAACCGTCCGGGCCGCAGGAACGTCCTGCGGCCCATCTCCGTTCTGCCCTCTGTACGTGTTTGCGGGCTGTCGACAAGTTGTCATGTCGAATCGATTGTGCAAAAGGTAAACTTATGCGGAACAACACGAGGGGTTTCGCATGAGGCTATTCAAGTATCTGGGCAGGCACATGGGCGCAGTGGCGCTCGTGCTCCTGCTGCTCGTGGGGCAGGCGTTTTGCGACCTCATGCTTCCAAACTACACGTCGCAGATCGTCGATGTGGGCATTCAACAGGCAGGCGTCGACCATGCCTCCACGACCGAGTTGAGCGCGGCTACATACGATGCCGTTGCTGCGCAGATTGGCGGGGGCGATGCCAGTCGGCTCTTTGCGGGCTCCTACGATCTTGGCGACGGAGGGACCTACCTCTTAAACGATTACGGGCGGGCGCACCGAACTGAGCTCGACGAGGCGGTAGCGCGCCCCATGGCGACGTTGTTCGTAGGGGCGGGTTCGAGTATCGACGAAGGCCTGGTAGAGCAGCAGGCTATTGCCGCAGCCCGGGCGGAGTACGCTTCGCTCGGCTACGACATGAACGCTATGCAGATGAACGCGCTTCTGACCATCGCCCTGAAGATGATGGGTTTCGTCGTTCTTTCGGTCCTCATAGCGTCGCTCGTGGGCTTCGTCGCATCGCGCACGGGAGCCAAAATAGGCCGTGAGCTGCGCACGAGCCTGTTTACCAAGGTCATGTCGTTCTCGGATGCCGAGGTGCAGCGGTTTTCGGCGGCGTCGCTCATCACGCGCGGGACAAACGACGTTCAGCAGATTCAGATGATGTCGATCATGATGCTGCGCATGGTGCTGTATGCGCCGATACTGGCGGTCGGCGGCGTCATCATGATCGCGCGAATGGACATCTCGATGGGGTGGATCATAGGCGTAGCCATTGCTGCCATCGTGGTGGTCGTGCTCGTGCTCATGGTGATTGTCGTTCCCAAGTTCAAGATCATGCAGAAGCTCATCGATCGCGTCAACCTCGTCTCGCGCGAGATGCTTACCGGCGTGTCGGTGGTTCGCGCGTTCGGCCAGCAGGGCCGCGAGCAGAGGCGCTTCGACGAAGCCAGCACCGAGCTCATGCGCACGCAGCTGTTCACGAACCGCGTCATGACGTTCATGATGCCGAGCATGATGATGATCATGAACGTCGTCTCGGTCGTCATCGTATGGGTGGGTGCCGGCCAGATCGATGCGGGCAATATCCAAACCGGCGACCTCATCGCGTTCATCACGTATTCGATGGTCATCATCATGGGCTTTCTCATGCTGTCGATGCTCGCCATCATCGCCCCGCGCGCCGACGTGTCCGCCGGCCGCATCGACGAGGTATTGGAAGCTGAAGTCTCAATCACCGAGCCGGCTGGAAGCTCCCCCTCGGGCGGGATGGCGGATGGGGTCATTCGCTTGTCCTCGCCTAATCTAAGTGAAGATCGGAATAATGTGCCTGCGGAATCGCTCATGACCCCATCCGCCATCCCGCCCGAGGGGGAGCTTCCAGCGGGGGCTGCTTCGATGTTCAACTCCGGGACGCGGATTGAGTTCGATCATGTTTCGTTCCGGTATGACAATGACAGCGAGTACGTGTTGCGGGACGTCTCGTTTACGGCGGAGCCGGGCGAGACGCTTGCCATCATCGGGTCGACGGGGTCGGGCAAATCGACGGTGCTCAAGCTCATCGAACGGTTCTATGACGTGTCGGAAGGCGCGGTGCGCGTTGGCGGCGTGGATGTGCGCGATATGCCGCTGCACGATCTGCGCGCGCAGTTCGGCTACGTGCCGCAGCGTGCGTTCCTGTTCACGGGCACGATTGCCTCGAATGTCGGCTATGGCGAGGACGGCATGTCCGAGGCGCGCATCCTCGACGCCATCGACATGGCTCAGGCGCGCGAGCTCGTCGACTCCAAAGAGGAAGGGCTCGACGCCGAAATAACTCAGGGCGGCACGAACGTGTCGGGCGGTCAGCGCCAGCGCCTGGCCATTGCCCGCGCGCTTGCGACCAACGCCCGAGCGCTGCTGTTCGACGACAGCTTCTCGGCGCTCGACTACAAGACCGATGCGGCCCTGCGCAAGGCGCTTGCCGAACGCCTTCCAGGGAAAACCCAGATCATCGTCGCGCAGCGCATCGCGACCGTCATGCGTGCCGATAAGATCGTCGTTCTTGACGAAGGCGCCGTAGTGGGCGAGGGCGCGCATGCCGAGCTGTTGCGCACCTGCGACCAGTACCGCGAAATCGCCTACTCGCAGCTTTCTCCCGAAGAACTCGATGGCGATTTGGGGAGTCTCCCCAAATCGCCACAGTTGGAAGGGGGCGACGATCGATGAGCGAGCATGACGAGGCGCAGGCGCGCCAGCTCGAGCGGACGGCGCAGCGCAAAAAGCGCGGTTACCGGCCCGGCGGCCCTGCAGGGCGCATGATCGTCACCGAGAAGCCGCGCGACTTCAAGGGCACGGTGGGCAAGCTTGTCCGCTTCCTTGGGCGGTTCAAGTTCGCCGTTTTCGCGGCGTTCGTGTTCGCCATCGGCTCCACGGTGTTCGCCGTCATCGGACCGAAGGTGCTCTCCACGGCCACGACCGAGCTGTTCGGCGGCATCGTGGCTAAGGTGGAAGGTACGGGCGGCATCAACTTCGAAGCCATCTGGGCCATCCTTCTGACTACGCTGGCCATATACCTGGGTGCGGCTGCATGCATGTTCGTGCAGGGCCTTATCTTGACCTACGTGTCGCAGAAGACCTGCTACGAGTTTCGCCGCGAGATCTCGGAAAAGATCGACCGCCTGCCTGTGGGCTACTTCGAGCGCACGTCGACCGGCGATACGCTCTCGCGCATCACCAACGACGTGGACACGTTGGGCCAGAGCCTCAACCAGGGCATCTCCGAGCTGCTGCGCGCCGTGGTCACCATTGTGGGCGTGTTGGCGGTCATGCTCTCGATCAACGTCGTCATGACGCTCGTCACGCTGCTCATCGTGCCGGCGTCCCTCGTGTGCATACGCGTTATCGTGAAACGTTCGCAAAAACAGTTCTATGCGCAGCAGGCCAATCTGGGCGCCATCGACGGCTTGATCGAGGAGACGTTTTCCGGCCATGCCATCGTGAAGGCATTCGGGCGTGAGCAGGCCGCCATCGACGAGTTCAACGCCACGAACGAACGGCTCTACGAGAGCGCGTGGAAATCGCAGTTCCTCTCGGGTCTCATGCGCCCGGTCATGGACGTCATCGGCAACTTGGGCTACGTTGTCGTAGCCATCATGGGCAGCGTGTTCGCCGTGCAGGGCGTCATCACGGTGGGCGACATCCAGGCGTTCATCCAGTACGTGAAGAACTTCACCCAGCCCATCACGCAGCTCGCGCAGGTGGCCAATGTGCTCCAGATGACCGCAGCGGCGGCCGAGCGCGTGTTCGAGTTCCTCGAGGCCGAGGAAGAGCCCGTCGAGGAGCTGAGCGTCGACACCGACGAGCTGTCGTGTGACGTCGAGTTCGACCACGTGCGCTTCGGCTACGACCCCGAGAAAGCCATCATCAAGGATTTCAGCGCCAAAGTCGCCGAGGGTCAAACGGTCGCGTTCGTGGGACCGACGGGAGCCGGCAAGACCACGCTCGTGAAGCTGCTCATGCGCTTCTACGACGTGCAGGGCGGCGCCATTCGGGTTGGCGGCGTGGACGTGCGAGACATCGCGCGCGAGGATGTGCGCGCTATGTACGGGATGGTCCTGCAGGATACGTGGCTCTTCCATGGGACCGTGCGCGAAAATATCGCCTACGGCAAGCCCGATGCCACCGACGAGGAAGTGGAAGAAGCCGCCCGCCGCGCTTTCGCGCACCATTTCATCGAGACGCTCCCAGGCGGTTACGACTGCATGATCAACGAGGATGCGAGCAATATCAGCGCTGGTCAGCGCCAGCTGCTCACAATTGCGCGCGCGTTCCTTTCCGATCGGCGCATGCTCGTGCTCGACGAGGCCACGAGCTCGGTCGATACGCGAACCGAAGAGCGCATCCAACAGGCTATGGACGACCTGATGGCGGGCCGCACGTCGTTTGTCATCGCGCATCGCCTCTCGACCATCCGTAACGCCGACCTGATACTCGTCATCCGCGAGGGCGACATCGTCGAGCAGGGCTCCCATGACGAGCTGCTTGCCGCCGGCGGTTTCTATGCCGAGCTCTATAACGCGCAGTTTTCGGAATAGCGATGCGCAAAAGTGCCATAGTGCAAAAGGGTCTGACCCTTTTGCACTATGGCACTTTTGCACGTTGCCCTGTTCATCAGCGTTTTCTGAGCGAGAGGAGCCGACGCGTCAGATCGATGGCGCCAACGAGGAACACGGCTGCGCCGACGAACAGCACGAACGGGCGCATCACGGCGTTGCACTGCATGGTCGGCGAGGTGCAAAGCCCCACGAGGTCTCCTGGCGCGGCCGCGATGAAGGCGCCGACGAGCGCGCAGCCGAGCGAGAGCCCGCGCCGCTCGCCCTCGTCGGTTTCGAAGATGCGCACGATCGAGAGTATTGCGAGCACGACGCTGGCCCCGAGCGCGACCCGTTGGGCGGTCGCGCAAACCGACGTCGCCTCGCCGTCATGCATGCAAGGGCCCGCAAACGTCAGAAGTCCAATGACGAGAAGGGCGGTGAGCGCTGTAAGCGCAATGCCTGCTGCCAACGCCGATGCGTACGCCGCATTGTCCGACTGGGATTCGAGCTATCCCGATGCCTACGAGCAGGATCGCGCCTTTGTCGACGCGCAGGGCAAGACGAGCGATTTCCGCCAAGAGATCTACGATCCACTGTACTACCTGAGCAGCGCCTACGAGGGGGCGGGCACATCGAAGCCGTCTGTCCATTGGCGCATCCGCACCGGTATCGCACAGGGCGATACGGCCAGCGCGACCGAGATCAACCTGGCGCTCGCGCTCGCTGCGGCCGAGGGCGTGGACGACGTCGATTTCGAGACCGTCTGGGGACAGGGCCATACCATGGCCGAGCGCACCGGCTCGAGCACCCAGAATTTCATCGAATGGGTGAGCAATTGCTGCAAGTAGGCGTTTCGAGCGTGCCGGGGAATGTCTCCGGCGCGTTCGGACAAGTACTGCTGTCATGATGGCCTTCACTAATCATGCGCAAGGCACTGGTAGAATCGGGGCGATCAATTGCGTTGGCTGATCAGACAGGAGCTGACCTATGTATTGCACGAAATGCGGTGCCTTGCTCGAACCCGAGGCGCTCTTCTGCCAGGAATGCGGCACGCGCGTGGCGCAGGCGGCGGGTGCCGAGACGGCTGTATCAAGCGATGCCACGCAGGCGTTGGACGCCGACGTGGCCGCATCGGCCGCCGTGACGCAGGCATTGGGATCCGCTGGAATCTCGAGCGCCCAGACCCGCGCACTCAACGATCTACCCTCGATTGACGGGCGGGCTTCTAGTGCTCCTGCGAATGCGCGCGATGGTTTCGCAAACCCCGGGCAAACCATGCAAATGCCCGTTCAGCAGCCTGCTTCTGCCGCAAGCCGGCGGTCGGTGCCGCCGATTCAGCAGGGGGCGGCTCAGCCGAAGGCCATGTACGGCGCGATTCCCAAGCGCCGTTCGATGGCTCCTGGCATCATTCTTGCCGTCATCTGCGCGCTTGCCATCGTCGGCATTGCGTTTTTCGTGCTGAACCCGACGAGCAGGGTCTCGACCGCATCGTCGAGCTCTTCGTCCGCCGCATCGCAAAGCAGCGCCAGCTCGTCGTCGGCAAGCGCCGCCAGCTCGTCGGCCTCGAGTTCCGCGAGCTCTTCGGACGCAAGTTCGCAGGCGGCGTCGTCCAAGAGCGCAGAGCCCACGTTCGATCAGGCGAAAGCCGAATCTGAAGCACGCCAGAAAGCGGCGGAGGCGGGCATGCAGGTGCTTTCGGGAACGCTGCGCCTGACCACGTACGGCCAGCGCGCCGCCGAGATCAGCCCGCGCTTAGCAAGCGATTTCAGCAGCATGGCCGACGAGCCTTTGGCCCTGCTCGAGTTCAGCATGCCCGAGACCGTCACGGCCTCGGCGTCCGGTGACCAGGGGCGCTTGCAGTCGCGCGCGAACCAAGACAGCATAGCGCTCGCCGATCCGTGGTCGTGGGCCGATTTCGACGGCCAGCTGGTCACGGTGGCCGCATACCCCGAGGACCTTATGTTCCCGAGCGATGTCGTGGGCGCCCTGTATTCGGCTGGTGGCGCTGCGGTGCTCGTGTCGCCTTTGACCGAGCAGCGGGCGGCAGACCTGTCGTTCGAGCGTGCGAACAGCGTCTACTACGTGGATCCGCCTGTCCAGCAGAGGGAAGAGCCCGAAGAGGAGAAGTCGTCCGCATCCGCGTCTTCGTCCAAGACGAGCGGCGGCGATTACATTCTGGCGGATTCGGCCACGCATCGCTACTCGAAGTCGGAGCTCAGCGGCCTTTCCGACCGCGAGCTGTTCATCGCCCGAAACGAAATCTACGCGCGCTACGGCAGGCGTTTTCAGAGCGACGAGCTGCAGAAGTACTTCAATTCCAAATCTTGGTACAAGGGCACGACCGATGCCGCCGCGTTTGACGAGAGCGTCCTGAACGACACCGAGCTCGCCAACGCGAGCACGATCCTCGAAGTCGAGCAGTCCCGCGGCTCCAAGTACCTGTAATGATGTGGAAAAGGGAGTCTCCCTTTTCCACATTCTTACTTCATGGGCACCTGCTTCCCAATAAAACCGAAGGTGTCCGTCCCCGGCAATGCGAAAGGCCGCGAGTCCGAGCGCAGACAACGGGGACGTAGCTTATTGTCTTTCCTGTAGTCCGAATAAATGCGAAAAAAGCCAGACCCTTTTTCACATTTTTCAGCACAGCGATTGTCGCTTGGGAGTTGACGCGGCGTAGAAGCCTGGGTGCTAAGGTAACCTGCAAGCGAATTAATGTGCGCAAATGATCGTACAAGCTAAGAGAAAGGGGCGTCCATGATCTACACGCCGCTTACGAAGAAGGCGCTTTCGTTGTGTTTCGAGGCGCATCGCGACCAGGTTGACAAATCGGGGATGCCGTACGTGTTCCACCCGTTTCATCTGGCAGAACAGATGTGCGATGAGCGTGCTGTGTGCGTGGCGCTGCTTCACGACGTCATGGAGGATACGCCGACAACGGCCGACGAGCTGCGCGCTGCGGGCATGCCCGAAGACGTCATGCGGGCCCTGGAGCTGCTGCGCCATGATCCGGCTGAACCGTACATGAGCTACGTCGAGCGCATTGCTGCCGACCCGCTTGCCAGGCAGGTCAAGCAAGCTGACCTCAAGCACAATTCGGACTTGAGCCGCCTTGACGAGGTAGACCAGGAAGCCCTTGCTCGTGTTGCCAAATATGCCGAGGCCCTGACACTGCTGCAAAGGCCTGCAGACGGGCGCAACATGCTCGGCGCCTTGGTTGGCGACATGGTGGGTAGCGTGTTCGAGTGGGACAACGTGAAAAGCGTCGAGTTTCCGCTGTTTGCGGACAAGTCGACGTTCACAGACGATTCGGTCATGACCATTGCAGTTGCGCACGCGCTGCTGCGTGCGGGCGGAAGGATGCCCGACAGGGGAGCGGGGCCAAGTGCTACTGCGTTCGCCTCTCAGGCGGGTGCGTCCGAAAGCCTCGAGGGTGTCAACCGGGTCATCCTGCGGAGGGCGGTTGTCGCCTCGATGCAGGGTTTCGGGCGCCGCTACTACGACGCCGGCTATGGCGGAAAGTTCCATAAATGGCTGCGTACTCCTGACCCCAAGCCGTACAACAGCTGGGGAAACGGTTCGGCGATGCGCGTGTCGCCTGTCGGTTGGGCCGCGCGAAGCGTCGAGGAAGCCGAGCTGCTGGCGCTCGAAACCGCCCAGGTCACGCACAACCATCCCGAAGGCATCAAGGGCGCGCAGGCCGCCGCCGCATGCGTCTTTTTGGCCCGCGAAGGATACGACAACGCCGACATCCGCTCGTACGTCGAGTGCAATCACGGCTACGACTTGGGGTTTAGGATCGATGACATACGTATCGGCTACGAGTTCGACGTGAGCTGCCAGGGCAGCGTGCCGCATGCCATCGTTGCGTTTCTCGAGTCCGATGGCTTCGAGGATGCCATTCGGCGCGCCGTGTCGATTGGCGGCGACAGCGATACCATCGCCGCCATCACGGGCGGCATCGCGCATGCGCGCTACGGCATTCCCCAGGCTATCGCCGACGAGGTGCGTCGCCGCCTACCGCACGACCTCCTCGACGTCGTCGACCAGTTCTGCGGCGTGTACCTGTAGGTGCGGCAACGGGTGCGTGAACGCTTCGCCCCTGGGGCGAAGCGTTCACCGAGAGGCAGCGTTGTCTCATTGTGTGAATCGCGCCACTTTCCACAAATTCTCGTCCACGCTTCCGGGCGTTCGTGTACAATAACCGAGTTTCTAATCACACATGCTTGCGTGACTCGAACCGCTAGTGGCCACCGGAAAAGGCTGCGGACTTCGGGGTTGACCGCAGGCAGAGGACTAACGAATGGAGTGAAGAATGACGAAAGTCAGCATTCAATCGCTGCTCGATGCCGGCGCGCACTTCGGGCACCAAACCCGCCGCTGGAACCCCAAGATGAAGCCGTATATCTTCGGCAGCCGCGGCGACATCTACATCCTCGACCTCAAGCAGACCCTTATCGGCATGGACCAGGCCTACACCTTCGTTAGCAACCTGGCGAAGAACGGCGGCACCATCCTGTTCGTCGGCACCAAGAAGCAGG